>NZ_OY781378.1:650000-1250000 GCF_963676665.1 uncultured Tolumonas sp.
TAAAAGGTACTCCGGGGATAACAGGCTGATACCGCCCAAGAGTTCATATCGACGGCGGTGTTTGGCACCTCGATGTCGGCTCATCACATCCTGGGGCTGAAGTTGGTCCCAAGGGTATGGCTGTTCGCCATTTAAAGTGGTACGCGAGCTGGGTTCAGAACGTCGTGAGACAGTTCGGTCCCTATCTGCCGTGGGCGTTGGATGATTGAGTGGGGTTGCTCCTAGTACGAGAGGACCGGAGTGAACGAACCGCTGGTGTTCGGGTTGTCATGCCAATGGCACTGCCCGGTAGCTAAGTTCGGAAAAGATAACCGCTGAAAGCATCTAAGCGGGAAACTTGCCACGAGATGAGTCATCCCTAGGACTATAAGTCCTCTGAAGGGCCGTTGAAGACTACGACGTTGATAGGTGAGGTGTGTAAGTGTAGTGATACATTGAGCTAACTCATACTAATGACCCGAGAGGCTTAACCATACAACACCCAAGTAGTTTTGAAGCGCTTGTTTGATTGATGAACTGATAGACAAACTGACTAGAGATAGTTGGACAGCTTTCCAAGACTTATTGCTGAGAGAGATAACACAAGCAGCGATAAGTAAACCGAATATGCCTGGCGGCAATAGCGCGATGGAACCACCTGTACCCATGCCGAACACAGAAGTGAAACGTTGTAGCGCCGATGGTAGTGTGGCATTCGCCATGTGAGAGTAGGACACTGCCAGGCTCCAAAATTAGACGAAAGTCAGCCGGAAAAAAGTGCTGATATGGCTCAGTTGGTAGAGCGCACCCTTGGTAAGGGTGAGGTCCCCAGTTCGACTCTGGGTATCAGCACCATTAAATACGAAGCCCTGCAGGTAACTGCAGGGCTTTTTGTTTATGTAATATTCAAGCTGTTGGTATAATCAGCGCTGATAAATGTTTTACTTCTATGGAAAGAAAGATATGTTGCGGTTGGTGTTATTGACTATATGTATCGTGATTGTTGGCTGTAGTAGTCAGTCAATGCAGCAGACTAATAATGCAAAGGATTTGATTCCATCTAATACAGCTTTATATCTTCGTGGCGATATGACCAACTGGGAAGCTCGCACAGAATATCAAGTTCAACAAGTTTCATCACTTCTTTATACTGTCAAAGCTGATTTGCCTGATGCAGGTAAGACGTATCATTTTAAATTTGCAAATGCACAATGGCTGCCTGCATTTAACTATGGAGCTGCTATCGATGACGCTGCTCTAACTCTAAATTCACCAGCTCCTATTCGTGCTTATAGTTGTTTAGATGAACTGACTTTTACTCCTGATCAAGCTGGTAAATATGAGTTTGTGCTGGATTTACGGGGCAGAAAACCGGTGGCTATAGTCAAGTTGGCTCAGTGAAATAAAAATACATGATAAAAAAGAGGGAGGCATAACGCCTCCCTCTTTTTATTGTTTGAATAGATCTTAAATGGTATTAATTATTTTCAATACCAACGATTATCCACGGTGCATTTGCAGAGGATAAATTACGTTCCAGATGCCACACTTCTTGGATATCTTCTTCAATGCCTTCAACTTCATCACGATAGCGGCCTTTGAATAGTACGCTAACTTGCGCACAATCAGTCTTGCGATCAGCCCGAACTAATTCCGCATTGATAAACAGTATTTCAGTATGCTGGTTGCCAGCATAGTTAGCTCTTTCTTGTTTGAGCTCGTTATACAATTCAGGCGTTACATATTCTTGAATTTTGGAAAAGTCATTTTCATTCCAAGCTGATTGCAATGTGCGATAGTGTTCGCAAGCACCTTTGATAAACTCGGTAACATCAAATCCAGCAGGGAGATCAAAAGGAACTGCATCTGAAGCTGGTGAAAATGGGGTACCGCCCGCGTATTCAGGTTTTTGGAACCCGGTATCAGCATTCTGTTTGGTCTGATATGGCATACCATACGCTGGTTGTGGTTCAGCTTGCATGGCTGGTCTTCTGCTTTTAAGAAAGCGGAAAATTAAAAATGCGACGCCAGCCATTAGTAAAATGTCAAAAATCTGCAAACCGTCAAAGGCACCACTGCCCATAAGCCAGGCAAACAGGCCACCGGCTAGTAAACCGCCGAGCAACCCACCCATCAAGCCACTTTTATTGGGCTGTACTTGTTTGTTCACGCTTGGGTTGGTGGTATTCATTGTCTGAGTTGGTTGTGCTGGAGCTGTTTTATAGCTACGACCAAATGATTTGCTGCCGCCAAATTTTCTTGCTTCAGCATTCTCAGAAAAAAGAGCAATACTGAAAATGAGAGAAAAAATGGTAAGAAAAGAGAAAAGCTTACGCATACTGTTGTCCTTGATGGTTACATACACGTAACATCCTATCCTGAAGATGTAAACCGTCAATTCAGTTAGCTAGCCTGCATAGTTCGGTATAATCGAGTAATTGTTTTAGATCGTGCATTTTCACACTTAAAAGAAAGCCCCTCATTGATATGAGGGGCTTAGGGTGTATCAGATTACAAACAGATTAGTTTGCTTTGATCCACTGATCCATATCAGTTTTTAAATTGTCTGATTTCGTACCAAAAATTGCCTGAACACCTGTGCCTGCAATGACTACACCAGCTGCACCTAAAGATTTCAGTTTGGTCTGATTAACATTTTCAGTGCTTTTGACGCTTACGCGAAGACGAGTAATACAAGCATCAAGGTTGGTAATGTTATCTTTACCACCAAAAGCATGTACTAATTCGCCTGCTAATTCTGAGCCAACTAATGCTGCACTTTCTGAAGATTCCTCTTCACGGCCTGGTGTTTTCAGATCTAAGAATTTAATAACTGCGCGGAATACGGTGTAGTAAACAGCGGCATAGCATATCCCGATCACTGGGAACATGATCAAGTTGCTGCCTTTGTTACCTAATACGCTCAGAACTAAAAAGTCGATCAGACCGTGTGAGAAACTAGTACCTGCACTCATGTTCAGTGTGATACATGCTACGAAAGCTAAACCTGCTAACACGGCATGAATAGCGTAAAGAATTGGTGCTACGAACATGAATGAGAATTCAATTGGTTCAGTAATACCAGTTAAGAATGAAGTCAACGCAGCGGAGATCATGATACCGCCAACTTTAGCGCGATTCTCTGGTTTAGCGCTGTGCCAAATCGCAATTGCAGCGGCTGGTAAGCCGTACATTTTGAACAGGAAACCACCAGCCAGTTTACCCGCAGTTGGATCACCAGCGATGAAGCGTGGAATATCGCCGTGGAATACCTGACCTGCAGCGTTAGTGAATGAACCCACTTGCATTTGGAACGGTACGTTCCAGATATGGTGCAACCCGAACGGAACCAATGCTCGCTCAACGATACCGTAGATCCCAAAAGCCAGTGTCGGGTTTTGATATGCCGCCCATTGAGAGAACACATCGATAGCATGACCGACTGGTGGCCAAATGAAAGACAACACTACTGCTGCGATGATTACCGAAAAACCAGTAATGATTGGGACAAAACGTTTGCCAGCAAAGAAACCCAAGTATTCTGGCAACTGAATGCGATAAAAGCGGTTGAACATGTACGCTGCGATGGCACCCGCAATGATACCACCCAGAACGCCTGTGTTAGACATGTGCTCTACTGCAACAGCGTAGTCAGGTGCAGCAGGATCAAGACCAGCAACAAAAGGCGCTGCAACAGTCATCGTTTTGGTCAAAATTGCGTAACCAACAGTAGCAGCTAATGCTGCCACACCGTCGTTATTGGTGAAACCCAGAGCAACACCGATGGCGAAAATTAATGCCATATTGCCAAATACAGCGCCACCAGCCTGTGCCATGATTTGTGATACAACGGCTGGCAACCAGCTGAAGTTGGCAGAACCGACACCGAGCAGGATACCTGCTACTGGCAATACCGATACTGGCAACATCAGCGATTTACCAATTTTTTGCAAATTTGCAAACGCGTTACTCATAAAAACTCCTGATGAGTGTTTGGATAAAAAAATCGGAATACTGAAAATGCAAAGATAGTTGATGAAAATCGAAGCATAAGTCGTAAGTTTGATTTTCGGTGCAGGAGATTTAAAAGGCAATGCTCTGGATGTAAGTTATTATTAATAAGCTATTTTATAGTTTCTGGTTGTTTCTTTATGTTTTCTAGTATTACCAAACACATCATATCGAAAGTAAATGCAACCGGTTTCTTTTCTTGTTTTTTGCTTCATATGAAACACAAAATAATTATATCTAACCATCTGGGTATTAGTCTAATCCTAGTAACAGAATATTAATTTTTTAAAAATAGGAGTTATTTATTAAATGTTTTTTTAGAAATAAATTATTTCCCTAAATAAAAAACCCCTCCAGAGGAGGGGCTAAAGGTAGTACTAATTTTCTTATCAATTAATGACTTTTAATCCACATATCCATATCAGTTTTAAGATTGTCTGATTTGGTACCAAAGATAGCCTGAACACCTGAGCCTGCTACAACAACACCTGCAGCACCTAGAGCTTTCAGTCTGGCTTGGTCAACTTTTGCAATTTCTTTCACGCTCACACGCAGACGGGTGATACATGCGTCCAAGTTAGTGATGTTGTCTTTACCGCCGAATGCATGAACCAGTTCACCAGACATTTCAGATGCATCCATCTCCAGGTCTTCAGCTGTTTCTTCTTCACGACCAGGAGTTTTCAGATCCAGTGCTACGATTGCTACACGGAATACGGTGTAGTAAACAGCTGCGTAAATCAGACCGACAACTGGGAACATGATACCTTTAGTGGATTGAGAGAACAGTACTAAGAAGTCAATCAAACCATGAGAGAAGGTAGTGCCGTGTTTCATACCCAACAGAATCATTACTACGAACGCAGAGCCGGCCAGTAACGCATGGATTGCGTACAGTACAGGAGCAACGAACAAGAAAGCGAATTCGATTGGTTCAGTGATACCGGTCAGGAAAGAGGTCAGTGCAGCAGAGATCATGATACCGCCGATCTTTGCACGATGCTCTGGTTTAGCAGTGTGCCACATTGCGATTGCAGCAGCTGGCAGACCGTACATTTTGAACATGTAACCACCAGCCAGGTTGCCCGCGGTTGGGTCACCAGCGATGTAACGAGCGATTTCACCGTGGAATACTTGGCCAGTTGCATTGGTGTATTCGCCTACTTCAAAGAAGAATGGCGCATTCCAAATGTGATGCAGACCGAATGGGATCAGTGAACGTTCAACTACGCCGTAGATACCGAATGCCAGAGCTGGGTTCTGGTAAGCTGCCCAATGAGAGAATGCTTTGATAGCACCACCGATTGGAGGCCATACGAATGCCAGCACTACACCAGCAGCGATTGCTACGATACCAGTTGATAGTGGAACGAAACGTTTACCGGCAAAGAAGCCTAAATATTCAGGCAATTGGATGCGGTAGAAACGGTTAAACATGTACGCAGCGATACCACCGGCGATAACACCACCCAGTACACCTACGTTTGATACGTTTTCTGCCTGCGCTGCAAAATCAGCGGCAGTAGGATCCAAACCAGCCAACAGTGGAGCAACAACTGTTACTGTTTTGGTCAGGATGAAATAACCGACAGCAGCAGCCAGACCTGCAACACCATCATTCTTAGTGAAACCAAGTGCAACACCGATAGCGAACAGCAGTGCCATGTTGCCGAAAACGGCACCACCAGCTTGTTCCATAACGGAAGACAGAGTGGCAGGCAGAACACTGAATTTAGCTGCACCGACGCCCAGCAGAATACCTGCTACAGGCAGTACGGATACAGGCAGCATCAGCGCCTTACCGACTTGTTGAAGATTTCCGAACAAATTTTTCATATTAGTGAGCTCCTGAGGAGTGTGCGTCCTGTTAATTTATTGAATACACGGGTTTCAAATTAAGTGAAAACCGCTTTTTATATTCTGTGTATTTCAACGAGGTTGATAATAGTGGAATTATTTAAATGAAGAAGGCAATAAATATAGAAACAGAATATGGATCACAAAGAAGATTGTTTCTTATTTGTCCCGAAAGAAACGATCTAACTAATTATGTAACTTACTATAAGTAATATGTTTTTTCATGTTAGTTGGTTTCTTATTGTGTTTTATTGTTAATTAATATTTCTGATTGAAACCAAGTGTAACAAATGAGTGAATGGTATATTAGATATATTTGTTAGGGGACTAAACAGCTTGTGGGTTATAAATCTATATTGTGGTGGCTTTACGAGAATTAAAGTCCGGCAAAATAAATAATTTCTGCCAGACCTTACTTCAATAGTTATTTGTCATTCGAGAACATACGGCAATGGATGTATAGACAAAGATGATGCTTCATCATTTTCAATCCGAAATACTGTATCGGGTGCTGTATCGGATGGCAGAATGATACTGATTAGTAATTGCCCATTTTTTTGCCATACATCTAAGATTGTACCGCTTGAGCGCCAATGCTCCCCTAATTGCCGCTCTACTACGCTATCAAAGGTCACGGGGCTGCTGGCAGTGCCGTGCAGAATAAATAAAGCCCGATTATTTATGCCACGATATTTTGCTCGCGCAACTGTCTCCTGCCCGGTATAACAGCCTTTGGTGAAGCTGATGGCATTTAGAGCATGTAGATTAAGTGCTTGGGGAATGAACTCAGCTTGTGAGTTTTTATTCAGCTGAGGTAATCCGTCCAAAATATCCAGGCCCCACCAATCATTATGCGGCTGTTCTGGTAATGAGAGCTGAAGGGGATGAGCTTTTTGCGATAGCAATAACCAACGATCTTGCTTGATTTGGCATTTCACAATAGAGGTATCAAATTGCTCAAATGTGGCTATGTGAGTGTTGATCCAATCGTCGGTGCCTGTGCCTGCTGTGCCGATAATATAGAATTCATCGCTGACATCAGTGATGGTTAGCTTAGAAAATACTGCATATTTTTTCAGTTCAGCTAACTCGATTTCTGCCAGCTCTTTTTTATACATCAGTAGCAGATCTTGTTCCCGTTTGAACAATCGAAATGCTGCGAGTACTTTCCCTTTTGGATTGCAGTGGGCGCCAAGGCTGCTTTGTCCAGGTGTTAGGGCTGCAACATCACAAGTAACCTGACCATTCAGATATTTGACTGCATCAGGACCTTCTAACCGGATCACTGTTACGTCATCCAGATGATATACACTGGGCTCAGAAGGAAATAAAAGTCGTTCATTCATCATGGTTTTTTCCACATTGGGATGGTGATTCATGGTAAATAACGAGCTATTGTTTGTCAGCTTCTATTAGTAAGATTATCAAAGGAAATCATGGCATGAATGCGGAGTTGTCTAAGTTACGTTGGGCTTGTCGTCGGGGCATGCTTGAGTTGGATTCGATGCTGGCTCCCTTTTTGGAGCACCATTACCTTGATCTCTCTGTACCGTTGCAACAAGATTTCCAACGTTTGCTCGAGTGTTCAGATATGGAGTTATTTCGTTGTTTGTTACGGGCTGAAACGCCATCAGATACATCACTAAAATTGATTTTGGGAGTGATTCGTGAAAAACATCAGGCACGTTATTCGGGTTGAGTCATCACATCATCACCAACTGTTTTTGCTGATTGGTCATATCATCCTTGGCTGGTTAGCTTGGTCCTCATTGCACGGTCATTTTTGGCTGTTGTTCTTTATTTTATGGGGATGCACACTTTTTTGGTCGTTATATCAGGCGAGCCATCGGCAATTTGTTTTGGAAATGCGCGGGGATGAAGTGTTTTGGGAGGGTAAGTTTTATCACATGACACCCTCATCACGTGTTGGTTATGGATTTATCTGGCTGGTATTACAGGGCGGGCAAGGTGAGAAACGGATCCATCTATGGTTGTTTTCAGACAGTATGGATGAGGCTGAATACCGCCGGATTGCCCGGCGGATCAATATGCGAACTCAGTAATCACCAGGGATCAAAATAGTCGGCGTTGGATTATCCTGCTGTTCAGGGTAATCCAAATTGTAATGTAAGCCTCTGGACTCTTTACGCGCCATTGCAGAACGGACTATGAGTTCTGCAACTTGCAGCAAATTCCGCAGCTCAAGTAAATTATTCGATACCCGGAAGTTGGTGTAATACTCTTGTACTTCCTGCTTCAGTAAGTCAATTCGGCGTTTTGCCCGTTCCAGCCGTTTGTTGGTACGCACAATACCGACGTAATCCCACATGAAGAGCCGCAATTCATGCCAGTTATGCTGGATCACCACTTCTTCATCGGAATTACCGACTTGGCTTTCATCCCATGCTGGTAATGACGGTGGCATACTACTCATGGGCAAACGAGCTTTGATATCGTCAGCAGCAGATTGGGCAAAAACAATACATTCCAGTATTGAATTCGAGGCCATGCGGTTAGCACCATGTAACCCGGTGTATGACACTTCACCTATTGCATAAAGACCAGGAATGTCAGTTTGACCAAACTTGTCACTCATCACACCGCCACAAGTATAGTGTGCTGCGGGTACAACCGGTATCGGTTGTTTAGTGATATCAATACCAAGCTTCAGGCAGCGTTCATAAATAGTAGGGAAGTGTTTGCTAACAAATTCTGCCGGTTTATGGCTGATATCTAAAAACATGCAGTCAGCACCGAGGCGCTTCATTTCATAATCAATGGCTCGAGCGACAATATCACGTGGCGCCAATTCTGCCCGCGGGTCAAAATCGGGCATGAAGCGAGAACCATCGGGGCGTTTTAATAAAGCCCCTTCACCGCGTAAAGCTTCGGTCAGCAGAAAATTGCGATCATCTGGATGGAAAAGTGTCGTTGGATGAAATTGATTAAATTCCATGTTGGCAACCCGACAGCCTGCTCGCCAAGCCATCGCAATACCATCACCAGAGCTGACATCCGGATTAGAGGTATATTGATATACTTTTGATGCACCACCCGTAGCTAACGCAACAAAACGGGCTTTTACTGTTTCAACCTGTTCTTTGGTCCGATTCCAAATGTAGGCACCAAGAATACGGTTTCCCGGAATACCCAGTTTGCGGGTTGTGATCAGATCAACAGCATTAAAGCGTTCCATTAACTGAATATTTGGATGTTGGCGCACGCGGTCAACGAGCGTGACTTCAACCGATTTTCCTGTGGAATCGGCTGAATGGAAAATCCGTCGGTGACTGTGACCACCTTCGCGGGTTAAATGATAAGCTGGTTCGCCATCTTCTGAAGTCGCTTCTTCTTTATCGAAGGGCACTCCTTGCTGAATTAGCCAATCAATCGATTCTTTGGCATTTTCTGCGGTAAATTCAACAATGGCTTTATCACATAAACCGGCACCCGCGATCAGCGTGTCATTTACGTGAGATTCGACGCTATCTGTCTCTTCAGCAACAGCAGCGATGCCTCCCTGGGCATAATAGGTAGCCCCTTCACTTAAGGGCCCTTTGCTCAATACCATCACTTTTGCATGATCTGCTAAGCGTAATGCTAAAGTGAGGCCTGCGGCACCACTGCCAATGATCAAAACATCGCAGGAGTATTCAACATTCTGTTTCATAAGTATCATTGGCCTTGATGAGGAAAGCTTTATACTAGCCCAACTGATGGTCAGGTACAGCCCGGATCACGTTTTTTTGCGGAGAATAGAACTTTTCTCCAAAAATACTGTCTGAATAAGAGTGCTACTTCGGGCCGATAGTGAAAATTTGGAGGAAATCGGCGTCGATATGAGCGATATAGAGATCGATCAACGGTTAGTTGAACGAGTGCAACATGGTGATAAACAAGCATTTAACCTGTTGGTAACAAAATACCAACGTAAGATCATGAATCTGGTTAGCCGCTATGTGAGTAACCCGAGTGACGGTGCCGATGTGGTACAGGAAGTGTTTATCAGCGCTTATCGTTTTTTGCCTTCATTCAGGAACGACAGTGCTTTTTATACATGGCTGTATCGTATTGCTGTAAATACGGCGAAGAATTATCTGGTCTCTAATGGCCGGCGTCCACCGGGAATGGATGTTGATATTGGCGATGCGGAACAATATGACTCTGGTGATGCGTTACGGGATATAGCGAGCCCTGAACGTTTACTGTCATCAGATCAGGTGCGACAAACGGTAACAGATGCGTTGCAATCATTACCGGAAGATTTACGTACAGTGATTACATTACGTGAAATAGAAGGTTTGAGCTACGACGAGATAGCAGAAGTAATTGGTTGTCCTGTTGGCACTGTCCGTTCTCGTATTTTTCGTGCTCGGGAAGTTATTGATAATCGTCTTAAGGCCGTACTGCAGGGAATAGATTAGGATTATCCTGCTTTGAAATGGAGTAACGGGTTAGTATGACTACATCAAAAGAACGCATTTCAGCTCTGATGGATAACGAATTGCCGTCCGAGCAATCAATGAAAGCCTTGCTGGAAGATCCTTCTTTATCTGCAACATGGGAACGCTATCATCTCATCGGTGATGCGTTGCGTAATGAGTTACCGGAATATTTAGATGATACTTTATCTCAGCGCATCGCTAATGCGTTAGAGCAAGAGCCAACCATCCTTGCGCCGAAACCTCAACGCTCTTTCTTGTCTGTAGTTCAACCAAAAATTAAACAATTTATGCAAGTTGCAGGGCAATATGGCATTGCTGCATCTGTAGCTGTCGCAGTTCTTGTTGGTATTCAACAATATCAGCAACAAGATTCTATGAATGCGGTTATCAAACAAGGGCCTGTGCTGAACACAATTCCAGTCGCTGGTGGCTCAGCAACACCGGTAAGTATTAATTACAATACTGATCGTATTCATGCTCAATCGCAATCTCAGGTATTATCTGAAAAACAACTGCAAGAGCAACGCCAGCGCATTGCTCGGTACATTCAAGATCACCAATTACAGCAACGTCTGTCACAAGTTGAGCGGTAATCGAATTTTGATACATCGTATAGCGTTAGCTTTTTTTCTTATTGGTTCATTCGTCTCTAAAGCCTCAGCAGACCCTTCTGCAGAGGCTTTGTTATTTCAAATGCAGCGTGGTTATCATCACAACAATTTTGAGTTGGCGCTGGTGCATATACTACAAAATAACATTGAGCCATTAAGATTGACCCATGGTTGGTATGCCAACAACGAGATCACTCATCTGCTGTCTTTAAGTGGTCGACCGGTTGAATATCTTGCAAAAAATAAACAAGTGACTTTCGCGGAGTCTGCTGAATTATCTTATACCTTGCAAAACTCGCGGCTACCTGGGCTCTGGTTTTCGGTTTTGAATTGCACTCCGGAAACCTTGCTGGAACATTATGAAGTTGTCAGCACAGGGAAAAATCGTATTGCTGGGCAAGTCGCGCAGTTAGTCAGGCTGTCAGCCAAAGATGAGAGTAAATATAACTTTATCCTTTGGTTGGAACAGAAAACTGGTATTTTACTGCGTCTGGATATTAACGATGCGCAAGGCAATCTGGTTGAGCAGTATCTTGGCGTTGATTTTCGTTTTTTACCTGAAAATGCTTCAAATATTAAAGCTATCGCATCGACGAAAGTACCGCTAGCCGAACGTAATCAGGATATTTATCGGGCAGATCCTGATTCTCATTTGTGGAAACTTGGCTGGTTACCGGCGGGCTTTGTACCGTTATCTGCGGATCAACATAAACTAATCGGTAGCGAGGAATTGGTGGACTATTTCTTGCTTAGTGATGGATTAGTGGATGTCTCTGTTTATATTTCGCGGTTATCAGCTAAAGGCGCTGTGCGTGAAAAAGAGCAATTTGCCATGTCTGGTGCTACTTCTGTTTTAAGCTTGAGCCGGGATGACGGTGTGACTTTAACGGTTGTGGGTGAGTTACCAGCAGCAAGTTTGCACCGTATAGCGGAGACTATTCAGGTTAATCAGCAGGAGAATAGTCGATGATTGAAGCAATCGCTACTGTCGTAGCAACAAAGACCGGTATGGTCAGTGTCGAATATAAACGATCATCTGCATGCGGGCATTGTCAGCAAGAATCAAGCTGCAATATCAGTTCGATGGCTAAAGAAGAAAAAAACGATGCGCAAATTATTGATGTTGCCTGTTCGTTAGAATTGGAAGTCGGGCAACAGGTGCGAATTGGTATCCCGGAAAATGGGCTGCTGAAAGGGGCTTTGTTGGTCTATATCCTACCGTTATTTTTTATCATGCTGGGTGCAGCTATCGGGCAGTACTTATCAGTAGCGGATGCGGAGTGGCCATCGGTAGCTGGCGCTTTTCTGGGCGGCAGTGTTGGTTTTCTTCTGATGCGTTTTAAATCGGCCAGACTGACCAAAGCTGAATATAAACCCGTGATATTAGGGGTGACGATCCCAATCATTTCTGTGCTGCAGAACAACTGTCACTGACCGATTTCTGACTGTACTGGCTGTCGTTCTGACAGTCAGTGCAATCATTCACGACTAATCATAGCTCTACCGCCGCTAATCCAGTAAAATCCTGCTCAAATTATCGTTAATTACATGCCATCAGATAAATAAGACCTCATGAAAAATATTCGTAACTTCTCTATTATTGCCCATATTGACCATGGTAAATCCACACTGTCAGACCGCTTGATTCAGACTTGTGGCGGCCTCAGCGAACGTGAAATGCAAGCGCAGGTTCTGGATTCCATGGATCTTGAACGTGAACGTGGGATCACGATCAAGGCGCAGAGTGTTACGCTGGATTACAAAGCTAAAGATGGTGAAACTTATCAACTGAATTTCATCGATACCCCTGGCCATGTGGATTTTTCCTATGAAGTTTCGCGTTCACTGGCTGCCTGTGAAGGGGCATTGCTGGTGGTTGATGCAGGACAAGGCGTAGAAGCTCAAACCTTAGCAAACTGCTATACCGCGATGGAAATGAACCTCGAAGTGGTTCCTGTGCTGAATAAGATCGATTTACCGCAGGCAGAACCAGAGCGTGTTGCCGAAGAGATCGAAGACATTGTCGGCATCGATGCAATGGATGCTGTGCGTTGCTCAGCTAAAACAGGTCTGGGCGTTGATGACGTATTGGAAGAGATTGTAAAACGAATTCCAGCGCCGGAAGGTGATCCTGATGCGCCATTGCAGGCACTGATTATTGACTCCTGGTTCGATGATTATCTCGGTGTGGTGTCTCTCGTTCGTATTAAAAATGGTTCATTGAAAAAGAACGACAAAATCAAGGTAATGAGCACCGGCCAGACTTGGGGTGTTGATCGCCTTGGTATTTCAACACCCAAACAGAAAGATACTTTAGCCTTAAATTGTGGTGAAGTAGGTTGGGTCGTGTGCGGTATCAAAGACATCCATGGTGCACCAGTCGGTGACACACTGACACTGGCTAAAAATGGTGCAGAAAACGCATTACCTGGCTTTAAAAAAGTGAAACCACAGGTATATGCCGGTCTATTCCCAATCTCATCGGAAGATTATGAAGCGTTTCGTGATGCGTTAGAAAAACTGTCGCTGAACGATGCCTCACTGTTTTTCGAACCAGAAAACTCGACTGCGCTAGGTTTCGGTTTCCGTTGTGGTTTCTTGGGCATGCTGCACATGGAAATCATTCAGGAACGTCTGGAACGAGAGTATGATCTTGATTTGATTACCACTGCACCGACAGTAGTATATGAAATCGCGATGACCGACGGCACGACGATTCATATTGATAGCCCATCTAATTTACCAGCCATCAATAACATTGAAGAGCTTCGTGAGCCGATCGCGGAATGCAATATTTTGGTTCCACAAGAGTACCTTGGTAATGTCATCACGCTGTGTATCGAAAAACGTGGTGTGCAAACCAACATGGTTTATCACGGTAACCAAGTTGCGTTGACTTATGAAATTCCAATGGCCGAAGTGGTGCTGGATTTCTTTGACCGTCTGAAATCGACCAGTCGTGGTTATGCGTCTTTAGATTATGGTTTTAAACGCTTTGATGCTGCAGATATGGTGCGTCTGGATATTCTGATCAACGGTGAGCGAGTTGATGCGCTGGCTATTATCACGCACAAAGACAATGCACCATTCCGCGGTCGTCAGTTGGTTGAAAAAATGCGTGAACTGATCCCACGGCAGATGTTTGATATTGCTATTCAAGCTGCAATTGGCAATCACATCATTGCGCGTAGTACCGTGAAAGCAATGCGTAAAGACGTATTGGCGAAATGTTATGGTGGTGACGTCAGTCGTAAGAAAAAGCTGCTGAATAAGCAGAAAGAAGGTAAAAAGAGAATGAAGTCGGTAGGTCGAGTTGACGTACCACAAGAAGCATTCCTTGCAATCTTGCATGTCGGAAAGGATAACTAATTAATGGCTAATACGTTTGCACTGATTCTGGTTGCAGTCACATTGGTAACTGGATTGGTTTGGTTACTGGATCATTGGGTGTTGGTTCGTTTTAGAGCGGCAAAAGCGCGTCAGGCACAAGCTTCAGCGGGTTCACCTCTGACGGCTGAAGCCATCGAAAAATTGATGACAGAACCGGTTTGGGTTGAACAGTGCAAAGGCATTTTTCCGGTTATTGCTGCCGTATTAGTGTTACGTTCATTTTTATATGAGCCATTTCAGATCCCATCCGGTTCGATGATGCCTACTCTGCTGGAAGGGGATTTTATTCTGGTGAATAAATATACCTACGGTTTGAAAGAGCCGGTGACGAATCGTACGATGCTGGAAACCGGGCATCCGCAGCGCGGTGATGTGATTGTATTTAAATATCCGGAAAACCCGCGTATTGATTACATCAAACGTGTAATTGGTTTACCTGGCGATCGCATTATTTTTCGTGATAAAGAGCTTTATCTGCAACCCGCGTGTCACGACAGTAAAGTTTGTCCACAACTGCAGAAAATTAATACTACCTTTGTAGAGAGTGGTGAATTTAGCCAGTTAGGTATGCCGTTGGAGCATTACACGGAAAAACTGACTACCACGAAAAGCCATGACATTCTGCGTAATAGCTTTATTCCTGATCGCACAGGCATGTATTACCAACAACCAGGCCAACCTGTGGGTGAATGGGTGGTGCCGGAAGGGCACTATTTTGCTATGGGAGATAACCGCGATAACAGCCAAGACAGTCGTTTCTGGGGCTTTGTGCCGGAACGTAATCTGGTTGGGAAAGCGGTTGCTATCTGGATGAGTTTTGAATTCGATCGCCCGGCAGGTAGTTCTGTACCTAGTTGGATACCGACCGGTGTTCGTTTTAATCGTATAGGCAGTATTCAGTGAATGATAAGTTACCCCGCTTAGAACAAAAACTAGGCTATTCGTTTCAAAATAAAGATCTGTTAGTTCGCTCTATCACGCATCGTAGTGCTGGTTCTCGTCATAACGAGCGGTTGGAGTTTTTAGGTGATTCCATATTAAGTCTGGTTATCGCCGAGGTGCTTTACCATCGTTTCCCCAATGTCAGTGAAGGGGATATGAGCCGTATGCGCGCAACTTTAGTTCGTGAACGTACTTTGGCTGAGCTGGCCCGGGAGTTTGCGCTCGGTGATTATTTGATCCTGGGGCCTGGTGAGCTGAAAAGTGGTGGCTATCGCCGCGAATCAATTTTAGCGGACACCGTCGAAGCGTTAATTGGCGCCATCTATATCGATAGTAATCTCGATGCGATCAGATCGCTGTTATTAACTTGGTACAACGATCGTTTGGATGCTATTCGCCCTGGTGTGGAACAAAAAGATCCGAAAACACGTTTGCAGGAACATTTGCAAGGCCGCCGTCGTTCGTTACCAACCTATGCGGTAACTGACGTGAAAGGGGAAGCACACAATCAACAATTTACCGTTGAATGTGTAATTGAAGATATCTCTGCTGCGTTTATTGGAGTCGGTTCCAGTCGCAGAAAGGCCGAACAGGCCGCTGCTGAAAAAGCACTGGAGCAATTAATATGACCGAAATGACTGAAGAGAAAACCTACTGTGGTTTTGTGGCTATTGTTGGCCGCCCGAATGTGGGTAAATCGACTTTGCTGAATAAATTACTGGGCCAGAAAGTCAGTATCACGTCACGCAAACCACAAACCACACGTCACCGTATTTTGGGGATTGATACTCAAGGGGCTTATCAAACTATCTTTGTTGATACCCCTGGTCTGCATATTGAAGAAAAACGCGCCATTAACCGTTTGATGAATCGCGCTGCAACCAGTTCGCTGGGTGATGTAGAAATGGTGGTGTTTGTGGTTGATGGCACACAATGGACCGCTGATGATGATATGGTGCTGAATAAACTGCGCTATATGCAGTGTCCAGTTGTGCTGGCGGTCAATAAAGTCGATGTCATCAAAGACAAAGAGATCTTGTTACCGCATCTGCAGATGTTGGCGCAGAAAGGTAATTTTGCGGAGATCCTGCCTATTTCTGCGGAAAAAGGCACTAACGTCGAAAAAATCCGTGATATGGCGAAACGTCTGTTACCGGAAGGGCAGCATTATTTCCCGGAAGATTACATTACCGACCGCAGTTCACGTTTTATGGCGTCAGAGATCATTCGTGAGAAACTGATGCGTTTTACCGGTGAAGAATTACCGTATTCAGTTACCGTAGAAATCGAACGTTTTAAAGTCGAAGACGATGGGCTGTTCCATATTAATGCGTTGATTCTGGTGGAACGAGAAGGCCAGAAGAAAATGGTGATCGGTAACAAAGGGGAAAAGCTGAAAGTTATTGGCACGGAAGCGCGTCTGGATATGGAGCGTTTATTCGGCCAGCGTGTTTTCTTAGAACTCTGGGTTAAGGTTAAATCCGGTTGGGCTGATGATGAACGTGCACTGCGTAGCTTAGGTTATGGTGATGACTGAGCCGGAAATGTTACCGGCTTTTGTATTGCATACCCGTCCTTATCGTGAAACCAGCCAGCTGGTGGATCTTTTTGTGGCTTCCATGGGCAAAGTGTCCATGGTGGCTAAAGGTTCCCGCACATCCCGCTCTGCTGTAAAAGGGCTGTTACAGCCCTTTTTACCACTGCACATTCGTTATAGTGGTAAAAGTAATCTGAAAACTTTGATACAACTAGAGGCGCGAAGCCCACAGGTTGCCCTACAGGGTGAGCGCTTATTTAGCGCCCTATATCTGAACGAACTGCTTTATCATCTCTTGGAACCGGATACTGAATACCCGGGGCTTTATAGTAGTTATTTTCAGACATTGCTGGTTTTAGCTGATCCGCTGCAACCGGTCTCTCCCTTATTACGACAATTTGAATTACTCTTGTTGCAGCAATTGGGTTATGGCGTCGATTTTTGTTATGCCGCCGATAGTGGTTTGCCCATCGATCCGGCCTGTTTTTATCGTTACGAACCAGAGGCGGGTTTTATTACTACTGCGCTGCGCGATCATGCCGTTTTTTCTGGCACAGAGATAATCGGTATGGCGGAGCGGGATTTTATTAATGCGCAAATTTTAGCGGCTGCCCGACGCTTTAGTCGTCAGGCCTTTGCCGCTTTATTGGGCAATCGTCCCCTGAAAAGCAGGGAGCTTTATTCTGCGTTTATAGCAAGGAGATCAGAGTGAGCAAAATTTTATTGGGTGTAAATATCGATCATGTTGCCACGTTACGTAATGCCCGTGGTACGGCTTACCCTGATCCCGTGTTTGCAGCGGCGTTAGCTGAACAGGCTGGTGCAGAAGGGATCACGGTACACTTGCGTGAAGATCGCCGTCATATCACTGATCGTGATGTGGAAATTCTGCGTCAGACCATTAAAACACGCATGAATTTAGAGATGGCAGTGACAGAAGAGATGCTGGCTATTGCTTGTCGTATCAAGCCACAGTTTGTCTGCTTAGTGCCAGAAAAACGCCAGGAAGTGACGACCGAAGGTGGTTTGGATGTGGCTTCGCAGGTAGTCCGCATTCGGAATGCGGTTGCACGTCTTGCGGCGGTTGGCACTCAGGTTTCTCTGTTTATCGATGCGGATCATGCCCAGATTGATGCGGCAGTAGAAAGCGGCGCGCCTTACATTGAAATTCACACCGGTCGTTATGCTGACGCAGAAACTGAAGCAGAACAGCAAGCTGAGCTGGCGCGTATCGCCGAAGCAGCGGCATATGCTCATCAACGCGGCTTAAAAGTGAATGCGGGCCATGGCTTGCATTATCAAAACGTGCAAGCTATCGCCGCGATCCCTGAAATGGTTGAGTTAAACATCGGTCACGCCATCATTGGTCGCGCGGTATTTAGTGGTTTACCGGAAGCCGTTGCCGAAATGAAACGGTTGATGCTGGAAGCCCGTTTGTAAGTTATCAGAGCATATAAAACAAAAAGAGCAGTCGCGATGACTGCCCTTTTTTATGTGTAACTCTAAACTTCGTGTTACGCAACAGCACGTAATTCGGCAGCTTCGTCGCTATCAACAACTAAAATATTCGCTTTGCGGAAGAAGTTAAACTCGGTTGCTGATGCCCAAGTGTAAGCGCCCATCATCTTACCAATGATCACGTCACCCACATTCAGTGCAGGCAGATCGATATCATCGGCCAATACGTCAATGCTGTCACAGGTAGGGCCAGCCAGCACGGCTGGTAGCGCTTCACCGGTTGCATAAGGGGCAGACTTCGGATAGTTGATATGATCAAACAGCTGGCCGCTGTAGCTGCCATACAAACCATCGTCCAGGTAATACCACATGCGGCCAAAGCGTTCCGCTTTACCCATGACGCTGGAAACAGAAGTCATGCAAGGTGCAGAAATGAAACGGCCTGGTTCAGCTAACAGACGAATACCTTCCGGTGTGTTGCTCAATGCTTCACGGATCGGCGCGCAAAATTCATAAATATCCAGATCGGCGCCATCGGCTGCGTAATTCACGGGGAACCCGCCACCAATATCGAGTACTTGCAGATTAATATTTTCGGCTGCAGCATCACGGATCAGCTGATTACAAGCGGTGATCGCTTCAACATGACGTCGTGAGTTAGGCACTTGCGAGCCAACATGGAATGACAGGCCGATAACATTAAGACCTAACTCTTTTGCTTTACGCAGCAAAGGCAGTGTGGCTTCTGGTGTGCAGCCAAACTTCTTCGACAGGTCAACCTTGCTTTCCGGGTTCGGGAAGCTGACGCGTAACAGCAGCTGTGCCTTGTCTTGATAAGGAATGAACTTTTCCAGCTCAATCGGGTTATCAAATACGAAAACTTTACAGCCGTAATCTAAGGCGTAACTAATGTCACCATCACGCTTGATAGGGTGAGTATGAATACAATCGTCCGGATTGATCTGATTTTCTAACATCAGATCGACTTCACCGTTCGTAGCTAAATCGAAACAACAGCCTTCGGCTTTTAATGTGGCAACTACCGCTGAATGGGGCAGCGGTTTTAAAGCATAATGCATGCGAACGCCGGGTAGGGCTTTCACTAAAGCGCGATATTGTTTACGGACAGCGGCTTGATCCAGGACCAGCAACGGTGAACCATAGGTTTCTACCAGGTCGCGATAATCCAGTTCAACAGGGACGATTTCATTATTCATTGTATGTTTACACCTCACAAAAGGGCCACGGCCCTGTCACCAGTGATACGTTCTGTCCTATCAGGCGGAACGCGATGCTTTATAAAAAATCCGGCGCATTATCGGGCTTTTGTGTGACAGTGCAATAACTAATTCACTCTATTTATTATGCAAAGGCTTCTCATCGTGAATACTCAGCATTAAAGGTGGGAATATGTATGGTTTTTTGGCGAAAAAATCTGACAAAATAGCCTTTGTTCGGATTTTTGCTTGTTGAATTGTCGGTTTTTGGCGGTAAATAAAGAATATTCTGATAAATTCCTATGCATAAAAATTTTTGCTCATAAAGATAAGTAGCATAGGAATGATGAAAATTGCCATTCAACCAAAGGGGTCTGAATGGCAACAAATAAAGTCGATTAACCTTCTGAATTATGCGACTTTATTGCCCAATTAGCTTGTGGGGTCATGGCGAGTAAAGCACAGAGTTCTGGCAGTAATTTTTGTAACTGCTGTTCAAATTGCCATGGCGGATTAAATATTGCTATGCCTGAACCGTGCATGCCCCAAGTCGGCGATTGTGCTTGCACACTTAACTCGACGGTGAGCATTGGAATACCTAATTTTTGACATTCACTGAGCATATGCTGACTGCGATCGGCTTCTTTACCCAATAATGGATACCAGACTGCATACATACCTACAGGCCAGCGTCGCCACGCTTTGGCTAAAGATTTAACGACGCGATCGTAGTCTTCTTTCAGCTCATATGGCGGGTCGATTAATACCAGGCCGCGACGTGGCGTTGGCGGTGTGAGTGCGACCACTCCTTCAAAACCATCACGGTGATGCAATGCGACACGTGGATCGCGGTGCATGTGCTGACGCAGAATATCAATTTCGTTGTTATGCAATTCCATCAAGATCAGACGATCTTGCTCGCGTAATTGCGCTCGTGCGATCTCTGGAGAGCCTGGGTAATAATGTAATGTGTCACCATTATTAAGTGCAGCCACACAATCGAGATAACTTTTTAGTGCAGGCCATTGTTCCCGTAGTGGCCAGAGACGGGCAATGCCATCGAGATATTCGGCTTTTTTATTTGCCCATTCGCCGGTGAGGTCGTAACAGCCGCCACCAGAATGGGTGTCGAGATAACAAAACGGTTTATCTTTTTGTTTCAGCTGGTCGATCAATAAACTGATGACGGCATGTTTTAAAATATCGGCATGATTGCCGGCATGAAACGCGTGGCGATAACTAAGCATTCAATTTAATCCTGAGTTGCTACTTCGGCAGCAAATTGTTGTTCCATCTGTTCCAGCTGTTCGGAGATGTCCATCCACTCCAACTCGACTTGTTCCAGCTCATTTTTTAACGGGCCTTGCTGCGCCAGCAAGCTGGTTAGTTTGGATTTAGCATCATCCTGATAAATCGCTGGGTCAGACAGCGCGGTTTCAATATCGGTTAACGCCTGCTGCAGTTTAGCCATCTGCTTTTCATGTTTTTCCAGCTTTTGGCGCAAAGGTCGGATCTGCTGGCGGAAATCAGCTTCCCGACGTTTTAGATCTTTTCGTGCTGTCGCACTTTGTGGTGCGGCTGGCGTGTTATTAGCTACTTTAGTTTCGTTCTGATTTTTATCTTGTTCAGTCAACCATTTATGGTAGTCATCTAAGTCACCATCAAAGGCTTCCAAGCGTTGTTGATGTACCAGATAAAATTCATCCGTCGTAGTGCGTAGCAAATGCCGATCGTGCGAGACGATAACCATGGCACCTTCAAAGCCCTGCAATGCCAATGTCAGTGCTTCGCGCATTTCGAGATCTAAGTGGTTGGTTGGTTCATCCAATAACAGCAAGTTTGGTTTCTGCCAGACCAGCAGCGCCAACACTAAACGTGCTTTTTCACCACCAGAGAAGGTATCCACCACTTCCAGCGCTTTATCGCCATGAAAGCCGAAACCACCTAAGAAATTGCGGAGTTCCTGTTCCGGACGATTACCAGCAATGCGGGTTAGGTGCTGCAATGGTGTATCGCCTTGCTGTAACGATTCCAGCTGATGCTGGGCAAAATAACCGATCTTGACGCCTTTACTCGGCTCTAATTTTCCTGACAGCGGCGTGAGTTCACCGGCCAGCAATTTGATAAAAGTCGATTTACCGGCGCCGTTTCGCCCCAGCAGGCCAATGCGGGAACCGGACACTAAGTTCAATTTAATTTTTTGCAGGATCAGTTTGTCACCATACCCAGCGCTGAGATTTTCCATACTGATCAGCGGGGTTGGTAATGCATCTGGCTCGCGGAATTGAAACTGGAATTGCGAATCGACATGAGCCGGTAGGATCAGCTCCATGCGTTCCATCGCTTTCAGACGACTTTGTGCCTGACGGGCTTTGGTGGCTTTATAACGGAAACGATCGACGTAATCTTGCATTTTACTCAGTGCGAGTTGCTGTTTTTCATACATCGATTGTTGTTGTGATAACGCCGATGCACGCTGAATTTCAAAGTCAGAATAACCGCCGGTATATTCGTTCAGTTTGTCATTTTCGATATGAATGATGCGATTAATGACGCGATCAAGAAAATCACGATCGTGGGAGATCAAGATCAATGTGCCGCGGTAAGAGCGTAACCAGCTTTCCAGCCAGATCACAGCATCTAAATCTAAGTGGTTGGTGGGTTCATCGAGTAACAGTAGATCAGAACGACAGATCAGCGCTTGTGCCAGGTTAAGGCGCATACGCCAGCCACCAGAAAATGCCGAGACGGGTTGCTGGTGTTGTTCACTGCTGAAACCCAAACCATGCAACAGCTCGCCAGCACGTGAACGAATGGTGTAAGCACCGGCAGCATCTAAATGACCGTGCAACTCGGCAATGCGGATGCCATCGCCTTGTTGTTCAGCTTGAGCTAATTGCCGCTCAAGGCTGCGAAATTCTTTGTCGCCGTCAATGACATAATCAATCGCTGAACAACCCAGGGCGGGAGTTTCCTGCGCTACGGTGGCAATTTGCCATTGTGCTGGGACGGAAACCGAGCCTGCATCAACCGCCAGTTCCCCTTTTAATAAGGCAAAAAAACTGGATTTACCGCAGCCGTTTTTTCCAACTAACCCGACTTTTTGACCGGGGTGAATGGTGGCTGAAGCCTCTTCTAATAAAGGCTTCTTGCCTCGAAGCAGCGTAATTTGAGAAACGATGATCATGACGGGAATAATTCTGCAGCAAACAAAAGCGCATTATACGGGTAAAAGCCTTATCCAGCAGCTGTTGAATGATAAGCAGAGGATTGTGTTTGGCTGGATTTTTCCGGTATGCTGGTGAGACTAGTTGTCATTTTAACCGGGATGCATGATGAAGATTACTCATTTGAGCGTAGTTACGCTGGATTACACCGTGTCTGATACTTCAGGCGAAGTACTGGATACCACTGAAGGGCGTGAGCCGTTAGTTTATCTGCATGGCAGTGGCTACTTGGTTCCCGGTTTAGAAAATGCGCTGTATGAACGTGCTGCTGGTGATAGCTTCGAACTGACTGTGCCTGCAGCTGACGCATACGGCGAATACGAAGAATCATTGGTTCAAGAAGTGCCGGGTGAATTGTTCGACGGTATGGAAGTAGCCGAAGGTGATACTTTTGTGGCTGATACCGATGATGGTCACCGCCCGGTTACTATCGTTGAAGTTTCTGAAAACTTCGTAAAAGTGGATGCTAATCATCCACTGGCTGGCATGGACTTACATTTTAAAGTGAATGTTCGTGAAGTGCGTGCTGCCACTGCAGAAGAAATTGCACATGGCCATATTCATGGTGAAGAAGGCTGTGGTCACGGTCATCATCATGAGCATGAAGGTTGTTGCGGCGGTCACGGTCATTCACATGGTGATGATCATGAGTGTTGCGGTGGTAAAGGCCATGCGCATGGCGAAGAACACGAATGTTGTGGCGGTAAAGGTCACGGACATGATCATCATCATGCGGAAGCTGAAGAACCGCATGAGTGCTGTGGTGGCCACGGCGGCTGCAAAAACTAAGCATAAAAAGAATCCCGCTAAGTGCGGGATTCTTTTTATCGGAACAAATTATTGGCTAACCATTATTTCTTACGATTGACGCAGTTTTCTTTACCGCAGTTACCGTATAAATACAGGCTGTGATGGGTCAGTGTCATGCCATGTTTTTCGGCGATCTCTTTCTGACGCTGTTCAATGATCTCATCAGAAAACTCAACTACACTGCCACAATCCAGACATACCAGATGATCATGGTGATGCTGCTGCGCCAGTTCAAATACGGACTTGCCGCCTTCGAAATGATGACGAGTTACAATGCCGGCATCATCAAATTGATTCAGAACCCGATAAACGGTAGCCAAACCAATTTCTTCACCATTATCCAGCAGCAATTTATAAAGGTCTTCAGCACTGATGTGCTGGCATTCCGGCTGGCGCAGGTAATCTAAGATCTTAACCCGCGGCGAAGTGATTTTTAGTCCGGCGTCTTTCAGTTGCTGATTATGGTCTGTCATAGCTCTCTGTATTCTTGGGGCAGTTTGAGACTGCAGCGAGTAGGGCTTTCCCCATTATATGGCGCAATTCTAATAAAAAGAAATGTGTTACGGCGATGTTTGCTCTGTTCTGCATAAAATAAAGCCCGTGCAGGTCACGGGCTTGGCTGAAGCTGAACAATTGTTAGACTAATTCAGACAGACACATCTCTTCGCGTAATTGCTGACACCAGGCCGCAACACGTTCCGCTGTCTGTTCTGGCTGACGATCTTCATCAATGCCTAAACCAACAAAATGTTTGTCATCTACCAGTGCTTTTGAGGCTTCGAAATGATAGCCCTCAGTTGGCCAGTAACCCACAATGGTTGCGCCTTTAGCCACGATGATGTCACGCAATGTGCCCATCGCATCAAGGAAATATTCAGCATAATCTTCCTGATCACCGCAACCAAAGATGGCAACCAGTTTGGTGCTGAAATCGACTTTTTCCAATTCAGGGAAAAAATCATCCCAGTCGGCCTGTGACTCGCCGTAATACCAGGTTGGAATGCCTAAGATCAGCAAGTCATATTTTTCAAAGTCAGCGCTGGTGCCCTGAGCTACATCCAATACGTCAATCAAATCGCTGCCCAGTTCTTTCTGGATCATGCCTGCGACTGCTTCTGTGTTGCCGGTATCGCTACCAAAGAACAGACCTATCAGTGCCATAAGGTGAATTATCCTTGTTCGTCTTCGTCGGAATTCAAAAATGCTGGTTACTATTTTAGCTGGCTGGAACGCTGAGTGCTAACGTATTCGCGGACTAACTCCTGAATGAGTTCCGATCTGCTGATACCACGGGCATCTGCCAACTGATTGAGATCATCCAATGACTCTGCATCGAGTTTGAGTTCAACCCGATGAAGCCCTTTATCCTTATCCCGTTTTAGTTGATTGCGTTTATTTATTTTTAACTGCAAATCACGGGGATGAGGGTTGGTTTTAGGGCGCCCTGGACGTTTTTCGTCAGCAAACAGATCCAGTGTAGTGCGATCCGAGTGATGTTTTGCCATATATAAAACTACTGCCAGACAAGGTTCAGGTGCGTGCATTTCTCAATAGGGGGCGCACTATACCACAATGTATCGCAAAGCATAACGCGTGATAGCGGCTGTTTTATCAGTTTGATTGTTGTAAAAAACGCTCAACAATTCCGTTAAATAAGAGTGGTTTTTCCGCATGCAGCCAATGCCCACAACCGGGAATTATTTTGGCACTGGCATTGGGGAAGTGCTGTGCTATGACGGGTTGATGTTCTGTTTGCAAATAGTTGGATGCGCCGCCTTTGATAAACAAGACCGGGCCTGAATAGTGTTGTGGTGCAGAGAAAGGCCACCCCATGATATCAGCATAGTGTTGTTGCAATATGTGCAGGTTAAATTGCCAGTGGGTGGGTTGTGCATTACTGAAAGATTTTAATAAAAACTGGCGCACTGACGGTTCAGTCAGATAGTCAGACATGAGCTGCTCGGCTTCCTTTCTCGAAGTTACCTGTGCGTTAGCCACGGCATTCAACGCTTTAAATACATTCGTGTGTCGGCTTTCTTGATAGGCTACTGGTGCGATATCTGCCACGCACAATGACGCTACTCGGTCGGGTGCTTGCAACGCCACGGCCATCGCCACCTTGCCGCCCATAGAGTGCCCGAGCAGATGCACTTTAGGCTGTTTAAGCTCATTCAATAAATTGATTATATCCTCGCTCATCACCTGATAGTTCATCTCAGCATGCCATTCCGATAGCCCATGATTACGCAGATCTACCGTGATCACTGGACGTTGTAACTGCAGCGCTTGTTTGAGTAATCCCAGATTGTCTTGTTTGCCAAATAGCCCATGCAGTAAAACAATCGGTTCTGCTGCAGGATTCGGGAACTCGGTTATCTGGTAATTAAGCTTCACAGTGTGTCCTTAATGGTGGCTATAACCTTATATTAACAAATTGGCGGGTAAATCGTGAGTCGATTGAAATTAAGCAAATAAAGATGGATTTATTCTCTTGGTTAACGAAATCAGATGATTGGCGTAATCTGGCACCAAAATGAGGGATGAGTCACGAGTGGAGATGAACACAAGTGTACTGAAATGGAATTTATGCGAGGGTAGTGCTACGGGTCTGAGTAAACACCGTGCACAGGGTTAGGTTTGCTGCTGTGGCTTATGTATAATCCGACCGTTGTCTATATTCAAAGTGTCGGAACCGAATAAAAATGAAAACCATTGAGGTTGATGAACAGATCTACCGTTACATAGCCAGCCGTACCTTGCATATTGGCGAGAGTGCTTCTGATATTTTAAGACGCCTGCTTGCTTTGCCTTTAGATACGAGCATGGAACCAACTGTGTCTGCGGTGCTTGATGAAAAGACGGATGCGGAATCAATCACAGAAGCTTCTACAGATGTTTTGACCAAGCTGATCGACGATGCGCAATTAGCGAAAGAAGAAAGTGCCATTGCACGTTTTATGTTAATTCTTTCTGCCTTGTATCGTGCTCAACCCGAAGTTTTCAGCCGGGGCGCAGACATTAAAGGCCGTAAACGGATCTACTTCGCGGAAGATCCACAAGCCTTGTTAGACAATGGTAAAACCACCAAGCCAAAACCTGTCCCTGAGACCCCTTACTGGGTTATTACTAACACTAATACTGGCCGTAAGCGCTTGATTATTGAGCAGTTAATGCAGGCCATGGGCTACTCTGCGGAAACGATCGCAGAGGTTTGTAACAAGGTATAAAAGAACAGGAAGTCGTATATGGCACAACATCCGCACGCAGGTAAACCAGCTCGCGTTGAAGACCTCACTAATATTCCACGTCTGGTCGCTGCTTATTATCTGAATAAACCTGATATGTCATTACCTGAGCAACGCGTTGCCTTCGGTACCTCCGGGCACCGTGGTAGTTCGTTGCACAATGCTTTCACCGAATCTCATATTCAGGCTGTCAGTCAGGCTTTGGCCGAATATCGCCAAAGTAAGGGTATTTCTGGCCCGTTATTTATTGGTATGGATACGCACGCGTTGTCCGAAGCGGCACTGGCCAGCGCCGTACAAGTATTGGCAGCTAACGGTGTGCAGGTTCGCATTCAGCAAGGCTTAGGCTATACACCGACGCCTGTTGTTTCTCATGCGATCCTGACATACAACCGCGCCGGTCATGCTGATCAGGCGGACGGTGTCGTGATCACACCATCGCACAATCCACCGGAAGATGGTGGCTTTAAATATAACCCACCGCATGGTGGCCCAGCCGAAGGTGATATCACCAAGTGGGTGGAAGATCGAGCGAACCAGATCCTGGAAAACGGTTCTGTTGATGTGAAAGTCATGCCTTATGCCGCGGCGATTGCTTCTGAATTTGTGCAGGAACATGACTACGTTACCCCGTATGTGAATGATTTGGGTAATGTGCTGGATATGGAAGCAATTCGTAAATCGGGCATCAAAATTGGTGTTGATCCGTTGGGTGGCGCGGGTGTTGCCTACTGGGACGTGATTGCGAAAACCTATGGCCTGAATATCGAAGTCGTGAATTACCGGGTTGATCCAACCTTCTCATTCATGACGCTGGATAAAGACGGCAAAATCCGTATGGATTGCTCAAGCCCATGGGCGATGGCGAGCCTGATTGGTCTGAAAGACAAATTTGATATCGCATTGGGTAATGACCCGGATTATGACCGTCACGGTATTGTGACTAAATCAGGTCTGATGAATCCAAACCATTATCTGGCAGTGGCGATCCAATATCTGTTTACCCATCGTCCTAACTGGCCAGCTCAAGCGGCAGTGGGTAAGACACTGGTTTCGTCTTCCATCATTGATCGCGTGGCCGGTAAAATTGCCCGCAATCTGAAAGAAGTGCCGGTTGGCTTTAAATGGTTTGTCGATGGTCTGTTTGACGGCAGTTTTGGTTTCGGTGGCGAAGAGAGCGCGGGTGCTTCATTCCTGCGTAAAGACGGCACTGTCTGGACCACCGACAAAGACGGTTTTATTCTGGCTTTGCTGGCAGCAGAAATTATTGCGGTGACTGGCAAAGACCCACAGCAGCTGTATGACGCACTGACCGAAGAATTTGGTGCACCAGTTTATCGTCGTATCGATGCACCAGCCAACACCGCCCAGAAAGCAGTGTTGTCGAAGCTGAGCCCGGATCTGGTTGAAGCAACCACTTTAGCTGGTGAGCCTATTCTGGCGAAACTGACCAAAGCCCCGGGTAACAACGCGGCGATTGGTGGTTTGAAGGTTGTGACTGAGAATGGCTGGTTTGCAGCTCGTCCTAGTGGCACCGAGTCTATTTACAAAATCTATATGGAAAGTTTCAAAGGCGAAGAGCATCTGGATCTGATCCAGAAAGAAGCGCAACAGATTGTTTCTGCTGCGTTAGCTAAAGCTGGCGTATAATTTTTCCTGCTAATAAAAAAGCCCTGAATATTCAGGGCTTTTTGGTCTGGCACCGACAGAAATTACAGTCGGTATTCGTGACCGTGGTTTTGGATCAGTCGTTTAGTGACATCATGCTGCGGATTGGCGAATACTTCACTGGTCAGCCCGCTTTCAACGACTTCGCCTTGATGCATGATCAATACTTTATCGCTGATATGGCGCACCAGGCCCAGATCGTTGGCAACGACAACGTAAGATAACCCCAACCGTTCCTGCAATTTCAGCAACAAATTGACGATTTGTGAGCGCATGGAGACATCCAGCATTGAGAAGGCTTCATCGGCCACGATGATCTTCGGATCAAGGATCAGTGCGCGTGCCAGTGCGACACGCTGTTTTTGCCCTAATGAGATCATTTGCGGATAAAACAGCGCATGTTCGGGTAATAAACCAACCATACGTAATGTTTCGATCACGGTATTAGCGCGTTCTTCTTCCGATAAATCGGTATTCAGCCGTAATGGTGCCTCGAGAATTCGTCCGACCCGTAGTTGCGGGTTTAACGAAGAGTTCGGGTCTTGGAAGATCATGCGGATCAATTTGCAGCGTTTTTGTGTGTCTTCAAACGCAATCACTTCGCCATTTACTTCTATTTCACCAGATGTCGGTGGCACCACGCCAGCCAAAATCTTGGCGAGCGTACTTTTGCCAGAGCCTGTTTCACCAACCAATGCGAGCGTTTCACCTGGTTCGAGTGTGAATGAGATATCTTTTAATACCTGAACTGGCTTGCGGCGAAATAAGCCTACCCGATTGATAAAGGTTTTATTGATACCACTGACTTTCAATAATGGTGTGGAGTTCATCGGCTGGAGTCCTCCAGATTCAGTGGAAAGTGGCAATAAAACTGGTGTCCTTTACTTTGAGTGACACCTGGCATACGTACACACATTTTTTGTGCGTATGGGCATCGTGGCCCGAGGCGGCAACCGATAGGCAAATGCTGCAGTGGTGGTATGGAGCCGGGTAGGGTGATCAGCTCTGATTTATGCGGCAAGTTCTGACTGAAATCGGGTAATGCGTTCAATAGTGCGTTGGTGTAAGGATGATGCGGATTTTTTAATACCAGCTCTCGTGGGCCGGTTTCAACCATCTGACCACAATACATCACACTGATGGTATCCGCCAGATTCGCGATCGCATTTAAATCGTTACTGATCAACAAAATGGTGGTGTGGTTAACCACGTTCATTTTGTCCAGCAGACGCAGAATTTGTGCTTGTGTGGTGGCTTCCATGGCACTGATGGGCTCATCGGCGATCAACAGTTTCGGTTTGACCGCGATAGCCATTGCAATCATGACTTTCTGGCAGATGCCATCAGAAAGCTCTAGTGGATAGGCGTTCATGACTTTGTCGTGATCTTTGACACCGACGCGGTGCAATAAAGCTTTGGCATGTTTTTTCCGCCAAAATGGCCATTGCCACCATTTACCTTCGAATACCCGGCTTGGGATAACTTCCATAAGTTGATCGCCCACGGGAAGCGATGGATCCAGACATGAAACGGGCTCTTGGAATATCATGGCGATGTTATTCGACAAAAACTTGCGGCGCTGGCGGGGGGTCAATTCCAATATATTGACATCGCAGATCCGCAGGCGGTCAGCAGAAACATGCCAGTTATCTTTAGTGATCCCGACCAGTGCTTTGGCAACCAGACTTTTACCTGAACCGGACTCACCCACTAAACCGCGGACTTCGCCTTCGTTAATTGTCAGGCTGATCTTATCAACGACTTTGACTCGGCCTTGCGAGGTATCGATTTCAATGGTCAGATTACGAATATCCAATAACGGCATTATTCAAGTCCTTGTTGCAGTGCTTTACGCAGGCCTTCACCGACCAGATTGGTGGCAACCACACTGAGCATGATGGCTAACCCCGGTAATGCAACGTTCCACGGTGAGATATAGGCAAGATCTAAACTATCTGCGAGCATGGTGCCCCATTCTGGTAATGGTGATTGCGCGCCGATCCCCAGAAAACAAACGGCACTGATATCGAGTATGGCGGCAGAAAGCCCGCGTGTAGTTTGCGTGACCAGCACATCCAAAATGTTCGGTAAAATCGCGAGTCGCAGAATACGCCATGGTGTTGAACCATCGAGGCGGACCGCGATGATGTACTCTTTACCGGCTATTTCGCGGACGGCGTTAAATGAAGCTCGAATAAACTGCGGGATCAAGGCTAATGTGATCGCAAGCAAAGCATTTTCGAGGCTGGCACCCATCAGCGAAACCAGCACAATAGCCAGCAATAAAGATGGAACAGATAACAACACATCCAGCATGTGGTGCAAGATGCTGGATATCAGACCGCGTTGCATACCTGCAACAACCCCAATGCTGGAACCAATCAACATGGCCAACAGACAGGCGGTTAGTGCGCTACCAAAGGTCATCTGTGCGCCATATAACAGACGTGATAACACATCCCGACCTAAGTCATCGGTGCCTAAAAAGTAATGCAGTGAGCCATTTTTTTCCCACGAAGGAGAGAGCAGGAGTGCATTAGCATTTTGATCAAACGGATCATAACTGGATAATGAAGGGCCCAGCAGTGCCATGGCAATAAAAAACGCAAACATCCATAAACCGGCCATCGCACGCGAATTTTGGCGAAAGGTCTGCCATGTCTGCGCTAGCGGCGATGGTATGCGGATCTCCGGGTAAATTCTAACCTTGCTGGGCATACATCGCTTTCCTTTTAGCTGGGTAGAACAGAACGGTCAGTAATTCAGAAAAGACATTGATAACAATGAGCGTAATGGCTATTACCAGCATGCAGGCGAGAACAGCGGCGAAATCGCGGGCATTGATACTGCTGACCAGCCAGCGGCCTAATCCGGGCCATTCAAACATCTGCTCAGTAATAATGGCGGAGGTCACTATGGTACCAAATTGCATACTCATCATCGGTAAGATGGGTGGCAGTGCATTTCGTAAACCATGCGTTAACACGACACTCCAGGTGGAGCGTCCGCGGCTGAGGGCCGCTTTAATATAACTTTGCCCCATCACTTCACTGAGCGAACTGCGCACTAAGCGGATCACTTCTGTTGTGGTGATCAAACCCAGTACACATGCAGGTAAGATCAGGTGCTGCAGGGCATCCCACAGTGCAGCCATACGATATGGTTTATCGGACAACCAGCAGTCGAGCAAACTGAAGCCGGTTACAGGCGGAATTTGATAAAGCAGGCTCAATTGTCCGGCAGAGGGGAACCAGCCCAATTGCATGGCTAATGTCATGACCAGTAACGTTGCGAGCCAATAAATAGGTATTGAAAAACCCAGTAAACTGAGATTGGTGATGATCATGTCAGGCCAATGATCCCGGTATAACGCCGCCAGCATGCCCAATGTGATGCCAATAACTGTTGCAAGAAAGATCGCCGCCAGAGCTAATCCCAACGTAGCCGGTAAATAAGCCAGTACGCTGTTTAACACCGGTTCACCAGTGACGCTGGAAATGCCCCATTGTCCTTGCAGGAAGTTTTTAACAAACTCAAAATAGCCATTGATCAGATTTATTGAACTGTCGCTATCAATATGCCGATCCATGCCATAAGCCAACAGACTCAGAATGAGTAACGTAAAGAACAATAAGCTTAAGCGGCGCAATGTGTAAATGAGCATAACTTACTCCCGATAAGCCTTTTTAAATGAAACACCACCGGTGGGTGGCATGACAATATTGTGCATGTTTCGCCAGTAAGCACTTACCATCAGGGCATGCGCCAGCGGGATCACGGGAACATACTGGTAAATCATTTCCTGACTGAGTTGATATTCAAAGATCCGCTGTGATAAACGCTGAGTGGCTAATGCGTTATCCAAATGTGCATCAAATTCAGGACTACACCAGCCGGAATAGTTATTACCGTCTTTCCTCATGGCTTCACAGCTAAGCAAAGGGCGCAAGAAGTTGTCAGGATCAGCATTGTCTGCTGCCCATGATAATAAGGCTAAATCATGTTTACCTTCTTGCAGGTTCGCGCGCATGAGTATCCAGCGGGTTTCCACCAGCTGTACATTTATCCCGATGCGGGCTAAATCACCGCGGATCAATTGTGCTGTTTTCGAGGCATTCGGATTATAGGTTTTTGCGATAGGCTGAACCCACATCGTGATATCAAAACCATCAGGATAACCGGCTTCTTTCAGCAGCGCCCGTGCTTTGTCCGGATCATAATAATACTCATCCAGATTCGGGTGATGAGCCCAAGATGCGGGCGGTAACAAACTGGAGGCTGTTTCGCCAGTATCATAAAAAACAGCTTGTTGCAGATTGTCGCGGTTAATGGCCATGGCAATCGCTTGTCGGACGCGAACATCATTCAGCGGTTTCTGGCGGGTATTTAATGCCAGATACGTGGTGTTCATGTTGCTCTGAATATCTAATTCTGTGCGCGGGTTATTACGAATAAACGGCAATTGGCTGGCAGCGGGGGTCGCAATTACCTGACATTCACCGGTAAATAATTTGGCTAAACGCTTCGATGCACGAGGTGTGTAGTCGAAAACCAGCTGTTCCAGAGGCGGGGCTTTATCCCAATAATCGGGGTTTCTGCCCAGGCGTAAATATTCATCTGGGCGTTGTTCCAATAACTGGAATGGTCCGGTTCCTACCGGTAAATCATCCATATCCTGCAAATCACCGTGCTGGCGTTGCAGATAGTCACCATATTCTGCCGATAAAATCACGGCGTAATCGCTGGCCAGTGTCGCCATAAACGAGGCATCGGGATGACGAAGGATAAATTGCACCTGATAATCGGTAACCTTTCTGACATCCTGCAAAACCTCAGCAAACTGCCGACTATCAAAAAACGGATAACGCGTTCCGGAAACAGAATGAAACGGATGGTTTGAATCGAGAATACGTTGAAAGCTGAACACTACGTCATCAGCATTAAATAGCCGTTGTGGGGTAAACCACGCTGTATGGTGGAACGGGACATTCCGGCGTAAATTGAAGGTATAAACCAGACCATTACGGCTGATACTCCAATTGTCGGCTAAGGCGCCATCTAAGCGCTGGGTATCTGGATTGATTTCGATCAGTCGGTTGTAGACTTGTTGTGACAATGACGCGACAAAAGGGCTGGAGCCCAGGATCTGCGGATTTAAGTGTTGGCTGAAACTATCAACACAATAAACAGCGCCGCTGGTTTTGGCTGATTCGACAGGTTTGCAGCCGGTGAGCAGTAATATTACGGCTCCCAAACAGTGCATTAATGAAAAAAGTTTCATACGACATCCGTGACTGATAGGCTGGGACAATCGCCACGATTGGCGTTGACCACGTCTAAGTGCTGATTATAACGCGAGTTATCCTTCAACGCTTGTCTGAGATGAAGTGCATTCTCTTACGGAATGAATGGAATAAAAAACATCAACGGCGGAGGTAGCTGTGTTGCGGCGAGAACGATGGCTGAATTTGCAACGAAAGGCGGATACGTTATGGCAACGTACGTGGGATCGTCATTTACGCTTAGCCGTCACGGGCTTGGCGCGCAGCGGAAAGACGGCTTTTGTTACTGCGCTGATCCAACAACTGGAACAGGCCGGTTTTAGCGCCAAATTGCCCCATTGGCAGGTTTTGCAGCAAGGCCGCTTGCTCGGTGCTCAGCAAGTGATTCAAACCCATCATCACATTCCAACCTTTGGTTATGCACAGGCGTTGTCGATGCTGGCATCTGATCCGCCGCAATGGCCAGAGCCAACCCAAACACTCAGTGAAATTCGCTTAGACTGCGCTTTCGTAGTCAGCAGTTATTACGGCAAAAAATTGGCCATGATGTCTGCCGCCTGTATTTAGATATTGTCGATTATCCCGGTGAATGGCTGCTGGATCTGCCGTTGTTAGATCTGAGTTATGCGCAATGGAGTGAACAGGTAAAAGAGCAATTACAGTCATTATCTCGTCGTCAATTGGCAGAAACCTGGTTACAAGCGGGTAATCATTGGGCCGCGACTCAGCCATTTGCTGCTGTCGTCGATGAAGTAAAACAAGTCTCGGCGCTGTATACCCAGTATCTGCATGATTGTCGGCAGCAGCTAGGGTTGCAGAGTATCCAGCCGGGGCGTTTTGTATTGCCGGGCGAGTTTGCCGGTGCGCCGTTATTGCAATTTGTGCCATGGGTTTGGCAGCAACCCGCTGAATCACCAGCCAGTGAGTCGCTGTATGGATTATTACAGTCGCGCTTTGAAGCTTATAAAGAACATGTCGTCAAACCGTTTTACCGCGATCATTTTTCCAGCTTTGACCGGCAGATCGTGTTGGTGGATTGTTTGCAGCCCTTAAAAACCAGCCGGGATGCAATTTATGATTTACGCGATACGTTGGGTCAGTTATTACAGAGTTTTCAATATGGTAATAGCCACTGGTGGCAGCGCTTGTTTTCACCACGCATTGATAAATTGCTGTTTGTGGCGAGTAAGGCCGATCATGTGACACCTGAACAACATCCGGCATTGCTGAGTTTATTACGTGAACTGGTACATCCAGGATTAGCACGAGCGCGGTTTGAGGGTATTTCGCTGGAGTGTATGGCGATGGCTGCTATTCGAGCCAGTGAGTATCATCAGGTTGATTATAACGGGCAGCCCTTAACCGTGTTGCATGGGGTTGATATGACCGGGCATGAGTTGGCGTTGTTCCCAGGCGTTATACCAGCCCGTATTCCTGAACCGGATTTTTGGCAAAACGCGTCATTGCGATTAACCGATCTTCGGCCACCGATTTGGAATAGTGCACAAGCCAGACCGCATATTCGGCTGGATCAAGTTTTGGAATATTTGCTGGGAGATAAGATGCAATGAAGCAACCAGCATCAATGTCTGATGTCAAAACGGCGGTTGAAATTCCATTAGATTTATTAACGCAGAGCACGATAGCCAAGAGTGCCGCACCAGTAGAAGTCACGCCGGCACAACTAGATGAATCGTCTTTGTTCATTGAAAGCGATGTCGAGTCAGAAAATACCGAATTACCATCGAAACCTACTTCTGGCTGGCTGCGTTGGGGGGCTGGAGGTGTATTCACTTTATCGTTATTGGAAGCGGGTGATTTTCTGTATCAGCAATGGTCACAAAGTTACTGGTGGGGGGGGGCATGGTCTGCTGCTCTCGGTTGTTTGTTGCTGGGCGGCAGTGTGGTCTTAGGACGAGAATATCGTGTGTTACGTCGTTTGCGGCGTAATCTTCAATCTCGTCAACAAGCCGAGTTGTTAAGAGCTGAGCGGCAGCATGGCAACGCGTTGGCTTTTTGCCGACAACTCGCGAATGAATTGCAACTGCAAAATTTACCTGCATATCAGCATTGGCTCGAACATATTGAACCTCATCATGATGACAGTGAAATACTGACTTTATTTAGTCAATTGGTGTTACGGCCATTAGATGATAAAGCGTTGCAACTCGTGCTGAAATCCAGTAGTCAGACGGCGTTGCTGGTGGCGGCAAGCCCATTGGCTCTGGCGGATATGGTATTAGTGCTGTGGCGTAATCTGAAAATGCTGCGTGAAATTGCGGATATTTATCAGATCCACTTAGGGTATTGGGGGCAACTAAGGTTGATCCGCCAAATTCTACAAAATATGGTGTTTGCCGGGGCTGCGGAGTTAGTCACTGAATTAGGCACAGATTGGTTTAGTGCTGAATTAACCTCTAAGTTATCGGCAAAATTAGCGCAAGGGCTGGGCAGTGGTTTATTATCCGCCCGTTTAGGGATTAATGCGATACAAGCTTGCCGTCCGTTAACGCTGTTGCCCGATGAGAAACCTAAACTTTCGCAAATCAGAAAAGCGCTGTTAAAGCGTTTAGGTGCCACAGTTAGCCACTTTTTCTCTACGAAAACAGAGAGTGAACAAAAAAATAAAACCGGCGGTTAAAGCCGGTTTTATCAAATAGCAGAGGTCAGCCGTTAATCAAGTTGTACGGTGCAGGGGAGTCGGACATGCATACACAATCCACCAGTCGGACGGTTATACGCGGAGATGGTCCCGCCATGTACTTCTATCGCGCGTTTCGTGATCGCCAAACCTAAACCATCACCGGGATTATTATTGCTGCGGAAAAAGGGCTGGAAAATAGAAGCTAAATTGTTGTCAGCAACGCCAGGTCCATTATCCGCAATTTCAATCACCAGCATATCATCGAGTTCCTGATGGACTTCGATATTAATATGACAACCACGACCGGCATGTTGCAGTGCATTTCGGATCAAGTTATCAAAGGCCCGTAGCAGCAATTCACCTCGGCTTTGGATGATGATCCCTTCATGTAGCGCATCATCCAGCTGTAGTTGAATTACACTGCCACTGTCTTTGGCTTCAAATTGAGCGTCATCTACCAGTGATTTCAACAATTCAATCAGGTCGATGTAGTCCTCTTTCGGTTGCGGAACACCGGATTCCATTCTGGCCAGCGTGAGTACTTCCCCAACTAAACTGTCCAGACGATGACATTCCTGCTCGATACGCTGCAGCATTTGTTCGGTCACTTCCGGTTTTTGCCGCATCAGGCCAATCGCCAACTGCAAACGAGCCAGCGGGGAACGCAAATCGTGGGAAACATCGTGCAACAGGCGACGTTGCGCGTCGATCAACTGTTTGAGTTTTTCCGCCATAGAATCGGTATCCCGACCTAGTTCGGCAAATTCATCGTACCGTTTGCCTATTTGTTTACTGACGTTGATATCGAAATCACCTTTAGATACTGCCTTTAGGCCATCACGCAGTGTTTCTATTGGGCGAGAAATTGATAAGGCTAATCGGCCACTGAATAGCAGACTCGTCAGCATTATCATAAAAAACAAAAATATCGGCGCGTCAAATAACTCAAAAATGACGTTGTAAGGGAATGGCGGTGGTCGCCGGATCAGATATATCCAGAAGACCTCGCCATCCTCCAGTGTGACTTTTTCCACACCCGGCGTATCGTTGGTATTTTCTGTTATACGTTTGGCTTCTAGCCATGCTTTATCATTAATCGTCCGATCAAATAGGTCTTTACCATTTTTATCAACTACAAACGGGACGGGCATTCGTGGCGCCTTAGCCTCCGTATTGTTTGATAATTGCGGTTTAATAATTTCGGATAATAATTTTTTCCCGCCACTTTGCAGTGTCCGGGCTACGGAATCTGTAATCCCGTTCGGACGTTCGCCGATTTCAACGATACTATAGAGCGTTTTGGCATCCTGATAGAGTGTGAGAATAATTCCTGTGCCGATCCCGCTTAACAAAATAACGAGCCAGAAACTCAGCAATATTTTCCAGAAGATCCGGCGCATTAATTATTCCACCACCAGCTGATAACCTATACCCCGGATGGTTTGAATGGGGGAGCGGCCATCTTTGAGATTTCCCAATTTCTGGCGCAAGTTACTGACATGCACATCAATGCTGCGATCGTAACGCGCTAACGGGCGGCCAAGTGTGTGCATGGACAGATCTTCTTTGCTGATGGTTCGGCCGGCACGCCGACACAGTATTTCCAGCAGATTAAATTCGGTGCTGGTCAGATCGAGTAAGTTGTCTTGCCATGCCGCACTGCGGCTGGCGGCAGAGATGGTGAGTGCGCCCACTTTGAGCGGTTGTAACTGGCCGGGGTCTTGTTTGTCGGGATCGGCGCGACGCAAAATCGCGCGCACGCGGGCTACCAGCTCCCGTGGGGTGCAGGGTTTGGAAACATAATCATCCGCACCCAACTCCAGCCCAATAATACGATCAATATCATCACCTTTGGCAGTGAGCATTAGTACCGGCACATTACTGTGGATACGTAAACGGCGTAGTACGTCGATCCCAGAGAGTTTTGGCATCATGACATCCAGCAATATCAGATCATAATCCCCACTCAAGGCTTCTTCTAAACCACTTTCACCATCATGGTACATCTGTACAGCAAATCCTTCATTGCTGAGGTATTGCCCCTGCATACTGCACAGCTCTAGATCATCATCAACCAACAAAATGCGGATCATGTAAACCTTCCTCTAATAACATACAACGACATGATACGGAGGCCGACACACCGAACAATAGACTGTGCAGAGATATACCTATATTTACGTAAAATTACACATTAAGTGTTAAGTTCGCGTCTAAAGCGATTTTTCTGCCATGTTCATTTGCTGACGGAGTAGTGGTGCCAGCATATCGCGGATCAAGGGTTGCGCTTTGGCTGTTGGATGAATGCCATCGTTAAACATCAATTCTGGTCTGGTAATGATCGATTCCAGAAAAAAAGGCAGCAGTGGTATACCTGTCTCTTCGGCTAACTGAGGGTAAATAGCTTCCAATCTGGTTATATAAGCAGCCCCGTAATTACGTGGAATTCTGATTTGCATCAGCAGTGGTTTCCCGCCCTGTTGCTGAATGAGCTGAATGGTCTTTTTCAGCGTTTGATAAGGCACTGCTGGTGGAAAACCTCGAATGCCATCATTGGCACCCAACTCAATTAACACCCAATCTGGTTTGTGATGTGACAGCAAGGCGGGTAAACGCGCTAAACCGTCCTGTGTAGTGCTGCCACTGATGCTACTGTTAATGATGGTGACGGGGAATTTCTCTTCTTTCCATTGTTTTTGCAGTAACACCGGCCAGCTTTGTTCTGCCGCCATCATATAGCCTGCACTCAGGCTGTCTCCAAGTATTAGTAGCGTGCTAGCATGGATAGAAAGTGAGCACATCGATAATAACATCAGCAGGATTCCTCTCATGACGCAACCTCTTATCATACAGGTCAATAATTTGTCGCAGCGGGTTTCAGTTGGTAAAGAGCAGCTTACCATTCTTGATAAGATCCAGTTACAAGTTAAGTCAGGTGAGAGCCTTGCGATTGTTGGCGCCTCGGGTTCCGGTAAGTCAACATTACTGGGGATGTTGGCCGGGTTGGATATTCCCAGTGAAGGTGAAATATTTATAGCCGGACAAGCATTACATCAGATGGATGAAGAGCAACGGGCAAAATTGCGTTCCGAAAAAATTGGCTTTGTATTTCAGTCTTTTTTGTTGATTCCAGAACTTACCGCACTCGAAAACGTCATGTTACCGGCAGAATTGCGCGGCATTAAACAAGCACGTGAGTTAGCCACAACCTTGCTAAAAGCCGTTGGTTTGGGTGAACGATTACAACATAAACCCGCTAAATTATCGGGTGGTGAACAACAGCGAGTTGCATTAGCCCGCGCGTTCATTGGTCAGCCAGCGTTATTACTCGCCGATGAACCCACCGGCAATTTAGATCAGCATACTGGTCAAAAGATTGCCGATTTACTGTTTCGTATGAATAAAGAGTCAGGCTCTAGTCTGGTTATCGTGACGCATGATGTGGCATTAGCAACTCGCTGTCAGCGGCAAGTACACATGCATGCCGGGCGGTTGGAGGAGTCTCGATGATTAAATTATTGTGGCGACTATTCTGCCGGATGGGGTGGCAAGGTGGCTTACAGTGGTTTGTGCTGGCGCTGGCCGTCTGCATCGCCTCCGTGCTGAGTGTCTCGCTGGTTTCTGATCGATTGACGCAAAGCCTGAAAGTTTCTGGCCGTGATTTTCTGGCGGCTGATCGCGTCGTGGAATCGGCAAATCCATTGCCTGAGCTTTGGTTAAAACAAGCGCATGACAGCGGTTTGCAATTCACCCATACCACTGAATTTTCCACCATGCTGCTAGCGGGTGAACAGATGCAACTGGCGTCAGCGAAAGCGATTGAGAGTGGTTATCCTTTTTATGGTCATCTGGTGTTAGCGCCACAACAAGAAGTAGGCCCGGGAGAGCTTTGGCTTTCCCATCAACTCATATTGCTGTTACAAGTGAAATTGGGTGATGAAGTGCAATTGGGCTCAACTTCATTACGTGTCGCGGGCGAGTTACTGCAAGAACCCGATCAGAGTTTTAATCCCTTGGCGCTGGCACCACGAGCCTTGATGCATCAGCATGATTTAGGCGCAGCACAGGTCATCTTGCCGGGCAGCCGGGTTACTCATCGCTATCTGTTCCATGGTGCAGAATCAGCGTTGAATAACTGGGATGCTTGGTTAGTTACACGTTTACAACCAGGGCAGAAGCTATTAAAACCAGAACAAGCGAACCGTAATTTATCTCATCAATTAGAACGCAGTGAACGTTTCTTTCGGGTGGCCTCTTTACTCGGGTTATTACTCGGTGCCACGGCCATGAGTATTGCCATACAGCAATATGCGCGACAAACACAAAGTATGCTGGCGTTACTTAAAACTTTTGGCGCTTCTCGCCGACAGATCATGCAATTATTGGGTGGCTTATTAAGTCTGCTCACCTTGGCTGGCATTGCTATCGGTTGTCTGTTGGGCTGGCTGATTCACCGTTGGATGGTGTGGCAACTCGGCAGCGCCTTGCCACCTGATCTGGCTACACCTTCCTATCAACCCTTTATATTGGCATTTGTTTTAGGCGGCGCACTGGTTTCGTTACTGGTGTGTATCCCGCTGTGGCGTTTGCTGGATGTTCCTGCTTTACGTGTATTACGTCAGGAACAGGAAAGTCGTATTCCGGCATGGCTGGCGTTGCCACTGCTGATTATGGGTTTGTTATTCATCAACTTATTACTATTACAGGATACCAAACTGGTATTTAGTCTGCTGGGCGGGGTGATTGCCTTGATTATGGCGTTGGGGGGAATGGGTTATTTATTATTACGCTTATTGCCGAAAGGTGTCACTGGCAGCAGTTTTTATCTGGCCGTTCAACACTGGCAACGGCAACCACTGGAAATCTTACATCAGTTAAGTGGCATTGCTTTATCACTGTTATTGCTGGGGGTGGTGATCAGTGTGCGCAGTGAAATTGTCAGTGGTTTTCAGACCTTTTTACCTGCCGATGCGCCCAATCGTTTTATGATCAATATTCCCGATGCCGATAAACCGGCTCTCGAGCAGTTTTTGCAGCACCACAAGCTGGCTCATGCGCCGCTTTATCCGATTGTGCGGGGACGGTTGACGCACATTAATGATGAAGCGGTATCACAGCAAGATGAACAATCCGGACGGAAAGGCATTCACCGAGAGTTGACGATGACCGCCCAGGCTGAATTACCGGCAGATAGTCTGGTGGTCAGTGGTGACAGCTGGCAAGGCGCTATGACCGGGCAGGTATCGATAGAGCAAGGTGTTGCCACCGAGCTGAATATTAAATTGCACGATCGTTTACGTTTTACTGTCGATGATCAAGTCTTCGAAGTCACTGTTCGCAATATTCGGCAAGTTGATTGGCAAAGTATGCGACCTAATTTTTTCATGATTTTTTCACCGGATGTATTAAAACCGTTTGCGGTGAACTGGATGACAAGCTTGCGTGTTTCAGCTGCGCAATTACCGGATGAGATTGAGCTGGCTCGAACATTTCCCACGATCACAACACTCAATATCGATTCGTTACTGAATAAATTGCAAAGCGTGTTAGATAAATTAGCACGGGCAATGACATTACTTATGTTGTTGGTGTCAGCGGCGGCGATATTGGTGCTACTGGTGCAATGGCAAGCCGGGTTACAACAACGACAAACCAGTTTGTTATTAATGCGCACTTTAGGTGCCCGACGTCAGCAACTGCGCGATATGTTGCACTGGCAGGCGATTCTGCTGGGCGGTTTTGCTGGAATTACCGCCGCGTTTAGTTGTGAGTTGATCCGCTGGTGGCTGCATGCCGAGTGGAGCGAGCAAGCATGGCAATGGTTACCTGTGCTGTGGTGGTTATTGCCATTAAGCGGTGCATCTACGGTTTTATTGGTATCGCAATTTACTTTACAACCATTATTACGGCGCACCTTAGCGGCAAGATTACGGGCGCTGTAAGGCGTTAGTCCTCAAGTACATGATGCAGTGCTTCTGGCAAGGTTGGATAACGAAACTGGAAGCCAGCTTCCAGTAACCGAGTTGGTAGCACATTTTGGCCGTTCAGCAACAGATCGGCCATTTCGCCCAATAATAATTTTAAGGCCCATGCAGGCGTATGCAGGAAATGAGGGCGGTGCAGTGCCTTTGCTAATGCAGCACTAAATTCAGCATTGCTGATCACATGTGGGGTGGTTGCATTATAAACCCCCGAGCAATGTGCGTTTTCCAGTAAAAATCGGATCACATAAACCAGATCGGTACGAGTGATCCAAGACACCATCTGTTTTCCGGAACCAAGTGGCCCACCCAAACCCAACCAATATGCCGCCAGCATTTTAGCTAAGGCACCGCCTTGTGTGCCTAGCACTAAACCTATCCGAATAATGCAAACCCGACAGTTAAACGATGATGCTTGTTGTGCCAGCTCTTCCCAGTGCGCACAAACCCGGTTAGGAAAATCTGTTTGTGTGGGAACAAAATGTTCATCTAACGGTTCTGTTCCCTGAGCGCCATAAAAACCGATTGCTGAGGCATTGATCCAGATCCGAGGTGTCGGAGTGCTATTTTTTAGTTTTGTCAGCAAGGCTTCCGTGATCAGCCAGCGGCTTTCACTGATACGGCGTTTTTGTTCCACACTCCAGCGTTTAGCGGCCAGCGACTCACCGGCTAAATTAATAATAGCATCCACACCATCGAGGGAATTTAGCTGTTCCAGTTGGATAACTTTAGAGTTATCCACAGCCAATCGCTTAGCTGCTAACGTTGGTCGTCGGCTAACCAATAATAGTTCATGATCTGTCCGTAATAAATTGACTAAAGATTGACCAATAAAACCGCTGGCACCAGTGATCAGGATCTTCATATGACCGCCTTGCTGATAAAGTGAGCAATTCGCAGAGCGAGAGACTGTAATCAGTATGTCGGATATGCGTATTCAGATGTTTTTTTCTTCAGATCACGATTTCAATTCATTGATCTTATCCACATTTCCTGTGGATTGATCTGTTAGCAACAGGCTGAGAAACAGTGATTATAGAAAAAAAGAACATGTCGCTACATCTATCATCGATTGAGCTGACTACGAGTTGCTGAAATTTCGCATCCAGATCACAAATAACTCATTCTAAATAATTTTTTATATTGAGATATTTGGATACAAAAATGAAAGAAGGGGGAGGCAGTATTTGGGGGCTGAGTTGGCTTACGGTTAAATGTGTTGTTTTATGTGCGTTTTAGGATCTTTAAACTTGATGGGGCGATAAACATGGCATCTATACACATAACGTTTAGTGGCACAGTACAAAGCCCACAAGATAAGCATCCCCCCGGCAATCATAAAGTAGGGTTGCTGAGTGTTACGGAGCAAGATGATCCCGATAAATAGATGGATGAATGGCAATATTTCATAAAGTAATTCGGGGAAAAATAATAAGGTGTGCACAATGATGTTTTGGTCATCGGTACGCCGATATTCAGAACGCATCATCCACGTAATGGCCCCAGCCCAAAAGAATAAAACGGCAGAAAACAACAACAAAAATCCGTGAGCCATGTTTAACAACAAGGTTCCCCAAAATAGGCAGATGATAGGTAGCATTTCATAGAGCAGTGTGGGCAACATACAGAGCTCTTTATTTTGTTGACCCGTGCATTAAATATAGCTGATCGGTAATCGAGTTGAGTGTTTTTTGCTCAACGTCGTACATTGGTTATCTGAATATTTTTCTTGAATGGCCGTTGGTTAATAGAGTTTATCTGCTCCAGATGCCTGACGATTATTCCGATTAAATAAAAAAGCCCTGTTTTCACAGGGCTTTCGGAATAACTACAAAACAGAATTAATCCTGATTTTGTGTTGCCTGAATACCAGTCAGCGCGATGGTATAAACGATATCGTCAACCAGTGCACCACGAGACAAGTCATTCACCGGTTTACGCATACCTTGCAGCATCGGGCCGATAGAGACCAGATCAGCAGAACGCTGTACTGCTTTGTAAGTCGTGTTACCAGTGTTCAGATCTGGGAAGACGAACACAGTCGCTTGACCAGCAACCGGCGAGTTCGGTGCTTTAGACAGTGCAACGTCGGCCATCACTGCAGCGTCATATTGCAGTGGACCGTCGATGATCAGATCAGGACGTTTTTCCTTCGCAATACGAGTTGCTTCGCGCACTTTATCAACATCCGCACCAGTACCAGAAGTACCAGTAGAATAAGAGATCATGGCAACGCGAGGCTCAATGCCAAATGCAGTCGCAGAGTCTGCTGATTGGATAGCAATTTCTGCCAGCTGTTCTGCGTTTGGATCTGGGTTGATCGCGCAGTCGCCATAGACCAGAACCTGATCAGGCAACAGCATGAAGAACACAGAAGAAACCAGAGAACTGCCTGGTGCTGTTTTGATGATCTGCAGCGGAGGACGGATAGTATTGGCGGTGGTATGTACCGCACCAGAGACCAGACCGTCAACTTCGCCACGTTCCAGCATCAAAGTACCTAACACCACGTTGTCTTCCAGCTGTTCTCGGGCAACAACTTCAGTGATACCTTTGCTCTTACGCAGCTCTACCAGACGTGGTACATAACGTTCACGCGCTTCAACTGGGTCGATGATTTCAACTACATCGCTCAGTATCACACCTTGTTGTTCAGCAACACGACGAATTTCATCCGGGTTACCGATCAGAACCGGACGGGCAATACCACGTTCGGCACAGATGGCAGCAGCTTTAATTGTACGCGGCTCATCACCTTCCGGCAGCACGATACGTTTGTTTGCTTTACGTGCACGCTCAGTCAGCTGGTAGCGGAATGCTGGTGGGCTCAGACGACGAGGATGGCTAGACTCAGAAGTCAGCGATTCTAACCAATGTTTGTCGATATGACCGGCCACATAGTCTTGTACCAGTTCAATACGCGCGTTATCGTCAATCGGAATTTCAACGTTGAAATTCTGCAGGCTGACTGCCGTTTGCCAGGTGTTGGTGTCGATCATCAGGATTGGCAGACCAGTCTGCATTGCCTGTTGGCACAATGCCATTACTTGTGGCTCAGGATGGTAACCACCAGTCAGCAGCAATGCGCCCAGCTTAACGCCGTTCATTGCAGACAGACAGGCAGAGACAATCACATCAGAACGGTCGCCGGAAGTAACTAACAGGCTACCTGGTTTGAAGTGCTGCACCATGTTATGAATAGAACGCGCGCAGAAAGTCACAATGTTCAGACGGCGAGTATAGATTTCACCTTCATTGATGATTTTGGCGTTCAGATGACGAGCCAGATCAATCGCACGCGGTGCAATTAACTGTGCATTCCATGGAATACAACCCAGGATCTGCAATGGTGATTTACCAAAGAATTGCAGAATTTCTAACGGATTGCCGCCGCTGTCACCAGTGTGGTGCGCTTCAAACATCTCAGTCAGATCTGGGCGGGTAATGCCGTGTTCATCAACAGGCGCACCGACTTTGTTAATGATGCAACCAACGATACGTTTGCTGTTCGCACCACCGAAGTTGGCGCAAGCCAGTTCGATGCTTTCTTTCAGCTTCTGGCTGGAGTAATTACCCGGATGGGTTACCAGTACGATGTCTGCGTCCAGTGCGGTCGCAATCTCATGGTTCAATTTATTCGCGAATGGTTGCTTATCAACAGGCACCAAGCCTTCGATCACCACCACTTCGGCACCACTCTCTATGATGTGTCTTTCATAGAGTGCGACAATCTCTTCTAACAGAATTGCGCTGTCGTTAGACGTGATCATATTCGCTGCATATTGCAGGGAGAGTGGTTCAGGAGGTGTGATGTTTGAACCGGCACGAATGACGGCAGTTGATGTTTCTGGGCCAGATTGGCCAGGTCTCGGTTGAGCTACCGGTTTAAAAAAGCTTACGTTAACGCCATGACGCTCCATTGCCCGGACCATGCCCAGACTTACAGAGGTGACGCCAACGCCGGTGCCAATCGGGATAAGCATGATTGTACGAGCCACTTAATATCCCCTTGTTTCGACGGTTTATCTACTAATGAAAAGGCTGCCCGTAGGCAGCCTTGAGTATTCTATCTTATCAGGCGACCAAATTCGCCGCATCTCGTGCAATCACCCACTCTTCGTTCGTAGGGATCACCATGGCAACCGTGCTGCCTGGTTCAGAGATGATACCCTGTTTACCAAAGCGAGTGGCAAGGTTGGCTTCGGTGCTGACTTTAAAGCCCAGCAGACCGAGACGATTTAACGTCAACTCACGAATAGGCGCGGAATTTTCACCAATACCGCCGGTGAAGACTACAGCATCTAAACGTCCATCCAATGCAGCGGTGTAACTAGCAATGTATTTTGCCAGACGATAGCAGTAAATATCCATCGCTCGTTTCGCTTCTTCTTTACTTTCGTAGTTATCTTCGACAAAACGGCAGTCACTGGTCTCTTGTGTCAGGCCTAGCAGGCCAGATTCTTTGGTCAGGATCTTGTGAATATCATCCAGACTCATTCCCAGCGCATCATGCAGATGGAAAATGATCGCCGGATCGATATCACCACAACGGGTGCCCATCACCAGACCTTCCAGCGGTGTCATCCCCATTGAGGTATCAACAGAATGGCCACCTTTGATTGCACACACCGAACCACCGTTACCCAGATGACAGTTGATGATGTTCAACTCTTCAACTGGCTTATTGAGTATTTCAGCCGCTTTCAGGCTGATATAGTAGTGGCTGGTACCATGCATACCATAACGGCGGATACCGTTGTCGGTGTATAGCTGATAAGGCAGTGCATACAGATAAGCCTGTTCCGGCATGGTCTGATGGAATGCTGTATCGAACACGGCAACATTTGGTAATGATGGGAATGCTTGCTTAGCGGCACTGATCCCAACCAAGTGCGCAGGGTTATGCAGTGGTGCTAATGTGCTGCAATCTTCAATGCCTTTTACCACATCGTCATCAATCACAACTGATTGAGTAAACTTCTCGCCACCATGAACGACGCGATGACCGATAGCGATCAACTCAGCTGCCAGTTCTGGTTTGTTCGGCAGGATGGTCTGTACGATAAAATCAAGGGCTTCCTGATGAGCGGCACCCACACCTAAATCGGCGCTGCCTTTTACTCCATCCAGTTTCCACTTGATTCTGGCGTCATCGAGGTGTAAACATTCGGCAATGCCTGAGAGTTTTTCATCACCAGAGGTGGCGTCAAGCACGGCAAATTTCAAAGAAGAACTGCCGCAGTTAAGTACAAGAACCAACTTGTCACTCATTCACTAATCCTAAATTATGGGTTTCTAACAATACAGTTACGGATATGTTTAAAATTTGTTAAACATAGGCGGCAAATATAGCATATGCTTATGTCAGGATCCCACTGTTTACCACTTATTCGGGTAATCACTAAACCCTGACTAAGAGGTGTATATTTTCTGTTAAAACGCTGTAGCGTTAAGGCGCGAAGAATACAGTGGAAGCCTGAAAACCACAAAGATTTCTTATTTACTTAACTGTGAGTTAAAGTTAGAAAATTGGCGGAAAGGGGGAAGTAGTATGAAATCTTTCGGCAAGACTCTGACACATGGTTCTGACTATTCTTCTGTCTGGCCTTCACAACCCGAACTCGCGCCTATTTTCCCTGAGCAACGTGTGATTTATCTGCTCAATTGGGGGAAGCGAATTATCCCTGCATTGATTGTCTTGAGTGGTTGTTTGCAATTGCAGTGGGGGAATGCGGCACATTGGCCAACGTTCATTGCAAGTTGTCTGTTTGCGTTGAGTTTACCGGTACAGGGGTATTACTGGCTGGGACGACGGGCGGATACGCAATTGCCACCCTCGTTGTCTCGTTGGTACTTTGATATTAATCAGAAGATGAATTGCACACCAGCAGTCAACCGACCCAGTTATTTTGACTTGGCAACAACACTGCGCAAAGCATTTGAGCAACTGGATCGGGTGTTTTTGTTTCAGTAATTAATAGTTGGCTTTAATGCCATAAGAAACCAGAATTTCTTTCAAGTGTTCCATGACTTCTTTTTTGGGAGGATGAACGTCTTCTAACTCGTATTTTTCACCCATCGCTGTCCATTTATGCTTGCCTAATTCGTGGTAGGGGAGCATTTCTACTTTTTCTACTTTACCTTCCAGTTCATCCCGGATGAATGCACCCAGAGCGTGTGCACCTGCATCATCATCACTCCAGCCTGGCACCACAACATAACGGATCCATATTGTTTTGCCTTTCTTGGCCAGATAACGAGCAAACTCCAGACAATATTTATTGCTGACATGAGTTAGCGGAATATGAATATCGTCGTTCATATGCTTGATATCTAACATCACCAGATCAGTTTGATCCAATAATGCATCTAATTCAGCATCGTAATGACGGATAAAACCGTTAGTGTCGAGGCAGGTATGAATGCCTTGCGCTTTACAGGCTTTAAACCACTCGGTGACAAATTCTTTCTGTAGTGTCGCTTCGCCACCAGATGCCGTAACACCACCCCCAGAGGATTTCATATACTGACGATATGCCAATAGGTCTTTCATCAGATCGTCGACAGTGATTTCTTTACCACCTTCGGTATCCCAGGTGTCACGGTTATGACAATATTTACAGCGCATCAAACAGCCCTGCATAAACGCGATGAAACGGATCCCCGGGCCATCCACTGTTCCGCAAGTTTCAATAGAATGAATACGGCCTTTAATTGTCATAGTTAACTCCAGAATACTTCTTTATTAGTTCTCATTTTATTACAGATTGATACGCTGAGCACGGAGACATAGTTCAAAGCTGGATATTAATCCATAAAAAAACCCCGACTGTTGCCAGCCGGGGTTTTTTACAGAACAGCGCAGATTACATGGACTGTGTGAAAGTACGAGTAATAACGTCTTGCTGTTGTTCTTTAGTCAGTGAGTTGAAACGCACTGCATAACCAGATACACGGATAGTCAGCTGAGGATATTTCTCAGGATTTTCCATTGCGTCCAGCAGCATTTCACGGTTCATTACGTTCACGTTCAGGTGTTGACCACCTTCGATGTTCGTTTCGTGATGGAAGTAACCGTCCATCAGACCAACCAGGTTGGCTTTCTGAGCATCAGTTTCTTTACCCAGCGCATTTGGAACGATAGAGAAGGTATAAGAAATACCGTCTTTTGCGTAAGCAAATGGCAGCTTAGCAACAGAAGTCAGCGATGCTACTGCACCTTTCTGATCACGACCGTGCATTGGGTTAGCGCCTGGGCCAAACGGAGCACCAGCACGACGACCATCAGGAGTGTTACCAGTTTTCTTACCATATACCACGTTAGAGGTAATGGTCAGCACTGACTGAGTTGGGATCGCATTGCGGTAAGTTTTGCGATGTTGGATCTTAGTCATGAAACGTTCAACCAGATCACAAGCGATGCTGTCTACGCGCTCATCATTGTTACCAAATTGTGGGTATTCACCTTCGATTTCGAAGTCAACAGCGATGCCGTCTTCGTCACGAACAGGTTTAACTTTCGCATATTTGATAGCAGACAGAGAGTCAGCAGTGATAGACAGACCAGCAATACCACACGCCATAGTACGGATCACGTCACGATCATGCAGCGCCAGCTGAATTGCTTCGTAGCTGTATTTGTCGTGCATGTAGTGGATGATGTTTAGTGCGGTGACGTACTGAGTTGCCAACCAGTCCATGAAATGGTCCAGACGGTCCATAACATCGTCGTAATCCAAGTATTCAGATTTAACTGGCTCAGTTTTTGGACCAACTTGGATTTTCAGTTTTTCGTCGATACCGCCATTGATTGCGTACAGCATGGTTTTTGCCAGGTTTGCACGGGCACCGAAGAACTGCATTTGTTTACCGATCACCATTGGTGATACGCAACAAGCGATAGCATAGTCATCGTTGTTGAAATCGTTACGCATCAGGTCATCGTTTTCGTACTGAACTGAAGAAGTATCGATAGATACTTTAGCGCAGTATTTTTTGAAGCCCATTGGCAGGTCTTCAGACCACAGGATGGTCATGTTTGGCTCAGGAGATGGGCCCATGGTGTACAGTGTGTTCAGGTAACGGAAAGAAGATTTAGTTACCAGAGTACGACCGTCAACACCCATACCACCCAGAGATTCTGTTGCCCAAATTGGGTCGCCAGAGAACAGTGTGTCGTATTCAGGAGTACGCAGGAAACGCACCATACGCAGTTTCATGATCAGGTGATCGATGATTTCCTGAGCGTCAGCTTCAGTCAACAGACCTTTCTGGATGTCACGTTCAAAGTATACGTCCAGGAAAGTTGCAGTACGGCCGAAAGACATTGCGGCACCGTTCTGGCTCTTAACTGCGCCCAGGTAGCCGAAGTAAGTCCATTGTACTGCTTCTTGAGCTGTAGTTGCTGGACCAGAGATATCGCAACCGTATTTAGCGGCCATGATTTTCAGCTGGTTCAGTGCACGGTGTTGTTCAGAGATTTCTTCACGCAGACGGATAGTTGCTTCCAGATCTTCGCCAGCTTCCATTTTTGCTTGCAGAGATTTGAACTGAGCCAGTTTGTCAGCCATCAGGAAGTCAATACCGTACAGTGCTACACGACGGTAATCACCGATGATACGGCCACGGCCATACGCATCAGGCAAACCGGTGATAACACCAGATTTACGACAGTTCAGGATGTCTTTGGTGTAAACATCAAATACGCCCTGGTTGTGCGTTTTACGGTATTCAGTGAAGATTTTTTTTACTTGTGGATCCAGTTTACGGCCGTAAACTTCACAAGAGCCTTCAACCATTTTGATACCACCGAAAGCGACGATAGCGCGTTTCAATGGTTTTTCAGTCTGCAGACCAACGATCTTTTCCAGATCTTTGTTGATATAGCCAGCATCATGAGAAGTGATGGTTGACGGCAGGTCAGTATCAAAGTCTACAGGAGCATGAGTGCGGTTTTCTTCCTTGATGCCTTCCATGACCTGTTCCCACAGCTTAGCTGTAGCATCAGATTCGCCAGCCAGGAAGGACTCGTCACCCTCATAAGGGGTGTAGTTTTTCTGGATGAAATCACGGGTGTTTACTTCTGACTGCCATGCACCAGGAGCAAAACCTTCCCAAGCTTTCAGACATTTTTCACTTAACTCTGCCATTTTTTCATTACCTCTTCGGTATTGATGTATGAACTCCCGATATCATCACTAAGTGATTAGTGATGACGGCGGAAAATGAACCAGTTTGTCAGACCAACCATAACGCCACCGCCAATGATATTGCCGATAGTGACTGGAATTAGATTATTAATGATGAAATTATGTACTGTTAGGTCAGCAAACGCAGATTGTTGAACACCAATTGACTGCCAGAATGCCGGGCTTGCCAAGTTTTCAATTGCGATACCAACCGGAATCATGAACATGTTAGCGATACTATGTTCAAAACCTGAAGCCACGAACATGGCAACAGGCAAAATCATGATCAGCGCTTTATCAAGCATAGTGCGACCACCGAAGGCCATCCAGGTTGCCAAGCACACCATCAAGTTACACATGATGCCGAGTGCAACAGCTTCAACGAACGTATGATGAAGTTTATGCTGTGCTACAGATAATGCAACTTTGCCCCATTGACCATTGTCTGAGGTGTATTGACTACTCAGAATAATCAACGTAACGATTAATAAACCACCGACAAGATTACCGAAGTAAACTATGCCCCAGTTCTTAAACATTTGAGCCCATGTAATGCGTTTAGCTGCACGGGCTACAATCGTCAGTGTTGTTGATGTGAATAATTCACCACCCAACAATACACATAAAATCAGACCTAACGAGAAGCAGATACCACCAACCAGTTTATTGTTACCAGTTGAAATCGCTGTGATGTAGAAAACAAAGGCTATAGCAATAAAAGCACCGGCAGTAATAGCCAGAGTGAATGCTTTAGCGGCGGGTTTGGTTGCTTTACCATGGACGATGTCTTCAGCTACTGCGGCAATTGCTTCAGGTTTCAGACAATCAAAAGGAGATTCTACTTTCACGGAGTTTACACCTGTAAGTCACTATATTGACGTAATGATAGCAACAATGATTTCCCGCAAAATTGCTCCAGATCAAATCTCACCAGTCATCATGTAATTTTATTACATTTAATTAGATGAAAGCCGAATGTTATTTGTCCGATTTACTGAGCGTCGTGTTGTCGCTATTACTTGTTGCAAAGTATACGGCTCAGTGGTTCTGAGCCGTAATTATATTAATTAAATAAATAAAATCAGTCGGTTATTTGTTTTTTGTTATTTAATTGTTGTTGTTCGTGAAACGTTTGTTTTGCTTTCTGAAGTTTATCATAGGCCTGTAATAGCTTCTGATGGCTTTTGAAAGTTTGCAACGTAGAATCAGCAACTTGCAATCCAGAGAAGCGTTCAGTGCTTTGAATATGAGCCCATGCTTGGCGGACGATATCGTCACCAAACATGCGATTGAAAGCGGTTAAATACTGTTCTGGATCTCGCTCTTCATCGAGGAATAATTCCAGACTAGCGTTCAGACAACGGAAAAATAGCGCTCGTTCAGCAGAAAAGACAGAACTGTTGAAGTCCAGTGTCCAGCCTGACCATTCTTGCGCTAATTCCAATTCGCCGGCGGCCAATGCCAACAGACATTTCAGTTCACCCACGCGCAGTGTATGCCACGCCGTGCCTTTATCTGCTGCGATACCTAATAATTCGCGCACGCGAGTCTGGTCATCAAAACCCTCTTCATCTAATTGATCGAAGAGGGCGAGATACTCTTCTTGTTCCCACGCACTGCCCGGCAGGCTGAGAATGGTATCACGCAGATGACTGCCCATATTGTTGTTGGCATACAGCAAATCTTCTGCCGGATAAATATCTGACATTCCGGGTACCAGAATTCGGCAAGCGTAGACGCCAAGATGTTCATAATCAGCGATATACACAGGCTGTTTTAGTTCATCAAAAATGGCTAACAGACCGTAAAATTCTTTTTCTGTTGAACCCGAGAAATCCCAATCCACAAATTCGTAATCTGCTGAATCGGTAAAGAGATCCCAGCTGATCAGCCCTGATGAATCAATGAAATGCGTTTCCAGATTGTGCTGGTCAGCGACATCATCATTATTGAAAGACGGCGGTGCGAAGACATCCAGATCTTTCAGCCCTCGGCCTTGCAGCAACTCCGTCACGGTACGTTCAAAAGCAACTTCAAATTGTGGATGTGCGCCGAATGATGCGAAGCAAGTGCTGTTTTGTGGGTTAAACAATACAACACAGATAACCGGGAACTGACCGCCTAATGAGGCGTCATAACAGAGGATAGGAAACCCTTCCTGTTCCAATGTGTTGATGGCTTCTTTGATCGCAGGAAAACGATCAATAACATCTGTCGGAATGGTTGGCAGGCTGATCGCTTCACGGATAATTTTATTTTTGACATAACGCTCGAACACTTCTGACAACGCCTGTGTTCTGGCTTCAGTGACTGTGTTGCCTGCGCTCATGCCATTTGATACGTATAAATTAGCGACGATGTTCATTGGAATATAAACCGTCTGCTGGTTGTCCTGACGTACAAACGGTAAAGCACAGATACCGCGTGCATCATTACCGGATTGCAAGTCGATCAGCATGTCGGATGTCAGCTCTTGCTCCGGGTTGTAATAGGCGCGGGTGAATTCATCAAGGATACCATCAGGGAACGAACCATCTTCAGGGACCGGAAACCATTTTTCGTTTGGATAATGTACAAACGGGGCGTTGGCTATTTCATTGCCTAGGAAAAAGTCGGCAAAAAAGTAGTTAGTGGAAAGGCGTTCAAAATATTCGCCTAATGCGGAAGCTAATGCTGCTTTTTGTGTTGCCCCTTTGCCGTTGGTAAAACAAAGTGGGCAATCTTTATCCCGAATATGAACAGACCAGACGTGCGGCACAGGATTAAGCCATGATGCTTCTTCAATATTAAAGCCTAAAGCTTGTAATTTGGTTTGAAAGCGGGAAATAGAATCTTCCAGCGCAGCATCTTTACCGGGGATGAAGGTTTGCATATTCGGGTTCCGAGTGTTGATAAATTGTTAAAGCATAGCCGCTGATCATATGCTGTGAACTGGCGTATGTCACTCTTCCTGCGACTTCACGCTACTTTGGCTATTTCATGCAAAAATTTTGATAAAAATACTTGCAGCAAAACGCTGCATCCGTATTGTGAAGCGATATGTTTTGATCAGTAATCCAAGCAGGAATGGAAATGAAAAAAGTAGGACTAATTGGTTGGCGTGGTATGGTGGGATCGGTTCTGATGAGCCGAATGATTGAAGAAAACGACTTCAGTAAAATTGATCCCGTATTTTTTACTACCTCTCAGGCTGGTCAGGAAGCACCGAAATTTACGGCTAAACCTGCTGGTGCGTTAGAAGATGCCTTCAATATTGATGCCCTGAAAGCGATGGACATCATCATTACCTGCCAGGGTGGTGATTACACGAAAGAAGTGTATCCAAAATTGATGGCCTCCGGCTGGAAAGGTTACTGGATCGATGCCGCATCTACACTACGTATGGAAGATAATGCGATCATTATTCTGGACCCAGTGAACGGCCACGTTATTGATAATGCATTGAATAAAGGTATCAATACCTACGTTGGCGGTAACTGTACTGTCAGTTTGATGCTGATGGGCTTAGGCGGTTTGTTTGCCAACAATCTGGTGGAGTGGGTTTCTTCTTCTACTTATCAGGCGGCTTCTGGTGCTGGCGCACGTCATATGCGTGAACTGCTGCAACAGATGGGTTCTTTGCGTGATGTGGTTGCCACCGAGTTGGCTGACCCAGCCTCTGCAATTCTGGATATCGAACGCAAAGTGACTGCCGCTATGCGTGCCGATGAGTTCCCAACATCACAATTTGGCGCTCCGCTGGCGGGCAGCTTGATCCCATGGATTGATGTGCCGTTGGCGAATGGTCAGAGCAAAGAAGAATGGAAAGGCATGGCGGAAACCAACAAGATCCTTGGTTTGCCAACAGCCGGTATTCCGGTTGATGGTAACTGTGTGCGTATCGGTGCACTGCGCTGCCACAGCCAATCATTTACTATCAAACTGAAAAAAGATGTGCCACTGACTGATATTCATCAGATGTTGGCGGCACACAATGATTGGGTTCGCGTGATTGAGAATGATCGTGCTATTACAGTCAAAGAACTGACACCAGCAGCCGTAACCGGTACCTTGAATGTGCCTGTAGGCCGTCTGCGTAAGATGAATATGGGGCAGGATTTCCTGTCTGCATTCTCTGTAGGCGATCAGCTGTTGTGGGGCGCGGCTGAACCATTACGTCGTATGCTGAATATTTTGTTAGCGAAAGCATAAATTACTGACTGATATGCTAAACGCACTGCTTCGGCGGTGCGTTTTTGTTTTTATGGTACAAATAGTAATAATTAATTAAGAAACCATAAAGAATAGAAAGCAGAGAGAATATTAAATCAGGCTTTAATGCCAAGTGGCATGGATGAACGAGGCTGAGTCAGACCATGATCATTATACGTCATTGAGTCACGATCACGAGCTTGCGCGAGAATGGTACTGAGCTTGCGACTGGCAATTAAATTCATTTCGATCAATTTGCCATTCACTTCATTTTTTTCACGGCAACTACGCAGCAGGTCATGAAGATGTTCACGCCAGCTCTGATATTCATCATCAGATGCATTTTGACGAGCTTGATTATCTAATGCAGTCAGTTGTGACAATAACGTGGTTTTGCTATTAGCTAATTCAGCTAATTCAGTTACTTGACGTTGTTTCAGCGCGGCAAACTCTTTCTCCAGCACTTCTTGAAGTGCCGTTAATCGTTTTTGCTGTTGCTGTAACAAAGTCTGATCAATCATTTATTATCACCAAACAGCGCATTTTCTTGCGCTAGCATTTTGCCGGCAATACGGTCGCTGTTGATTTTATAATCACCGTTGGCAATCGCTGCTTTGATAGTCGCTACTTTGTTGTCATCAGTATCGGGTGCATCAGTGATTTTTTGTTGTAAACTACTCAATGATTGAGCGTGCTCAGTCAATTTCACAGTGTCTTGCGCAACAGTTCCTTTGCTTACAGATGAACTACTGGATTCACTGGTGGCGCCTTGTTTACTGGTTTTTGCACTGCTGGTTTTATTGCTCAAACCGTTTAGTGCACTGTTGATGTTATTGATAGCCATTTTGTTTTACCCGTAATTGAATCCGTGTATCTGTTCATCGGCCATAAAGTAAGAAACTTTAGGTCTCAAAGTGAAAAATTTACATTTCTACTTTTACCTGACCTACTGCACTAACAACAGCTGAAATAATACGTTGTGAACGAATATTTTGCACTCTGATCATGTCATGCAGGGAACCGTCCTGTAATGCACGGCCACTGGTTTTAATTTGCATGCCACCTTTCTCTGCAATGATCTCGACCGTATCGTCGCGGCAGACCACACAGATTTGATCTTGGCGGATCGGCTGATTGGTTTTCAGTTCGCGTTTACTCCTCGCTCCAATCAATATAGCCATATCGGTCGTCATGTTACCGTTTAGCAAGAAACTGTCGATATAAGTCACTGTCAAATTATCGGCTGAAAGTACAGTTCCTTTAGCTATAGGGGTTGCGGCTGCTACAACAGGTTTTTGGATTCGGATCTTAACTGGTACAAAAAGATGCCAACCCGGTGTGTCTGGGCAAGTAACATCAACGGTTGTATTGCGACGAATTTCACCTGAACCTTTGATGTTTAGTATTAGTGATTGTTGGCAAGCGGCTAAATTCAACCGTTGATCAACGGTATTGGCAATAGCCTCTACTTTATCTGATGGTTCTGCTTGTATCTGACTCAAAACATAATCACTGACTTGCTGTTGAATATCAGTCTCTGTATCACCCGCATTGGCCATAATTGGTACTAGTAATGCGAGATATATCAATTTAATCAGTCTAATCATTTTTATCTTCTTGCCGATACATCAAAATGGCATCATAAAGGTATTAAGCAATACTTTCAGATAGTTTGCTGATCGATTGCTATAGTCTATGTACACTGTCTGAATATAGACAGCTCATAATGTACATGCATGCTAAGTGCCAATAAATGGTGAGTGGAGAGCAATATGGCAAGTATTTTGGATTCAGTAAACCAACTCACCCAATTGGTGGGTCAAAACCGATTGGAGTTATTGCTTTTCAGACTGAATGGTCGTCAGCGATTTGGCATTAACGTCTTTAAAGTTCGGGAAGTGTTGCAGTGCCCACGTTTAACTGCGATGCCTAAATTGCATCCTTTTGTTCGTGGTGTTGCTCATATCCGAGGACAAACTATTTCAGTTATTGATTTGAGCATGGCAACTGGTGGCAGACCGGTACAAGATTTGACTCAAGCATTTATCATCATCGCTGAATATAACCGTTCAGTGCAGGGCTTTCTGGTTGGTAATGTTGAACGCATTATTAACATGAACTGGGAATCTATTTTACCGCCACCAAAAGGTGCCGGTCGTTATAACTATATGACCGCTGTGACGGAAATTGATGGTGAATTGATTGAGATTTTGGATGTCGAAAAAATTCTCGATGAGATTTCACCGGTTAATACTGATGTCAGCGAGGCTGTTGTTGCTTCCAGTGAAGAACATCATACGCGTGGTTCTTTGGTTATGGTGGCAGATGATTCTTCTGTGGCTCGCAAACAGGTACAGAAGGCGCTGAATGCGATTGGCGTTGAGTGTATTATGGCCAAAGATGGTAAAGATGCGCTTAACATGCTGAAAGATATGGCAAAGAAAGGGCCAATTACCGATCAGATCAGAGTGCTGATTTCAGATATTGAAATGCCAGAAATGGATGGTTATACATTGACCGCTGAAATCAGATCTAATCCTGAATTGAGAGGCTTACATGTTATACTGCACACCTCGTTAAGTGGCGTATTTAACCATGCGATGGTTCAAAAGGTTGGAGCAGATAATTTTATCGCTAAATTCCACCCAGATGAGCTGGCGAAGGCTGTTCAGGATGCCATGTAGTGGATCATAAATTGAAGAAATTTGCATGAAGACACTGTCCGAAGATCTTTATAAACAGTTCAGTGCCTTTTTGGAGGCTCAGGTTGGTATCGTCCTGGGCCCTAATAAGCAGTATCTGGTAAAAAGTCGTTTATCCCCATTAATGGCTGTGAATGGTTTTTCTTCTCTGGAAGAATTGATCACCAAAGCAATGAATGTGCGGGAACGTGAATTGAAAATGGTAGTCATTGATGCAATGACTACCAACGAAACGTTATGGTTCCGGGATATTTATCCGTTTCAGTTACTAACAGATAAGCTTTTTCCCGAATTAGGTAAAAATGGAAAGACGATAAAAATATGGTCTGCGGCCAGTTCGTCAGGTCAAGAACCATATTCGATTGCGATGACTGCACTTGAACATCAATATAAAAAACCGGGCACGTTGTCTGGCGGTGTTCAGGTTGTAGCAACTGATATTTCACTATCGATGCTTAATCAATGCAAAGAGGGGGTCTATGACAACCTGGCATTGGCGCGTGGTTTATCGACGGAACGTAAACGTCAATTTTTTGAGCCTTGTGCTGATGCTTCGCGGATGAAGATCTCTGAGCGTGTCAAAAAACTGGTTACCTTCCGTCATTTTAATTTGCTTGATAGTTATGCGCCGTTAGGCAAATTCGACCTCATTTTTTGCCGTAATGTATTGATTTATTTTTCACCTGAAATCAAATCAAAAATTTTAAATCAGTTTGCTAACTCATTGAATCCTGGTGGTTATCTGTTATTGGGTGCATCAGAATCACTGAGTGGTCTTACTGATCGGTTTGAAATGGTTCGCTGTAATCCCGGCATTATCTACAAGCTTAAATAATCCTTTCTCTATTTGGCACATCTTTTGCTGCTTGATCTGGCAGGAGGTGTGCCATGGCCATATCATTCGATAAAGCATTCGGTATCCATCAATATACGATTGGCGCAAGATCGCAGCGCGCAGAAGTATTAGCCGAAAATATAGCTAATGCGGATACCCCTGGTTACAAGTCACGAGATGTCGATTTCTCGGCACTACTGGGGCAAGCTCAAAGTGGGCAGAGTGGATCAGTTAATTTATCTCGTACTGATGAATTGCACATAGCTGGAACTAGCTCATTGAATAGCGCTGTGATGTATCGTAATCCAATACAAGCAGATACTGGCGATGGCAATACTGTAGATATTAATCAGGAACGCACTGCGTTTATGCAGAACAGTATTGAGTATCAAACTTCACTGTCATTTCTAAACAGTAAAATTAGTGGATTGCTGAAAGCAATCAAAGGAGATTCGTAATGAATCTATTTCAAATTTTTGATGTTTCAGCATCCGGGATGAATGCTCAGTCGGTTCGCCTGAATACGACAGCCAGTAATCTTGCCAATGCGGAAAGTGTTAGCTCAAGTGCGGAACAGACTTACCGCGCCAGACGGCCAGTTTTTGCCGCTCAATTGCAAAACGCGCTGGGTGATGGTTCTGCGCCGCAGGGAGTTGAGGTAAAAGGGATTGTGGAAAGCCAGGCACCGCTGGTCCGCGAATATAGCCCTACACACCCTATGGCGGATAAGGATGGCTATATCTATAAGCCGAACGTGAATCCGATAGAAGAGATGGCTGACATGATCAGTGCCTCACGTTCTTATCAAACTAATGTGCAAATCGCAGATACGGCAAAGAATATGCTTAGTCAGACATTAAATATTGGTAAAGGTTAAGCGAGGGTGCCATGTCGATATACAGTGATATTGGTTTAACTACCAGTAGCAGTACGAGCAGCACATCATCTACCAGCAGTAGCACTAAGACTGGCTCAGATTCTTTGTCTCAGGCTGATTTTATGAAGTTGCTGACAACGCAGCTGTCTTATCAAGATCCGACTAAACCAGTAGATAACGTTGAGATGGTTTCTCAGATGGCGCAGATCTCCTCGTTGTCAGGTATTACATCATTGAATAATACGCTGAATACAATGAGTAGTTCTATGACATCTAGCCAAGCGCTGATGGCATCCAGTTTGGTCGGTCAATCTGCACTGGTTAATTCCAGCAGTAGCTACGTGACATCGGGTAATTCGTTATCTGGCATTGTTCCGACCGGAACAGATGGTGCCACAGATTTAACCTTATCTATTGTTAACTCAGCTGGTGAAGTTGTTCGTCAATATACCAGTTCAGGAAGTGTTACGGGCGATATTCCATTTACTTGGGATGGTAATGACAGTAACGGAACGGCAGTTGCTTCGGGTAATTATACTGTTAAAGCAAATGGTGTAGTTAAAGGTGTGAGTCAAGATCTTACACCACAGCTGTATGGTCAGGTGGAAAGTGTCACCTTGGGCAACACAACAACACCCACCACGGTGGCATTGCAAGGGCTGGGCTCATATCAATTGGGTCAGCTTCTTGAAATATCAAAGTAGTTAAAATTTGAGTTTGGAAGGAGCTGATTATGTCTTTTAACATTTCACTGAGTGGCTTGAATGCCGCACAAAAAGATTTAGATGTCACGGGCAATAATATTGCCAATACGAGCAGTATTGGTTTTAAAAAATCCCGTGCTGAATTTGCCGATGTGTTTTCTAACTCGGTTTTTGCCAACACCAAAACGCAAGTGGGTAGTGGGGTTAATACGGCGGCTGTGTCGCAGCAGTTTGCACAGGGCGCATTGCAGTCTACAAGTAATTCATTAGATTTGGCGATTAAAGGCGATGGTTTTTTTGTCTTATCTCCGAGTAGTTCTAGTTTAGAGCGTTCATACACGCGGGCGGGTGCATTTCGTGTTAATGATCAGGGTTATGTAACTAATGCCTTGGGGGATTATTTACAAGCTTATTCTGTTGATGCTCAATCTGGAACTCCTCAAACCGTAAGTATTAATTCAACCAAAGCATTACAAATTCCAACTGAAGCAGGACGCCCAACGGCAACTGATACAATCAATGAAACGCTGAATTTACCAGCATCTACTGTTACTTCTCCAGCTCTAGATCCGTCGAAGTTTGATCCCAAGCTGGCGGCAACCTACAATAACTCAACTTCAGTGGTTGTTTATGATTCGTTAGGTCAGACGCATACTCTTACACAGTATTTTGTTAAGGATCTTACTGCGGCGAACAATCTCACCGGTGATCCAACCAATGTCTGGCGCGTATTTAACTATATGGATGATAAACCCGTCGATATTGTTGGAGGAGATGCTGTGGGGTCTACAGGAACAGGATCAGTACCTGCGGCACCTCTGGCCACAACATTGGTATTTGATTCAACGGGCGCTCTTGATACAGCAACTACACATTCGCTTGGTTTTAATACCACACCATCGCCAGTTCAAACTGAGCCTTTGGGTACTGCTGTTGCAGGAACGGCTGTTGGAACAGCTGACTCTGCTGGAATACTTACCAGTAATGTTGATATGACGCAGACATTGATGTTTAATTTCAATAATGTCACCCAGTATGCATCTTCATTTCAGGTTTCATCTTTATCGCAAAATGGTTCTACAGTCGGTCAGTTGACCAACGTTTCTATTGGTGATGATGGAGTGGTTGCTGCCACCTATAGCAATGGAACTACTAACAAACTGGGAATGGTGGCGTTAGCTAAATTTTCCAACCCACAGGCTTTAACTCAAATTGGTGATACCTCTTGGAAAGAATCACAGGATTCAGGTGAGGCTGTTCCAGGAATTCCAGGTAATGGGACTTTTGGTAATATCAATTCATCAGCACTGGAATCATCCAACACCGATCTTTCTGCTGAGTTGGTTAATTTGATCGCAGCACAACGTAACTATCAGGCGAATTCGCGTGCGTTGGAAGTTAACAGTCAGTTACAAGATAATATCTTACAAATCCGCTAGTTAAATTAAAAAACCACTGCCAGTGTTATCTGGCAGTGGTTTTCTCTGTATTCATCCTGCCTATATTTACATCAAAAATTTCTATTTTTTACATTCTGGTATCTAAATTGCTTAATGATGATTAAGTCAGCGATTTGACGGAGACATCATGGACAAGCTGCTTTATATCGCCATGTCAGGCGCCAAAGAGAACCTAAATAGCCTTGCTGTTCGCAGCAATAACTTGGCGAATGCCAATACGTTGGGTTTTAAAGCCGATTTTGAAGAAGCTCGAGCCATGCAAGCGTATGGCGATGGTTTACCGAGTCGCGTTTTTTCTTTGGCTGAACGACCAGGGCAAAGTTTTCAGCACGGCAGTTTACAAACAACCGGACGCGAGCTGGATGTTGCTATTCAAGGTGACGGTTGGCTGACAGTTCAGGATAAAGACGGCAAAGAAGCCTATACCCGCAATGGTAGTTTGCAGGTGTCTCCACTAGGGGTGCTGCAAACATCGAATGGGCTGAATGTCCTTGATACTACCGGACAGCCAATCACGTTACCGATGCCACTGGAAAAAATACAGATCACTGAAGACGGCACTATTAACGCCCGTTTACAAGGTGCTGAGCCTGCGGCAGTAGAAAATTTACAGCAGATAAAACTGGTTAACCCAACTAATAAAGACATGACAAAAGGTGAGGATGGATTGTTCCGTCGTATTGATGGAACTACTGAGTCCGCAGCTACAAATGTACGTTTAGCTTGTGGAGCGCTTGAAAATAGTAACGTCAATGTGGTTGAAGAGTTAACTAACTTGATCAAATTACAACGGCAGTTTGAAACACAGATCAAGATGATGTCTACAGCTGAAAAAAACGATGAAAACCAGAATCAATTATTGAAGCTCGGATAAGCATTAAGGAGTAAATCATGATTCCTGCACTTTGGATCAGCAAAACCGGGCTGGATGCTCAACAAACCAATATCTCTCAAATCTCCAATAACTTAGCGAACGCTTCTACGGTTGGTTATAAAAAGGGGCGTGCGATTTTTGAAGATTTGTTGTACCAGAACGTCAATCAGCCTGGCGGACAATCATCGGCTAACTCCACGCTACCATCGGGCTTGATGATTGGTGCCGGTTCAAAAGTTGTGGCAACCCAAAAAACTTTTACACAGGGGAGTGTGCAGACTACTGATAATTCTCTGGATGTAATGATCAATGGCCGCGGCTTTTTTGAAGTACAGCTGCCTGACGGTACGACAGCTTATACGCGAAATGGTCAGTTTACTTTGAACTCGGAAGGCACTCTGGTTACAACGGGTGAAGGATATACCGTACAACCAGAAATTCAGATGCCAGCAGGAACGCAAAGTATCACCGTGGGTTCTGATGGCCAGGTTTCTGTTCAGATCACAGGGCAATCAGCATCACAGACTGTCGGACAATTGACGGTGACTGATTTTGCAAACCCAGTTGGGTTGCAACCTATGGGGGAAAACCTCTATCTGGCTACGCAAGGCAGTGGCGACCCTATTCAGGGGATTGCTGGTACAGATGGTATGGGCACGATCAAACAAGGCATGCTGGAAGCGTCAAACGTAAATGCGACAGAAGAATTAGTTAATTTGATCCAGGCACAACGTGTATATGAGATGAATTCAAAAGTCATTTCTAGTGTGGATCAGATGTTGCAGAACGTAACCCAACAGTTGTAAGAGGTGGTTATGCGTAATCGTGCATTAATATTGGTTTGTCTCTGTTCTTTGGCTGCCTGCACATCGTTGCCAAACAGCCCTAAGCCGAATGACCCTGATTTTTCACCGGTCGAGCCAGAAGATTATCAGGCAAACATGAAACCGAACGGTTCCATTTTTAATCAGGGTGCGGTGAACAGTATTTATTCTGATATCAAGGCACATCGCATTGGCGACATCATTACAGTTGAGTTGTCTGAATCAACCTCCGCCAGTAAAGGGGCATCGAATCAGCAATCAAAAGACACCAGTCTTGGGTTAAACCCTCTGAAACTGGGCGGAGACACGGTTACGCTGAATGGCTATGATACCTCTGTCAGTATGGGGGCAAATAATAGTTTTAAAGGGCAAGCTAAAGCCGGCCAAAGTAATAGTTTAAAAGGCAATATTTCTGTCAGCGTCATCCGTGTATTACCTAATGGCAATTTAGCTGTGCGCGGAGAAAAATGGCTGATGTTAAATGAAGGTAATGAATATATTCGCATTACTGGTTTAGTTCGTTCAGAAGATGTGAATGCCGATAACACGGTTTCATCGCAGCGTGTTGCTAATGCCCGTATTCAATACAGCGGCACAGGTGATTTTGCCAATACACAAGAACGTGGTTGGTTGTCTAAATTCTTCAACGGCCCTTATAGCCCTTTCTAGGAGTTGGATATGAAAATTACCTTGAGAGTGCTGTTGGCGAGTTTAATTTGCAGCTTAATATTTCCGGTGCAGGCCGCGCGTATTAAAGATATTGCCAGTGTGCAGGGGGTTCGAAAAAACCAACTGATTGGTTATGGTCTGGTCGTTGGTTTACCTGGTACTGGTGAAAAGAGTAATGCCTTTACCGAACAAACGTTCAGAACAATGTTGAATAACTTCGGGATTAAAGTTCCTGATAGCGTAAAACCGAAAATTAAAGACGTTGCGCCGGTAGCTGTGCATGCGGATCTCCCCGCATTTTCCAAGCCTGGTCAAACTATTGACGTCACTGTGTCAGCGATTGGTGAAGCCAAGAGTTTACGGGGTGGTACATTGATCCAGACTTTCCTGAAAGGGGTTGATGGGCAAGTTTATGCATTAGCACAAGGTAGTCTAGTGGTTGGTGGTTTAGGCGCTGAAGGTGCCGATGGTTCCAAGGTCGTTATTAATACACCAACAGTCGGTCGCATTCCTAATGGTGCGACTGTTGAACGGGAAGTGCCCAATTCATTTGCACAAGGTGACATGATCACTTTTGATTTGAATCGCCCGGATTTTACCTCAGCCAAACGTCTGGCTGATGTTGTGAACGGATTAGTTGGTCAGAATACCGCTCAGGCGATTGATGCGACCTCTGTTCAGGTTTATGCGCCTCGTGATCCCGGTCAACGGGTTTCTTATTTGGCCACATTGGAAAATTTGGAAGTTGATCCGGCCGATGAAGCGGCCAAAATTATTGTTAATTCCCGCACCGGTACGATAGTTATTGGCAGTCAAGTTAAGCTGAAACCTGCCGCTATTACTCATGGTGGATTAACTGTCACGATTAAAGAAAATCCGACCGTATCTCAGCCTAATGCATTTTCGAACGGCCAAACCGCTGTTACGCCGAATTCTTCCATTACGGTACAACAGCAAAACAGTCGGATGTTTAAACTGGATACGGGCAATTCTCTGGATGATCTGGTGAAAGCGGTCAATATGGTCGGCGTAGCACCAGGGGATCTGATGGCAATATTGGAAGCACTACAACAAGCAGGTGCGATCCAAGGCCAGCTGGAAATCCTGTAGTAGAGGTAAGTATATGGATAAGTTAACGAGTCAGGGGTTAGCCGGTGATATCCGAAATCTGGATCAACTTCGTCAGATGGGTATCAAAAAAGATGGTGTCACCTCAACATCCTCTACTGAAGGTCAACAGCAAGCGTTGCAAGCGGCTGCTCGCCAATTTGAAGCCATATTTACTCAAATGTGGATGAAGAGTATGCGGGAAGCCAATAGCGAATTACAGGATAAAGACAGCCCGTTTAACAGCAGTGATACGCAATTTTATCAAGGGATGATGGATGATCAGCTAGCGGCAAATGTTGCCTCAGGCGGAAGAGGTTCACTTGCCGATTTAATTGTTAAACAACTGTCGCCGGCGAAAAAACAGTCAGTGGCAAATACTGATGCGGTAAATCATACTTTCAATATGCCAACCGACCATGCCGCGGTGATGCGCCGTTTTGCTCAGGCTGACAGCTCTACCGCTAATAATACGATGGTTCCGGCGGGTGTATTAGCCGCAGAAAGATTTGTTTCACAAAATCAGGCATATAAATTGCCTGTAAGTAACTCAATAGCAACATCAGGTGATAGTGATTCTGATCAACAAACTCGTTTTGTTCGTCAGTTAATGCCGGCCGCAAAGATGGTTGCCAGCAAAATGGGTTTATCGCCCGTTGCATTAATTGCGCAGGCTGCGTTAGAAACTGGCTGGGGAAAACATATGTTACCAGGGAGTAATGGTTCTTCTGGTAACAACCTGTTCGGCGTAAAAGCGGGGAGTCACTGGCAAGGTCAGCAAGCTTCTGCGAATAGTTTGGAATATCAACAAGGTAAACCGGTGATGCAACGTTCATCCTTCCGGTCTTACACTTCGGTTGTGCAGAGTATGCAGGATTATGCAGATCTGATTGCATCTTCAGATCGTTATCAGCAAGCGAAAGCCGTAGCTCACGATCCAGATGCATATTTTGATGCGTTGCAATCAGCGGGTTATGCGACAGATCCCAATTATGCTCAGAAACTGAAACAAGTATTACGCAGTGATGCGTTGCGTTCTGTCTCTGCAACGACAGAAATTTAGGAGATAAAAAATGGCCTCTGATTTACTGAGCATTGGCTCTTCAGGTTTGCTGGCACAGCAAAAAATGCTGGCAACGACAAGTAGCAACATATCAAATGTCAGTACAGAGGGTTATTCTCGCCAGAACACGCTTGTGTATTCAAATGAAAATACACTTGGTGTCGGCAACAGTTATACCCGCCGTTTGATCGATACTTATGCACAAAGTGAAGTTTGGCGTGATACCGCAACGTATAACCAAGTTAATACAACCTATACTGAATTATCTCAGTTGGATAAATATCTGAGTAACAGTGCTACCAGTCTGTCAGATAGTATTGATAGTTTTTTTACTGCCATGCAGGCAGCAAACACCAGCCCGAATACGACATCAGCGCGTCAGGGGCTGATGGGGCAGATATCCACGATTACAAATCGTTTTCAAAGTGTATCTACACAACTGACCCAGCAAAACGATGATATCAACGGTAAGATTTCGATTGATCTGAGCAGTGTGAACTCTACGTTAAAATCTATTTCTGATTTGAATGATAAAATAGTGAAAACCATCGGTGTCAGTGATGATGGTACCCGTGAAAATTTACTAGATCAGCGAGATCAACTGATTAAGCAATTATCCGAAAAAATGGATATACGCACCGTTAGTCAGAGTAATGGTACAACTTTAGTTAACCTAAATACCGGAGAGTCATTAGTGCTTTCCGGTAGTTATGCTCAACTTTCCTCAATACCCGGTAATCCAGATCCCAAAAATACAGGGGTTCAGGTAAAGCTGGGCTCAGCAACCTTTACCCTGAATAATAAAACGCTGGGCGGTACGTTAGGCGGTTATCTTGCAGCCAGAGATACTATCACTGAAACACAACGTGAAGTTGGGCAACTGGCTTTGGCATTCTCTGACGCCATGAATTATCAGAATAAATTAGGGATGACGCTGAATAACACAATCGGTGGTAATTTATTCAATGTGGCCGCCAGCGCCGGATTACCTAGTAGCACGAATACCGGAACCGGCAGTGTGACGATGAGCGTTATTGCCGGACAGGGAAGTAAGGTTCCGCCGAATGATTTTAAGGTTGTGAATAACGGTGCATCGTATGATGTCTATATGATCGATGCCAGTAGTGGTGCTGCAACCAATCTGGCAAGTATGACGCCAGCGAAGACATTAGCCGATTACGGTTTGCAATTAAATCCCGCTACTCCTCCGGCAACGCTTGCAGTTAATGACAGTTTCCTGCTGCAACCGGCACGAGGCGCTGCGGGTAGCATCACTACGGTTATAACTGATTCCTCTGATTTGGCACTGGCTTCACCACTGAAAATCAGTGCGGCAGCGTCGAATAATGGTTCTGCCAGCTTATCGATCGCCAGTTTTACAGATACTTTATCATTTGGCGGAACACCGACCAGCTTACTGGCGGGTAAACCAGCATCGATTGAAATGACAGCAGCAGGCGTTTATACGGTTAAAGATGCTTCAGGCACTATATTAGGCACCAGTTCATCCGCGACCAATATACTGACTAACCTTTCTCCAGCACTTAGTCCGGCTGCTGGTTTTGATCTCAGTCTCAGTGGTACGGCGCAGGTTGGGGATAAGTTCACGCTGAGTTTTAATCAGAATGGATTTTCTGATAACACCAATGGGCTGGCATTGGCGGCATTACAAACAACTGATTTGGTGCGTAAAGGTGCCAGCGATGCCACTGATAATAAAATGACGTTTAACGAGGCATTTACCACCACATTAACGGGGGTGGGGACCACGGTGAACGGTTTGAATACCAGTGTGACGGCGGCGAACACCAAACTAACCCAAAGCCAGGAAATGTATGACAGTGTTGCTGGTGTGAATCTTGATGAAGAAGCTGCTAATTTGGTGCGTTTTCAGCAAGCATATGCAGCTTCAGCAAAGGTTATATCAGCCGCTAGAGATGTATTCGATACTTTATTAAGTGCAGTGAAATAAGGAGCCAGCATGCGTGTATCCACTAATATGATGTATCGGCGTGGTGTTCGCTCTTTACAAAATGCTAATGAACGCCTTGATACTGCCAATCAACAACTTACCACAGGGTATAAATTTTCCTCAGCAGGTGATGACCCTGTTGGTATGTCTCAAGCACAGAGTCTAAGCACAAAAATTGGACTCTATAATCAATATAATAATAACGCTGGATTATTGAACAGTAGTTTGTCTTTGGAAGAGACCGCATTAAACTCAGTCAATACCAGCCTTTCCCGTGCTTATACACTGATGCAACAGGCAAATAGTGGTGCGTTGAGTAGCACTGATCGAGCGTCTATTGCCACGTCATTATCTGAAATACAAAAACAGTTACTGGATCTGATGAACAGCAAAAATGCCGATGGTGAATATATTTTTGGCGGTAATCAAAGTCAGACTACGCCTTTCACATTAGGCAGTAATGGTAAATATATTTTTCAGGGAGATACAGGGCAAAGACAAATTCAGGTTGCACCATCAGTAACTATTCCCAGTAATGATTCTGGGTTAGCACTGTTTGAATCAGTTGCAACTCAAAGAACAGCGAGCACAACATCAACTCCTGTCAGTGATCTGAGCATTGGGATTACAGATCAATCACAATATGACACATTCTTCCAGAATAATTACTCTTTCGCTACCCCGGCTAAAAATTCGTACCAAGTTAGTATTACGACAGATGTTTCTGGTAATCCCAAATATGACATCCTCGATAGTACTAATACATCGGTGCAATCAGGATCTTATCAGGTGGGTACAGCGATTAGCTTCAATGGTCTGTCATTAACAACGAATATGGCTACGGGGAGCTCGGCTACATTTCAGCTCGATGCTCCGAAAAATGACAATATTTTGAACACCTTATCAAAGGCGATTGCCACATTAAACAACCCTGCAATATCAGGTAGCACTATCACAGATTTAGCTGCTGAAGTTGAAACGCACCTTACCAATGCAATGAACGTTGTGAATACAAAACTTGGTGAAATCGGCGGTAGAATGAATACGTTAGATGATGTAATAAGTTCGAATTCATCACTGAGTTCTATTGCAACAGAAGCAAAAGCAAACGTATCTGAAGTCGATATATATGCAGCCATCAGTAAAGTTTCGCAAGAGCAAAACTCACTCACGGTTGCTCAACAAGCCTATACCAAAATCAGTAAAGCCTCTTTGTTTGACTATCTCTAGGCTACATCAACCTCTTTTCTTTAAGGGTAAGTTGTTGTAATTTATTGGTTTTTTCTGATATCTAAAACTAATAATTCTCATCTTTGATTTTTATCCTAAAGCCCTCGTGTTTATGGCCGATACCTAATTAGGTCAGGTAGTTAATCGAAAACTAAAGAAAATAAAAAAATTCTAAAGTTTTCGTAAAAAAGCCCGATAAATGAAGTAAGCAGGCAGTGATAACAAACTCAAGCCTGATTAATTCAAAATAGAAAGCCTTAGGAGAATCAATCATGTCTATGTTTATTAACACTAACGTGTCATCACTGAATGCTCAGCGTAATATGACTAAAAGTGGCAATTCATTAGATACCTCATACCAGCGTTTAGCATCAGGTTTACGTATTAACAGTGCCAAAGATGATGCCGCGGGTTTGCAGATTTCTGATCGTCTTACTTCTCAGATCAATGGTATGGATCAAGGTAACCGTAACGCCAACGACGGTATCTCTATGGCACAAACCGCTGAAGGTGCCATGGATGAAATGACCACCATGCTCCAGCGTGTCCGTACACTGGCCCAACAATCAGCTAACGGTTCAAATTCATCCGCGGACCGAGCATCTTTACAGGCAGAAGTGAGTCAACTGGGTAAAGAAATAAATCGTATATCCAAAGATACCACATTTGGTGGTCAGAAATTACTGGATGGCTCAATTGGTAACAAGGGGCAGGTTGATTTCCAAGTCGGGGCTGATGCTAATCAGACTATCGGATTTAAATTAGCAACTTCTGGTGGACTGGGTTTTTCTGTTTCAGGTATTGCGGCAGGATTAACATTTACTACAACCGCTACAGGTTTTGGTATCACAAGTGGTAAGGTCAATGTTTCTGATATATTTCTTTCTGGGACTTCAACAAATATTGCTAATAAAGTAAACGTGGGTGGAACTGCTTCCAGTGGTAATCAATCGGGTATCAGTATTTCAACCCAAGCTAATGCTCAACTGGTGTTGGGTGCAGTTGACAAGATGATTAAGGCAATCGACGGTAAACGCGCGGAACTGGGTGCGGTGCAAAACCGTCTGGATTCAACGATCAGCAACCAGTCAAATGTTTCTGAAAACTTGAGTGCTGCACGTTCTCGTATTCAGGATGCAGATTTTGCTACAGAAACTGCTAATATGACTAAACAGAACATTTTGCAGCAGGCCGCATCCAGTGTGTTGGCTCAAGCAAACCAAAGACCTCAGAATGCGCTGTCATTACTGAAATAAATATGGGCTAATTAACTTACTGGAGGCGGTTTATGACAACTGGATTAAACATAAATCTGTCGGCCAGCACCTCAGTGGTGGGAACAAATGATAAGAGCGGCCTTTCGGCCGCTCAGCCGCATTCTGTTTCTGCCTCAGTCGACACTGCTGCGGTGCGTCAAACAGCCAAAAATGCTAATTATCCTTCCGCAGTGTCTGCCACAGAAAATATTTCAGAGCAGGATCTTCAAAAACAAAAAGATGCTCAAACAGCTGAGTTAAAAAAACAGGCTCAAAATTTGCAAGAGCTAAGTCAATTGAAAGGCTGGCGAGTCGATTTTACTATCGACCAAGACTTGAAAGAAACTGTAGTAAAGGTAGTTGATACCGATACCAAAAAAGTGATTCGTCAAATGCCGAGTGAAGAAATGCTGGCACTCGCAAAACGAGTCAAAACCTTGCAAGAAAACGAAAATACCGGGGATAATGAAATATCGGGTTTGTTGTTTGACAGCAAGGCGTAATTTTCTCTCATAAACAGAGGAAGAGATCATGACCGCTGTTACTTCAGCTGGCGCCGGCTCTGGGCTTGATTTAGAGAGCATTATTTCTTCAAGTGTTGCTGCAAAAAAAGCTCAACTGATGCAGCCGTTGATTAAAAAACAAAATCAGACTCAAATTACCCTCTCTGGGCTTGGCCAACTCAGTTCTATTATTTCTAATTTTAAGTCCAGTCTTGATGCATTGAGCGCGAGCGGTGCGTTTAATAAACGATCTGTCAATATTACTCAAACAACAACTAGTCCAGTATTACAGGTAACTGCCAATTCTGACGCTTCAAATGGGCAATATAATATTACTGTCAATAAACTGGCTACCACCAGTCAGTGGGGAGGTGTTTTTGACAAATCAACCACGGCATTGGCAACCCAAGATGGTAAGCTGACGTTTACTGCAGGCTCAAAATCATTCACTGTTGATGTAAAAGCTGGAGATACGCTGCAGAATATCCGCAAACGGATTAATAGCGATGGTGATAACTTTGGCTTGTCAGCAAATATAATTAACACATCTGATGGCAAGGCGAAATTAGTTATTGACTCAGGTATTTCTGGTGATGGTAAAGATTTAAGTATTTCCGCCAGTACCGGTGAATTGGGTATTTTTGCGACAAGTAAAATGTCACAAACTACGGCGGCAAGTAGTTCCTCAAATAATGTGTTCACAGGGTTATTTGCAGCAAATACACCATCAATCACTCAAGCGGGTAAATTGACTATTCAGTCTGGATCGGGAATAAATAGTACCTTTACTGTTGATGTCAACGCTGGGGATTCCCTTCAAGCGATCAGTGATAATATCAATAGTGAAAGTACTTCAGCTGGCTCCAAATTTACATCTAAAGTTGTTACCAATAGTGATGGCACTTCAACATTAATTTTTGATTCTGGTATTAACGGTGATAGCTTGAGTGTTTCGGGTGATACGAACGAACTGAGTGCTTTTACGACTAATAGCACAAGCAAAATGGCACAGACTCAACTTGCAAGTAGTGCATTAATCGATGTTGATGGTAATACACTAAAAAGCGATACCAATACATTTAATAATACTATTCAGGGGCTTAAGGTCACTGCTTTACGCACATCAGATAAAGATGCAACAAGTGGTAGTCTGACATCGAATAAAGTGGCCATCACGACTGATACCAGTTCGATTACCAGTCTGGTGCAGAATTTTATTAGTGCCTATAACACCATGGTTTCTAAGACGACCTCACTCTCAAGGCGAGATTCAATTGTTGCTGGTGTTAATCAGAATAATGGTGGAGCCTTAGCTGGAGACTCCATGGTGACATCCATAAAAGATTTAGCAACCAATATGTTGTTAAAGCCATCAACGCAAAGTTCAACTTTTTCTACTATTTTTGAATTGGGCGTTAAAATGGACAATGATGGTGTGCTATCACTGGATACCGATAAATTTAATACCGCATTGTCTAATAACTTTGATCAAGTTGTGGCCTTGTTTGGTGGTAAAGACGGAGTTGCTGGTACTATTTCATCTACACTTGATAAATATACTCAAACAGGGGGGTTAATTTCTATTCGGCAGGATGGTCTGAATACACAGCTTCGATCAATCACAACGCAAGAAAATAACGCTACCAATAAACTAACACAATATGAAACGAATTTACGAAAACAATACGGTAATCTGGATACACTATTAGCCAACATGAAAAGTTCAGCGTCGTACTTAACGGCCTTATCATCATCTACCACTTCAAGTTCAGGTTAGTAATGGCGGTAATTTATGTATCAGAAAAAACTGGAAGCATATAAAAATCTTAATCTTGAAGCTGAAATTTCTGTTGCTTCCCCGCATCGGATTATTCAAATGCTGATGCAGGGAGTAATGGAACGATTAGCTCAATGTAAAGGTGCTATCACTCGCCGTGATTTTGAAGCTAAATCGACGGCTGTTTCAAAAGCTCTGGCACTAATTAATGGGTTGCAGGATTCATTAGATTTCTCTCAGGGAAAGATAGCGGAAGACTTATACTCTTTGTATAGCTATATGAATAAAAAAATAATGTCTGCCAGTATTAATATGAATATTGATGATATTGATGAAGTGGCACAACTAATGATTACTATTAAATCAGCTTGGGATCAAATCCCTGAAAAAGAACAACAAAAAGCAAATGAGATTAGAGAAACACAGGGTATATCAAAATGAAGGAAAGGCTTGATTCTTTATTGCTTGAACTCAAGAGAAATACAGAAAAATTAAATGAATTTATTGAGTGCGGCGATATTGAATCAGCTTTGGATATTACAACAAAACGATTAGCTATCTTTGAAGAGATAACAAATCTTGTTAGGTGTAATCACGAATATCAGTTTTATGTGAAAGAAGCTATTCTCCCCTATGCTTTGATAGAGACTAATTTAACTAAAAAAATATCAATACAGAAAGATAATATAGCGGTTCAGTTACTAAAGTTTGAGAGAATGAGTAAAGCTGAACAGGCTTATCGTGACGTTTTGTAATAGGATTAGTGATGCACGAAAGATCAATAGATGCACAATTATCAGAAGCAGAAGATCTTCTCTTGAAGATAAAGAAACAAGCAGAACAGGAACAGGCAATGCGAAGTGTATTGCCTGTTCGTTTTCAGGACAATTTATCTGCTTTTAGAGATTTTATACCTGCCATAGCTGATTTCTTCGAAAATTACAATCCAGCTAGAACTTTTGAGTTTTTTTGCACAGAAAATGGAATTCCAAATTTCTTTTGGTTAGAAAATAAAAAACCATTTTATATGGAAGATCCTTATCTGCAATGCAAAGCGCAGATTGATACATTTATTAGTGAAAGTACAATAGCTCGATTCAGATTTAGAAAAGAATATAATGCAGCGAATCAGATCCATGTTGATTGTTTGAATGCACTTTCGGATGTTTATTTTAACTCTCAAAATGAATTTGAAGTTAATGACGATGTAAAAAATGGCGTACCGTTGTTATTAATGTTTGGTGTTGGTCTTGGTTATCAACTTGGCTATATTTACGAGAGTTTTACGCCCCAAAATATATTCATATTTGAACCTGATTTGGATGTGTTTTATGCGTCACTGTATGCATTTGATTGGAAATCGCTAATTAGTTATTTGATTGGTGAAAAATTAGGGCTTCATATTTTTCTTGGAACTGATAAGACGTCCTTGATGAATGATATGAAAGATGCACTAACAAAAAGAGGTGAATTTCTTTCTGCAAATATAGCAGCTCTTTGTCATTACGAGTCAGAAAAAAATACAGAGTTGGTGGAAACTACACTGAAAGAGCTTTATTTGTTAAATACTGGTTGGGGTTTTTTTGATGACTCTATTTCTGCATTAGGACATAGTGCTGAAAATATTATTAATGGTGTTCCATTTTTGTTAAAAAATAAGAAAGTAAAAGAAAAATGGAAAGATATTCCAGTGTTTGTTATTGCAAATGGTCCATCATTGGACGCGGCATTACCTGTTATCGATAAATATAAAAATGATGCGATTATTTGTGCCTGTGGTAGCAGTATTCACACTTTATATAAAAAAGGTATTAAGCCAGATATCTATTTTACTGTGGAAAGGACACAAACCTCAGCCAACTTTGTTAAATTAATTGATGATCCTGAGTTCCTAAGTGATATTTTATATCTGAGTTCTGATGTATTGCACTCAGATGCTCACCAATATTTTGAACATATTGGAATCGGGTTTCAGGTTGCAGAACCAATGTATCCTCTGATGATGGTGAACTCTGAAGATGCAAGACAATGTGAGCCGTTGACTTGGGTTAATCCATTAGTGGGTAATATGGGGCTTAGCTATCCAATTTTGCTGGGATTCCACAAATTATATTTATTTGGTATTGATAATGGCTTTAAAGACAGAAGTCATCACCATTCCCGCTATAGTGCGTATTACGATAAATTCGGAAATCCGATACAAGCATTTTCAGGTATGGCTTTAGCAAATGGAGGTCTGGAATTACCTGGTAATTTTGGTGGAGTTGTAATTGCCAATGAGCTTTTTGCTACATCTGTGAAAATGATGCAAGAATTACTTTTGCATAACTCACATGTTGAGTGTTTTAACTGTGGCGATGGGGCATTAATTGAGGGAGCCAATGCGCTGAAACCTGAAAATGTAAATGTAGAGCGTCTCTCTGATAACAAGAAAGAGATTATGGCTTTTATTTATGGTCAATGTTTTAAATCTCTAAATGTAAAAAAAGAAGAGCTGATGAATTGGCTTGTCGTACCTGTATTTAATGAAATTGTTGATGTTTTAATTAACGACTGGAAAAGTCCAATTCATAACAGAACTGAAGCATTAGATAAAATGCAACAGCAATATGAATATATTCAAGCACTTTTTCAAACACAATATCACCATATTTATCGCGTATTAATTGGCTCAATCAATTACTGCTTTACTATTATGTCAATGATTGTCTATAAGTTTCAGAATGAACGTGACTCCATGGTGGTTTTAGATAGAGCTATTGAAGTGTTTGTAAATTTTATGAATGATATGAAAAAAATATATCCATCAGCATTATCTTTTCAAGATAAACGAGATGATGGTATGTTTCGTATCATCAATAAAATAAATGAACAGCCATAAAAATGGTTGAAAATTATATTTTTCAGTTTTTCAACCATTCCCAGTTTAATGGTACGTTAGCAGGTTGATCACAACCTGCTTTTTTCCCAATCACCAGATCATAATCGGCTGGCGGCAAACCTAGCCCCGGCCGGACTGACCTTACATGTTCTGCGGTAATGACATCGCCCGCTTTGACTGATTTCACTAGATAAAGCGAACGTCTGAATTGCACATTCTGTTTTTCTGCTGGGGTTGGCGTGTAATTTACTGCTCCCAAACTGGCCCATGCCGTTTTGCTGTCGTTGACTAACTGTGTTAATTCCGCTGGTTCTAAAGAGAATGCTGAATCTGGCCCGCCATCGGCACGACTGAGCGTAAAATGTTTTTCAATCAGTGATGCGCCGAGCGCGGTTGCTGTGATTGCCGTGGTGTTGCCAATCGTGTGGTCAGATAACCCCACTTCACAGCCAAAAAGTTGACGCATGTGCGGAATGGTGCGCAGATTGTACTCTTCCGCCGGTGCCGGGTAACCGCTTATACAATGCAGTAACGCTACATCGCCGCAGCCATATTTATGTGCGGTATTGAGGGCGGCATCAATCTCGGCTTCATTCGCCATACCGGTTGAAATAATCAGTGGTTTTTGAGTTTCAGCCGCATAGCGGATCAACGGTAAATCAATCGCTTCGAAAGAGGCAATTTTATAGGCCGGGGCATCGAGCTCCGCCAGTAAGTCAATGGCGGTGAAATCGAAGGGGGAACTGAAAATAGTAATTCCAAGCTCTTTGGCTAATACGAATAGCGGCTTATGCCAATCCCAGGGCATATGTGCCCATTGGTATAAATCAAACAGGCGTTTGCCATCCCATAATCCGCCATGGATCATAAATTCGGGGCGGTCGCTATCAAGCGTAATGGTGTCTGGGCGGTAGGTCTGTAATTTGACGGCTGATGCACCAGCTTGCTTTGCGGCTCGGACAATATCCATTGCCCGATCAAGGCTACCATTATGATTAGCCGACAGCTCAGCAATGACATAGGGTGGTTGCATTAGGCTGATTTCGCGATCAGCAATTTTCATCGGTTAGCTCCTGCTGCTCAGGCTTATTGCTCTTCAAAATAAACTCAATTAACCGGGGTACACCGTCGCCATCAATAAATGTTTGTCCCCGTGAAAAGTAGCTATCGGCATTTATTTTCAGTTCCTGAAGGGCGGTAGCAAGTTTTTCTGGAATAGATAAATCTGACAATGCCAGCCGCTCACAAAGTTGGAAATGGGCTAGCACATCGTCGTTAAATTTCTGATTTTCGGCGATAGGAATAACGATCGATGGTAGTCCGATACAGCAACGCTCCCATGTCATGCCGCCAGCGGCACCAATGGAAAAATCGTGTTCGCTCATCAATGTCGCCATGTCGCCATGGTGATGCAATAAGGCAACATCGAGCGAGGTTTCTGCTTGCCATTGCTGTAATGACGGCCAGTCGGAGTTTGCTGCACCTGCGACTACTGTCCAGGAAAATTGATGCGCATCTTTAATTTTTTCCAGTGATTTCACTGTTGATAACGTAGCGTGTGCCGGATCGGCACCACCAAAACAGATCAGGCCTTTTTGCCATGTTTGGCAAGAGGTGCGTTGCAGCTGCTTATACTCTTTGCGTAGTAATGCATAGCGGCAACCCAGTAATAAGCGACATTCTGGGTTGATGATGTTGGCGTAATCCACAGGCGTTCTTAGTGGGCCTTGGTCTAACAAAAGATCAGCAACATGAGGTCGGTCAGCTAAGTCATCTAATACTAAAAGGTGGGAAGCGAGTGGTCTGGCTTTTCTCTCCCATTCTGCGTCGAGTGCATAGTGATCAACGACAATCCAGTCGGGTTGGAGTTGCGCTATCAGAGCAAATTCATTGTCGATATCTGTCGGGCAAAGCGAGCGATGTTTTTTGTCTAAAATGAGTTGCTGTAATCGTTCCGGCAGCGGATAACAGAGAAACCAAGAGGTAACACCAAATTCTTGCAACGCATCAGCAATGACTAAGCAACGCATCAGATGGCCAGTGCCTATCTGGTCGTTGGCATCGAGCCGGAATAAAACGTTACTTGTTATCATGCTGTTGTAATGCCTGATACAGAAGTTCGGCCATTTGCCAGTCTTCTTCAGTATCAATATCAACGACACGATAGCGCGGCAAAATATGTGCGATACCGCTGCCATTGAACACGCCTTTTCCGGTCAGCCACGCATCACGGGTACCCCAATAAAACTGTCCGGCATCCTGATAGGCGGGTTCCAGATCCTGACTGCGCTTGATGATATTTTCAGGTTGGAATGGCACTGCAAATCCACCATCAATGAGTTTTAACGCACGCTGGATCGGGAAGCCATACGACGCGGCAGAAAAGACATAATCAGCCTGTTTGTTTTGTAGTTTCTGGAAAGCAGCCACTAAGTCGACTGCTTGTAGCAAAGGGGTCGTGGCATAAATACAACAGTAAGTGTCAGAATTGAACCCTAACGATTCGAGCTGTTTAATGGCATCAACTGTCACCGCTGTGGTGCCAGTATGGTCATCAGCCAGCGACGGATTACGCATAAAGGGCACTTCGGCGCCTAATTGCCGCGCGGTCTCTGCAATTTCTGCATCATCAGTCGAAACAACAATATGTTCAAAACAACCACTGGCTTGTGCTGCTTTAATGGCATAGGCAAGCATAGGTTGCCCACAAAATGAGCGCAGGTTTTTCTTTGGAATTCGTTTACTGCCACCACGGGCGGGAATAATGGCGATGGGCATCTGCATCTCCTAATGACATATAGCCTGATATGGCTAAAGTGTTTGTGGCAACAGCCGATAAATGAATGTCGATCAGCATACCACTCTGACCCGATTTTTTCAGGTTATCAATAATATAGTGTGGTATGAATGATATAATACCGCCAGATTTTCAGGTTGAGATGTTGTCATGCAGTTACCGCTCTGCTTTTCCCGATATGGTATTACGTTGAAAGAATTACAACGTGATGAAATTGAAATGGTTCGGCAATGGCGCAACGATCCTAAAATTGCGGAGCTGATGTTAGATCAAACTCACATTACAGCAGAGATGCAAAAACAATGGTTTGAGCGCATGTCACAATCTGATTGCCAATATTATTTTTTGGCCTGGTTTAAGGATCAACCGATTGGTGTCGCTTCTTTGATTAAGCTCGATCGCGAACAGCAGTCGTGTGAACCGGGCATGTATATCTATGTTGATGAATACCGTAATAATGTAGTGCCGTTCTGCGTGGCATTTGCCTTAAACGATCTGGCATTTGAGGTGTTCAGCTTACAGACATTGTATGGAAAAATTTTTGCAGATAACGCAGCTTCGGTTCGCTTTCATGAAGCCTGCGGTTATACCAAATATAGTGAGCGTGCAGATCAGTTGGGGCTGTTCAGTTTGACACAACCTGACTATCTGATTGCCAGAAATAAAATTTCCCGATTTATCAGGTATTAATATGAAATCTTTAGAACAAATTTTTGCCGACAGCCTTGCCATCAATCTGAGTGATATCAGCGATGCGTTGACCTATCAGAGCATTCCGCAGTGGGATTCAGTTGCGCACATGACACTGATTGCGGCGGTGGAAGATGAATACGGCATTATGCTGGATACCGACGATATTATTGATATGAGTTCGGTAGCCAAAGCCAAAGCGATCCTGCAGAAATACGGTGTTGAAATCGCATGAACTTATTGTTGTCCGGCAAGAAAGTGCTCATCACCGGCGCGGGCCGGGGGATCGGCAAAGCGATAGCGCATCTTTTTGCGGAACATGGCGCAGAGATTTTTCTTAACGGACGCGATGAAACAGCGATTGCACAGTTAAGAGATGAGCTGGTGGCAACCTATTCGGCTACCGTTCATCTCGCAGTTTTCGATGTGGCTGATGCTGAATCGGTCAAACAAGGTTTTCGTACACTGTTTGCGGAAACTAAATCGTTGGATGTGCTAGTCAACAATGCCGGCATTTTGGATGACGCGTTGATTGGCATGGTGTCACAGGCGCAAATTCAACAAACGTTTTCAGCAAATACTTTTAGTGTGCTTTATTGTTCGCAATACGCCGCCCGCATGATGCAACGTAATAAACGGGGCAGCATTATCAATATGGCTTCGATTATCGGGCGGGTTGGTAATGCGGGGCAGGCGGTTTATGGCGGCAGCAAAGCCGCTGTAATTGGCATTACCCAATCGCTAGCAAAAGAGTTGGCCGCACAGAATATTCGAGTTAATGCTATTGCACCGGGTTTTATTGATACCGACATGGCACGCTCGCTGCCTGATGATAAATTTCAGCAACGGCTCGACAGCATTGCGATGGGGCGTATCGGTTCGCCGGAAGAGGTGGCTAAAGTTGCATTATTCTTGGCCAGTGATCTGTCGTCATATGTAACGGGGCAGGTGATTGGTGTGGATGGAGGAATGCTGATTTGAGCTTATGGCAGCAAATTTCCCAAAATCAGGGCGTGGCTATTTTTGAGCAAGAACAGACATTCAGCTATGCCCAGCTCTGCCTGGCAGCAATGCAGCGTGCAGAAGGCTTGGGGGCAACTCGCCAGCTGGTGTTATTACTGGCCGATAACTCTTACGACACGCTGACAACCTATCTGGCCTGTTTGGTCGCGAAGCATCCGGTCATCTTATTATCGTCATCGTTATCGGATGATGTGGTGCAGCAGTTGATCGCGACCTATCAACCGAACTGGCTTTTTCGCCCTCATCATGCCCCTGTTCAGCTCACTGCAAAACAGCATCACTTCGCGGATGAACTGGCGGTGATGCTAACGACATCTGGCTCTACGGGAAATGCCAAACTTGTTCGGCTGAGTGAAGCCAACCTTGCCGCTAATGCCAATTCTATCTGCCAATATTTAGGCATGAAACCAGATGATCGAGCGCTGACGGCGTTGCCTTTTGCTTACTCCTATGGTCTATCAGTCATTAACAGTCATTTGCTTTGTGGTGCATCAATTACCATGACGAATGATGGGCCGTTAGAGCGCGGGTTCTGGCAGTTATTGAAAACCCAGCCGATCACTCAGCTGACCGGTGTGCCTTACAGTTACCAAATTTATGAGCAGCTACGCCTGCGGCGGCAAAAATGGCCACATCTGCGGATCATGACACAAGCCGGTGGCCGTATGCCGCCTGAGCGCGTGCTTGATTATGCTCGTTGGTGCGCGGACGAACAGATTGCCTTTTATGTCATGTATGGGCAAACCGAAGCCACCGCACGTATGACTTATTTGCCACCGGAATTAGCGCTACAACACCCTGACAGCATCGGTGTTCCGATCCCACAAGGTGAGATGCTGATTCTCGATGAACAGGGTAAGCCTCTTACTGATGGTGTGGGGGAACTCTGTTATCAGGGGCCAAATGTGATGCTGGGCTATGCCAGCCAATTGAGCGATTTGGTCTTACCTGCAAACGAGCCTCGCTTGCGTACTGGCGATTTAGGCTATCGCAACGCACAAGGCTTGTTGTTTGTGACTGGGCGTTTGAAACGGCAAATTAAACTGGCTGGAATCCGCTGGCAACTCGATGCGTTTGAGCAGCAGTGCAAACAGCATGGCTGGGATGTGGTTTGTTGTGGTGAGGATCAGAAATTATGTGTGGCCTGTGTGTGCGTTGATCATGCTGAGCCACTGATTGCCCATTTACGCGAAGTACACCAACTGCATCCGAGCTTATTTCAGGTCATCGTTGTCGATGCTATTCCGCGAACGCATGCCGGTAAAATTGATTACCCTGCGCTGAATGCACAGTTTGGTGTTGCGTAATGTCTACACTATTAGATCAGCTGATGCAGGCGCCTGTTTACCAGTTACCGCAGGCAGAAAAAGAAGCATTATTACTGCCTCGGCTCAATGAGTTGACACACTGGCATGATCAACATTGTGAGCTGTTTCATCATTTAATGCAGGCAACCCAAGCACAGTTACAAGCCACAGATTATGGCGATTTGCCCTATGTTGCTGTGCGGTTATTTAAACATCGCCTGTTAAGCAGTGTGCCTCATGATGCCATCTTTAAAACTCTCACTTCATCTGGTACCACAGGCGCGGTTTCCCGTATTGTGCTCGATCGCGACAGTGCCGCGCTGCAAAGCAAAGTGTTAGTCAAAATCATGCAGGAATATATTGGTAAACAACGCTTACCGATGCTGCTGGTGGAACAACCTGCTCTCATTCAAAACCGCAGTGGTTTTTCTGCTCGTGGCGCTGGCGCATTGGGGCTGTCGTTTTTAGGGCGTGATCATCACTATGCATTAGATGAACAGATGCAACCGAATTGGCCGGTGATTGAGGCGTTTTGCGAGAAACATGCTGACCAGCCGGTGTTCCTGTTTGGTTTTACCTTTATGGTTTGGCAATGTTTATTAGAACCACTGAAAAAGCGTGGCATCAAATTACCACTCTCGAAAGGCGTGTTATTCCATAGCGGTGGCTGGAAGAAACTGACGCATTTAGCCGTCAGCGCCAGCGACTTTAATCAACGCTGTGCTGATGTGCTGGGCATTCAACAGGTACACAATTTTTATGGCATGGTGGAACAAACCGGGGCTATTTTTGTCACTTGTGAGCATGGTCATCTGCATACACCAGTGATGGCTGATGTGCTGATCCGAGATCCAAAAACGCTCGCGGTTTTACCACATAAACAGAAAGGGCTGATTCAGGTGCTTTCCGCGTTACCGCAAAGCTATCCCGGCCATAGTTTGTTGACGGAAGATCTCGGCACGTGTCTGGGGGAAGATGATTGCCCTTGTGGGCGCAAAGGCCGTTATTTTGTCGTACATGGGCGGTTGCCGAAAGCGGAGGTGCGAGGATGCAGCGACACATTTCGTTAACCACCACCGAGATAACACCAGTCAAGATGCCACATTGGGATGACGCACTATTAGCCTCCGTTGACGTGGTTTGTCCGCGCAATGCCACTTGGTCTGTATTTGAATTAGAGCCTTTAGCGGTATTCAGTGAGCCAGTGACCCGTTTTGTCACTGAGTTGTCACGTCGTTTGTTACTGTTGGCGCACAGTCAGCCGGATTTAGCCGCGTTAGGTTTTTTTCTCCGACCTGCGGCATTGAAGCAAGCGCTGCAACAATATAAGCATGCTGATCTGATGCCGCTTGGGCTGACATTCCATTTAGTGCCATCAAACGTACCAACCGTTGCTTTTTACTCTTGGCTGGCAGCATTACTGCAGGGGAATAGCGCCGTCGTGCGTTTGTCTTCCCGACGTAACACAGTGCAAGATGCCATGCTGGATTTGCTAAACCAGATGTTTAGTGAGGTGGAATGGCACGCTATCGCGGCGCGTGTGCGGTTTGTGCGGTATCAGCACAGCAATGCCATCACGGAATATTTTTCTGCGCTTTGTTTTTCCCGGGTAATTTGGGGCGGTGATAACACCATTCGTGAAATCAGAAAAATTCCGCTGTCGGCGAAAGCAAAAGAGCTCTGTTTTCCTGATCGTAAATCAGTCGCGGTGTTGGATAGTCATTATCTGAACGCATTAAGCGAACGTGATTTTGCACAATTGATCCAGCGCTTAGGTTTGGATATTAGCCAGTTTAACCAGCAAGCCTGTGCTTCCCCTGTATTATTGGTTTGGTTGGGCGAGCCTTCGACAGAAATATGGCTACGCTTTTGGCTGGCACTTTCATGTCAATTTCCTGACGAATTTGCCGATAAGTTAGAACAAACGGTAAACCTGCAGTTAGCGGCTTGCGATGGTTTGATTTCTCAGTCGGTACAGTTTGGTAATCTAACCGTTGCTGCGATCAGTCATGCTGCAGATGTGAACTTCTGTAAATTTGGTGCCGGTTTTCTGGTTTATCAAATCGTTGACGAATTAGATGGTTGGCTAACACAGCCTGCATCATTCCAGACCTGTGTTTATGTAGGAGCCAATAAAACGCATTTGGTGGAGTTAGTAAAAAAAAGCTTAACCATGCGTATTGATCGAGTTTGTCCTGCGGGGCAGGCGCTGGCATTCGATTGGATTTGGGATGGTCACGCCATGTTGAGTTCATTTAGTCGTCAGTTCATTCGCTAAATAAAAATAAGTAATTTTTTGGCTCATATATGTGATATTACTGATCAGAATTGAAATATTTTTAATATCTTGGTTTGGAGATTAAAATGAGAATTCATTTTTTACAATTACAAACACATGGCGATGATCGAGGTGCGCTGATCGCACTTGAACAAGGTAAAAACATTCCTTTTGATATCAAAAGAGTATATTACATGTTTAATACCGGTCACGGAGTTAGACGTGGTTTTCATGCTCACAAAGCATTAAAACAAGTTGCAATTGCCGTCAGAGGGTCTTGCCGCTTTCTTCTTGATGACGGACAGGAAAAAATAGATATTCTCCTTGACAATCCATCTCAAGGGTTGCTTATAGAGTCTTTTGTTTGGCGTGAAATATATGATTTTTCGGAAGAGTGTGTCTTAATGGTTTTAGCTGATAAATTATATGATGAGTCAGATTACATTCGAGATTACTCTGAATTCAAAGCGCAAGTTTCTTAAGGATGCAAAATGATTCATCAATTGAGTGATGTACAATCAAAAAGTATTGGTGAAAATACGAGAGTTTGGCAATTTTCAGTTATTCTCCCTAATGCACGAATAGGCTGTGATTGTAATATATGTGCGCATACATTAATCGAAAATGATGTAGTTATAGGTAATCGCGTAACTATCAAGTCAGGTGTTTTTGTCTGGGATGGAATAACAATAGAAGATGATGCATTCATTGGTCCTAATGCAACCTTTACAAATGATAAATTTCCTCGGTCAAAACAGCCATTTGATAGAAGTAAACGTACTCTTGTTAATGCGGGGGCCTCTATTGGTGCAGGGGCAGTAATTTTGCCCGGTGTGATTTTAGGGAAAAAATGCATGATAGGTGCGGGTGCTGTTGTTACTCATGATATACCTGAATTAGCAATTGTTATTGGCAACCCTGCGAGGGTAATAGGATTTATTAATGAAGATCCCCTTTCTTGATTTGAAAATGATGAATGCTAGATACGAGTCTGAATTAAAATCGGCTTGTTCTAGAGTTATTGAATCTGGGTGGTATATTGCGGGAAATGAACTATCCTCATTTGAGTCTAGCTTTGCGGGTTATTGTAATACTGCATTTTGTGTTGGTGTTGGTAATGGATATGATGCATTAGTGCTCGTTTTACGAGCATGGAAGCAACAAGGAAAATTGCATGATGGAGATGAGGTTTTAGTACCACGAAATACCTTCATTGCAACTGTTGCCGCAATAATTGTCAATAATCTTGTACCGGTCCTAGTTGATGTTGATCCTGATACATTTAATATTGATCTAAATCTGATTGTTAATGCCTCTTCGGAAAAAACAAAAGTTATCATTCCTGTGCATCTTTATGGTTTATTAGCTCCTATGCCTGAAATAATAGCTATTGCTCATGAAAATGGCTGGCTAGTTCTTGAGGATTGTGCTCAAGCTCATGGTGCTGAAATTAATGGCCGCAAAGCCGGTGCTTGGGGAAATGCATCTGCGTTCAGCTTTTATCCAGGTAAAAATCTAGGTGCACTTGGTGATGCTGGTTGCATAACTACAAATGATACGGAGTTATATAAGCTATTAAAATTATTGAGAAGTTATGGTTCGGTAGAAAAATATCATCATGAGTTTTTAGGGGTTAATAGTCGTCTTGATGAAATTCAAGCCGCGATGCTTAAAGTAAAATTAAAGTATCTAGATGAAGAAATAACATTTAGGCGTCATATTGCAAATCGTTATTTATCTGAAATAAAAAACCCACATATTATTCTTCCAAAGGCTTTAATGAATACCGCTCATGTATGGCATCTTTTTGTGGTCCGCTGTCAGTCTAGAGATAAATTAAAGCAATACTTAGCAGGTTTTGATATACAGACAATGGTTCATTATCCATTTCCTGTTGATTATCACAAGCCATATTCCAATTTAAAAGTGTTTAAATCGAGAGATGGTGGTGCACATAATTTCATTTTATCATTACCTATTTCCCCTTCAATTAACGATGATGAGCAAAGCTTTATTATTGATAAAATAAATGGATATTTAATCTAGTTGTTCGTTAAATTAGAGGTGGCTGTTTTGTTATTTAAAAATAAAGAGAAAATTCTGATCTTTGGTACCGGTTCTGGCGGTGTTAATTTTTTCAATAGTTGTCGCAGTCGTTATCGAGTTGTTGGGTTTTTGGATAATAACAAACAGAAACATGGAGACAAACTTTTGGGCCTGAAGATTTATTCTCCCCAGAAGCTCAAAGAGTTATCATTCGATAAAATAATCATCGCCAGTGATTATTACATTGATATACATAACCAGTTAGTTAACCAATTGATGGTAAATGAAGAACAGGTCGAGGTTTTTCACTCGGGTGAGGCAGTATTTTTATCTGGTTGGCAGCTGCTTAAAAATAAAATATACCAATATTTTATAAAATTGATGTGCTGCCAGCCAGGCTTCCTTACAAGCATTTTATTTCATCTTTTTTATGGCCGCTGGCGTGGATGCAATAATATAAAAGCGATGCCATTTGACTGGTTAGATCGGCGGGAGGATTTGTGTATCCATCTGTTTCGCCCGGCCATTCCGGATACAGTCGCAGGACCGGCTTACATAGGGCGGCCGCAGGTTATGGTAGATATACTGTTACCAGAGATTGCTCTTTATCGGATGAAGAGCACTCAGGTTTGCACTGTGTCACGCTCTTTTATATTGCCGGACTCTCGATTATTGATTGAGCGAATAGCGTCATCTATCAAAGACGATGCTGATTATTCTGGTGGCCACCTTTTATATCATGGTAAAAAACTTGCACTAGTGAGAAAGGATTCTCCTGAATTAATTGAAAAAGGAATTCTCATCAGTGGTAGAAATGAAAAAAACTATTATCACTGGATGCTTGAAGTACTCAGTCAACTGCAGTTTGTTAATGAAATGCCCGATGAGTTTAACGACTACCCAATTTTAATATCAGCATTTAGCGAAAAAATCGAATCTATTCGTTGCTTCATCGAAGCAGCTAATACAGGCCGTGACCTTATATATTTGAATGGTGTGTCATCCTATCTGGTAGCTGATTTGCTGTTAATTAGCACACCTAATAATATGATTGCGAATTCGAAAGGTACTGCGTGGAGTGATGTAAAGAACTCCTATGCAAGATCAGAGTCTATTGAATATTTGCGCCAGACGGCATTTAAACGCTGTCGTCATGAGCAGAAATTTAAAAATTATAAACGTATTTTTTTGGCAAGAAAAGGATTCATCCGTCATTACAATCAAAATGAAATCATTGACGCATTAGAGAAATTTAATTTTTATTCTGTTTATATGGAAGATCTCAGTTTTGATGAGCAAGTATCACTTATTGCTCAGGCTGATATGATTGTTGGTCCAACGGGCGCTGCATGGACAAACATTATATTTGCCAAGTCAGGTGCCAAGGCTTTGTGCTGGATGGCCGAAGAATGGGGAGACCTATCCTGCTTTTCAAATCTCGCTTTTCATGTGGGTGTTGAAATGGATTACATCTCATATTCAGCCGGGACAAAGGAATCACGGGAGCTGTACTATCAAAGTTATCATCTGCCGATTGACGATATAACGAGTTGGGTCAAGGCAAGGATTTGATTGTTAGCTGATGATTTATGTTTTATATGTGTACACTGAAGGTGACATGTGGAAAAGATAATAATTTTTGGTGCAGGTTCTGATGGCTTAAATACCTATCATCTTATTCAGTATCTTTCTGTTTTTGATGTGGTTGGTTTTGCTGACAACAATTCAAAAATACAAAGCTGTGAATTGATTGATGGTCTGATAGTATATGCACCAGGAGACCTTTATGGTGTTGATTTTGATAAGATTCTGATTGCAAGTACCTATCACCAAGAAATTAAGTCGTCGCTAAAGGTAGAACATCCTGAATTATATGAAAAGCTCCTTGAACCGCAGTGCTTGAAAGCAGGCCTTTATGCAAATCAGAAACCGCGGTTTCAAAAAATGCTCACTCAAGTTAGAGCGAAGAACCGGATCAAGGTTGTTTTTTTTGTAATACACCAAAGTACATGGAAGTTGGACAAGCTATATCAATTAATGTCTGCCGACGACTACTTTGAACCTGTCATTCTTATCTGTCCTGATTCGAGCAATGGTGGGCAGGGCATGATTAGCGATATGAACAAGTGTCATGAGCATTTTGTTTCAAAAAACTACAATTCCATCCTTTCATGGCAAAATGATCGATGGATCGATGTGAATAAAGCGTTGGATCCGGATATTGTTTTTTTTACCAACCCACATAACATCACATTACCAGAGTATCAGATATCATCGTTCGTTGATCGACTGACTTGTTACTATCCTTATGGATATATAATTTCAAGTTATGATGATGATGTTCCTCAGTTTAATAGTTATTTTCATAACCTGTTGTGGTTGTTTTTTACTCCATGTCAGTACAATGAAAAACTCTCAAAAAGGGTTGCTGCCAATAAGGGTGATAATGTCCGTGTGGTTGGCTATACATTTGGAGAGACTTTACTAGATAACAAGCAGCGAAGAAATGGCTGTGAAAAGAAGAATATTATTTATGCTCCACATCATACGATTTGTGAGAGTAATACACTGGCTTGGTCAACATTCATAAAATATGGCGAAAGAATTGTTACGATTTTTGACCAGTATAGAGACAGGGTGGACTTTTATTTCAAACCTCACCCGTTGTTAAAGTCTAGGCTTTATCTTCACCCAGAATGGGGGAAGGATAAAACCGATGCCTATTATGAGTCATGGGGTGATAGATATATTTCAGATGATTATGTTGAGTTGTTTTCTAACTCAGATGCCCTTATTCATGACTGCGGCTCATTTCTGATTGAATATATGTATTTAGATAAGCCAATGGCCTATCTAATTAGAGATGATGAGGTGAGAAACCGTTTTAATGAAATCGGGCAGTTGGCTTTTGATGTTGCTCTTCATGTACATTCGGAAGAGGAAATTCATTCGTTTATTGATGATGTGCTCTGTGATCGTGACCACAAACGTTTGCAGAGGAATAAGTTCATCAATGAAACCGTTTTGCGGGCTGAGTTACAGACGCCATCGCAGAATATAATTGATGTGATTAAAAATGAAATCAATGCCAAGATTTCTGAATGACTCGGCAATTATTGTGTAAGTTTAATCTCTGTTATGTATGATTATGGTGTCAACAATGATTGATTATCCAAAAGTGTCTTTGTTTGTTTTGTGCTATCAGCAAGCTGGTTATGTTGCTGAGTCAATTCACGCCGCTTTGTCACAAGATTACCCCAATCTGCAAGTTGTCATATCCGATGATGCATCAACAGATGAAACCTATTCAATAATTCGTAACATTGTTGACCAATATCAAGGTCAACATAGAGTCATCATCAATCGTAATGATAAAAATCTTGGCATCGGTTTTCATTTCAAAAAATTGATGAGTGAACTGGTCGATGGTGAGTTGATTGTTGCGTCGGCTGGTGATGATTTATCGGAGAGTAATCGCGTCAGTCGCATAGTTGAGGTGTGGTTGCTTAATGGAAAGCCAGATTTTATTGCTCATGGGCTGACAGAAATCGATGAGAGGGGGAACCTATTTCCAAGCTCTCGAACTATTCAGTACCGTTATCAGCAGGATCCCAGCCAACTTTCGTCGCAAGAAAGACTACGAGCTTATATAGATAATCCTTATCCGTTGCCTTTCATAGGCGCGGCCGTTGCTTATCGAGCTGATCTTTATAGATTATATAGTTCTCCTGTTTTCCCTGCGCCATACGAAGACCATTTAATGTATTTCAGAGCTATTTTGGCTGGGCGTATTACTTACTTTGATGAGCCGTTAATAAAATATAGACGACATAGATTTAACTTCTCTGGAAATATGAAAGAGCATTCAAAAGCTGCATTGCATGATATTAGGCTTGGCTTGAACCGGATTAGTATTCCAGATTCATCGTCTGGTGAGTTGAATTTACACCATTTGTGTTGTCAGCAGTGGTGCGATTATGTCACATCGGTTCATCTCGGCATCCATGGTCTGAACACAGCGATCGCGTCATCCCTATGGCAACAATTAGAACTTCGTCATCAGGCGTTCGTTTGGAGTTTTGGCTCAACACTCTCTCGAGTTAACCAATTGCTTTCGGTGACTCGTCAATGGATATTTCGTTGGAAAAAAATAATTGCTGGCGAAATGGTAGCTGACTATTCTCCGGTAACTCACTCTTTATTGACTTACCTCCCAACAATGGAGTGTGTCATTTTTGGGGCTGGGCGGGCTGGAGAATTGACTTTTTTGAAGTTGCCAGCAGGAATTCGTATTAAAGCATTTATTGATAATGACAAAAATAAGCAAGGTAAACTTTTGCATGGCATACCAATTTTCGCGGCAAAAGAAAGCATGTCACTCTTGAAATCAACCGACTGTGTTATTGTCGCCAGTATGTATTATCATGAAATAAAATCTCAACTTATCGAAGAGCTTAATGTTCCTTGCGTGCGTATTGCTCGTTCGACACACGCTGATATTATCAATCCACCGCAGGATATGCTGGATCGCCCGCTGGCAATTTTTTTATTAACTATCTCACTCTTACTTTTTGTTTGTTTATTGATTGTGTAATGCTAACTGTTGGCTTCTTGTTATGATTGCTGAAATATCTTCTGCCGTTAGGTTCTGGATGAAGTTATCTGCCCGTTGAGGATTGAACATTTCGGATTGTAATGCTTCGATCTGACTCCAGCTGATATATTTTGCCAAACTGCTAAATAAGGGCAGCTGTCTCAATATGCGTTGAGCCTCGAGTAGTAAATCTAATTCTTCATCGGGTAATAAATGGCCACGATGGATGCGCTCTATCAGTGCGGGCAGTGTAAAGCTACAGGCTATTCCATGCGGTACACCGTAGTGGCTGGTTAGTGGGTAGGAGATTGAGTGTGCAATCGCAGTTCTTGTCTGACTTATTGCTAGACCGGCTAGTAAGCTGGCTTGTTGCATTTCCTCGCGGGCTAGCTGTTCTTCAGGTCTATGAAGCAGTAGTGGAAGTGCACGGCAAATTTTCTCGATAGCTGCCCTGGCATAGGCGCTGCTGATTGGCGTTCTGTGCTTGTTCCAGAGAGACTCCAAACTGTGTGACAACGCATCCAGGCCGCCACTGAGTGTTTCGCTGATCGGCAGACTTAGTGTTAATTCGGAGTCCAGTAAAGCGAGGTCTGGATACATGAAATTGCCGGACAAGGAGTATTTGCTGTGGGTTGTTCTATCCCAAATCGTGGCAAAAGGTGTTACTTCGGCTCCCGTGCCTGACGTTGTAGGTATCGTGATGAGTGGCAGGCGGCTATGCAAACTTATTTTTTTGTGTTCTCTAAAGTGGCTATGAAGAGGCTTTCCTACACTCGCCAGCGTGGGAATAATGGTTGCGAGGACTTTCGCAGTATCCATCACACTACCACCACCGAGAGCCACAATCTGATGGATGGACGTTATCTTCGCTACGCGGCTCGCCATCTCCTCGATGTCATCCAATTCAGGATTGGGGGTGACCTGATCTATGACCAATAGATTGAAGGCCGAGAGCTGGGAACAGATTTTGTCCGTGATTCCTCGTTTGGTAAAGCCTCTACTGGTGAGGAGGAGGATATTTTTCCCGTGAACAAACTCCGGCAAGCGTGAGAGTAAACCAGGAGCTGAGCTGACGTGCACTGGATGGTGATGTTGCCAGCTGATAGCGCTTTGATTATTCACGGCAGTGTTCCATGAAAGCTCGTTTATTCTGTGCTGGCGTTCCGGCAGGACGGCCCAGATTACTCCGCGAGCCATTGGCGATTCGAATTTCAAACATACTGGGGCCCTTAGCATCAGATAATTGATTCCAGGCTAGTCGCAAGGTATCTGCGGAGTCAGCCTGAAAGTATTCTTGATATCCGAGTGCTCGGCTCAATGCCTGGAAGTCAATTTTTCCTGCCACCGTGGGTTGGCCACCTACAGATTCATGCGACTGATTATTTAGAATGATGTGTACCATGTTCCTGGCATGACTACTGCCGATAATCGCAGCCGATCCCATATGCATAAGGAATGAACCATCACCATCAAGGCATAGCACGCGACGGTGGGGTTGAGCTAAAGCTACACCTAATGCAATGGAGGATGTATGTCCCATGGATCCGACCGTCAGGAAATCCTGCTGCGTTTCATTTCGCTCGAGGCGTAACTCATACAATTCACGAGAAGTTTTCCCTGTTGTCGCAATAATAGCGTCTTGTGGGTAACTCAATTCCAGCAAGGTACGAATGGCATCTTCGCGAATAAAAATGGAGTTATTCTCAGGTTTTGATACTGGCGTGTATTCGGCGAAAGTATCTTTCTGTATCAACAATGCGACAGGAGCATTGAGACTGTGCAAATCAGCAACCGCCTTGTCGACAACATTAGCCATGTCACTCTGTGCATTCAGAACCTGAAAAGGAATCCCCAGTTGCGTCAGCATCGCTGGAGTAATTCTTCCTTGTTTGATGTGTTGAGGTTCATCCTTTACATCTGGTTCACCACGCCAACCAATAATTAAAAGTGCAGGGATCTGGTAAACTTCAGGGTCGGTCAACGAAGTAACAGGGTTAACCAAATTACCGATGCCGGAATTTTGTAAATAAACAGCAGCAATTTTTCCAGAACCGAGATGGTAGCCAGCGGCCATAGCTAGAGCATTACCTTCATTGGCTGCAATGATGTGCTTATTTGCGGGTAAATTATCTGAAATGAAGGCACATAGATTTTTTAATAATGAGTCAGGGACACCGAGGTACATGTCTATACCGTGCTCTGATAAAGCATCAAAAAATTTATTAACCTGTATCATTATTTTCCACCTGGAATAAGTTCAAGCACATCCTTGATGGACATCATGTCATTGTCAGCTTCAGCTGAGCGACCGTGCAATAAAATAGATTGAGCTGTTTTTACCATGGCAGGATAGGCACTCCGCAGAAGATGATTAGCGTAAATGACAATATTTACACCATGCTCTTCAAGCTCTTTCTCTGTCACGGAATTATAACTGGATGGTACAGCAACCAGGGGCTTACGGTTTTCTAGCTGGTTATAACGGCGGCAGAATTCAAAAACCTCATCGGGTGTTTTTTCCCGGCTGTGAATCATGATTCCATCTGCGCCTGCATTGAGGAAAGCCATCGCTCTTTCCATTGCATGATCAATTCCTTTGCCCAATATCAGACTCTCAATTCGAGCAATGATCATAAAATCTCGTGTTGCTTGAGCATTTTTTCCTGCTCTGATTTTAGCACTGAAATTTTCAATAGAGTCTTGTGTTTGTTCTACTTCGGTTCCGAAGAGAGAATTTTTCTTGAGGCCTGTTTTGTCTTCAATAATCACTGCAGAGACGCCGAGACGTTCTAAAGTTTTCACTGTAAATACAAAGTGCTCTGTTTTTCCACCGGTATCCGCATCATAGATTATGGGTTTGGTGGTGACTTCCATTACTTCATTTAATGTAACCATACGGCAAGATACATCGACTGCCTCGATATCTGGTTTCCCTTTCGCTGTGGAGTCCGTCAGGCTACTTCCCCACATGCCATCAAATTCACGCGGACCATCGGATGTCATTATTTTGGTGTTTTCGATGATCAATCCGGACAATGCATTGTGGATATCAAGAAAGCGAACTATGGGCTTTGCTGCCAATAGTCGACGGAGGGATTTTAAGCGAATGTCTGGGGTGGTTCCGATCTCTTTCATCATGGTATGTAGTAATGATGAGGAGATGCCTTTGGTATATGGTACTTCAACGAGCTTACCATTCCATTCGGCTAATACATCGATGACTTTCTGTCGGGTTTCTTTTTGTACACCATCTTTCCAGTCATCACCATGTACTACATAATCTGGTTTTAACTTCCGTAGATTGTCTGAGTAGCTGAGAGTTTCTTGTGGAATGACATGCTCAACGCCCTTTATATTTTCGACAACAACCTTCCGTTGCTCAAAGGTCATAAACGGAACGCGTTTGTAACTGGCGATTGCTGCATCAGTGAGCAACCCGACGGTCACTTCACCGAGCTCTGCGGCCTTATTCAGAATGTTCAGATGCCCCGGGTGGATCAAATCCGCACTCATGCCGACATAAACTGTAGTTGTCATATCTACTCCATGAAATTTTGGGTAACACTTTTTTGGATTGCTTGCCAGGCATCTTTTCAGGAAAGCATTCATCTGTGCGGTAATACGCTTACCGACTTGTATATGTAGGATACAAGTTTTTTATGGTTGAAGACATCGGATTGTGACCATCAGAGATGCGTGATATGAAGTTAGTTTGCTATGCCAACTGTGATTCTGATCTCATAAGGCTTGATGTGCCCCTTGATTTTTTCTGCAGTTAGCTGATGAGGTGGTCAATATAACCACAGATTGCTAAGGCCTGATCTTGAATGTACTTTTGATGGCTACTTGGCGGTGAAAACCGGCAGCCTTTTCCTGTCCAGATTCCAACCGCCAAGCTGACGCATATAGTCATCATGATAGACTGGCGTTCCCGAAAAACTGCACTAGCAGGGAGCATGTTTCTTCGTGGTAATCGTCATGCCGATTCATACATGGACAGTTTTCAATGACACAAGCGAGGACGGATCACAAAGGAAAAATATATGATAATAGATAATGCTTGGGCGATGTTGTTGACTATATCGTGCGGTTTTTAAACAGCAAGCATAAACATGGTTCCAATGATTTTCTGAGTCCAGTAGAGTTAAATATCGCTATCTCGACCGACTGGGATGTTTCTCGTTCACTTATGGTGATTCACATATCACTTTTGGGTACATAATCAGGCAGTATTTATGGATATCAATCAGGGTTTCAGGAAATTGGCTTTTTTTGTCCATACAGCGGAGATGTATCATCACTACAAATCTGTTTGGCGATTGTTGGGCCCGGATGGATTTGATGTTGTGTTGCATGGAACCGAAAGTGCTATGGCCGAGAGCCGTGCTTTGATTGGCGGTATGGGGTATAGCTGCCATGATAGTGCCGTCATCCTCAGCGCGGGGCATTACTATGACGTGGTTGTATCTAATCACAGTTTGTTTACTTACGGTGAGCGACCACTAATTCAAGCGTTGGGACGGCGCCAGGTCCGTTTTATGTATGCCCTTGGTAAAGCCAAGCATAATTTTTCTGCTTGGAATCAGCATTATGATCTGATCCTCTGCTTTGGTCCATGGCAGGCTGAGCGAATGAAGGAGTGTTGTTCGGCTGTAACATTTCAGATGGGATATCCCCGCTATGATGATTATTTTAGACAGTCAGAACTTCAACATTTTTTACCAACAGATCTAGGTCTGGATCCAAATAAAAAGACAGTGCTTTGGTTGCCAACTTGGCGTGGGCTTTCGTCGTTGCGTTTATTTTCTGATGCCATGTCAAATTTAATTAAAGATTACAACGTAATTGTTAAAACGCACCCACTGTCTGTAAGTGCGGAACCTGATGCGTTGAAAGTCCTTCAGCAATATCCATTTACCGCTGTAATTACTCATGTCTACGATAACTTAGATTTATTTCGCTGTGCTGATTTCGTCGTCTGTGATTATGGTGGCACGCCTTTTGGTGCCTTGTACCTAGATAAAAATTTGTTGCTGCTGAATGTACCTAATGCTGCGGCTAATGCGCTGACAGGAGAAAACTCACCAGATGTGGATCTGCGGCAGGATATTGTTTCTCTCGATGCCTCAGAGCGATGGAGAATATCTGAAATTTTACAAAACAAGGCGCTTTGGTCGGAGCAGGTCTCGAGCCGTAGCCGATTACGGCGCCGCTTTTTTTCAGCCAGCTATGGCTTTTCTGCAGAGCTAGCTGTGTTAGCGATAAAAAATATTAAAAACCTGATTAGGCAGGGATAAAAATGGTTATTTGGTTGGTTGGAATGTCTGGTGCAGGGAAAAGTACAATTGGACGTAGTCTCTGTGCGAGTCTAAAGGAAGAACGTCCTCAGACAGTATTCGTTGATGGCGATGAAATACGGGCTATGTTTCGTCATGATCAGATTGCAGATGCTTATTCGATCGCCGGGCGACGAGTCAATGCAGAGCGTATTCAATCACTTTGTCGCTGGTTGGATGGTCAGGGCATCGATGTGGTCTGCTGTATTCTAGCGATGTTCCCTGATATCAGCGCCAATAATCGGCAGATTTTTTCTGACTATCGGGAGATATTTGTGGATGTGCCTTTGTCTGTGTTGATGCAACGTGATGACAAGGGTCTTTATCAAGCAGCTCTTTGTGGTCGTCAACCGAATGTCGTTGGGGTTGATATTGAATATTGTCCCCCTGTTGCTCCCGATCTCGTGATAAACAATAGGTTTGATACCAAGTTATTGCTTGAATATGTTAGCCGCATTCGGCAGGTCTGTGGGCGAGGTCTCTGATGCGTTATCCCTACTCAGAAGGTGATTTACTACAAACACCACAGCGTTATCACTATACCCCATTCATGGGGGATGAATTTATACAAGCGTGGCGAGCATCGCGAGAGTTCGCCCGTCAGCGCTTACCTGCTCCTGCGTTGCCTCCGGTGACCCCATGTATCTTGGCAAGTGCAGAGGATACTCTGTCGCTGCTGCAGGTGATGTGTCGTGCCTTACGGGGGGCTGTTGCGGAAACCGTTGACCAGGAGGTTGTTGACTACTGGTTGCTTCGGCTATTGAAAAAATTTGAAGTTAGTAAACATCTGCATGTTGGCTATCAGGCTCAGCCCCCGCATCCGCCACTGGCTGGAAGCAGATATCTCGCTATAGAACCTTACTTGTGGCTGGCAGAGTGCTTATCCCGGGCCTGGCAGCGTCAGTCAGCCGGTTATTTTCTGAGTGGATTACTCAAATTGAATGACACTCTCGTTTCACAAATTCAGCATCTTGATGCAGAACAGGGGGCTCATTTGGCTTGGCTCTTGAATATGGAACAGCAACTATTGAGTGAGTTGAGTTCGGAGATGGGTCTATGAGGGCACAACGTCTAGTTCTGCTTTGTGGTCGTACGGTTCGTTCCTCCGTCTATGTACAGGCGTTAGCAAACGCGAACATAGTTCCAGATGCGATTTTGGTATATGGCGATGGAGGGGGGAGGGTCCAGTCTACTCGACAGGTACAGGGCGTAATGGTCAACGATCTATTCACTCCAGATCCATGTCGGGAGCTTGTAGATTGTCTCGATGAAGTGGAATGGCCCTATCAGGTTTGTTCTGCTCAGTCCCTCTCGGATCCGGCATTGCTTGGGATGCTGGAAGCTCTGACTCCTGAATTAGTGGTCTACTCAGGTTACGCTGGGCAATTGGTTCCGGCGGAATTACTACGTTGTTATTCGGTGTTGCACGTTCACTCTGGCTGGCTTCCGGATTATCGGGGTAGCACAACCCTATATTACCAGATCATTAAACAGGGAAGCTGTGCCGCGAGTGCCTTGTTGATTGATGAACGTATCGATACTGGCCCGATTTTGGCGCGGAAGCAGTATCCGCTTCCACCTCCTGGAGCGGATGTTGATTACCTTTATGACAATATGATTCGTGCCGATCTGTTGGTGACCGTGCTGGCTCAGTGGCGGGCGGGGTTGCCGTGGGATCGGATATCTCAGCAAATGGACTCTCCGCCTTATTTCATCATTCATCCTCTACTCAAACATATGGCCCTGCTCGCCATCGATAAGCAGGAGAGAGCCTCATGAGTTTCTCGGCTCCCGATTTTAATTTTGGAACTAAATCTGAAACTCTGGCCCGCTTACAAACGAGGGTTAGCCGTTCGCAAATTCTCCCTCTTTATTATTTCACTGCCACTCAGTGGCTATACCAAAAAACTGAAATTCTTGTGGCCATCGCCGGTATGGATCATGGTGGCTGCGTAATCATCCGCAGTAGTGCTCAAAATGAAGACAGCCAATGTAATTCCATGGCTGGAGCTTTTACCAGCTGTTTGAATGTGCCTGCTGATAGTCAGTCGGAACTGAATCAGGCGATCGAACGTGTGATTGCCTCATTCGGGCTGCATCAACATGGAGAGAATCAGATACTGGTGCAACCCATGCTCAGAGATATTCAGATGAGCGGGGTCGTGATGACCCACGATCTGGAGCATGGAGCTCCCTACTATGTCATTAATTATGATGATGAAAGTGGTCTGACAGACACAATTACGGGTGGGGTCGGAATCCAGAAAACAGTATTGATCTACCGTGATACTGATCATCGTCTCGTGCGCTCAACACGTATTCAGGCACTGTTGGCGGCATGTCGAGAGCTGGAGGAGCTTTGTGGGCTGGTGCCTTTGGACATCGAATTTGCTATCGATCGCAAAGCATGCGTTTACATTCTGCAAGTTCGTCGCATCACTCTTTGTAATACTTGGCATCCGGTCACTGAGCGGCGAGTTGCTCGGCAACTGGCCCATATTCGGCATTACCTTGAGCAAACCCTGCCTCCTCAGCGTGATCTATTTGGCGGTAATTCACTACTGGGGGTGATGCCGGATTGGAATCCTGCCGAGATCATCGGAACTATGCCACGCCCACTGGCTTCATCTCTCTATCGTCTACTGGTAACCGATTCGGCATGGCGGGAGGCTCGAGCCAGGATGGGGTATTACCATCCCCGTCATCAAGTGCTGATGGTGATGCTGGGGCATCATCCCTATATCGATGTACGCAGCAGCTTCAACTCCTTTTTGCCAGCAGGTCTTGATGATGCGACGGGCGATCGTTTGGTCACTGCCTGGTTGGAACGGTTACGCGAACACCCAGAATGGCATGACAAGGTTGAGTTTGAGGTTGTGCAAACCTGTCTGGATTTTACCTTCGAAGCCGATTCTGAGGTTCGTTATGCCGGATGTCTGACTCCCGATGCGTTTCAAACCTATCGACAGGCGCTGGGTGCATTGACGTGCCGCGCCATCGTCGGAGAGGGAGAGGGCTCGCTGGCATCTGCAATGGCGGGTATCCATGCGTGTGCAGTCGATCAAGAGCAAAGAGGGCCGATTAACAGCTGGCGAGCCGATCTGGTATCCGTCAAACGTCTTTTGATGGCGTGCCGTGAGTTCGGTACCGTTAACTTTGCGATCCTCGCCCGGCACGCCTTCATCGCCGAAGCGTTGTTGCGTTCCGCATGCCGTCGCGGAGCAATTTCTACGGAACGATTGCAGCTTTGGAAACAGTCTTTACATACGGTGACAACAGATCTCACCACGGATTACGCGGCTGTTTGTGCTGGAACACAATCTGCTGATCATTTTCTCGCCCGATTTGGTCATCTGCGTCCAGGGACCTATGACATTACGTCGCTGCGCTATGATGAGCGTCACGACCTGTTTGCGACCGCATCTGGATCGAATGGGCTGGAGTCGGTCCATGCGACGAGAGGTTTTGAGCTACAACCCGACGAAGAACAGGCGTTGCAGCGATTGCTGGATGAACGAAGCTGGCCTGTTACTGCCGCAGGTTTGCTGGCTTACGCTGGCCAGGCTGTCCAAGCGCGAGAGTACGCCAAACTGATCTTCACCCGAGACTTATCGGATGCGCTAGCTTTGCTCAACCGTTGGGGAGGAGAGGTTGGTCTGTCTCGGGAGGATCTCTCCTACCTGGATATATTCCAACTGCTGGATACTCTGGTTTCTCCGCTGCTGGATGATATCGACCGCGTCGTGTTAAATTGGGTAGACAAAGCCCGACATGAGCATCAGCAGGCCATTTCTCTGAAACTTGGCCATTTGATTTCGGGGGCGGATGATGTGTTTGTCGTACCAATGCATCGCAGCCTGCCTAATTTTATTACGCAAAAGCGAGTGGAAGCCGAGGGGATATTGCTGCAGCAAGACACACCGGTCACTACGGCATTGCAGGGACGGATTGTCTGCATCGAGAACGCAGACCCCGGCTATGACTGGGTCTTCACGCGGGATATCGTTGGTCTGGTTACGCAATATGGCGGAGCCAATTCCCACATGGCCATTCGTTGTGCCGAATTTGGTATCCCAGCGGCTATTGGTTGTGGTGAGCAGTTGTTCAGCCGCCTGTTGCGCTGTCGGGGTATCGTCCTGAACTGTCAGGATAAGACAATTAATTTGGTGTGATACACATGAAGCGGATAGGCATCACGTTACGGACATGTCAGGCGGTGGGTTATCAAGAGGCCCGTGATGGGCTCGCTCGGGATTGGTATCGTTTTTTGCTGCAATTAGATTGGGGGTGGGAGTGGGTGTTGTTACCCAATCTTGGTTCGCAGAGCGTGGCTTACGCCCAGGCACTGGGGGTCGAGGGGCTCATCTTAACTGGCGGTGAGGATCTCGGTTCAGACCCCCTACGGGACGAGAGTGAGTTTGCTCTGCTGGAACATGCCGTGAACCACCAGTGGCCGGTACTGGGCATCTGTCGGGGGATGCAGTTGATTCAACGCTTCTTTGGTGGCGAGCTGGTGATTGCGGGTGGTGACCATCATGTGGCAACTCGGCATTCAGTCTCTAAGCAACGGGCATTGCCATGGGGAGGTATGAGCGAGACATGGTGCTGTGAGGTCAACTCCTATCACGCCAACCGGATACCCTTACCGCTACCTGCCAGTTTGCAGACTCTGGTCGTCGATGCCGATGGTTATTGCGAAGCTTTCACCCATCAGCACATAAAGCTGGCTGGAGTCATGTGGCATCCTGAGCGTGAACTATTCTGCCATGAATTTGATCGGCAACTATGCCGATGGCTTTTTGAGTGAGGTGATATGCAAGCCATAATTTTAGCGGCCGGGCGAGGTTCCCGGCTTGGTACCATGACCGAGAACCAACCCAAACCGCTGGCAAAGTTGGCTGGTAAGCCGTTGATTGAATGGCAGTTGGCATCGCTAGCCGCGGCAGGTGTCCACAGTGTTCATGTGGTTTGCGGATATTGCAGTGAAGCCCTGCAGGGCTACGGTAACAGCCGAATCATGAACGCCAACTGGGCTAGTTCTAATATGGTCCGCAGCCTGATGTGCGCTGATGCTGTGCTATCGGTGGAGCCGACTCTTGTCTGTTACGGGGATGTTGTCTATCGCCCTGGGATCATCAGAACCTTGATGGCATCTGATGCGCCACTAGCCACCAGCTACGACAAAGAGTGGTGGTCACTCTGGTCGGCCCGGTTTGATGATCCTTTATTGGATGCTGAAAGCTTCCGACAGCAGGGTGGTCAATTGATCACCATCGGTGAACGGGTTCAGGCTCGAGAGGAGATCGAAGGGCAATATATGGGGTTGTTGAAGTTCACCCCTGAGGGCTGGCAACGAGTGTCTGCGGTGTTAGCAGGACTCAGCGCCGAACAAATCAACAAGCTGGATATGACCAGCCTGCTGCGCCTATTGCTGTCTCAAGGTGTTCCCATTGCGACGGTTGCTATCTCTGGTGGTTGGGTTGAAGTGGATAATCCATCCGATATTTCCTTGTACGAACAACGGATCGCCGAACCTGGCTGGAGTCATGATTGGCGATCCGATGATCTGCCAATCTAGCGATAAATCTGCTTCGCTCGTTCCAGATCGAATGTTCTACATGCGGTTGGCTCATGAGCCAACCGCCGTTTCAATATAACGAACAGTTTGTCAATATCGACCAACGGAATAAATTTCTTTGTCATATAGTAATCGACGACTTCGAAATATTTTTCGACTACATCAAATTTTTCGTTCAAGTCACCATCATCACCCACATTACCGCTTCCTGGGCCAAATACATTATGGCTTTCAAAGAATAAGTAACCATCAATATCGAGCAAGTTAAAACATTTAGCTATATATTCTTCAAAGTTTATCGATAAATTGCCATCGATCGTGCAATGATTAGCAAGCGAAAATATGGCTTGATATTTTTTGTGTGTTGCATATTCACAAAAATCTAACTGATGAAAATTGATATTTTTTATTCCAAGTTCTTGTTGTGTTCTTTTAGCAATAAGATTCAGGTAAGGATTGAACTCGATAGCATCGACATGATTTATTTGTTTAGCTATTTCCATACTAAAAAAACCGCTATTCGAACCTATATCAAGTACTTCATCATCTGGGGATAGATACATCTCGATTCGATAACGACTGAGGCGTTCCTCGGTCGGTTTTGCTCCCGAAATACCTATTTTACTCAGTCCTTGATAGGGATACCCTGAAACATAGCTGAAATTCCAAGTCTTGAGTTGTTGAGTGCAGATTGAAAATATATCGTTGTGCAGTGGTATGTATTCTGGGTGTATAAAAAATGCTACCAACAAATCTTTAAATAAATAAAATTGGCGCAATCTAGTAAATGCGTTGGCTCTGCTCAACTCCTCATCAGCCATTTGCCTCAATAAAGGTATAACTTTTTTATTTCTATATTCCGGGTTTTCTGTTTTTTTTTGCCATTCCAGATAATCATTTTGGCTAGAAAGATCGGGAAGCCATTTTTTGTTGGCAAAAAAATGTATTTTCTTTGACAGTTCATTATCCACATCATCCATCAAAAGTGAAAACCAATGTGGCGCGGAAAATAGCGTAGCCGTCAGTTTGTTCCAAGTGTCAAGAAACGTATTAAAAGAGATATTTTCCTGCTCAACTCCCCGGAGCTTTTCAATCAAGCAGATCTGGTTGTTGTCGTATTCACGTTTGTGGCGCTCGGCTATTTTTAGTAGCAGTTGAAGTATGTTCATCGCAGTCTCTGGTTGCAGGTCGTGTGATGTAGAGGACGTGTTCATATCGGTTCTCTCATATGTGATTGATTAAACAGCGGAGAGGATTTCTATAACCTTTTTTTGCTGATCGTCAGATAGCGTTGGATACAGTGGGATACTTACTATCGCTTGGTAGAAGTGATGGGCTGAGTTCGTATCTGCTGGTGATTCCTGCCGATGGGCTGGTTGGGCTGAAATTGGCATATAGTGTACGTTGGCTGCGATGCCAGCTTCTCTCAACTCTACAAACCGTGCCTTACGCTGTTCCGCCGGTACTTTGATAACAAACAGATGCCATGCTGAAAGACGTCCTTCGCAGTTGGCTAGAATTTCAAGACTGGAATGTGGCAATTCAGCCTGATAACGGGCGGCAATGGCGCGGCGCTTGGCCAAGAACTCATCTAGTCGCGCCATCTGGCTCAATCCCAGAGCGGCCTGGATATCTGTCATGCGGTAGTTGAAGCCGAGCAGCTGCTGCTCGTAGTACCAGGGGCCATCCGGCTGGTTGATAAAATCCTCGGCCTCGCGGGTGATGCCGTGGCTGCGCAGCAGGCGCATGCTCTTGGCAAGCTGCGGGTCATTGGTCATCGCCATGCCACCTTCGCCGGTGGTGATGATCTTCACCGGGTGGAAGCTGAATACGGTGATGTCGCTATAGCGGCTGTTTCCGGTTGGTTCATCGTGGTAACGGGCGCCGAGGGCGTGACAGGCGTCCTCGATGATGCGAAAACCATAGATCTGGCTCAGAGCGTGAATGGCGGCCATATCGCAGGGCAGGCCGGCAAAATGCACCGGGATCACCACCTTTGGCAGTTTTCCTTCCTGCTGCGCCCGTTGCAGTTTCCTTTCCAGCTCATCGACCGACATGTTGCCGGTGTCCGGCTCCACATCGACAAAATCGACCTGGGCCCCGCAATAGAGAGCGCAATTGGCCGAAGCCACGAAGCTGATGGGGGAGGTCCATACCCAATCCCCGGGACCGACACCCAGCGCCAGACAGGCAATATGCAGGGCGGCAGTGCCGGAGTTGACGGCCACCCCGAAATCCGCACCGCAATAATCAGCCACCGCCTGCTCAAAGCGCGGTACCACCGGTCCCTGGGTCAGATAATCCGAGCGCAATACCGCCACGATAGCCTCGATATCGGCCTCGCTGATGGACTGACGACCGTACGGGATCATGCCAGTACCTGCCGGTTCATGGCACGCATCTCGTCAATCGACAGGAAGTGGTCATTGTTCTTCGAGTTGTACTCGAACCCTTCGCTGACGGATTTTCCTTTCTGCCCCAAGGCATTAGTGGAGAAGTCGTCGTTGCGATGGTTGAAGCTGATGGATGGTGTAATGACGTAATAATCCTTGAACTCGTAGGTGTGGTAGGAGTCATCCACCGGGCACATCACCTCATGCAATTTTTCGCCGGGGCGGATGCCGACAATCTTCTGAGGCAGTTGTGGGGCCATGGCGTTGGCCAGCTCCGTGATGCGGATGGACGGGATCTTCGGTACAAACAGTTCGCCACCCTTCATGCGGGCAAAGTTCTTCAGCACAAAATCCACCCCCTGCTCCAACGTGATCCAGAAGCGGGTCATCTCGCTGTGGGTGATCGGCAGGTGATCACTGCCATCGCGGATCAGCTTGTCGAAGAAGGGCACTACAGAGCCGCGTGAGCCGGCAACATTGCCATAACGCACGACGGAGAATTCAGTTGGGTTACTACCGGCAATATTGTTAGCCGCAACAAATAATTTGTCAGAGCAAAGCTTGGTAGCTCCGTAGAGATTTATCGGGTTAGCGGCTTTATCTGTAGACAGCGCAATGACTTTTTTAACGTGGTTAGCCAGTGCTGCCTGGATCACATTCTCAGCGCCATTGATGTTGGTTTTTATACATTCCATGGGGTTATATTCGGCTGCTGGCACCTGTTTCAGTGCGGCTGCATGTACCACATAATCAACCCCTTGCATGGCTAATGTGAGTCGTTGGCTATCTCGCACATCACCAATGAAGTAACGCATACACGGTTGATTGAAGATCTGCTGCATCTCATATTGCTTGAGTTCATCACGGGAATAGATGATGACCCGGCGAGGGGCATAATTAGCAAGTACGGTCTCGACAAATTTCTTGCCAAATGAGCCAGTACCGCCTGTGATAAGAATGCTTTTATCGTTTAACATGCATCTGTTCCTGCGCAGCATATAATCAGCAAAATGTAACTCCATGATAGCAAATACTTAAATGTAAACTTACTGCTTATTGTCGTTTTGCTATGTTACCCAGTTAAATAGCGACATATCTCCACGATACTTTAAAATAATTTGCTCATAAACAGGGTTTGCTTCTTTGTAATATCAGTAAGCTGCTAAGAGAAAAGGGAGAGTCTGCTCGTTATGCCGGATATTTTTATACAAAACCTCGCACTACTTGAAAAACGTTGGCCTTCTTTGGCTGATCTGTTACAGCAGGAAGCGGCAGAGCTGAATGTAACCTTAGTTAAAGGGCTATCGTCAACACTATCGGTTGATGGTATTCAGCTCTCTAGCCGGCATGACCGTATTAAAGAAGCATGTCAGCAAATGCTCTCGATCCCCACAGTACCTGAAATTCATCTGTACGGAATCGGGCTTGGCGATCTCCCTCGTGAACTGTTGAAACGTGCTGAATTACAAAAACTTCACATTCATGTTCTTAATGAGTCTTTGCTTGGGTTGATACTTCATTTACTTGAACAAGATGATTGGTTGGCAGACCCACGCGTAACATTACACATAGCATCAGAATATAAAGAAATTCAGCTACCATTTTTTGCTATTCCGGCAGAACTGTTTTTGGCTAGTGATGGCAATGCTAAAATTCGAGACCGGCTAGTGGCTGAAATTGAACAGCCGTATGTTAATCAACGCTTTAACCCCCAAAATACAGAGCTTTTGGATCGAATAGAGCAAAATATCTCATTGTTAGAATTAGATCCTGATGTTGCTACGTTGTTTGACTCTTACAACGGGAAAGAGGCGTTTGTACTGGCGTCTGGGCCCTCTTTAGAACTTCATTACTTAAAGTTGCTAGAAATTAGAAAACGGCAAGATCGCCCTGTATTTATCGCACTTGATACAGCGTTGCGCCCCTTGATGGCTAACGGAATTGAACCTGATTTTGTTATTAGTATTGATCTACTTATTACGTCTAGCCATTTTCCAAACCTAATTCCAGACACGATCAAGCTGATCTATTTTCCCTTATCTCAAAATCAGACCCTGATAAGTTGGCATGGAAAACGTTATGCTGCTTATTCGAAAAGCTCTATTTATGATGAAGTTTATCAACGTTTCCCCAAAGCTCGTTTTTACTCCAGTGGTAGTGTATTGCATCCCGCTGTTGATTTTGCAGTACGTCTTGGAGCTAAAAGTATTACCTTATTTGGTGCAGACTTCAGTTACCCACGAAATAAAACCCATTCAGGCTGGGAGAGTGGTGTCTTAGGTGAACCAGTCGCTGCAGCAAAACACTGGGTACTGAACGGCGATGGAGTGCGAGTCAAAACTTTGTTAAATTTTCGCAGTTATCTTTGTGCGTTAGAACGCTATATCGCCCATCATCCTGAAGTGCAATTTTATAATTCCAGTCGTATCGGTGCTTTCATTGATGGAACCCTTTTTCATCCGGAGTTTGTAAAATGAACACATCTATTTTGCAGTGGCAGAAAGAGGCCAACGATTTAGCGTTAAAGATCCGACTTGGTCACAACGTCGAAGCAGGATTAATGCTGGTGACCTATTTGGAACAATTGGTTGCAGTGTATTCTCAATTCCCCGCAGAACAACAGCGCCAGTTTCAATCAATTTTATCTGCAATGCTGGTATGTCAAGAAAGGCAGGATTGGATTGGGTTAGCTGATTACCTTGAGTATGAACTCCAACAACTGTTTATTGAGCTAAACGGTGCCTTTTAATTTATATTTGTTGGAAATGAGAATAAATTACCTTGTGAACAAAAAACAACCAATCTGTGTGCTTCCAGTGCTGGTCTTCCTTCGTTAAACTTTGTACAATCCGCGCCCTTCTCTACAGGTCTCTGAGGCATCCATGAGCGAAAATAAAGTTAATCTGCTGGATTTTGATCGTAACGCATTACGTGCATTTTTTGCCGATGAATTGGGCGAAAAAGCATTTCGTGCCGATCAAATCATGAAGTGGATCTACCATTTCGGTTGTGATGATTTTTCACAGATGACCAATGTGAACAAAGCATTACGTGAAAAATTATCGCGAATTGCCGAGATTCGGGCACCAGAAATCAACACTGAACAGCGTTCTTCTGACGGCACGATCAAATGGGCGATGCGAGTCGGTGATCAGGAAGTTGAAACCGTATTTATTCCGGAAGCTGATCGCGCAACACTTTGTGTGTCATCCCAGGTTGGTTGTGCTTTGGAATGTAAATTCTGCTCAACCGGGCAACAAGGGTTTAACCGTAACCTTACCGTGTCAGAGATTATTGGCCAGGTATGGCGTGCTGCTCAGGTGGTTGGTTTTCCTAAAGATACCGGTAAACGCGTCATTACCAATGTTGTGATGATGGGCATGGGTGAACCTTTACTGAATCTGTCTAATTTGGTTCCTGCACTTAGTCTGATGATGGAAGATTATGGCTTCGGCTTATCGAAACGTCGTGTGACTGTTTCGACGTCCGGTGTTGTACCGGCATTAGATAAACTGGGTGACATGATAGACGTTGCATTGGCGATTTCCTTACATGCACCAAACGATAAACTGCGTTCAGAAATAATGCCGATCAACGATAAATATAACATTCAGGAATTCCTGGGCTCTGTACAGCGTTATCTAAGCAAATCGAATGCAAACCATGGTCGTGTTACCGTTGAGTATGTGTTGCTTGATCATGTCAATGATGACATGGAACATGCGCGGGAGTTGGCCGAGCTGTTAAAGGACACCCCAAGCAAGATCAATTTGATCCCATTTAACCCGTTCCCAAGTAATCCATATGGCAAACCGAGCAACAGCCGTGTTGATCGTTTCTCTAAAGTCTTGATGGAATATGGTTATACCGTCATCGTACGTAAAACCCGCGGTGATGATATTGATGCCGCTTGCGGCCAGCTGGTTGGTGATGTAATCGACAGAACGAAACGAACCATGAAAAAACGGATGCAAGAGCAGGAGATTTCCGTCAAAATGCTTTGAAATCCAGTTCGTTAATGTACTGAGACATGAAAAGACATCTTCTATTACTCTGGGCAGCGATGATCTCGCTGTCTGGATGTGTCACCGAAACTACAATTATCGGTAAAAATTCTGAGCGACAAGAAAATTCGATTGATGGCGCTTCTGCTGCCAAAACTCGTATTGAGCTTGGCATGGGCTATCTGAATAAAGGCCAGATGGCACCAGCAAAATACAATTTTGAAAAAGCAATTGAGATGGCACCGAATAATGCGGATGCCTATCTTGCGATGGCTTATTACTACCAGTCGGTCGGTGATAACGCGTCTGCGCAAAAAACGTATGAACAATTAGTCTCTAGCCACAGTAATAATCCCGATGTACTCAATAATTATGGTACTTTCCTCTGTCGGAATCATGACTATACCGAAGCCGACGAGATGTTTCGACGTGCAGTCGTGCAGCCGCATTATTTAAAGATGGATGATAGTTATGAAAATGCTGGCATTTGTGCGCGTCAGGCAGGGCAAACCGCCAAAGCATTGGAATATTACCGCCTTGCGCTTGGTTATAATCCCAATAAAGTCAGATTAATGCTGGAACTGGCGGAAATGGCATTGGATGCACATAAGCCCGATGAAGCTCAGAAATTGTTGAGCACTTATCGTAGTAAAGCTAATCCAACACCACAAAGTTTATGGTTGAGCCTTCGCACCGCACAAGAACAGGGACATATCGCGGATATGCATGTTTTCGGTCAGTCCTTGGTTCAGCAATTCCCATCCTCGATTCAAGCGAAAAGATATCAGAACAATGACTACTGAACAGCGTCATGAAACTGCCCAACTAACGCCGGGCACCATATTGAAAACGGCCCGCGAACAACGGGGTATGAGTCAGCAAGATGTGGCTCATTGCCTTAACTTACGTATCTCATTGATTCGTGATATTGAAGAGGATCGTTTCGATCAAAAAACGGCCAGCACCTTTACCAGAGGTTATCTGAAAACGTATGCCCGTTTTGTGGGTACTGATGAGCAAGCGGTATTAGCGGCTTATGATCGTCTGGGATTGAACGATCAACAATACAGTGAAATGTATAGTTTTTCTGGTCGCACGCAACGCGAAGCGAGTGAACATCGCGTACGTTTCATCTCTTGGGTTTTGTTTATTGGCTTAGCCGGTTTAGGTGGAACATGGTGGTGGTTACAGCCAGCAGAAGAGCCAGTACCAACTGCAATCAATGAAGCTGGGCAGCTCGTAGTAAAAGCAACCGATGCTGTTTTGGCGGCAAAACCGAGCGCAGCCCAAGCAACCACTGCTAATCCAGTGGCGACAACCAGTGCTGCTCCTGTAACAGCAACCAGCAGTGCCGAAGATACGGCTGAAACATCGACAGATCTACCAGTTGCCGCTGATAATGACGGTCAAGAACCAACGGTTTTATCGAATGCAGCGGCTGAAGAAAACAGTCAAGAACAAACTAAAATAGTCCCTGCATCGCCAGCTACTGTTGCTTCTACAGAAACTACAAAATCTGAAACTGTAGCTGATTCAACAGTTGATGCCTCAATTGCTTTGCAACTGCAATTCAAAGCGTCATGTTGGCTAAGAGTTACTGATGCGTCAGGAAAGTCCTTATTTGAAGGCACTAAAAACGCTGGCGATAAAGTTAATGTGTCGGGTAAAGAGCCATTTAGTTTAACGATTGGTGCTCCAAGAGCAGTTTCTGTCTATTTCCATGGGCAGGCTGTTGATATGTCGTCCTACATTCGTCAGGGTGTGGTTGCTCGTTATAAGTTACCGTTGAAGAATTAAGTTATGAGTCAGCACATTTCACCTATTAAGCGCCGGATCAGTAAACAGATCATGGTTGGAAATGTACCGGTAGGCGGTAATGCGCCGATATCGGTGCAATCAATGACGAACACGTTGACCACTGATGTGGCAGCGACTGTAGCGCAAATACAGGCTCTACAGCGTGTTGGTGCAGATATTGTGCGGGTTTCTGTACCCACTATGGATGCAGCAGAAGCATTTAAGCTGATCAAACAGCAAGTTTCCGTTCCGTTGGTGGCCGATATCCATTTTGACTACCGTATTGCGCTGAAAGTGGCGGAATATGGGGTTGATTGTTTACGTATTAATCCCGGCAATATCGGTAAAGAAGACCGTATTCGCTCTGTCGTCGATTGTGCTCGCGATCTGAATATTCCAATCCGAATTGGTGTGAATGGCGGCTCACTCGAAAAAGAGTTAATGGATAAATACGGTGAACCAACTGCGGAAGCACTGGTTGAATCGGCCATGCGTCATGTTGATATCCTTGATCGACTCAACTTCGACCAATTCAAAGTCAGTGTAAAAGCATCTGATGTGTTTCTTGCTGTCGATGCTTATCGACTCTTAGCTAAACAGATTGAACAACCATTACATCTGGGCATTACTGAGGCCGGCGGTTTCCGCTCTGGTGCAGTGAAATCAGCAATTGGCTTGGGTATGTTGCTAGCAGATGGTATTGGCGACACGTTACGCGTGTCATTAGCTGCAGATCCGGTAGAAGAGATCAAAGTCGGCTTTGATATTCTTAAATCTCTACGTATTCGCGCGCGTGGTATTAATTTTATTGCTTGCCCAACCTGTTCTCGTCAGGAATTTGATGTCATCAGCACAGTAAACGCTTTAGAAGAGCGTCTGGAAGACATTATTACACCAATGGATGTCTCTATTATTGGCTGTGTTGTGAATGGCCCAGGGGAAGCATTGGTATCAGATTTAGGTCTGGCGGGTGCGAACCGCAAGAGTGCCTTGTATGAAGACGGTGAACGCGTTGATCGTCTGGATAATGAAAATATTCTTGATCAGCTCGAGGCTCGTATTAGAGCCAAAGCATCACAGCTGGATCAAGGAAAACGTATTCCGATCCAACAACATCACGAGTAACAAAGAGACCGTTTTTTCGTTACTCAGTTAGCAGGTTGTACCTGTCTTTTTAAACTCCCTATAATGTGGGCAGTTTTGTATTAGAAATTTGAGAATTATTGTGGCTAAACAAATTCAGGCTATTCGTGGAATGAATGATTGTCTACCGGAACAAACACCGGTCTGGCAAATGCTCGAAGAAACTTTACGACGTGTCGTTTCTTCTTATGGTTATTCTGAAGTGCGGATGCCGATTGTCGAAGTGACTAATCTGTTTCAACGCGCCATCGGTGAAGTGACCGATGTAGTTGAAAAAGAAATGTACACGTTTAATGACCGTAATGGTGACAGTCTGACTCTGCGTCCTGAAGGAACCGCCGGTTGCGTTCGTGCCTGTATCGAACATGGCTTGGTTTACAATCAGGAACGTCGGTTATGGTATGTAGGGCCAATGTTCCGCCATGAACGTCCGCAAAAAGGCCGTTATCGTCAATTCCATCAGTTTGGTGTGGAAGTGTTTGGTCTGAATGGACCAGATATCGATGCCGAATTGATCATGCTGACTGCTCGTTTGTGGCGTGAGTTAGGTATTGAACAGTTCACTACTTTACAGCTGAATACATTAGGTTCTTCTGCAGAGCGAGCTGCTTATCGTGATGCTCTGGTTGTGTTTCTTGAACAACACAAAGATGCACTCGATGAAGAAAGTAAACGTCGGATGTACTCTAATCCACTGCGTGTACTGGATACGAAAAGTCCGCAGGTGCAAGAAATTTTGCAGCACGCGCCAACATTGACGGATTATTTCGGTGAAGAAACCAAAGCGCACTTTAGTGGATTGAAAGCGTTGCTTGATGCAGCTGGAATTGCTTATCAAGTTAATGAACGTTTGGTTCGTGGCTTAGACTATTACAATTACACCGTATTTGAATGGGTGACTGATAGCCTTGGTGCACAGGGGACTATCTGTGGTGGTGGTCGTTATGATGGTCTGGTTGAACAACTAGGCGGTCAAGCAACTCCTGCCGTGGGTTTTGCAATGGGTCTGGAACGTTTGACTCTGATGCTTGAAACCTTGGAGAAAATCCATAATCTGCCAGCTACTGTTGATGTCTATATCTGCATGGCAGGTGAGGGGACTCTATCAGCTGGTTTGCTGCTGGCTGAGCACATACGAAATGAACGTCCGCAGTTACGTGTAATGACGCATTGCGGCGGTGGTAATTTTAAAAAGCAGATGAAACGAGCTGACAAAGTTGCAGCCAGAATCGCATTGATTTTGGGTGAAACGGAAGTTGCGGAACAAAAAGTCACCGTTAAATTTTTACGTGATCAAATAGAACAGCAAACGATTGCTGTTGCAGCATTGTTACCGATACTGGATCAGCTGGGAGAATAATAGTGGACATATATAATTCAGAAGAACAACAAGTTGAAGCTATCAAATCTTGGTGGCAAGAAAATGGTAAGTCCATTATTGCTGGTGTTGTGATCGGGTTCGTTGGGTTATTTGGCTGGCGTTATTACAACAGCTATGTGCAACAACGTAGTGAAGCATCGGCAGCTGCATATCAACAAGTGATGCAAGTATTAGCCGAGCAGCATGAGAAGGGATTTAGTGCTGTTAGCAAGTTCATTGCCGATCATGGTAGTGATACCTATGGTGATCTTGCAGCATTACAATTGTCGGCCGACGCAGTGAAAGCTAATAAATTGGAATTAGCTGCAGAACAGTTACGTCGCGTGGCTGAACATGGTGTTGATGATGAGTTTAAGCCTGTTGCGGGAATCCGTTTAGCTCGTGTATTACTGGCAATGAATAAACCAGCCGATGCATTGAAAGCACTGGATGCGGTAACCGCTGAGCAATATAAAGCAACTGTTGCTGAAGTCAGGGGCGATGCATTATTGGCATCAGCACAACCTGAAAAAGCTCGCGCAGCATATGTTGTTGCATTGCAAGCCAGTAAAAATGGTGCAAATCCTGTTTTACAGATGAAACTTGATGATCTTTCTGTAGCCGGCGAAAAAGCTGATACACCTAAAGCGAAATAAAGCGAAGGATGGTGAACCTAATGCATAAAGGTTGGCAAAAATTTAGCTGTCTATTGCTGGGGAGTGTATTGCTCTATGGCTGTAGTTCAGAAGAAGATGTCATTAAGATGGCTGACGTACCTGTTGTTGAATCAGCTTTTCATCCAGAGACAGCTTGGAGTAGTGGGGTTGGCTCTGGCGTCGGCAAATTTTATTCGCACCTGCAACCGGTTATTGTTGGCGATAATATTTTTGCTGCATCGCGGGATGGCCGCGTTTATGCCTTTGAAAAGCTGAGTGGGAAAAAACTGTGGAGCGTTGATCTGAGCGATCAACCTTTCTATGAAGAAAAACGCAGTGCCCGTTTATCTGGCGGTCTTGCGGCAGCCGATGGCCGTATTTATGTTGGGTCAGAAAACGGACAAATGTTGGCGTTAAAACAAGAAACTGGCGAACTGGTTTGGCACACTGATGTTGGCGGTGAAGTTCTGGCGACACCAGCAACTGACTCTGGAAAAGTTGTAATCTCTACTGGCGCAGGGCAACTACTGGCGTTGGATGGTGAAACCGGCAAGATAGATTGGACGGTCACCAGTGAACAACCTAATTTGACATTGCGTGGTACTGCAGCGCCTGTCATTGCTGCTGGTGGTGTACTGTATGGTCGCGCTGATGGTAAAATTGGCATCGTACTGCTACAAAATGGCCAGTTAGTTAACGAAACTCGTGTCGCGACACCGCATGGACAGACTGACCTTGATCGAATTGTCGATGTTGATGCTGAGCCGGTGATTGTTGATGATGAGCTTTACGCTGTTGCTTACAATGGCCAGTTAATTTCCCGTAAATTGATTTCCGGGGATGAATTATGGAAGCGTAAATATGCGTCTTATCAAAATATGGGTATTGGTGTAAATGACATTGCCATCACCGATTCCAAATCTCATATTTATTTGATTGACCGTTCAACGGGCACAGAGAAATGGTCCAATACTCAATTGGAATATCGAAATCTGACTGCGCCGTTGGTATTAGGCGACTATATTGTAGTAGGTGATAATGAAGGTTATCTCTACTGGATTTCGCAAACAACGGGTAAAATTGCTGCTATGCAGGAAGTCGATAGTGCTGGCTTGTATGCAACACCCATTATCGATGGGGATTTGATCTATATTCAAACCCGCGGCGGCGAACTGGTTGCAATTAAACGTCCGTCATAATTCGGACTGTATGTTTGTTTATAGCCCCTGATCTGGTATCAGGGGCTTCTGTTTATTTAATAATTGAGGTTTTATATGACCCCTGTGGTAGCCCTGGTGGGACGCCCGAACGTTGGCAAGTCCACATTATTTAATCGTCTGACGCGTAGCCGGGACGCACTGGTGGCTGATTTTCCAGGATTAACGCGTGACCGTAAATACGGTCAGGCAGTCGTCGATGACATGAATTTTATTGTCGTTGATACCGGCGGGATTGATGGTTCCGAAGAAGGTATCGAAGTCAAAATGGCTGAACAATCGCTACAAGCGATTGATGAGTCTGATGTGGTGTTATTTATGGTTGATGCCCGAGCGGGTGTTACCAGTGCAGATATTGGTATTGCTAACCATCTGCGTCGCCAAAAGAAAAAGGTATTTCTGGTCGCGAATAAAACAGACGGTTTGGATGGAGATGCTCATTGTGCTGACTTTTACAGCCTGGCACTGGGTGAAGTTTATCAAATCGCGGCTTCGCATGGCCGTGGTGTAACAGCATTGCTGGAAAAAGCACTGGCGCCGTTCTTTGAAGAGTTAACTGGGAAGTCACCAGAAGAAGAAGCGGAAGACGAAGATGCGGCTTACTGGGCTGCATTGGAAGGTACCGATGTTGAAGTCGAATCAGAAGAAGACGAATTTACTGGTGAAGATCGTTATGCAGATTTACCGATTAAATTCGCTATTATCGGTCGACCAAACGTTGGTAAGTCAACGTTAACCAATCGCATGTTAGGCGAAGATCGCGTTATTGTATTCGATTTGCCAGGTACTACCCGCGATTCTATTTACATTCCGCTGGAGCGTGATGAACAACAATACATCGTTATTGATACTGCGGGTGTGCGTAAGAAGAAAAAAATCTACGAAACCGTCGAAAAATTCTCCGTTGTTAAAACATTGCAAGCGATTGAAGACGCCAACGTAGTATTGTTATTGATTGATGCTCGCGAAGGCGTATCTGATCAAGATTTAAGTTTGTTAGGTTTTACTCTGCATTCTGGTCGTTCGATAGTTATTGCAGTTAACAAATGGGACGGTTTAGACCAGGACACGAAAGAGAAAATCAAAGAAGACTTAGAGCGTCGTCTTGGTTTTGTTGATTTTGCTCGTGTGCATTTCATCTCTGCGTTGCATGGCTCTGGTGTGGGTAACTTGTTTGATTCAATTCAGGAAGCTTACCGTTCAGCAACTAAACGTATCAGTACTTCGATGCTGACCCGTATCATGAACATGGCCGCTGAAGATCATCAGCCACCATTGGTACGTGGACGCCGTGTGAAACTGAAATATGCGCATGCTGGTGGTTATAATCCACCACGGATCATTATTCATGGTAATCAGGTTAAAGACTTACCTGAATCGTATAAGCGTTATCTGATTAACTATTACCGTAAGTCACTTAAGATCATGGGTACGCCTATCCATATTGAATTCCAGGAAGGTGATAACCCATTTGAAGGGCGACGCAATAAGTTGACTCAAACTCAGATCCGCAAACGTCGCCGTATGATGAGTTTTGTTAAGAAAGGGTAACTACTCTTAAGGAGAGGTGAAATGGCTTATCAAATCACCTGTCCTTCTTGTCAGCAAGAAGGACTTGATCCACGGTTTTCTACAACAACCTGTGTTCACTGTGCAAAACAGTTTAGCCTGGTCGCTTGTTGCCCCACATGTCATGCTGAACTCGAGCGTTTACAAGCATGTGGTGCCGTGGATTATTTTTGTAACAGCTGTAATTCCATGATTTCCAAACGGCAAGCTGAATATAAACTCACACCCGTTTGAAAATTGAAAAATAAAAAAGCCGGATATTTAATCCGGCTTTTTTGTCTGTTCGTCTGGCAACAACGAGCAAATTACAGTGATTGAGTAAATGTGCGGGTGATCACATCGCGTTGCTGTTCTGGAGTCAGTGCGTTGAAGCGAACTGCATAACCAGATACACGAATTGTCAGCTGTGGATATTTTTCTGGATTCGCAACAGCATCTTCCAGTGTTTCACGGCGCAGAACGTTTACGTTTAAATGCTGACCACCTTCAACCTGTGGCGCAAAGCTCATTGGCACTTCACGAAATTCAATGTTACCTAGAGACTCAACAGCTACAACCTGATCTTCGGTATAGCGTGGATCTTTAGAACACAGGCAACGAGCTTCCTGCTTTGCTTCATCCAGTAACCAGAAAGAATTGATCAGATCTGCATTAGCTGCCTGAGTGATTTGAATACCCTTAACCATGATATATACCTCGATAGTTTGGGGCGATTCTTGTCACATATACAAGAAAAAGTGCCCCGTTATGTCAGGGGATTAAACCGGCTTGGTTTAATCATGTATCTTTGATGCTACATTAGTAAATTTACGAACTATGTGCAAGGGCATACCCATACAAAGCTGAGGTCTATTCCTCTTAAAGCTTGATCTGAATCAATAAACATGCATTTTGTATCTAGTATTAAAAATGTGGAGAAAGTTTCACATCATTTTCTTGTAATTTTACTACATATTTGACTGATCCCGTTTAATGGCGAAGTAAGCTAAAATAGCGTTTTGATGCGGAGCGGGAGAGCAAAATGCAAACGTGGAGTGATGTGCTGGGGAAAGAAAAACAGCAGGCGTATTTTCAAGAAACAATGAATTTTGTTCGACATGAACGCGAATCAGGCAAGACGATTTACCCACCATCCTCTGATGTATTTAATGCTTTCAAATATACAGAATTTGCTGATGTCAAAGTGGTTATTTTAGGCCAAGACCCCTACCACGGGCCTAACCAAGCGCATGGACTTTGTTTTTCCGTGTTGCCGGGTGTTGCTGTGCCGCCCTCTCTGGTAAATATTTACAAAGAGCTACAACGTGATATTCCAGGGTTTGAAACGCCTAAACATGGTTATCTCCTGTCATGGGCAGAGCAGGGGGTTTTGTTATTAAACACCGTTTTAACGGTAGAAGCAGGAAAAGCGCACTCGCATGCTGCGCTAGGCTGGGAAACATTTACGGATCGCGTTATTGCGAGTCTGAATGAGTCGCGGGATGGTTTGGTCTTTTTGCTGTGGGGAAATCATGCGCAGAAAAAAGGACAATATATCGATCGTCAACGACATCATGTCTTAATGGCGCCACATCCAAGCCCGTTATCGGCACATCGCGGTTTTCTGGGCTGTGGGCATTTTTCTAAAACAAATCAATATTTAGCTGATAGCGGAAAAACGCAAATAAACTGGCAAATCCCATTGATTGCGTGACAGTGTTTGCACATTTACGTTTAGGTCCGCGACTGAGAATAAAATTTACTATAATTCTTTAATTGTCATCTTTGGTCTTTTGTTCAGGAGCGTGCACCATGTTGGATATTTTGCACCAAGATCACCTCAACATTTCCAGATTACTGAATGTGTTGCGTGACAAACTGGCTGCTTTGCGCAGCGAAAAAACGATACGCTTCGATTTGCTTAAAGATGCACTGAGTTATTTAAGTGAAGTGTCAGATACGCGCCATCATCCGCGCGAAGATCTGATTTATGATTATTATGTTGCTTATCGGTGTAGTGATCCGACAAGTGTAACGTCTGAACTTAAAGATCAACATAAACAGATCGTGAGTAGTGGTGAAAGTCTACGTGAAATGGTTGATATGATCCTGATGGATGCCGTCATTCCACTGGAGCATGTTGCTTTAGCCTTAGAGCAATTCATCGTGTTGCAACAACAGCACTTAGATTATGAAGAAAGCATCGTTTTCCCGCTATTACGGCAGGCCATGACAGAAGATGATTGGCGTCATCTTGAGCATAATTGGGCAAATATGACCAGTGATGATCCACTGTTCGGGCGACAAGTCGCCGAACGTTATCAAGATCTGGCTATGCAGTTATTATCCGCCTGAATGTCGATTTAAAAATAAAAAATGGCGCTGATTAGCGCCATTTTTTTCAATTCAGTGAAACATCATTGATGCTTAACTCATAGTTCAAATCGATAGACTGTAACTCTCGTTGTAAACGATATCTGTCTTTTAAGGCTTCGATTTCTCTCCATTTGCGTTTTTTGTTTGCTTGGCGTTGACGTACATCAGTGTCGCTGACGGTCAGCTCTTCTGTTTCCAGTGAGAACCTATCCATGGAACTACCCCCTCGTCTCAAACTAAAGAACGTACAAACTATAATAAGCATTTTGTAGGCCAAAATTCATTTATGCATAACCAAATGAGTTTTGGCGTATTGCGGGAATTAACCCGCTAACTTGTATCCCGACAAGTACTTTCCGTATATCACAGCTCATATAAAACTAAAATACTGAGATGACAAAACTATTACAGACCTCAAAAGGTGAAAATAGACCTGCTGATTATCGAGCGAAGGGGTAGGATAGTTCTTATAGTTTCATTAGAAGACTGGTAGGCATAAAATGCATAATAAATTTATATTTTGAATATATATGCTGCTTAGTTAAAAAAATATCAATAATAATTTTGTATTTAAAGCCGATGCTGGTATTTTTCCGGGTATCATTTTTGCAATGAATTTTTGTGTTCAGCGATTATTGGGAAAGGCTCATATATGGAGCAAGTTGCCACCTTAGAGGTGCAGAATTTATGTAAACGCTTTGGTTCCAATGAGGTACTAAAGGGAATTAATCTGACAGCGCACAAAGGCGATGTTGTTTCAATTATTGGTTCGTCTGGTTCAGGCAAATCAACTTTCTTGCGTTGTATAAATTTGCTGGAAACGCCTACCAGTGGCGATGTTTATGTCCATGGTGAGCTAATTCGTATGAAAGCCGACAAATCTGGCGAACGGATACCTCAAGATGCTAAACAGGTAGCCAGGATCCGTTCCCGGCTGGCAATGGTGTTCCAAAGTTTTAATCTTTGGTCTCATATGACGGTATTACAAAACATCATTGAAGTCCCCGTGCATGTGTTGAAAGTGCCGCGCCAGGAAGCGATCGAGAAAGCAGAAGCATTATTGCATCGTGTTGGCCTGTATGAGCGTCGTGATTATTATCCCGGCCATTTGTCTGGCGGGCAGCAACAACGTGCAGCTATTGCTCGCGCATTGGCTGTTGACCCTGAAGTTATGTTGTTTGATGAACCCACCTCTGCGCTGGATCCGGAGTTGGTGGGGGAAGTGTTGTCTGTCATGCGTGGTTTGGCAGAAGAAGGCCGGACTATGCTGGTGGTAACGCATGAAATGGCTTTTGCACGAGATGTTTCGAATCGGGTGATGTTTTTGCATCAGGGACGAGTTGAAGAGGATGGTGATCCGAAAGAGCTTTTCGCCAATCCTAAATCAGAGCGTTTCCGTCAGTTTATATCTTCCACTTATTGATACGCTTATAAAATCAGCAAGGAGCAAACAATGAAAAAACTGTTGTTAACAGTCGTTATGGCTAGTTTGATGGTTACTGGTGTTCAGGCGAAACCATGGAAAGAAGTTCGTGTTGCAATTGAAGGCGCTTACCCTCCATTTTCCAGCGTTGATGAAAAAGGCCAATTATTGGGATTCGATGTTGATATCACCAATGCGCTGTGTGAACAGATGAAAGTAAAATGTACCATCGTAAAACAGGACTGGGACGGTATGATCCCTGGCCTGATGGCGCGTAAATTTGATGCGATCATTTCCACAATGGACATTACGGAAGAACGTAAGAAAAGCATTGATTTCTCTCAGAAATATCAGCATGTTCCAGCGCGTTTTGCCGCTAAAAAAGGAGCAACGCTTGAACTGACCGATGCGTTCATGAAAGATAAGAAGATTGGTGTGCAGCGCGCTACATCCATGGATACTTATGTTTCTGATAACTTCCCGCATGCCACTATCAAACGCTACGGCACTGCTGATGAAGCATACTTGGATCTGAAATCTGGCCGTGTTGATTATGTGTTGGCAGATGCTGCTTCGTTGATTGATGGTTTAGTTAAAAAATCAAATGGCGAATATAGCTTGGTAGGACCAGGCCTGACCGAGAAAAAATGGTTCGGTGAAGGTGCGGGTGTGGCACTACGTAAGGGTGATGGTGATCTGAAAGCAATGTTTAGCAAAGCTATTTTGGATATTCGCGCTAACGGTAACTACAAAAAGATTAATGATAAATATTTTGATTTTGACGTTTACGGTGAATAAAACCGCTCGTTCATAATTTCTGTATTTAACGGGCCCATAAAGGGCCCGTTTTGATGGATAACGGTATGTTCGATTTGAAAGGCTATAGTGCCACGATCCTAGATGGTGCCTGGATCACGCTGGAAGTTGCGTTGCTGTCGGTATTAGTTGCAGCAGTATTGGGCATGATGGGAGCATTGGCGAAGCTGTCTAAAAACCGTGTAGCTAAAGGTATTGCTACTTTTTATACCACGCTGGTGCGCGGTATCCCTGATTTGATCCTGATGATGTTGATCTTTTTTGGTGGGCAGATCTTTCTGAATTTCTTATGTACCCAAATTAATGAAGGCATAAACGGTTGGTTAACCGGACGTAACTCGGATCACGAATGGGTTTCTTATGTGCCAGATTACATTGATATCAGTCCATTTATTGCCGGTGTTCTGGCGATAGGCTTCATTTTTGGCGCTTATATGGCGGAGACTTTTCGCGGTGCAATTCTGGCCGTTGAGCGGGGACAGTTGGAAGCAGCATATGCTTATGGCATGTCTCCTTGGCAGGTTTTCCGCCGGATTTTATTTCCGCAGATGGTACGGCATGCTTTGCCGGGGTTTGGTAATAACTGGTTAGTTTTACTGAAAACAACCGCATTGGTATCGGTGATCGGCCTGGATGATATGGTGCGTAAAGCCGGGTTAGCCGCCGGGAGCACGCAATTACCGTTTACTTTTTATATGTTTGTTGCGCTAATTTTCTTAGGCTTTACTGCAGTCTCTTCGGCGCTGTTGCGTTGGGCTGAATTACGTTATGCAATTAAAACGAGGTAAGTCGGATGTTTGATTTTTCCATTATTTATAATGAATGGCCGACATACCAGGAAGGCTTAATCAACACTGTCTGGTTGGTTGCGGTTTCCTTGCTCGCGGGTTTAAGCATTGCGATCCCTGTCGGTATCTTACGTAACAGCCAGAGTGCTTTTTTACGTTACCCTGCTTGGGCTTATATCTATTTTTTCCGTGGAACGCCGTTGCTGGTGCAGTTGTTTATTATTTACTACGGTGCAGGGCAATGGCAGTGGTTACAGCATTCATGGGCCTGGAAATGGTTCCAAGAAGCGTGGTTTTGTTCGCTGTTAGCTTTTGCTTTAAATACCGGAGCCTATACGGCAGAAATTGTTCGTGGTGCTATTCAGATGATCCCGAAAGGGGAACTAGAGGCGGCCGCAGCGTTTGGTATGTCTCGTTGGCAAATGTTGCGACATATCATTTTACCCAGCGCGTTGCGACGTGCACTACCGGCTTATAGCAATGAAGTGATTCTGATGCTGCATGGTTCATCGGTGGCAGGCGTTATCACCGTGGTTGATTTGACTGGTGCGGCACGGATCATTAATGCGCGTTACTACACGCCGTTTGAAGCATTTATTACTGCTGGTTTGTTGTATTTAATGCTGAGTTTAATGCTGGTTTGGGGTTTTCGTCGTTTGGAACGCCATTGGTATGCACATTTGCGTCCGAGAATCGGTTAAGCCGGTATTATCTGGGATCTATAGCGTGATACCATATTGGTGCTTATGCGTATCTAGTTAAGGGTTCCATTTTGTTCGCTCGGTTGCTCGTCAGTTTTTTTATTTTATTCTTTAGTCTGACTGCTTCAGCTGATGAGCAAGTCAAATTTGAGCCTGCACCTCAATGGGTGCAGAGCCTGCAAGTTCCCACGATTTCACACCAATCATCACCGGTTAATGGCCTGCGTTATCAGTTAATCGATCGTCAGTTAAATCTGGAAGCTCGACAAGTTTCGCAATATTCCCATTATGTCATGCAAATCACGAGCACCGAAGGGTTGGAGCAAGCCTCTCAGCTGTCATTTGATTTTGATCCTGGGTATCAAACACTGCAGATACATCAGGTGCGTGTTTTAAGACAGGGGGTTTATCTTGACCGGTTGGAGCCCAATGAATTGCGACTATTTCAACGGGAACCGGATCTGGAACACTTTCTTTATTCTGGAACTAAAACGGCCTACCTGATTTTACCGGATATTCGAGTTGGCGATATTTTGGAATATAGCTATAGCACGATCGGTAATAATCCCGTATTGGGAAATAAATTCAGTGTACAACTGCAACTGGATTGGGAAATGCCTGTGGCATTTAGCTCAGTTCGGGTTTTAGTGAGTAGCGGGCGAACACTCTATTATTCGGTACCGGAAGGTCAGAATGGTAAATTGACCATGACCGAATCTTCCACCCACCGCGAATTATTATGGCAACAATCGCCGGTGGCTGCTGTTAATGTGGATGACGATGTTCCTGCTTGGTTTACTCCACATCATTATTGGTCACTGAGTGAATTTTCCTCATGGCAAGATGTTGTGCAATGGGCTTTGCCACTTTATGAACAAACTGCCGTTGTTGAGCCCGTCGTACAACAAGTTGCAGATCAACTTATGCAAACTACTTCCGAACCTAAAGCCCGGGTCATGGCGGCTTTGCAGTTTGTGCAGCAACAGGTGCGTTATCTGGGAATTGAGGATGGTATTGGCTCACATGTACCACGTAAAGCCGCTGATACCTTGTATCGTCGTTATGGCGACTGTAAAGACAAAACGGTATTGCTTATGGCATTACTCAAAGCGATGGGGTTCAATCCACAGGCGGCTTTAGTTAATCTGGAACAGGGCACTATTTTGCCCAGACAGCTACCATCGCCCTATGCCTTTGATCATGTCATTGTGACGTTATCGTTAGGTGAGCAACAATATTGGATGGATGGCACAGATCTGAATCAAGGCTCGGATCTGGACACTATCGGTGTTCCTTACTTGCATTACGCATTACCTGTTGCGGTAGACAGTAAAGAACTGGTCGGAATGGATGACAAATATCGTGCGGCGGAGACAGTATTACGGCGGGAGCTTTGGCTGGATGAACCGCGGAGTCGTTTATTAGTAGAGGCGCGTTATTCAGGACATGAAGCCGAAACTCAACGTTCTTCCTGGAAAAATACCTCTCCGGAACAAATTGGTCATCAACAGGTTGGCTATTATTCAAAGCTTTATTCTGATTTAGAAGGCCACGCCTTACCGGATGTTCAAGATGATCTACAGAAAAATGAACTGGTGTTACGTCAGCAATTTACGTTATCCGGTGGTTCAGAAGAGTTAGCGCGAAATGGTCTGCCGCTATATGCAGACTTGATTGATAATTATCTGAAAACAATTGATAACGCAAGAAAGCAACCTCTAGCACTCGGGCCACCACTTAAAATTCGCCAAGAGTTTATCTTTCATTTACCGCATGATGTAAATATTGCCGATTATAATCAGCATTATGAAAATGACGTGTTCAGTTTCAGTATTTGGATTCAGCAGGTAAAACCACGTTTATTACGGGTAACTTATCGTTATCAGAACCGACTGGATCATGTGCCTGTACGTGAGTTGGCGCGTTATCGGGAATCGGTATTACGAGCGAGAGAGGAGCTTGCGCTTAACTTTACTCTCCCGCCTGCAGTTGCGATGACTGCTAGTACCAGTGCTGAGCCAGCTAAATAAACTCAGCCCAGATCGGCGCATGATCAGACGGTTTTTCCATACCGCGGATCTGGTAATCAATGCCGGTATGCTGTAAACGTTGTTGCAACACCGGAGTGGCAAGCAACAGATCGATCCGTAACCCACGATTATCATCAAAACCACGACTACGATAATCGAACCATGAGAAATGCTCATTGGAATCAGGGTTTTGGCTGCGCCAGGTATCTACAAAACCCCAGGCTAATAACGCATTGAGCCATTCTCTTTCTTCTGGCAAGAAAGAGCATTTCCCTGTTTGTAACCAGCGTTTACGGTTAGCTTCACCAATACCGATATCAAGATCAGTTGAAGAAATATTCATATCACCCATGATGACGATATCTTCATCAGGATGATGGTTTTGTTGTAAATAACTCAACAGATCTTGGTAAAATTTCTGTTTTGCAGGAAATTTAGTCGGATGATCGCGAGATTCACCTTGTGGAAAATAACCATTAAACACAGTCAATAAACGGCCATTTTCTTGTTGAAATTGTCCAATTATTAATCGTCGTTGAGCTTCATCATCATCAGCAGGAAAACCTTTGATGATCGCATCTGGTGTTTTGCGGGATAATAATGCAACGCCATAATGTGCTTTTTGGCCGTGAAAATGAACCTGATACCCGAGTTCTTCAATCAGAGCACTCGGAAACATCTCGTCATGAACTTTAGTTTCTTGTAAACCAATGATGTCAGGGTTATGTTGCTCAATAATGGCTTGTAATTGATGTGGTCTGGCTCTTAGCCCGTTGATGTTAAAAGAAATAATTTTCATATGATTTAAGTCAACTCAGCGTTTTCGTGGTTTTAGCAGAGCCATGGACTCCACCTTCAATTGTTCATAACGTGCTTTCTGTGCCGGGTTTAGCGGTACACCATCCATAATCGTTAATGTTTCACTCAGTTCCGTCAACAGCTCTTTTCGTGTCTGTTGTTGCTGGCATAAAGCCAATAATGCCTGTGTTTTATTCAGGGCCGCACTGGTATTTGCCGGTGCTTTACGTTGTGCATCGCGGAAATGTTTTAATGCCATTTCCAGATCACCTTGGGTAAAGGCTTTGATTCCCAGTTCGTTGCTCTGTTGATATTGGTTTCTGCGTTCGGTTATAACGGCATCAGAACGAATAGATTGGATACATTGCGTCAGTAACGGGTCTTTGGCTTGCTCTGGTGGCAACGATTTTTGCAATTGATCGGCAAATTCAAATTCCCCAAGCTGTAGCATCGCCAAAATGGTCTCGCTTAATATCTCGGATGACATCGTTTGCGGTGCATCGAGATAATCTTGCGTTGATTTATACAGCAGCTGTTTTCCTTTTGGCAGATTGCCACGCGCCATTTGCACTCGGGCCTGACATATATGCTCAAACGTATGAAAATCAAAATCATGGTTTATCAAGCTGTCTCTACAACGAGACAAAGCTGTGTTGACTTGTTTTTGTAAATTGCCAATGTGGTAGGGGTCTTGGCTATTAATGGCATGCAAAATCATACAATGAACATAACTGCCTAATATCTGTGGATTATCATCGACGGCGTAACGATGTAAATCCAGCAGTGTTGCTAATGATTGTTTTGCCCGAAAATAATCATGCTGACTTAAGCAATGCTCGGCAATTTGCTGATGTAGACGGCCTGATTGCGGGGAGATACCGACTGCTCGCTCCAAAGTTGCGATAGCTTCTTCACTTGCTCCGATAGCTAATTGTGAATAGGCAAGCCAGCGATAAGCATCAATCATGAACGGCCGCAGTTGTAAGGCGGAATGTAAATGAACAATCGCGGCATCATGATCCCCCAATTGCTGTGTTGCCCGACCTAGAAAAAGGCGTAACCAAGCCGATTCGCGCACAGCCAAGCCTTCATTTAGAATTTGCTTTGCTTCTTGTGCTCTATTTTGCTCCAGATAGATCTCAGCCATGATGCAACGGCAATAATTGGCATAACGACTGTTTTGCGCGATGATTTTTTTACATTCAACTAAAACTTGTTCGGTATCCGTTGCTTGGAATGCAGTGAGCATCGGGAGCAGTTGCTGTTTACGGTTTAGTGCGCGCAGTAACCGAAGTCGAAGCTGTTCTTGCGAAAAGGGTTTCATCATGTAGTCATCAGGTTCTGATTCCAGCGCACTCAAAACCATAGAACGTGAATTATCGCCACTGATGATAAAAATAACAGAATCGACAGGGACTAGTTTTTGTTGTTTCAGATAGTCCATTAGCTGGCGGCCATTTTCTCCATGGCCGAGGTTATAATCGATGAGGTATATATCGAATTGTTCTTTCTGAAAGCGCTTACGGCTCTCTTCAGCTGAACTGAGCAATGTAATTTTGCTGAAGCCGAGGTTTTGTAGCATGGCTTTGATCAGAATTTGAAAAGAACGCTGATCGTCTATAACGACGATACGCTTTTCAAGCATACTGAGTTGGAGGTAAGTATTGCTTTCAGATTCCGCTGATGGCATTGAATTTCTTCCAAAATATCACTGAAGGAATAATAAGACAGTTTTCAATTCAGTGCTTGGGAAATTATTATGGTCAGGAAGAGAGTGGAGATGGTGGAGGGGGAAGGATTCGAACCTTCGAAGGCAGAGCCGTCAGATTTACAGTCTGATCCCTTTGGCCGCTCGGGAACCCCTCCACGAGCTTTTCTTGCGATTTATTATGCACTTAATGGTGGAGGGAGAAGGATTCGAACCTTCGAAGGCAGAGCCGTCAGATTTACAGTCTGATCCCTTTGGCCGCTCGGGAATCCCTCCTCAAGTGCGGAGCGAATACTACCAGAAACTTCCTGTTTGTGAACCCCGAAAGTGCTAAAGATCAGAGAAATTTCGCCGATATAAGTTCAAATGCTCATTTTTCAGACTTTTTATGCTTACACAAACGATCCGTGAGCACTTTTTGGTCGATGAATTACAACTCGGCCAACAACTTAATGATGCGGTACATCAAGAACAGCGAAGTTATTTTTCGCTGTTGCTATCGATGCTGTCGGCTGATGTATTAGACCAGCCTGAGTTTTCATCGAAAACGGAAGAAAATATTCCGGCCATTGACTGGCGAAAACGGTGGGACTTACCGCTAGCTGCTGTTTTAGATAGTAGCAATAGCTCTGCCGATGAAAGTTATTTCCGAAGTATGTTGTTACATGAAGGCGGTATTGAAGCCGTTCATTTATTTAATGCGGCACAACCAGATCCGTTGAGTTGGCGTCAGTTCGCGATCCCGTCTGAGGTATGGAATGAATTACCGCCATTGCAACAAGAGAAGTTCCGTCAACAGCATCAAATAGACTATCAGCCATTTGATGAAACGCCGGATGCGATGATGCAAGTATTGGAAGGTTTTGATTATACGCAGGAACTAACGGTGAATTATTTCTATCGCTAAGCTATATGCTGGTCGAAGTAATCATTGGCCACAATGCATTAGGACAATGTGGCCAATGGTGAAATTACAGTGCTTTGGTATAACGTTGTTCAAGATAACGGCGGAACCACTGCGTATTCAATGATTCACCGGTGGCTTGTTGAATTAATTCTTCAGTACTGAATAGGCTGGCTTTTTCCCAGACATTGGTTTTCAGCCAATTGAATATTTGTGGTAAGCCATCATCAGCCGCAATCAGTTCGCCGATATTACCCACATCACGCTCAATAGCTCCGGCAAATTGAGCCGCATAAATGGCTCCCAATGTGTAACTTGGGAAATAACCAAAAGAGCCATCAGTCCAGTGAATATCCTGCATACAGCCGATAGCATCATTACCTTTGGTGCTTAACCCTAGGTATTGCTGCATTTTTGTATTCCAGACTTCCGGCAAGTCACGGACCTGGATTTTCTCTTCAATCAGCGCTTGTTCGATTTCAAAACGCATAATGATATGAGCAGGGTAAGTCAGTTCATCTGCATCAACACGGATAAATCCTGGTTCAATTCGGCTATAAAGCTGGATCAGATTTTCAGCTTCCAGCGCAGGCTGCTCACCAAAGTGTTGTTTAATTAATGGAGCCATTTTCCGCAGAAATGCAGGATGACGAGCCAATTGCATTTCAAAAAACAGGCTCTGGCTTTCATGAATACCCATAGAGCGGGCTTCGCCTGCCGGCTGACCACGCCATTTTTCGGGTAAGCCTTGTTCGTATCGTGCGTGTCCAGTTTCATGAATGACGCCCATCAGGCTTGGCATGAAATCTTTTTCATTGTAGCGCGTGGTAATGCGCACATCTTCTGGTACACCGCCACAAAATGGGTGTGCGCTGATGTCCAGACGACCATGATTAAAATCAAAACCCAACAGTTTCATGGCATGTAAGCCTAATGACTTTTGGCGAACAACCGGAAAGGTGCCTTCTGGCTTGATAGGGTTATATTGTGATTGTCGTTCGCCTGCTTGACGAATAATTTGTGGCAACCAGGATTTCAGGTCAGTGAAGATACGCAGTAACTGACTGCTACTCATTCTAGGTTCATAGAGATCGATTAGGCTGTCATAAGGCGCCAGTTCCAAAGCTTCAGCACGAATCTGGGCGGCTTCACGGGTTAAATCAACGACTATTTTCAGATTAGGTTCAAACCCTTTCCAGTCATTGTTTTTACGTTGTTCACGCCATGCATGTTCACAACGCGAACCAGCCAGAGCACGAGCCTGAACCAGATCGTCGGGTAATAATGCGGCATTTTGCCAACGGCGACGCATTTCATTTAAATTTGCTTGTTGTTCGTCAGATAAGGGTTCATTTTCGGCCGAGTTAAGCCAGTCAGCGATTTCTGGTGCGGTTAATTTTTGATGTTGTAGCAAGGCGAGTTCGGCTAATGCCGCCCCACGCGCCTGATTTCCACCATCTGGCATCATCGTGGCTTGATCCCAGCCACAAATCGCCTGCAGATGTTGCAGATGATGCAGTTGTTGAAAACGTTGTTCTAATAATTGATAAGACATGCTGTGTTTCCTGTTTACTTTCTGCAACAACAAATAATACGTGAGGTCCGCGTCATAATAACGCTCGGATCTGAGACAAACCAGAGTTTAAGTTTATTGTTTGATCAGGCAATCTCTGAAATATGTGTATTTCATCGAGTCTGGATGTTAGATAATTTGTATCCGTTTTGCTTCAACATTTGAATTAATCCATTTGGTCCATACAGGTGCATGGCACCTACTACCATGAAATTACGCTGATAAGTTTGCGACATAATCTTCGGTAGCCAATTTTGATTTCTTTCTTGGATTAAATGCTGCTCTAAATATTGGCGTAATTCGGGGCTGGTATCATCATCTTCCAGTAAAGCCTGAATTTTATTCCGATCACCTTTTTCCCATGCTTTGATGAGATCAGGTAAATCATCGTTAACTTTATTGATTTGTTTTAACGTCGCGTCAAGAAAGTCATTTTCTACGCCACCTAGTCCGGCAAGATAAGCAAGTTGTTGGTCGGGTGTTTCCAGATAGTGAATAGAAACCAGTTTATCTTTTGCTAAGCCGATGAAGTATTGATCGACACCCAACGCGGCTTGATATCCCGCTTGTTGAATGGCTTGTTGCTGCAAAGTAATAGCAACAAACCAAGGCCGAAATTTAGATAATAGGGGTTCACTTAATTGATACAGTGCAGCAGTTTGAATAGTTTTTTGGTAAAGCGGCAGGCTTAGTTGTTGAGACAATGTTGTGTCAGTTGGCAACATGGCATAAGAGAGCAAGCTTTGCTGACTCGAGGGATCTGATTGATTAAGATCGGTCTCGACAATCAAATTATCTGCCTGTTGCCAGCGTTGCATAATGGCTGGCGGCAACGGATACATATCGTTGTGCCCAACATGGATTGAGCCTAACAGCCAGAGCTTTTGCTCGCCTCGTTCTGCTAACCAAAAATCAGGAGATGATGCCGCCAGAACTCTGTCAGGTGATAAGGTGAGTAGTAATAACCCTAGCCAGCCAAAACCTTTCATTCCGGAGATCAGGGCATTACCATAGTGTAGAAATCTATTTTTTATCATGGAGATATTTAATGCCTCATATTCGATGTCGAGGAATGCAACGTGACATAGTGGTAGCCATCAGTGAAATCTTAGTTGAACAGTTAGCTGAACTGACTAAGGCTCCGGCTGCGCATTTTACTATTGAGTATATTCCGGCTGAGTTTATTGCGACACGTTTTGGTGGTCAGGCATATCCATTTGTTGAGCTTTTCTGGTTTGATCGTGGACAAGAGATGCAGAATGCTGCGGCACAGCTAATCACATCAATTGTAAAATCGAAATTAGAAATGGATGTCGCTGTTGTAGTTCAGCCAATACAACGAACAAACTATTACGATAACGGTCAACACTATTAATGTCCGAAAAAATGCCACAAAAAATTTGCGGCATTTTTTTTATGCAGAGCGGCAAAGAATACTGTCTAACCAGCGTGTTGGTAATATGCGCCGTAACAAGGCAAATAGATGAGTGGGGAAGGTGACACCATATCGTGTTCTGGCGCGTTTGCTGCGCAGCGCATGCAATACCGGTTTCAAACAGGATTCGGGCTCTAGCGTGAAAGGGTTCTTCGGTTTTGGATTTTGTAAACGCTGTAATGTTTGTTGATAAACTTCATGATGGCGACTGGTTGCTACATCAATATGTTGCTGAAATTTAATCAGTGCATTACTGCGAAATTGACTGCGGATTGGTCCTGGCTCAATGAGACTTATCTGAATTGCTGTATCCCGTAATTCGAGTCGCAAAGTGTCAGTATAACCTTCCAGTGCAAATTTACTGGCGTTATAAGCACCGCGATATTTCATAGCTACCAAACCGAGAACTGAGCTGATTTGTATAATCCGACCGTGGTTTTGTTGCAGCATGCTGGGCAGAACTAGCCGGATCAAATGATGCCAGCCAAACAAATTCGTATTGAACTGCTCGCGTAAGGCTTGGGTTGGCAGATCTTCCAGTGCACCCGTTTGACCGTAAGCGCCATTATTAATCAGTGCATATAGTTGACCGTTTGCTTCTGTTAATGCCCATTTAGCTGCGGCTTCAATACTTTGTTCATCATTCAGATCGAGTTTATGTGCGTCTAGACCCGATTGTTGTAAGTGAGTTACATCATTCTCTTTTCTTGCTGTCGCTAAGACCTGATAACCCTCTTGTTGCAGACGCTGGGCTAAATGCAAACCGATGCCTGTAGAGCAACCTGTGATAAGAACGAAATCAGCCATCATATTTCCTGTTTATGATGAAAGTGTTTGAACATCTTAATGTGGATCACACATAAAACAAAACCGGGAGTTTTGCTCCCGGTTTTGTTTATTCGATGGTTAGATTATGCGCCACTGTCATCAAGTCGAACGGTTAACGTCTGACCTGGTTTGAGGTGGTTGTGCCCTAAACTATTCCAGCGCATCAGTTCATTCACGGTGATTTGAAATTTCTCCGCAATGGAGGAAAGTGAATCACCACGACGTACTTCATAACGTTTTAACTTGGCCGCTTTAGCAACAGACAATTTAGCTGCTTTGCTGCCTGATACTTTACTGACTGGCGCGTTGACCAATAAAACCTGACCGGGTTTAATTTTTTTCTTACCCAAACGGTTCCATTGAGCTAACTGCTTTTCTGATACACCATAACTACGAGCTACAGTACCTAAGGTATCACCGCGTTTTACTTTGTGGTGAATACCAATGGTGGCCGACTGCTTGCTATCAGCTACATCGTCATTAACATCAGTCACATCGTTACTGGCAATAGCTACACGTTCACTATCGTCCCGCAGACGTTTTTGCGGTGCCATATCTGCTAGTGCCAGCTCAAGCTCATCTGCTACACCAATTGGTACCAGCAAATGATCCGGCCCTTTGGGTGATGTAGTATTGCGGCTTAAACCTGGATTCAGACGCTTCAATGCAGGAAATGACATATTTGCCTGTTCTGCTGCAGTGCGTAAATCCACCTGGCCGTGAGTATCGATCAAACGAACTGATGCCCGATTGGGTATTTTAGGCAGGTCAATGCCATATTTTTTTGCATTTTTGATGACATCAGCTAATGCCAACATACGCGGTACATATTCCATCGTCTGTCGAGGTAATTGCAGCGAGAAAAAATCTGTCGCTTTACCACGAGCACGATTTGCATCAATTGCGTCTTGAATTCTACCTTCACCAGCATTGTATGCGGCAACAGCATTCATCCAATCGCCTTCAAAATAGGCATTTAACTGTGCCAGATAATCCAGCGCTGCCTGAGTTGAGGTTACAACGTCACGACGACCGTCATACCAGTAATCCTGTTTCAGACCATAGCGTCTGCCTGATGCACTTAAGAATTGCCATAAGCCAACAGCGTTGCCATGGGAGCGGGCATTAGGGTTATATGCACTTTCAACAATGGGCAATAACACCAGCTCCATTGGCATCTGACGTTTATCAATTTCCTCAGTGATCAGGTGGAGGAAGGGGGCGGCACGTTCGGTGACAGTTCGCAGGTACTTTGGATGTTGGATATACCAATCACGATAAGCAATGACGTCAGGATCATTTGGAATGGTCAACTGCATTTCGTCAGCAATGCGGTCCCACATGTACGGATGTGAGCTTTCCGATCGATCTAGAGCGGAGGTTGCATGCGACCGATAATTCGACATTACATTAACGGTAGAACCCAACTTATTTTTATCTGAGTCGGTTTGTAACGCCTGGCAACCGGTCAGCAACAACGCACCCAATAGGGCCAAATGTAGCTTTATGTTCATCCAGTCATCCTCAAAATTTTGACAGATGGTATGTGTGTTTAGGGTTCAGATCAAGCCTTGCATAATTTATGCTCAGTTACAGCTCAAAGATTATTCTTTTTTTCGCGCAAAATAGCAAAGATCTGGATCTCATTTTCGAGATAGAGATCGCTCGATTTTTGAGCGTAAGTCACAACGCTGGGGCTATTGGTGCGTAAAAACACATTACTTCTCTTTTCTATACCAATTGAAGATGGCAGTGTTGGGCAGCCTTGTTGGCGTAATTTGCTTACTTCTTTAATTCGCAATATTGTAAACATATTATCTGGCTCAATCAGCCAGCAATAGCTTAAATTATTGTAAGTGTATTCATGTGCAGGATAAACAAGGGTTTCATCCGGTAAGCTGGCTAGTCGCTGCAGTGAGTGATACATCTGTGTTGCGGTGCCGGTAAACAGACGTCCACACCCACCAGAAAAGAGCGTATCGCCACAAAACAGGGCGCCATGGCCGTGAAAAACAATGTGTTCAGCTGTATGCCCTGGCGTGTGCCAGACTTTAAACGCCAGCTGAAGATCAGGAAAGCTGATCAGATCCTGATCGAACATGGTTTGTAGTTGTGGTACACCAGGTAGTGTAATTTGTGGGCCGTAAACTTCACATTGTGGATATTGCGCTAAAAGCTCTGCAACACCATCAACATGATCATGATGATGGTGTGTAATTAAAATGGCTCGAAGTGTTAGGTTTTGTTGTTGCAGCCGTTCAAGCACAGGGGCTGATTCGCCGGGATCGACCACCATCGCTTGCTTGCCTTGCTTAATTAGCCAAATGTAATTGTCTGTACGACTAGGAATGGCTTGTACTTGCAACATGTGATGAGCTCCGGTTCGAATTACGCTGTGTTGTGTATAAAATGAAAGAGAGAGAAAGGCAATATTTACCCGCGTTGAGGTGATGAAGTGAAACCAGCAAAAATAAACCGGGAAATCATTGCACCAGAGAATTGGAGCGAATTGCCGATGGGTGATTGGCTGGCAATGGAAATCCAGCATAAGCTCGATGAATGGTGTCAGTTTATGTTTGGCTATCATCTTTTGAAACTGGGGCCATTGAGTAGTCAGCTGTCATGTACTACATCAACTATTCGCCATCAATGTGCATTAGGCGCACAGGGGGCTTCTCTGGGTATTATCGCCGATATTGGCGAGTTGCCTATTCGAACAGGCAGCATTGATGCTTGTTTGCTGGCGCATACACTTGATTTCAGTAACGACCCGCATCAGATATTGCGTGAAGTTGAACGCGTATTAACAGCTGATGGTTGGATCATCATCAGTGGTTTTAATCCGTATAGCTTGGTTGGTTTAGGGAAGTTACTGCCTCATCTACGCCGTCGGCTGCCGTGGTCTGCACAAATGTTTTCACCGGAGCGAGTGCTCGACTGGTTGCATTTGCTTGGCTTTGAGGTGGTACATCTAGAAGGGTTTGCTTATTCAGCGCTTTCGCGCCGCAGCCGAATTCATTGCTGGCGGGAAAATACCGCCCGGCGGTGTGGTTATCGGTTTGCATCAACCTATATGCTCGCAGCCCGAAAACGGACTCTTCCGTTAACCCGGATCCGCGAGGTAGCGTGGCTTAAACGTCCGGTGATGGTGGGTGGTATGGCCAGACTAAAAAATCAGACCCGGACGCAGCGCTAGATACTTTTTATGATGGGTAGCCGGAATCAACAAGATGGCTATCTGCTGCAAGTGCGGCATTGCGTGCCAGCTCGTCACAGCGCTCATTTTCTGGGTGACCTGAGTGCCCTTTAACCCAAAACCATTCCACATCGTGACGTTGAATTTCGCTGTCTAGTAGTAACCATAAGTCCACATTCTTAACTGGTTCACGGTTCGCCGTTTTCCAGCCTTTTTTCTTCCAGCCATGGATCCACTGGGTAATACCTTGACGAACATATTGGCTATCCGTCGTCAGTTTGACCTGGCAGGGTTCACTTAAAGACTGTAAACCGGCAATAGCGGCCATCAACTCCATGCGGTTATTGGTAGTCAGCTCATAACCTTGAGCTAATTCTTTACGGTGTTGTTTGTAGATCAAAACAGCGGCATAACCGCCAGGGCCTGGGTTGCCGAGACATGAGCCATCGGTATAGAGAGTTATCTGTTTTAGCATAGTGTCGTGGTATTCTGAGCGTCTGAGTAAAGTGTGACATAAAAGTGCTATGAACCCAATGCAAACGAATCGCTACGTAATTCTCGATACTGAAACCACAGGTATGAATCAGAGCGGTGGCCCGGTTTATATCGGTCATCGCATCATTGAAATCGGTTGTGTGGAGGTGATAAACCGCCGTTTAACCGGAAATCATTACCATGTTTATATCAAACCAGATCGTTTGGTGGATGAAGAAGCGATCCGCGTGCATGGTATTACCGATGCTTTCCTTGCGGATAAGCCGTCGTTTGCGGCTATCGCGCAAGAATTCCGAGATTTTATTCGTGGTGCGGAATTAGTCATTCATAACGCAGCGTTCGACGTCGGCTTCATCGATCATGAATTTGATAAGCTGGGCTGGACGGAGCGGGTTAAAGACATCTGCAAAGTAACGGATTCGCTGGCATTGGCACGAGGGCAGTTCCCCGGCAAGCGTAACAGTTTGGATGCGTTATGTACGCGTTTTGGTATCGATAACTCGCATCGTACTTTACACGGCGCGTTATTGGACGCCGAAATTCTGGCTGATGTCTATTTATTGATGACGGGTGGCCAGACGCGACTGGAGTTACACAACACAGTCAATGATAATAGTTCTGGTTCATCTGCATCAGCTCAGCAGTTAAAAATGCTGCAGCGGAATGGTTCGTTGAAAGTTTTACGTGCGTCAGACGATGAATTAGCGGCACATGAAAAAAGATTAGATCTGGTTGCTAAAAAAGGTGGTAGTTGCCTGTGGCGGCCCGAACAAGAATAAACGTTTTTTCCATATAAAAATGAAAGGAAAAATACCGCATATGTATCAGGAAATTATTAAGCAGGAATTGGTTACGGCACAACAGGCTCTGGCCGATTTTATTGCTGACGCCGAAAATATTAATGCTATCGAACAAGCGGCAAAACTAATTGCCGCATCATTGCGTGACGGCGGTAAAGTCATGTCATGCGGTAATGGTGGATCACACTGTGATGCCATGCATTTTGCCGAAGAGTTAACTGGCCGTTACCGTGAAGACCGTCCGGGTTATGCGGGGATCGCTATTTCCGACCCAAGTCATTTATCGTGTGTATCAAATGACTATGGTTATCAGTACGTATTTTCCCGTTATCTGGAAGCGGTTGGTCGCGCTGGTGATGTGATGCTGGGCATCTCAACCAGCGGTAATTCCGGAAATATTATTACAGCTATTGAGTCGGCCAAAAAGAAAGGCATCAAGGTTGTGACCTTAACCGGCAAGGATGGCGGTAAAATGGCGGGTATGGCAGATGTTGAAATTCGCGTGCCTTATTTTGGGTATGCGGATCGTATTCAAGAGATCCATATTAAAGTTATCCATATTTTGATCATGCTGATTGAAAAAGAGTTGGCTGTCTGATTAGTTCGAGGTGAGGCTGTGTGCGAATTATTGGGTATGAGTGCGAATGTTCCCACTGATATCTGCTTTAGTTTCAGTGGATTAGTTCAACGAGGTGGGCGTACTGGCCCGCATGTTGATGGTTGGGGCATTACTTTCTATGAAGGGAAGGGCTGCCGTACCTTTAAAGATCCCGTAGCTTGTGCGCAGTCTCAAATTGCTAAGTTAGTTCAGGAATATCCGATCAAAAGTTGTGCCGTGGTGAGTCATATCCGACAGGCGAATCGTGGTAGTGTGGCATTAGAAAATACCCACCCATTTACGCGAGAATTATGGGGTCGTTATTGGACCTTTGCCCACAATGGGCAACTGACTGATTATGAAGTGCTGGATGTAGGGCGTTTTGTGCCGGTAGGGCAAACCGATAGTGAAAGGTCATTTTGCTGGTTGTTAAACCAACTAGAGAAAAAATTCCCATTTTTCCCAGAAGAACCGGAAGCCTTATTTCAGTTTTTAGCGACGTTATGTAATGAATTAATGCAATTAGGCGTGTTCAATATGCTGTTATCCGATGGCGAATATTTGATCACTTATTGCACCACCAATCTTCATTGCATCACTCGACGAGCACCGTTTGGTCAGGCTAAGTTAATCGATGACGATGTTACGATCGATTTTCAGCAGGAAACGACACCGAACGACGTAGTGACAGTGATTGCGACTCAGCCGCTGACAAATAATGAGCAGTGGCAGAAAATGGAGCGCGGCGAACTGAAGGTTTTCCGCTTCGGTGAGCAGTTATTTGCTATTACAACGGAAGAAAAAGAACAGGGAGCTTAAGCTCCCTGTTCTTTATTTGTATTACTCTGTTTGCCCTGCGCCATCGTCGTCACTGGCATAACCTGATAGCGGAAGACATTCGCCATCCAGCCAAGCTTTACCCTCTTTCATGACTAAACGTTGCTGACAAAACCAGTTGATCACTAATGGATAGATCTGATGTTCCTGCACATGCACGCGTTGTGCTAACTCTTCAACGGTATCATCCGCGAAGACAGGAACTTTAGCCTGCAGGATGACTGGGCCGCCATCGAGCTCTTCGGTCACAAAATGCACACTGGCACCGTGCTCACTATCACCGGCATCAATCGCTTTTTGATGCGTATGCAAGCCTTGATATTTAGGCAGCAAAGACGGATGAATGTTCAGCATGCGTCCGGCATAGTGATTCACAAAAGCAGGTGTCAAAATCCGCATAAAACCGGCCATGATAATCAGATCGGGTTGGTGACGATCAATCTCAGCCATCAACGCCGTATCATATTGTGCCCGATCAGCATAATCCTGATTAGAAATGACAGCGGTATGGATATCAGCAGCACTGGCGCGTTTCAGGCCGTAGGCATCTGCGCGGTTACTGATAACAGCAGCGACACGGCCATGAATTTTGCCTGACTTGCAGGCGTCAATGACAGCCTGCAAGTTGCTTCCTGTTCCAGAAATCAGAACAACCAGATTCATTAGTTAATTTCTACCTGTTTTTCACCGGCAGCGGCTTGTTCGATACGACCGATCAACCAAGCGTTTTCGCCTTCGGCTTTCAGCAATGCCAGAGCAGCATCAACCTGATCTTGTGGCAGCGCGATGATCATGCCAACGCCACAGTTGAAAGTGCGGTACATTTCATAGGTTTCAACGTTGCCGCTTTTTTGCAGCCAGTTGAATACTTCTGGCCATTGCCAGCTGCTACCGTCGATCACAGCTTTGGTATTTTCTGGTAATACACGTGGGATGTTTTCCCAGAAGCCGCCACCAGTGATATGTGACAGTGCGTGAATTTCACACTCTTTCAGCAGTTTCAGTACTGGTTTAACATAGATGCGAGTTGGAGCCAGCAGCGCGTTTGCCAGTGTAGAGTCGCCCAGTGGTTGTTGTACGTCAGCTTTGCTCACTTCCAGAATCTTACGGATCAAAGAGAAACCGTTAGAGTGTGGGCCGGAAGAGGCCAGTGCAATCAGTGCATCGCCAGCGGCAACTTTAGAGCCGTCAATGATTTCTGATGCTTCAACCACGCCTACGCAGAAACCTGCCATGTCGTAGTCTTCACCTTCGTACATGCCTGGCATTTCAGCCGTTTCACCACCGACTAATGCACAGTTGGATTGTTCACAACCTGCACCAATACCAGTCACTACTGCGGCCGCAGTATCGACATCCAATTTACCGGTTGCATAGTAATCCAAGAAGAACAGCGGTTCTGCACCTTGAACGATCAGGTCGTTCACACACATTGCAACCAGATCGATACCAACGGTATCGTGTTTTTTCAGATCGATCGCCAGACGCAATTTGGTGCCGACGCCATCAGTACCAGAAACCAGGATAGGTTCGCGATAACCAGCCGGAATTCGGCACAGAGCACCAAAACCACCTAATCCGCCCATTACTTCAGGACGGCGGGTGCGTTTGGCAACGCCTTTGATACGCTCAACCAGGGCATTACCTGCATCGATATCAACGCCAGCGTCCTTGTAGCTCAGTGAAGTCTTGTCAGTCACGATAGATCCTTGTCGTAATCGCTGTTAAGGGGGAGATTAAACAGTCCCTATTCTAGCAGTCAGGAACGAAGAGAAAAAGAAAACCTGCGGTTTGTAGCAGAAAACATTCATTTTCGTCTGATGTGAATGATAAGATCTTAACCAGATAATCAAATTACGGAGTTCATAATGAAAGTTGTCGAGGTAAAACACCCGCTGGTTAAACACAAACTGGGTCTGATGCGTGAAGCTGATATAAGTACGAAACGTTTCCGCGAACTGGCCAAAGAAGTGGGCAGCCTGCTGACATATGAAGCTACCGCCGATTTTGAAACTGAAAAAGTAACCATTGATGGTTGGAATGGTCCGGTAGAAGTGGATCAGATCAAAGGGAAAAAGGTCACGGTAGTGCCTATTCTGCGTGCTGGTTTGGGCATGATGGACGGTGTTCTGGAACATATGCCAAGCGCACGTGTGAGTGTGGTCGGTATTTATCGTGACGAAGAAACACTGAAACCTGTTCCTTATTTCCAGAAAATTGTCAGCAATATTGATGAGCGTTTGGCGTTGATAGTTGATCCGATGCTGGCAACCGGTGGTTCCATGATTGCAACCATCGATTTGTTGAAAGAGAAAGGCTGCAAACAGATCAAGGTCATTATTTTGGTAGCTGCACCAGAAGGGCTGGCAGCATTACAAGCAGCGCACGATGATGTAGAAGTTTATTGCGCTTCTATCGACCAAGGCTTGAATGAAAAAGGTTATATCATTCCAGGCTTGGGTGATGCAGGCGATAAAATTTTCGGAACTAAATAACCATTTTGAAGAACCGTTGCTGGTGTCTATTACTGCGATGCTGTTTTCTGCTAAGTCTGGGGTGGAGTATTCCATCTCAGGCTATGTCAGAACGTATTCTTTGCTGGTTGGTCGATAGCTCAGTGAAAGAACAAATAGTGCCGGATGATAAATCGACGCGTTGGCCTCAACTGTTCAATTATCAAGGCTCTGTGAGTTACCGCTTTATTTTTCCAATTATGGATCTTGATGATGCAACTCAGATCCAGCCTGCGACAATAGAAAATGCCTTTATGTCTCCATTGTTGCTGGTCAGTCGGCGCTATGATGCGGATAAATTGCTGTTAGGGCAGTTACATCAGCAAAATGGTGAATGGACATTAGATTGGCAACTGCATGATGCCCGGAATGATGGCGCGGTAATTATCCGTGGGCAAGCTCGTGGAATGCCAAATCAACTCGCGAATCAGGTTGTTACTGCGCTAGAGGCTTATACACAAGAGCATAACACTATCACTGTAAAAAACGTTACGCAGCCTCGTCAGGTTGATCCCGAGCAATCTTCTTATTCTCAGTTTTATTAACAGGCGGTGATAATGCTGCAATCAACCCAACTTTCACTGGCTGTTCAACTACCTGATGATGAAACATTTGCCAGTTTTTATCCCGGCAGTAATGCGCAACTTATCACGACTTTGAAAAATGCAGCCATTGGCGAAGGCGTACCATTACTTTATTTTTGGGGTTGTCGCGGTTCGGGGCGTTCGCATCTATTGCATGCCACCTGCGCTGAAATTAATGGCAATGGTGAATCTGCCGTTTATATTCCTCTCGATCGGCACGAACAATACTCCCCGGATATTCTGGAGGGGATGGAGCGTATGCCGCTGTTATGTCTTGATAATCTCGATGCTGTGGCTGGCGATCGACTTTGGGAAGAATCACTGTTTAATTTGTTTAACCGCTGGAAGGAAACCAGCCGTGGTTCATTGATCATGTCAGCAACTACCGCTCCGCGTAAATTAGGCCTCTGTTTACCTGATTTAGCATCGCGTCTCGACTGGGGTGTGTCATTTCAGTTACATGAACTGGATGATGAAGGGAAACTGGGCGCCTTACAGTTACGCGCGGCATTACGTGGGTTCAAACTTCCTGTTGATGTGGGTCGCTTTCTACTCAATCGTTTATCGCGAGATATGCGGACTCTGCTGCAAGCGCTGGATACGCTGGACAATGCGTCGTTGCATGCCCAGCGTAAATTGACCATTCCTTTTATTAAGGAAGTGTTGGAACTTTAGCGTTTCAGGCTGGTATCCACTTTTTTCTGCTCTTCCAATTCAGCGATGCGTGCATCAATCCGGGCCTGACTTAAGTTGTCGGCGGTGTTCGCGCGCGCCATGTGTAGTTGATCGGTCGCTTGGTCAATCTCACCACGTAAGGCTAAATATTCCGCCTGAGCCTGATGAAATCCGGCCTGATTGGCGGTTTGTTCATACCCTTCTGCCAGTAACTGCCATGCCACCGATGATTCCGGATTATTGCGGGTATATTGATCCAACAAACGAATAGAAGCATCTGCTTTGTTCGCCTTCAGATAAACATTCGCCAGATTCATGATGATGACCGGGTTATCCGGCATGCTTTGATTCCGTTGTTCCAGTCGACTTATCGCCGCGTTAAATTGTTGTGCCGCAATTTCCTGATCAGTCAGTGAATCTTGAAAGAAAAGGTTATCCGGTTTGCGTTTACTCAACAGTGTCAGTACTTCACCCGCTTCGGGTATTTTATTTAATTGCAGCAATGACAATGCCTTACCATATTGAGCCGCTAACCAAGGCGCAGAGTTTTCACTGCTTTTTCCCGCTTGTTGTTCGAAGAAGGTCAGTAAACCATCGGCACTCTGATTACTGTACATCGCTTGGATCCGCACTTTTGCCAGTAAAAAATCTAAGCTAGATTCAAGATGACGTATACGGTAACTGCTGGCCCGGTTTCTGGCTTCAGCAATACGATTCTCAGTGATGGGGTGGGTTAACAGCATCTCGGGTAATTTAGATGAATAACGGTTTTCGGCAGCAAGTTTTTGGAAAAACGTCATCATGCCAGTTGGTTCAAAACCGGCATTGTAGAGTAATGCCATGCCGATCCGATCGGCTTCATATTCATTATCACGAGTGAAGTTAATTGAATTTTGTACAGTTAAGCCCATCGTTGTGTTGATAGCCGCAGCACCAGCTGTTGGGTTCAGCATCGCTAGTGCGATGGAGCCGACTAAACCGGCAATCGATAGTGGGGCGCTTTTGGCCTGATCTTCCATATAGCGGGCTATATGCCGTTGGGTGACATGGCTGATTTCATGCGCTAACACGCCAGCCAGTTCACTTTCTGTTTCTGCATGCAGAAATAAACCACTATGTACTTTTACGCGGCCACCAAGAAATGCGGCGGCGTTAATACTGTCGTCTTTCACCAGAAAAAAAGTAAAAGGGAAGCGGACGTTATTCGCTTGGCTTACCAGTCGCAGCCCCAGATCATTAATGTATTCATTAAGTACCGGATCATCGATGATAGGTAAACTCGCCCGGGCAAAACGCATAAAAGCTTTGCCATATAATACTTCTTGTTCAACGGATAGGGCTGAAACTCCGGCGGTACCGATATCCGGTAACTGAGAATCAGCGTGTGATAGGGTGGAAAACATAAGGCAACATGCGGTGCTAAAACACAGCAGTAGTTTTTTCAGGCAACGATAAAGCACAACGTACCCCTTTCTTTGATAATTATCTGTTTCGACATGCGAAAAATACCGCGCAAGCGATTACACTAGGCAATTGTACGATGAATTCAACGGAATCGGCAGGATGTTAAACGTATTATTAAATTGGTATCGTCGGCGCTTCTCGGATCCGAACGCAGTAACCTTATTTTGGTTGTTGGTTGGCGGCTTTGCAGTTATCTATTTTTATGGTGATATTTTAGCTCCTGTCCTGGCAGCGTTGGTTATCGCTTATCTGCTGGAATGGTTTGTTCAACGTCTGATAAAAATAGGTCTTGGCCGAAGTAGTGCAACAACATTGGTTCTACTGGCTTTCATTGGACTTATGTTGTTAATCGGATTTGGTATTTTACCGGCGGTGTTTCGTCAAGGTATGACGTTGGTGAAAGCAGGGCCTGTGATGTTGGCTAATGGTACGGAGTACCTTAAAAAACTGCCGCAGCATTATCCTGATTTCTTTGATGCATCACTGGTTGATAGCATCACTGCCGTTATTCAAGACCGTTTGCTCAACAATAGTGGTGTGCTGGTTTCATTCTCTTTTACATCATTGATGAATATTGCCGTTGTGCTGGTATATATGGTCTTAGTTCCACTCTTAATTTTCTTTATGTTGAAAGACAAAGAGCGTTTGTTGCTAATGCTGAAGCGTTTTTTACCAAATAATCGGGAATTAGCAAACCGGGTTTGGTTGGAAATGAATGATCAAATTACCAACTACATTCGTGGCAAAGTTATTCATATTTTAGTCGTCAGTGCAGCAAATTATGTGGTTTTTGCCTTCATGGGGATCAACTATGCGCTATTGCTGGGCATTTCGGTTGGTTGTTCTGTCTTGATCCCTTATATCGGCGCTGTCGCTGTGACGATCCCGGTGACCGTGGTGGCCTTGTTCCAATGGGGCTTATCCTCTGATTTCGCTTATCTGATGTTAGCCTATGCGATTGTTCAAACGCTGGATGCAAATATTCTGACGCCATTGTTGTTTTCAGAAACCATGAATTTGCATCCCATAGCCATTATCTTAGCGGTTTTGGTGTTCGGTGGGTTATGGGGGTTCTGGGGCGTATTTTTTGCAATCCCGCTCGCCACACTGGTTAAAGCGGTCGTGAACTCCTGGCCTGGAAGTACCCGAACAGAGGTATCGATAGGTTCGTATTAATCCGAATGTAATAAAGAAAAAGGCCCGACATGAAATCGGGCCTTTTTATTATTATCTGATAAATACTTAGTAAAGCAGGGTGTAGAGTTTTTTCCGGTATTTAGATACCAATGGATCGCTGCCCATGGTGGCTAAAATATCCAGATAGGTTTTTCTGGCTTCACCAAAATTCAGGTCGCGACTCAGGATGGTAAACAACATGTCCAACGCTTCTTGCTTACGTCCAGCCTGGCTGTATTGAATAGCCAAATCTTGCTTGAGCTGTGTGTTGTCTGGCTCTAAAGCGAGTTGAGTTTCAAGCGCTCTTATTTCTGGGCTGTCGGATGCTTGTTGCGCCAGATCTAAGGCCGATTTTACCTGCTGGTAAGCGGAATCCTGATAAACGTTCGGAATGCTTTCCAACAGAGTTTGCGCTTCATCAAGTCTGGCTGATTTTACGCAAGCATCTGCCAGTGCGGTGGTGATTTCATAACGCTGTGGAGCCAGTTGCTGGGCTTTTTTTAATACAGCATACGCGGCACCCGCATCGCCATTTTGTAACAACTGTTGGCCTTCCGCGAATAGCGTGTCGTCTTCTTTCGGCAGATATTTAGCCAGCATATTTTCTACTGCCGCTGGGTCTTGTGGGCCCATTAAAGCATCCGCCGGTTGTCCATTTTTGAAGATAACCACAGCAGGCAGAGCCTGTAAGCCAAGTTGCACAGCTAACGATTGTAACTGTGGATCTGCGACATCGACTCTTGCCAGTGTCACCATCGGATTAGCTAGGCCAATCAATTGTTCCAGTTGTTGCCCCATAGGCTGGCATTCTGGCAATTGATCGGCATAAAAGAAGACAGCTATGGTCTTTTGTCGGGATGCATCAAGTAATTCGGTACGAAAATTTTCTGGTGTGATGGTAACAATCATAATGAATTCGGCTTCAGACAAAGGTGATGTATATATGGTGGCTGTAAGGGCTCAATTTCAAGCTGATCGTTGAGAATATAGTAACTTATTGGGCTTTCAACCTTGGTTGGTAAACTAACTGCACAATGTAATTCGGGAATTAGCTGAGAATATTCCGTTGCATATATTTTTTCATCTAATGAATGTAAATGAGTCAGCAGGTCAAGCCGTTGCAGTCCAGCACTGATCCCGCCCCCATGCGCTTTTAATACCGCTTCTTTTTGTGTCCACAATTGGAAAAAAGCATGCATCAATTTACTGGCTGGTAGCTCAGTCAGATATTGATATTCATGCATGGTAAAAAAACGTTTAGCTAATGCTAGCCAGGGGCGTGTCGGAGCTTCCGTTGTAAATTCAATATCCACACCAACAGGAATGGCTGCTAGAGCAATGCATAACCAATGCTTGCTGTGACTGATATTAAACTGTAATTGACGTTGTGTTAGCTGCGGTTTGCCATGAGGCGCAGTAGAAAAACGGATCTCGGCGGGTGGCTGATGCAGTAATTGCCCGAGTAGTGTGCGTAATAAGCAGCGGCTTTGCTGATAGAATTTTGCCTGATCTGGATGAGATATGGTTCGTAGTCGGGCTTGTTCTTCGTCTGATAAGTTATCGGGAAAAGAGAGATTAAGTGCGGTCATATTACACAGCAATATTTTGCTACCTGATAATGGAGACCAATTATCAGGTAGCATCAATTTATTATTGTGCATCTTTAAAGCGGGTTAATTCATTCATGACTTGCAGTAATGCCGCCATGTTAGGACGAGCATCATCAACCAGTTGGTAATTTTTTCTGGTGTAGACGCTAAAATCACCCTGACGATTAAACTCAGTAATAGTGTTTGGTTCATAGATCACATAGTGCTGGCGGTTACCGAGTAACAGCCAGTCATGTTGCTGATTAGCAAATAAATTACTGCCACTGCTGTAGGTCTTATCTTCATTTTCCATACCCAGTGCATCATGCAGCAAGGTGGGGGCGAGATCGTAATGGGTTGTCAGTTTCTCCCAGCGATGAGCAGTTTTCCCGGGCCAACTGATAATTAATGGCACCTGCATCTGGTAAGTGGAATAGTTGCTACCAGAACCCCAGCTATTGGTGTTGGTTTCATTAAACTCCAGCCCCCGATCAGCCGTGATAATCACAATCGTTTTTTCTGACAGCTGATGTTCCTGCAACGTGGTTATTAATTGTCGTAACTGTTCATCACTGTAATGCACCGCATTTTTATAACGATTGATAAATTTATTATGATTTTCCGGGGTAAATGCCGCAAACGGATTGCTATCCGTCAACTCAGGTTGGAACGGACCTTGGTAATCAGCTGGTAATGCTAATGTAGCTGGCATCGCAATGTTCAGATAGCTAAACCAAGGACGATCCTGATTTTGCCGTCCAAGCCAACTTTGCCAGCTTGCAAACGTTTGTTGATCGCTATGCGGAGTCAGCTCATTTTTACGGCGGCTGATTTGTCTGACACTATGAAAAATGCTTTTCTTGTAGATATCCTGATTCAGACCATTACTTGAAAATGCGCTCAACAAGTAGTCTTGGCGTTGTAATTCATCAAGTAAAACGGGAGAGATATCTTCGGCATCAAAATTACTGCGGTAGGCTTCGGGTAAACCATAGAATAGGCTGAACAAGCTACCGGCATGATCGTTATCGCCCGCAATATGTTGTGTAAATTGCTGATTTTTAGCAGCAAAACCGCTTAAAAATGGCATGACATCGGGATTAAGCATATCTGCACGTAAACCACTAACTACCACTAACAGAATGTTTAATTTCTCTTCTGGTTCAGTAACTTGTAATGGTTTTAACGGGTAGTTCAGGCGTTGTTTACCGTGCTCCAGTTCAGCCACTTGTGCGGCTTTCGATTTATATTGTTCTAAATCCAGCCAGCCATGTTTTGACAGGAACGAGCGAGCAGTCATTGGATATGACAGCGGGAAATTCGCGCGTTGAGAAATAATCGGTTCATAAAGCTTGGCATCAGCGGCCATATAGGTGATATGCGACAATAAAAAACAGCTGACCAGTACGGTGCTAATTGCCGTACCCCAGGTTTTTTTCCGGCGTCTTAACTGCATCTTCCATGCATAGTTGGAAATCACCAGTTCTAATAGGAATAACACCGGAATAACAATAAACAGAAAATTCCAGTTCAGCTCGGCTTTTGATTGCGCTTCTTTGAGTAATAACTCCCAAACCGTGGGGTTTATATGAAATTTAAAGACGTGATAGATCTGCGTATCAACCAGCAACACAGACAGTACCAATACTGCGATCACAACTGAGCAATTTCGCATCAATTTCTGATTGGGTATCACAAAGCTGAGCGGGAATAACGTCAGCAGATAGGTGATGAACCCGACAAAAGAGAAATGCCCCAGCCAGCTCAAGATCAGATAGCTAATACCCAGCTGTGTTTCTGGCCAAGGGTTAGCCAGAATATAACGACTGGATATGCCCAGCGCCAGCAAAATATTAAAGAAGGTAAACCAATGTCCCCAGCTAATAAGGCGCGAGACTTGATCTCGATAAAAAGCACCGGGTTGTGGTCGCAGCAGGGCCATATTACTGAATTACCTTTTTAGTCTGGGTAATCGATTGTTGCAGAGCCTTGGCAAATGAATTGGCTACATCAGCACGCAGTGCTTCCGGCACATGTTTGTTGATGATGTGAGTTGCTAAATTGCCCAGCGCCAATAAACCGAGATCAACCGATGCATTATGAGTTTGCAATACGGTTTGCATCTCTTGCATTAAAGATTCAATTTGTTCGGTGCTGTATTTAGAAAGGATCGGCATGAAATATGTCTCAATTTGCAGTTGTCAGGTTATGAACGCTATATAATACGCCACCTTGCACTTTTTCACTACGATACCACGACTGCTATGAGCCTGATTATTGAACATCTTATTATTCATTCTCTTCGCCAAGATGAGAATAGTGTCCTGACTGCTGACACCCGTTCACAAGAACTTCAGCCAACCGCTGACGTTCAGGCATGGATTGATCAACTGCACCGTATTTATCAGCAAAAAGGCAATAAATCCTATGCTTGTTTTCTGGCGGATACCGAACAACCGGAAAATCCATCCCCATTTCCGCAGCTGTTTCAGCAATACTTGGACAAAAAACTGCCTTTTGTCGATTTTACACACCAATCAACCACGGCGTTATTAGCGCAACTGAACCACTATCAGTATCCAGATGAAGGCGTGCTGATTTTCTGTAAATACCAGTTTGTTGGTGTGAGTTACATTTTGCTGGGGCTGCTCGATTGTGAAACCAGTGTTACCTTGACTGACTCACTGGAGTTATCCCAGATCAAATACATTGATCTGAGCAAGATGCAGTTGATTGCCCGTGTAGACATTACTGAGTTTCAGACTAATCCCGATTCTCGCCGTTATATTTCTTTCATCAAAGGGCGTATTGGTCGTAAAGTTTCTGATTTTTTTATGGATTTCCTTGGTGCCGCCGAAGGCATTGATGTCAAAATGCAAAATCAGTTGCTGGTGCAGGCGGTCAATGAATATTGTCAGCAGGTAGCAATGCCAGCCGATGAAAAAGCAGCGACCAAGAAAAAAGTCTCGGATTATTACAAAGAGCAAAGTGAAGAGGGTGCGGATATCGCGATCAAATCGGTAGCGGAATATCTGCCAAAGCAAAATGATGGTGGCGATTTTTACGCCTTCATCAGTGAAGAATACGATCTGGATGAAGAGTTTCCGGCTGCAACCACTGCACTACGGAAATTGACCAAATTTGTTGGCTCGGGTGGCGGTTTAAACATTAGCTTTGATGAAAAACTACTGGGTGAGCGGATTGGCTATGATGCACAAACTGATACGCTGACTATTAAAGGTACGCCACCGAATCTGAAAGATCAGTTACTGCGTATGTTAAAGAATCAGCATTAATTCAAAGCACTAACTCAAAGGCCACTGCCAGCAGCGTGAAGGTGTAATTAACGCTGGTAGTGGTACATCCCATATTTCGGTCGGAATAAGATCGACTTGCTGGCAATCATGCGCTAATCCGACTGGAACTGGGCGTTGTGTCTGTTGCCAGTTCTCCAGTGTCCGATCATAAAATCCACCGCCCATACCTAAACGATTACCTGCTGCGTCAAACGCGACCAGGGGGGTAAAAATAATGTCGATATCTTGTTTGGGTATTATCTGTGCACAATTGAGTTCCGGTTCCGGGATCCGAAAGCGGTTCAGCAACATTTTAGTTTCAGCGGTATAAGATAAAAACAGCAGGTGACCTTCGTGGAATGGGTGCAATACGGGTAAACAAACGCGGATATCGTTTTGCCAGCACCATTCAATCAAGGGTTGGGTATCTAATTCACCATCACAGGCCAGATAAAGAGAAATACAGCGAACCTGATTTTCTTGCAGAAACGGAACTACGCGCATCACAAGTTGTTCTGCGGCATGTTGCTGGGCTTGAAGGCTTAGTTCACGACGGCGGGTTCGCACTGTCGTGCGTAAAAAATCTCGGTCGTTAACGGTCATAATAAGTAGAGATCCCAGGGTGCCGCTGCAGGCTTTTGTCCTTGAACCCGAGAGTTCAAGGCGGAAATCTGACTGCCAATCTCAGGCTTCCCGGTCGGGCCGGGCATGCACACTGACTAGCGAGCGACTTCCTGGTAAAGAAATTATCGGCTCAGGGACTTAAGCCCACTGGCGCACACCCCAGGAAAATTTTTCTTTTAGTTACAATCATCTACCGACAATTTACTCTGTTCTTTCAGGGCGTCCTGAATAACATCGTTAAGCTGTCTGATGCGTCGTTCCATACTTTCAGAATATTGCTGAATGCGGTTTTTTTCAAGTAATAATTCGTGACTCAGGTTCAAAGCTACCATAATAGCCAGCTGTTCATTACTGCTACCACGAGCCCGAATACGTAAGTCGCCCAGCGCGTCGTCTAGTTTTTGTGCGGCCTGTCGTAACAACTGATATTGGTCTGACTGACAAGAGACCCGGTACGCGCGTCCCAGCACATTAATTTCTACGGATTCCAAAGGCTCTGTCATGTTGATAATTCGTTCTGCGCCAGTTAAATACAGTGAATAACGGCCGACTATATAACCGGGATCCAGAACTTGCAAGCGTTCTCACTGGTGACGGCCGGCTGTGAATGTTAGGATCAGGCATCCTAAGGTTGTTTCTTTTGACCGTCACTTTTTCTCAATGGTTTATCGTATGAATAATAACATTTTTCAGGAATATGCTCAGGCAGAAGAGCTGTTGGAACAGCATGATGTCATGGCCTCTCCGGCAGAGTTACACGGCATTCTTTGTGGCTTGTTGTGCGGTGGTGTCAATGCAACCGGTAAGCAATGGCTGACTGAGTTTAATTCACTGGTAAATGATGGTCTGCCTATGCCATCGGCAGTCCGGAGCTGGTTGGAACAATTATTCATCACGACTCAGACGGCGTTGAATCAACAAACGGGTTTGGAATTGTTAGTGCCTGATGAAGATTGCCCGTTAGATGAACGTCTGCAGTCTATTAGTGAATGGGTGCAGGCATTTCTGGCTGGTTTTGCTGTGATGCAGCAAGAATTAAATCGTGCTTCGGAAGAGTTGCAGGAGATGATTGGCGATTTTAGCAATATCTCGCAACTGGATGACGAGTTTGAAGAAGACGAAGAAAATGAAGCTTCTTATTTTGTGTTGTATGAGCACGTGAAGCTGGGCGCCATGTTATCGTTCGAAGAGTTTGGCAAAGTGCTGCCTCAGGTTGAAGCCAGCCCTACATTGCATTGATCGAGCATAGCGTGACGATTCCGACCGATTATGATGTTGTGATTGCTGGTGGCGGTATGACCGGCGCCACGTTAGCTATTGCATTAGCGCAATTGGCACCGGCTGGTCGCCCTTGGCGCATTGCGCTGATCGAGGCGCACCAACCGCAACCCGCTCATCCTGGGTTTGATGGCCGGGCAATTGCGCTGGCTGCCGGTAGTGTTGAAGCGTTACAGCAACTGAAGTTATGGTCGTCATGGCGGCCAGCTGCCCATGCCATTCGTCATATTCATGTTTCAGAACAAGGTCATGCCGGGCGAGTGACGTTGGATGCCGAAGAGTTTCAGCAACCCGCGCTCGGTTATGTTCTGGAACTATCAGTCGCTGGGCAACGTTTGTATGAGCAGTTGGCGTTGTATGCCAATATCAGCCATTTTTGCCCGTCTAAGTTGACTGCTTGTGTGCAATCGGCAGATTCGGTCACGTTGACGCTTTCTTCGGGTGAACAGATCACAACTCGGTTGCTGGTGGGCGCTGATGGTGCGCAATCAATCTTGCAGGCCCAGTTAAATTTACCCGTAGCACAGCATGATTTTCAGCAAAGCGCGATCATCACCACCTTACAAACAGAACAAGCGGTTGCGGCTCGGGCGTGGGAGCGGTTCACGCCCCATGGCCCATTGGCGTTATTACCGTTAGGTGAACAAACGTATTCAGTCGTTTGGTGTCAATCGCACGAAAATGCGCAACAAGTTATGCAGTTAACTGAAGCTGAGTTTACCCGTCAGTTGCAACAAGCGTTTGGCTTCAAAGCGGGGCGTTTTGTGCATAGCGGTGCTCGCGCTGTTTATCCATTATCATTGCGTTATCTGACACAATCGACGCACCATCGAGTGGTGTTGCTGGGAAATGCCGCTCATCAACTCCATCCGGTCGCCGGGCAAGGCTTTAATCTGGCGATGCGCGACATTATGGCGCTACGCGATTGTTTACAGCAGGTTTCTGATCCAGGTGCATACTCAGTGCTACAACAGTACTGGCAGCAGCGTAAAGATGATCAGCAACGTACGATCTGGTTTACTTCCGCACTGGCCTCGTTATTTGCTGACCCGGCCTTACCACTGCTGATCGCTCGTCAGTCAGGATTGTTGCTAATGAATCATATTCCGGCATTAAAAAATGCACTGGTACAACAAGCGTTAGGATATAAATCATGAAAATGCTGGATCTGGTTATTGTTGGCGCAGGCATGGTTGGTTTGGCATTAGCTTCTGCTTTGCGGGAAAGTGGTTTGCGGATTGCGGTCATTGACCAAAAGTTATCGGAAGAGATGACACCTGAACCAGCGACCCGAGTCAGTGCGATCAATTTGGCCAGTGAACGGTTTCTGACCCGAACCGGTGCCTGGCCTTTGCTAGCACGGAAAGCGATTTTTTCTGGTATGTCAGTTTGGGAAAAAGACAGCTTTGCCCATTTTGAGCTGGATGCCAGCCAGTTTCAGCAATTACATTTAGGTCATATCGTTGAAAATAATGTCATCCAACAAGCGTTATTAACCACGTTACAAGATTCAACTGTCGAGCTGTTTTGCCCGGCACAAATACAATCTGTCTCAGAAAATGAGCAAGGCGTTGTCGTGTTACTGGATAATCAGCAAATGCTGTTTACTCGTCTGATTGTGGCTGCTGATGGTGCAAATTCATGGTTACGTCAGCAATTCAGAATTCCGGTCACCAGTTGGGATTATCAGCACACAGCACTGGTAGCGACGATTCGTACAGCCGAGCCTCATCAGAATATTGCCCGGCAGATCTTTACCCCACAAGGGCCATTAGCCTTTTTACCGCTGTGGCAGGAAAATCTATGTTCTATCGTCTGGTCATTGCCATCACTACAGGCAGAAGATTTAGCCTCCTGTGCAGACGCGGAATTTAATCATCGGCTCGCTGCTGAATTTGATGTGCGACTTGGTGTGTGTGAATTAGTCAGTGCTCGCGTGCTGTGTCCATTAAAAGCACGCTATGCGCGGCAACAGGTACAATCCCGTTTGATCTTAATGGGTGATGCTGCGCATACCATTCATCCGTTAGCGGGGCAGGGCGTTAATCTCGGCTTGATGGATGCAGCGGCATTGGCGGACACTTTGTTGCAGTCGATCAAGCAGCAAACTCCGCTTGATGATGTGATGACCTTGCGTCGTTATGAGCGCTGGCGTAAAGCGGAAGCCGTGCAGTGGCTGGCCACGATGGAAGGGTTTAAACAACTATTCAGCGGCGACCATCCACTGAAAAAGTTAGTCCGCGGTGCCGGTATGCATCTGGCGGCACACAGTCTGCCGCTGATGAAACCGCTGCTGGCTCAAGCCTTAGGTGCTAGCGAAGAACTGCCCGAATCGGCGCGTTAAATTTTTCTGTGTTTCATGAAATCGGCGGCATTAGCCGCCATAATTGCCGATCCGAGGGCGGCGACTTGGGCCTGTTAGATGAATATCAACTGGGTTAAACGCTTTAATCGCTTCAAAGCAGAAATCGCCCACCGCCTGATGTAATGATGCCGGATTATGGTTGGTAATCAGGATCACGCTCTTCGACAAATTTCGGCGGCGGCGCAGCAGGTGGCCAAGGAAGCTGCTCTGACTTTCCACCATACGGGTTTTATTCGCCCCGATCTCATCAATGATCAGCAGATCGACCTCTTCCAGCGCGCGGCGATAACGATTGCGTTCATCCTGATCTTCAATGACGGCAAAGAACAGACGATCAATGATCGAGGCCCATTGTTGGAAAATGACTGATTTTTGGCGTTGGGCAATCAATTCGTGTGCGATGGCACCTGCAAGCGTCGATTTGCCACTGCCGTAATCACCGTAGATCAGAATGCAGCTGCCACCATTTTGTTCCCAGTGTTCAAAACCGCTGATAAACGACTGCGCGGTCTGAATGGCATAACCCAACACAGGATCGTCATGATCCATTTTTTCAAATAACCAGTCTGGGTTTAAATCGGCCTGCGCGATTAAATTTTGAATGCGCTGTAACCGCGTCTCTTGTTGCAGCTTTTGTACGTCGGAATTAGCCTGTTTTTCATATTCGGCGCGCAGTTGTTCATAGTTATATTCAGGGACGGGAATATGAGAACGACGGATGCGTTGTAAACGAGTCAGCAGGGAATTAATTTGTTGTTTCGTTTGATCATCACTTGAATCGACACGAGGCAACTCTTCTTGATTCTCTTTTAATGGATCATTGTGCTCACTCATGATCTTCCCCTTGCTGTTGTTTTAGTTGTTGCGCATGAGCAATCATCTCTAATGCTCGTTGACTCGGTTCATTACTTATATTTTGTGCTGTAGTTGCAACCGTCGTTTGTTGATAACCAATCGTGTCGGTTTGTTTACGTTGATAACGGCGGCTTTTCAGCATTTTGACAAATTTCATCATCCACTGATGCTGTGTGGCAAAGCGTTCTGGTCTGCCAAGCCAATAGGCGATAAATTCACCACGTTCTTCTTCATCATAATGCGGGTCAATTAAACCACATAACTGGCAGATCCCAACAAACTGATGATCAGGCTGCCATTCGGTATGCATAGCAAAAGCGGGTTGTGCCAACGGTGCAGCCTGCGATGCTAGCAAAGGGAGAGTGACGTATTGTTGGTGATAATGTTCAGCAGGTGTAGCTGCTGGTAGCTGAATCAAACCGGCTTGCACCAATTCATCGAATAACTGCGTGAGCTGGCGCGCGGTGACCTGATAGCTGAAACCGCCGATAACGTGTGGATCTTCAACTGCCAGCGCACGGCCAAGTTCAGGATAATTGATCAACACCGGTTGTTGTTGTGTCGCCATGCGTCGTAAATGCAGACAATACAATGTTCGGGCCGGATGACTGAGACGAGGCTGGTTTAGTAATAAGAATTCTTGTGGCGACATCGTCATTATTCCTGATGTATTGGCTCATTATCTCTGATTTATGCGGATGAAGACAAACGAATATCTGGCGATAGTACAGGTTAGCAAATCTATGGATAAAAGAGTCAATTCTGTGAAGTTGTAAAAATTTAAAAATAAGTCAACTTTCGCTCGACCGATATGTTGACTACGCTATTCATAAAGCCGAGATTCGGGATAACGCCATGGTTCATGGAACCAGTCAGCAAAAAATATTACTAATTGAAGATGAAGCAGTGTTTCGTATGACGCTGGGCTCTTATCTGCGCAGTAAAAACTACCTGCTGATGGAAAGCAAAAATGGTGCGGAAGGTTTAGCTTGTGTCGCTATGTTTCAACCTGATGTCGTGCTTTGTGACTTGCATATGCCGGGTATGACAGGGCATCAGGTTATCAACATCATTCATCAACGGTATCCAACTATTCCGGTCATTGTCATTTCTGGTGTGGCTCGTTTTGATGATGTGACTCAGGCATTACGGGAAGGGGCTTGCGATTATCTGCTTAAACCGATCACTGATTGGAATGTAGTCACTGAAGCGATAGAACAAAGTTTATCGAATGCTGAACCGGGCGATCATTATCAGGAATTACAGCAGCATCGGGCTGTGCTGCGTAAAGATGACTACACTGCAACCAAACTCATGCACATGATGCAAAATAAGACATCACCGATAACGTTAGGGCAATGGCGCATTGATTACAGTTCAACCACTCCGTTGTTATATGCAGAATTTTACTCGGTCGATAATGCACTGATGGTTGTAATAGTGGAGCTGTATGCGGAGATGCTGGATGTGGCATTTGTTGCGGCTATGATTAAATTTTTGTTAGACCCGCCTTATCGTCAATATCAGCAGAATGAAAATGACATTTTTGATTCGCCGCGCAATGTGCTAAGTTATCTGAACTGGCATATCTGCCAATCGGGCATCCTTTGTAATATTAATTGTTCAGTATTACTGCTGCCTGATGACACGGAAGTAGTTCATTTTGCCAATGCAGGGTTGAGTTTTCCGCATTGGTTACAAAAAGCGGCTAATCTTTCACTGGGATTATTACCTGAAGTGGAATATCACAATTTTAATAAAGTGATCAGTTATCCGTTTGAAATGCAGGTGCAGGGAGAGGCTGAGAATAATCTGATGTTGAAAATTGCCAGAGGATAATTCGGCTAATAACAAAGAGAGACAAAGATAGAGGTAGTGCATTCCACACTACCCCTTAAGTTCTTAATCGAGCGTTTTAATTAACTCTTTCAGATAAGCTTTGAAATCATTTTTCAGTGATTTATGGCGCAGTGCATATTCCACATTGGCTTTCATATAGCCTAATTTGCTGCCGCAGTCGTGGCTTTTGCCTTTCATCATATAAGCATTAACCGGCTGTTTTTCCATCAACATAGCGATGGCATCGGTCAGCTGAATTTCATCACCTGCACCCAGCGGAGTTTTTTCCAGCAGAGGCCAGATGTCAGCAGACAGGACGTAACGACCTACTACTGCCAAGTTAGAAGGCGCTTTATCAATCGCTGGTTTTTCAACGATTTGGCTCATTGGTAGTGATGCACCCGGCGTCAATGTTTCGCCGTTGACATTGGCAATACCATACTGATCGACGGTCTCTTTGGCGACGGGTTCAACCATGATCTGGCTAACACCTGTTTCACCAAATTGTTTCACCATGTCAGACAGGTTATCTTTTTTCAGATCGCAAGAAGCATCGTCAATCAGTACGTCCGGCAGCAACACCACAAATGGTTGGTCGCCAACCAGTGGGTGCGCACACAGGATCGCATGGCCCAAGCCTTTGGCTTCACCCTGGCGAATGTGCATGATGGTGACATCTTTCGGACAGATATTCTGAATTTCAGCCAGCAACTGACGCTTAACACGTTTTTCCAGTGTTGCTTCTAATTCAAAACTTTTATCAAAATGGTTTTCGATAGAGTTTTTACTGGAATGTGTGACTAGCACGATTTCTTTAATACCCGCAGCAATTGCTTCACGCACCACATATTCAATCAGTGGACGGTCAACCACTGGCAGCATTTCTTTTGGAATTGCTTTGGTGGCTGGCAACATACGGGTACCCAGACCCGCTACAGGTAATATTGCTTTACGAACTGCAAATTGGGTGGTGCTCATTGTTAGTCCTTGTAATATACAGACAAGCTGGCGCTATCATAACCGACTTCCTATCCTTTGGTAGATCAATTTTGAATGGCAATAACTGGATTATTCCGGTGTCGTATAAGGATTTCTATTCAGTGGCATTTGTGTTTCTGCTGAAAAATTAGTTGGTTGCACTATGTTATTGATGCTTAATCGAGCCAGATTACTGCTGAGTAATTTGGGGCCAATGCCTTTGACTTGTTCAAGCTCTTCTATGCGTTGAAAGCCATGATGTTTTTCACGGTAAGTGATGATTGCTTGCGCTTTCTTTTTACCGATCCCTTTAAGGGTCATTAATTGTTCTACAGACGCAGTATTTAAATCGATTGATGTTTGTTCGCCAATATTGACCCTGGTGTCACTGAAAGCTGCAAATTGATTTTCTACAGCCAGTGCAGTATTTGCCACAAATGGTAAAGCTGAAAGCAGTAAGGTAAAAATAGCTTTTTTGAACATAGGCTCTCTCCTGAAGTGATGAATTCATCATCAAACAGAAGTCAGGCAGTGCATACTGCCAGTTATGGCAGCATTGGCTATAAGTCAGTACGCAATGATCTAAATCTGTCGGGCATCATCAGGTAAACTGTCGGCAGATAAATTGGGGAATAAAATATGTTGAATGATGAATTAATTGCTGCGGTACTACAGATCGTAAAAGACGCCGGACACGCTATTTTGTCTGTCTATGATGAACCGGTAGAGTTGACGGTTAAAGCAGATGAATCACCTTTAACACAAGCGGATAAAGCATCGCATCAATTGATTGAACAACAACTTCAGCAGTTGACACCTGAGTGGCAAGTGGTCTCTGAGGAATCGGATGACACTATGAAGGCAAAACGCACGACATTGCCAATTTATTGGCTGGTTGATCCACTCGATGGCACGAAAGAGTTCATCAAACGGAATGGTGAATTTACCGTCAATATTGCACTGATTGTTGATGGCATCGCGGTATTTGGCGCTGTGGGGGTACCAGTACAGAATAAATTGTATTGGGGCGGTAAAGATTATGGCTGCTGGCTGGAAGATGAAACCGGAGTTCATGCTTTATCAGGAACCACTAAATCAGACAAAACGCCATTGCGTGTCGTAGGCAGTCGTTCGCATGTGAATGCGGAAACAGCGGAATACCTCGAAAAACTGGGCGAACATGAGCTGGTGTCTGTGGGGAGCTCGCTGAAGTTTTGTTTACTGGCAGAAGGCAAAGCTGATCTGTATCCGCGCTTAGGTCCAACTTGTGAGTGGGACACTGCCGCTGCGCAGGCAGTATTGGAAGGTGCGGGTGGTAAAGTGGAAACACTGGCCGGGCAACCGTTGTGTTACAGCAAAGCAGATATTCTGAACCCTTGGTTTGTCGCTTCCATCTAAATGCAAAAAGGCCTGAATTCAGGCCTTTTTAATATGCGAACGGAGTTGCTTCAGATAGTTTGTTTATACGGTTTTACCGTTACTTTGCCATAGACGCCGGCTGCAACGAACGGATCAGCATCCGCCCACGCTTTAGCTTCGGTCAATGATGGAAAATCCACAATCATCACACTGCCGCTGAAACCAGCTTCGCCTGGATCATCCGCATCAATTGCTGGGTTTGGGCCTGCAGTCAGCACGCGGCCTTCAGCTTGCATTGCTTGTAAGCGAGCCAGATGGGCCGGGCGGTGTTCTTTACGTAATGGCAGGCTGTTTTCAATATCTTCTGCGATGATGACGTACCACATAACTATTCCTTATCCTGTTCTTGTTGGTTATTAGAAGGCAGGTAACGGTAAACATAAACACCGGTGAGCACTGTGCTGACCAGCATCAGACCTAAAACACCGAATACCTTAAAATCGACCCAGATCTCTGTTGGCAAATAGAAAGCGATATAGACGTTTAAAGCGCCAAGGATCCAGAAAAACAGACCCCAAGAGAAATTAATCCGGTTCCAGACTGTATCTGGCAGTACTAATTCTTTTCCTAACATTTTTTTCAGCAGCGGTTGCCGGAACAGAAACTGACTGGCCCACAAGGCAGAGCCGAAGGCGGCATAGAGTACGGTGACTTTCCATTTAATGAAGTTTTCATTGTGGAAAAACAGGGTCATAGCACCAAAAACCAAAACTAAAGCCAAAGTAATTAACTGACCGCGTTCCAGTTTTTTATACAGAAACCAAACCACAACCATCTGTAGTAATGTCGCGGCCATTAATGCGCCAGTTGCGGCATAGATGTCGTGCAGTTTATAGACAGCAAAAAAGATGATGAGAGGGATGAAATCGAGCAGCTGTTTCATGTTTTGTCTCGTTGTTAACAAACGGTGACAGTTTAACCAGTGCCTGATGGAATGAAAAGAGAAAACGACAGCAGAAAAAACTCCCCCATTTTTCGGGGGAGTTTCAGAAGGAATTAACGCAGTGTTGCGGCTTTCATGCTCTTCACAAACGTGGTTAATTTTTCCAGCATAACGGCGGGTTCCGCCAGATTTTGCTCGATGATTTTCACGACAGCAGAACCTGAAATAGCACCGGCGGCACCTGCCGCAATCGCGGCTTTGACTTGTTCTGGTTCGCTGATACCAAAGCCCAACAAGGCTGGTGGCGCACCAAATTCTTTCAATGCTTGTAGTAAATGATCGACAGGCATTTGTGCTCGCGTTTCAGTGCCAGTAACACCGGCGCGACTTAGCAGATAGGTGTAGCCGGAACTCAGTTTTGCTACTGTTTTTAGTGTTTCGTCGTCAGCATTGGGTGGCGCAATATAAATGCTCTCAATACCGACTTGGTCTGCCGCCGCTTTGAACGGTGCTGACATTTCAACTGGCACATCAGCAATTAATACCGAGTCCACTCCGGCATCTTTCGCTTTCTGGTAGAAATCTTCCGGTGTATGGGTATAAACCAGGTTGGCATACAGCAGCAAACCAATTGGCAGCTCCGGATATTTAGCCCGGATACGCGCCAGAATATCGAAGCAGATCGCCGGTGTGGTATGAGCATGCAACGCACGAGTAGCTGCATCCTGAATGGTTGGGCCATCAGCCACCGGATCAGAGAACGGGATCGCCAGCTCTAGTGCATCGGCACCACCGGCGATCAGCGCTTCAATGATCTGCTCAGACAGTGCCGGGGTCGGATCACCAATGGCGACGAAAGGAACAAACGCACCCTGATTGGCCGCATCCAGACGTTCAAACAATGCAGAATAACGACTCATAACAGCGCTCCTTTGCCTTCCAGTGCATCAGCTACAGTAAAAATATCTTTATCGCCACGACCGGACAAATTCACGATCAAGATCTGCTCTTTTTCTGGTTCAGAACGCGCCATTTTCAGTGCGTGAGCCAGCGCGTGTGAGGATTCCAAAGCTGGGATAATACCTTCGCGACGGGAGAGTTCCTGGAACGCATCTAAAGCTTCCTGGTCGGTTGCAGACGGGTAGTCTGCACGGCCAATGGAGGACAAGTAAGCGTGTTGTGGGCCAACCGATGGGAAGTCCAGACCGGCAGAGATCGAGTGTGATTCTTCGACCTGACCGTCGTTATCTTGCATCAGATAAGAGACCATGCCCAGATAGATACCTTTACGGGCATGACCAATCGGTGCGCCATGTTTACCGGTTTCGATACCGTGACCTGCGGGTTCCACACCAATCAGGCGAACACCTTCTTCTTCAATGAAGGTGGCGAACATACCAATCGCGTTAGAACCACCACCGACACAAGCGACGACAGCATCAGGCAGACGACCTTCGGCTTCCAGAATTTGCGCTTTCGCTTCTTCACCGATCATGCGTTGGAATTCACGTACAATAGTCGGGAACGGGTGCGGGCCAGCGGCAGTACCCAGAATGTAGTGAGTGTCTTTATAGTTCGCAGTCCAGTCGCGCATCGCTTCGTTACACGCATCTTTCAGCGTGGAAGAACCTGCGTGTACCGGAATAACTTCAGCGCCCATCAAACGCATACGGAACACGTTTGGTTTTTGGCGTTCGCAGTCAACCGCGCCCATGTAGATGCGGCAAGGCAGATTGAGCAGCGCACAGGCTAATGCGGTTGCCACACCGTGTTGACCTGCACCGGTTTCGGCAATGATACGGGTTTTACCCATGCGTTTTGCCAGCAAGGCTTGGCCTAATACCTGATTGGTTTTGTGCGCGCCGCCGTGCAGCAGATCTTCACGTTTCAGATAGATTTTAGTCTTCGTACCTTGTGTCAGGTTACGGCACAAGGTCAATGGTGTCGGACGACCGGCATATTCTTTCAGCAGATGCTGAAATTCAGCCTGAAACTCGGGGTCATCCTTGGCATCAACAAACGCTTTTTCCAGCTCCAGCAGCACTGGCATTAGGATCTGAGGGGAGTACATCCCGCCAAATTCACCAAAAAATGGGTCAAGTAAAGTCATTGCAATTCCTTTTTACAAAAATCAGTAATTACGCAGTGCGATGAATGCACGCTGGATTTTGTCCGCATCTTTGATGCCGGGCGCGCTTTCTACACCAGAATTTAAATCCACACCGAGGCAACCGACTTTGATAGCCTCCGGGATGTTTTCCGGGTTAATACCACCGGCCAACATCAGTTTTTCTTTCGGTAAATCAGCCAGCAGCGACCAATCGAACGCATGACCCGTGCCGCCACTTTGATTGCCAACTTTGCTATCGAGTAGCACACGATCGGCGGTAAAGTTCAGATCGGGTAATACATCAGTGACCGCAACCGCTTTCCAGATCTGGCAGCCAGGGATGAGCGAACGTAATTTTTTAATATAGCTTTCACTTTCATCACCATGGAGTTGTACAGCACTCAGTTGCAGTGTTTCCACCAGTGATTGGATCATCTCTTTGCTTTCGTTACGGAACACACCCACAAAATTTAGTGGCGCAGCTTCGGTAATGGCGCGAGCCTGTGCGACAGAAACATGTCGTGGGCTGCCTTCCACAAAGATCAAACCGCCGAACACGGCACCTGCGGCATAAGCTGCTTTGGCATCTTCAGCACGAGTCAGGCCACAGACTTTGTTTTGTCCCAAAATCAGTTTGCGGCACGCCATATCCAGATCAGCTTCTTCCATCAGTGAACTACCAACCAAGAACCCATTAGCGTAATGCGCCAGCTCTTTCACCTGTGCATGGTGATAGATACCAGATTCACAGATCACCACGCGATCTTTGGGTACTAAAGGCGCCAGTTCGCGAGTGCGGTTCAGATCGATTTTCAGATCGCGCAGGTCACGGTTGTTGATGCCAATGACTTCCGCACCCAGTTCAATTGCACGGTTGATCTCTTCTTCGCTGATCGCTTCGGTCAGAACTCCCATGTTCAGCGATTTAGCAACCGCGGCCAGTTCACGATATCGCTCATCATTTAACACCGACAGCATCAGTAACACGGCATCAGCCTGATGATGACGCGCCAGATAGATCTGATACGGGTCGATGATGAAATCTTTACACAACACCGGTACGGAAACTTCTTTGCGTACTTGCGGCAGGAAAGCAAAATCGCCCTGAAAGTATTTTTCATCAGTTAACACAGAGATCGCAGAGGCATATTTGCCGTAAACTTTAGCAATCGCTGATGGTGAAAAATCATTTCGGATCAGTCCTTTGGAAGGAGATGCTTTTTTACATTCCAGAATAAATGCTGTTTTGCCACGTAAGCCGCCGACGAAGTCACGATCACTTGGTGTCAGTGTCGCTTGGAAAGTTTCCAATGGCTGGCTGACCTTTCGTGCGGCAATCCAAATTTCTTTGTCTGCAACAATTTTACCCAGCACGGTCGAGGCGAGCGCCTGATTAAACAACATCCTGTTACTCCTTATGACTCAACGTAGCGAGTTGAGTGACTTTATCCAAGGCATCGCCGCTGCGCAGTGTTTCAATCGCCAATTCCGCACCTTGTTTCAGGTCATCAGCTTTTCCGCCCATGACTAATAGCGGTGACAGATTGATGGCAATGGCGGCTTGTTGTGCGTCCGTGCCTTTACCGGCTAATAGATTTTCAGTGATCTTGCGGTTTTCATCCGGATCACCGCCACGAATGGCTTCCAGCGTGTAATATTTCAGGCCAAAATCGGCCGGTGTCAGCGTGTGGTAACGAATATGTTCACCATGAATTTCAGCTACCTGTGTTTCACCATGGACTGCGATTTCATCCAGCCCACTGCCATAAACGACCATGCCTTTTTGTAAGCCCAGCTCACGTAAGGTTTCAGCGATCGGTTCCAGTAACAACTCGGAATAAACACCCATCAACTGATAGGTTGGGCGGGCCGGGTTGATCAAAGGGCCGAGCACATTAAAGATGGTGCGGGTTTTTAATGCCTGACGAACGGGAGCGGCGAAGCGCATCCCGCTGTGATATTGCGGTGCAAACAGGAAACAGATATTTGCTTCATCCAGACAATGACGCGCGGTTTCCGGGCTCATATCCAGCTTAATACCGAGTTTATCCAGCAAATCTGATGAACCGGTTTTGGATGACACACTGCGGTTGCCGTGTTTCGCGACTTTAATGCCACAGGTGGCGCCAACGATAGCAGCAGTAGTAGAGATATTAATGGTATGCAAACCATCACCACCAGTGCCGACGATATCGCAAAACTCGTAATCTGGACGTGGGAAATGTTTGGCAGCAGCAATCAGTGCTTTGGCGGCACCCACGATTTCAGACGGGCTTTCGCCTTTGACTTTCAGTGCCGTCAACAATGAAGAGAGCACGAGCGGGTCCATCTCACCACGTAAGACTTCACCAAACAGTTGTTCGCTTTGAACGCTGGTTAATGACTCACCACGGTATAACCCTTCCAGAGAAACTGTCATTTCAGACCTCCTTGTCTTTTCCAGTGATAAAGGCCAGGCTCTGTGTCAGCAGTTGCGCACCTTCTGTCGTCATGATTGACTCAGGGTGGAACTGGAAGCCCATCACGCGATCGGCGCGGTGTAATACGGCCATCGGCATTTCGCCGAAACGAGCAATCACTTCCAGTTCATCCGGCACATAAGTGGCGACCAGTGAATGGTAGCGAGCGACCGGTAGTGGCTGACTCATACCCACGAACATGTCTTTACCACTGTGTTCGATTTTCGATACTTTACCATGAACGAACTCGCCGGCAGAGCCTACGGTGCCGCCGTAATATTCGCAGATCGCCTGATGACCAAGGCATATGCCAATGATCGGCACTTTGCCGCGGCATAAACCAATCAGCTCAATCATACAACCGGCTTCGTGTGGTGCTCCTGGGCCAGGGGAAAGCACCAGCACCGGATTATCGGAACTTGCCATGATCTGATTAAAAATCTGCTGGGCGGGCAGATTGTTACGATAAATCTTTACGTTATGCCCAAGGCTGCGAAACTGATCGACCAAGTTATAAGTAAATGAGTCGAAGTTATCTAACAGAAAAATGGTGTTAGCCATGAGCGGCCTCCTTGTGCATTTGTGCCGCTTGCGAGGCTTGGGCGGTAATTGCAGCCAGTGTGGTGCCGTGTGCCAGTGCAATAGCGTTTAATACCGCAGCGGCTTTACCGCGAGTTTCATCAGCTTCTGCCTGTGGTTTGGAATCAAACACCACACCAGCGCCAGCTTGCACATACGCAATGCCATTTTTTACAAACGCTGAACGGATCACGATGCAGGTATCCATATCGCCATCGCTATTCAGATAACCTACCGCGCCACCGTAGCTGCCTCGGCGTTTTTGTTCCACTTCACGGATAAGTTCTGATGCACGGATTTTCGGCGCGCCAGTCAGGGTGCCCATGTTCATGCAAGCCTGATACGCGTGCAGCGCATCCAGATCGTGACGCAGTGTGCCAACGACACGGGAAACTAAGTGCATCACATGGCTGTAACGATCGACTTTCAACAGGTCTTTGACATAACGGCTGCCAGGTTCGCTGATGCGGGCAATGTCGTTACGCGCCAGATCAACCAGCATCATATGTTCGGCAGTTTCTTTAGTGTCTTGTCGCAGTTCCAATTCTAAACGACCGTCGAGATCGAGATTGATCGAACCATCGGCATTCAGACCGCGACGACGCGTGCCGGCAATCGGGTACATTTCCACCTGACGGCTCTTATGCTCGAATTTCACCGCACTTTCTGGGGAAGCGCCAAACAGGGTGAAATCCTGATCGTTCATGTAGAACATATACGGGCTTGGGTTGGTGCGTTTCAGTTCGCGGTAAGCGATCAACGGTTGTGGGCACGGCAGGCTAAAACAGCGTGATGGCACCACTTGGAAGATATCGCCTTTACGGATATTGCCTTTCAGCTTTTCGACATCCGCACAGTAGGTTTTATCGCTCTTATCGACATTTAACTGCGATGGCAGCGTCTCTTTTTTGGACACGGTGCTGGCGCGGAAATGGTTACAATATTCTTTCAGACTGGCCAGACGATGTTGCAGGCGCGGTAGTTCATGCGCGCCTGATTCGCCACCAAATAAAGCGGCCTGCAGATGGGTGGTTTTATGAATGTGGTCGATGTGGATCAGCGTTTCTGCCACATAGAAGCAAAAATCGGGGCAGGTGTTATCGCTGTCAGCGACATTCGGTAGGCGCTCAAAATTGGCAATTAAGTCGTAGGCAAAGATCCCACCGAGGAACAGGTTAACGGCTTCGGCATCGACACTGTGAGTGAGCAGGGTGCGCAGGCTGTCTAATACTGACAGTGCTTTCAGACGGCTGTCTTCATCCTGAATATCGGTATTTTCAGGGAAAATAAGCTGTAACTGGTTGGCTTCGCGTTGCTTGTTGACGCTATCCGGCAGCGTAGCGGACAACAAATTCAGCACCGCTTCGCCGTTACTGTTCAGTGCGGTGGCGGTGACGGTGTGGCCTTGGCAGACCATACGAACGCAGGCATCAATCAGCAGCATGCTCTGGGTGCCGGTTTTAGTATCGATCTCGGCGGACTCCAGCAGCAGACTGTTATCTGCCGGTTCCGTCAGTTGGGTAAACAGTTCTAATGGGTCAGCGACATAATGAGCTTTCTCACGCAGCGTGAGACGTTGACCGGTTGGGAGAGAAGGGCTCATAGTTGTACTCCCGCGTTTGATAATTGCATGACGTTACTCCTTAAGACAAAAAATGATGGTTAACAATGGGTTAATCAGCTTTTTTGCCATCGCCATGTCTGTTTATGTCGCCGAATCATTTGATCGTCCCTGTAATATTTTGCGTATAAAAAAAAGACCCGCTATGCTAGCGGGCCTTATTGGGAATTCTGTCTGCTTTATTTTTGAAAATAGCCGAAACCCCACACCCGCTTTAAGGAGTGTGCCACCACCAACGAAAGGTTTGGGTTAGGATATTTGACATTTTCAAAACCAAGTTCAGTTAAAGTGGTTACAGTTAAACGATATTGACAGTTGTTTGTCAAGTTCCTTTTTGCAATTGAACCACGAGAACGTGAATGCGAATAGATTTACACAGTCACTCCACCTGTTCGGATGGCCATTTATCGCCGGCAGAGCTGGTTGCTCGTGCAGTTGAAAAAGGCGTGAATGTTCTGGCGTTGACCGATCACGATACGGTAGACGGTATCGCGCTCGCGCAGGCGGCGATTGATGCTGATGCGTTACCCTTACATTTACTCTCCGGTGTGGAAATATCTTGCACCTGGGATGCCATCGAAGTGCATGTTGTGGGTTTGCAGGTTGATACTCAAAGCCCGGCATTGTTAGCACTGCTGGAGAGCCAAGCTCAGGCGCGGACAGCGCGCGGTGTCGAGTTAGGCAATCGTCTGGAAAAAAATAAGCTCCCCGGTTGTTATGAAGGGGCGGTTGCGCTGGCGAACGGCGGCATGCTGACGCGTTCGCATTTTGCCCACTATCTGGTTGAGCAAAAGCATTGTAAGACTATGCAAAATGCGTTTGACCGTTATTTGTCGCGTGGTGCGCGTGCTTATGTGCCACATCACTGGGCCAGCATTGAAGAAGTTGTAACAGCCATTCATGCGGCGGGCGGGGTTGCTGTGTTGGCGCATCCTGGCCGTTATAAACTTTCTACTAAGTGGCTGAAACGTCTTCTGGTATTATTTAAAGAAGCTGGTGGCGATGCCATCGAAGTGAGTTTATGTCAGCAAAGTCCGCATGAGCGGTCAACGCTGGGTCAGTATTGCCGCGATTACGGATTTATGGCATCAGTTGGCTCAGATTTTCATACACCGCTACCTTGGGTTGAGTTAGGTAAAAACTTGTGGCTCCCTAAGGATGTGACGCCCGTCTGGCATGTTTTTTCTGCATTTCCTGACGTCCCGCAAGGGGAGGAATTATGAGTCAATTTTTTGTTGTTCATCCGGTTAACCCACAAACGCGTCTGATCTCTCAGGCGGTGGGCATTTTGCGTCAAGGCGGTGTGATCGTTTATCCCACCGATTCCGGTTATGCACTGGGTTGCATGATGGGTGATAAGAGTGCGCTGGAAAAAATCTGTCGCATTCGTCAGTTGGAAGATGAGCATAATTTTACGTTGTTGTGTAACGATCTTTCGGAGTTGTCGGTGTACGCCAAAATTGATAACACCGCATTCCGACTGATTAAAAATAATACACCCGGCGCCTATACTTTTATTCTGAAAGCGACCAAAGAAGTGCCACGTCGCCTGATGAACGAAAAAAAGAAAACGATCGGTATCCGTGTACCGACCAATAACATTGCCCAAGCGTTGTTAACCGAGTTGGGTGAACCATTAATGTCCAGCACCTTGATCCTTCCTGGTCAGGTGTTGGCAGAAGCGGATCCGGAAGAGTTCCGTGGACAGCTGGAAAAAGTCGTTGATCTGATTATTGATGGCGGAACGCAAGGCGCACAGCCGACCACCGTTATCGATTTCTCGGATGATGAGCCTAAAGTAGTACGCTTCGGTGCCGGAGATCCGACACCGTTTGAATGATTGAGGCAAAGCATGAGCGAAAAACTGCAAAAAGTACTGGCTCGAGCGGGTGTTGGTTCCCGTCGTGAGATGGAGACAGTGATTAGTGAAGGCCGTGTCAGTGTGAACGGCAAAGTCGCGACACTGGGCGATCGTGTAGACGCAAGCGCTGCGATCCGTGTTGATGGTCATCAGATCACCGTGCCATCGGTAACGGATGTGATCTGTCGCGTGCTGGCTTATCACAAGCCAGAAGGGGAAGTGTGTACCCGTCATGATCCAGAAGGTCGTCCGACGGTGTTTGACCGTCTGCCGCGCATCAAAGATTCACGCTGGGTGGCGGTGGGTCGTCTGGATGTGAACACATCAGGTCTGTTGCTGTTCACCACCGATGGTGAATTGGCGAACCGTCTGATGCACCCAAGTCACGAAGTTGAACGTGAATATGCGGTGCGAGTGTTCGGTGAAGTGACCGAAGGCATGCTGCAGAAGTTACGCCATGGCGTGCAACTGGAAGATGGCCCGGCGAAGTTTGATAAAATTACCTCTGGCGGTGGTGAAGGTTTGAACCAGTGGTACAACGTGACCCTGTGTGAAGGCCGTAACCGTGAAGTTCGCCGTTTGTGGGAATCACTGGACGTGCAGGTTAGCCGTCTGATGCGTATCCGTTATGGCGACATCAAACTGGACAAAACCTTACCACGCGGTGGCTGGGCTGAATTACAACTGCCGCAGGTGAACTACCTGCGTAAAATGGTGGGTTTACCGCCAGAAGAGCGCAGCAAAGTCTTCGCGGTAGAAGAACGCCGTAGCGAATTTAAACAGGCTGCACAGATCCGTCGTGCGGTGCGTCGTCACCGTGAACGGACTATTTTGCAAGGCGAGGAAGTGGTTGGCGAAACACCAACAATTCCACGTCCTAAAACACCGCGTGTAGCTGCGCCAGTAAAACCACAGCGTGATGATGATGTCAGCTGGGAAAATGCGCGTCAGCGTCTTCGTGATGGTGAGCCACGCAAAGCGCGCCCGAATGCTAATAACCGTCAGCGTATTACCCGTGCAGGTAAAACAGGTCGTTGATCATGAGCCAGACTAAACGTAAAGCTGTCGTGGTGTTCAGTGGCGGGCAGGATAGCACTACCTGCCTGTTATATGCCGTGCAGCAATATGATGAAGTGCATGCGATCACCTTTGATTATGGTCAGCGCCATGTGCAGGAAATTGAAGTTGCCCGTCAGATCGCGACTGATTTAGGTTTAGCCGCGCACAAAGTGCTGGATGTCGGTCTGCTCAACGAGCTGGCGGTTTCTGCACTGACGCGTGATGCGATCCCGGTCAGTAATGATCTGCAGGAAAATGGCTTACCGAATACGTTTGTACCGGGCCGCAATATTCTGTTTCTGACCTTAGCTGCGATTTATGCCTATCAGGTGGGAGCTGACACCGTTATCACTGGTGTTTGTGAGACCGATTTCTCCGGTTACCCTGATTGCCGCGATGAGTTTGTAAAAGCGTTAAATCATGCGGTCAAGCTGGGTATGGAACGTGATGTTAAGTTTGAAACCCCACTCATGTGGCTTAACAAAGCAGAAACCTGGGCACTGGCGGATAAAATCGGTCGTCTTGACTATGTGCGTCAGCAAACCCTGACTTGCTATAACGGTGTGATTGGTGATGGTTGTGGTGAATGCCCGGCCTGTAAATTGCGCGCGAAAGGCTTGCATGATTATCAGCAAACGCCTGATGTGGTTATGGTAGCATTAGATAACAAATTGAACTGATTATACCCTTTGTACTTGAAATTGCAGCGTCGTTGACAGCGTTCACTCGCCCCAATCACATAGCATCTCTATGCTCATGGGGCTCGCTCACTTGTCGCCTTGCTGCAATTCCAATTACTTTGGGTCTATTTATAAATTTTCAGCATAATAGAAACCAGCTTTCTGCAAAGACTGCTGGTTTCTTCTTTTTGTGGCGTATGCTTTTTTTGTATTAATTTTTGGTGAGTAACATGCAAGAGTTGCAGGGTGAAATAGTTCAACAGGTTTCCGGTTTAGTCAGCGGTGAACCAGATTTAATTGCCAACTTATCGAATGTCAGTGCATTACTGAACCAATATTTACCCGATATCAATTGGGTAGGTTTTTACATCATGCGTGATAACGAATTAGTGCTGGGACCATTTCAGGGGAAAGTTGCTTGTATCCGTATTCCTGTTGGTCGTGGCGTATGTGGCACTGCTGTCGCAACACGCGAAACACAACGGATTGATGACGTGCATGCTTTTCCTGGCCATATTGCCTGCGATGGTGCCAGTAACTCAGAATTAGTGGTGCCGATCATCGTTAATGATAACGTCGTGGCGGTGCTGGATATTGATAGCCCGAAACATGCGCGATTTAGTGTGGAAGTTCAGCAAGAAATCGAAGCAGTTGTTGATGTATTAACAGCGCTGAATTGGTAGAAAACCGGCCAGTAGTAACTGGCCGGCAATCGTGTCGTTATGGTGTGACAAAGCTATTCGTGATGGCAGTTGCGCCACTACTGCTGGGAGCAACTATGCCGGTATGTACTTCGGCAATATTGGGTACAAAGGTACTTTCATTTCCATTATCACTAAGCGTATCGTTTGCTGCATTGCAAACCAGCGCCACATCATAGGTACCAGGTTCCACATAATTCAGTTGATAAGAACTGACATTGTCTGTGGTAGACACTAAAGAGGTTACTACTGGGCCACCATTGGCCGGATCATACTCGATCCCCAAATAAGGTGGTGTAATGTTATCGCTGTTGTAGAGGTAGACACCTGCAGTGCTCAGATCTCCGCCGCAATACAGGCTGTTCACATTACCTGAAATCGTGCTCAGTGTGCTGACACTCAGCAATTTGACCCCAGTGGGTTTCAGTTTGTAGTAGGTATTGGTGCCAGGTAACACCAGCGCATGTCGTAAATTAAACTCTAACTGGAACGAAAGAACGCCGCCAATTGCTGCAGTAAATGGTGTCGTAGTTTTGACTTCACCACTTGGAACTTGTAATGGCAGTATCGTACCGTCTGATTCTTCCACATAGGAGGTTGGTTGAGCCGTGGCGATGCCAGCGGTATCGTTCAGGAAATTAGTGCGTCCATCTTCAACCATTAGCCGTAACTGTTCATATGTGCCGCTGGGGATGGATGTATTGGTCAGCAGAGCTTGCTTTGCGCCGTTTCGATATTTCAACAGATCGAGATACAAAAAGGCCGGATTACCCGACGTATCCTGAGGTATGGTATAACCAGTGGGCAAACAGCCGTCGTTGTTGGTGGTTTGCAAAAGATTCAGATTGCTCCAGACTGATTCAGTACTGGAACCATTCAGTTTTAGCCGCAGGCCATTAATTGCAATACAGACTTTCCGCGCACTATCTACTGGTGCATCAGAAATAGCTAAATTTAGTTTAGTTGTAGCACTACTTCCATCGCCACCACCCCCACCACAGCCTGCCAATAGCAGCATTAGTGTGAGAGCGTAACCAGATTGATGTTTCATTATGAGCAACTCCTGTTGGAACGCGCTTAATAATTATAGTTTCTTTTTTAACCAAAATTTACATTTCAACGGGCGAGATGTTTTGAACAAGAACGTTGTTTAATTTATAGGATGAAGCATGTCTGTCAGTAAATTAATTACAGGAACGTGAAGGATTGAAATGTTTTCTGGGCCAATGATACTAAAGTTTGGGTATGGTGATATTTTCTAACTCATACCTCTTTTTCGGTTCCATATGGTTGTTCACTCTGTTCTGCAATCCAGGAGTCAGTTATGTCTAATCAAGACAAGCTAGAAATTGCCAGACTTACACTCGACTATATTATTTCGATCCAGACATCCGAAAATGCTACACATGCTTTAAGACGGCTTGAAGCGGAGGCGGGGCGAAATGCCGATCCTGATACGTTTGGCGCTCTATATCGGGTGGTATTTAAAGAAATCGAAGCGAGCGTTTTATCCGTGAACAATGATGAATCGAAATCGGAAATTTAATAAATAAAGTATTTCGTTATTATTTCCTATTCAAACGAGGCTTTTTATTAATAAATAAGGCTTCGCTTGGTTATCTTTTTATTATCCTTATGATTTTAAAGAGAAAATGTTTTTTCTTCATGGTTGTTTTTTTATTCTATTGTTTTAAGTGAATTTTTTGCAGGTGTATTTTATTCCTGTGAATTACTCGTCAATGGAAATTCTTATTTAGTTAAAATTGATTAAAAAATGATCAATTTATCTTTACCATTCTTAGCGAATTTTGTAGCATTGCTTACAAGTTTGCATGATATGGAAGTCGTAAGTATTTTCATGCTTACGCCTTTATCCAGTCACATTCAGGTGTGATTTCATGTAAATAATGGGGTCGAATTTTTCGATTCTTTTACCATCGAAAGCACTCCCGAAACGGCAAGCCCCGGGTAACCGGGTGCACGCAAAGCCACAGGTCCAATTTGAGCAATCAGCTGGACAGCTGGGTTACCGAAGGAGCGCGTAAAAACGCTGCGTTTTGGGCGCTTTCGAGGTTTTATTACTTGAGGGTACCCAAAATGATATCTTTTTTTGCTTCCACGGCTGTTAGCTATGGCTTGTCTGCGCGAGCACGCTGGTTTGCATTGTTGTTGATGACTATCTTCTGTGGGCTGGGTGGTGCTAGTGCGCCAGCAATGGCTGAGTCTGCTACACAAACGGCCAGTGCAATCAATACCTCTCAGGTAAGAGAACTCACAACCGAACTTGCTCAATTAATCGCTCATTACCGTCAGGCAGATGACAGTGAACAAGCTAATCTGCTCAATGAAATCCAGTCTATAACTGAACAACGCCAAGCCCTGCTGCTTGAATTGGTTGCAGTTGATCCGGCTGAGGTTTTACGTAATGCACTGCCGGCACAAGCTTTATTAGGAATGCCGACTGAAATTCAAACCCGTCTGGAGCAGTTGCAAACTAATGAAGGTGAATTAGTTGTTGCCTACGAAGATTATCCTGATGGTAGCCATAAATTACGGCATTTTCTGACCACGCCAGCTGGGGAGCGTCTGGAATTACACTTTACTGGCGAAGCGCCTGATGTGCAAAGTGGCGTACATGCAAAGGCCAAAGGTGTATTGGTTGGTAAGCATCTGGTGCTGGAACAAAACGGATTAGAAACTCAGGCACTGAATGGCAGCACAACAACGACCGCAACAGCCAGTAGTGTCACTATTCAACCAAATACCTTTGGCGAACAAAAAACGCTGGTTATGTTGGTAAATTTCCAAGATGCGCCAGCAAATCAGCCTTGGAGTATTGAGCAAGCGCGCAGCATGGTCTTTGGCAATGTTAGCAATTATTTTCTGGAAGCTTCATATCAACAAACCTGGCTGACCGGGGATGTTATGGGCTGGTTTACCGTTGCTGTAGACAGCACCAACTGTGATACAACCACCATTGCTCAACAAGCGGATGCGGCTGCAACTAACGCCGGTGCAAATCTCTCTGCCTACCAACGCCGTGTCTATATTTTCCCTAACATCAGCACCTGTGGCTGGACAGGAATGGGCACTGTTGGTGGTTTGCCTTCTCAGAGCTGGATCAATGGCTCTCTACAAGTGACTACCATCGGGCATGAGATGGGGCATAACTTTGGTTTACAGCACTCGCATGCACTGGAGTGTGGTGCCACTACATTGGGTTCATCTTGTCAGACGTTTGAATATGGTGATCGTGATGACATCATGGGGAACTATGTTGCCGGTCATCTGGCGCCGTTCCAGAAGCTTCAGTTAGGTTGGCTGGGATACGGTTCTTCACCTGCGATTACCGAAGTCAGTACCAGCGGTAGCTATACCTTAACACCTTATGAAATTAATGATGGTGGTGTCAAAGCGCTGAAAATCCCAATGGGTGTTGATTCAGCAACTGGCTTGTCTAAATGGTACTACCTTGAATATCGTCAGGCTTTGGGTAGTGATAGTTTCTTGGCCGGGAATACCAATGTACTCAATGGTGTTGTGATCCGCACCGGTGTTGACGGTGATCGTCGGACCAGTTATCTGCTGGATATGACGCCAGCCAGTAACAGCACCAGCTATTACGATTGGAGTGATCATGCATTGGCTAGTGGCAAAAGCTACGTTGATACCGCGGCTGGCGTGACTATTACAACGGATTGGACTAATGGCAATCAGGCGAGTGTTACTGTCGAATTGGGTCCTCAGACTTGTCAGCACGCAAAACCAACTATTGCGCTGACACCAGCGCAAAGTACAGCAGTTGCGGCTGGTACATCAGTGAGTTACACCCTGACTTTAACTAATAGCGATAACAGCAGCTGTTCTGGTTCTCAGTTTAATTTACAAGCACAAACACCATCAGGCTGGACTGCTAATTTTGCACAGACTGCGATGACGCTGAACCCGGGCCAAAGTGCAAGCACTACATTGACCGTTACTTCTGCTACTACAGCGAGCGATGGTTCTTACAGCGTCAACTTAACTGCAACTAACAGTAGCGTGACCGGTTATGACGCAACAGGTTCAGTAACTTATGTCGTTAGCACTCCTGTTAATTTGGCTCCTGTTGCCGTGGCAGACAGCGCAACCACTGTGGATGGGACTGCGGTCAATGTGGCTGTATTGGCAAATGATTATGATCCGGAAGGTCAGGTGTTGATTTGCGCTTAAAACTGACCCACTTTTTGCGTTGAATTTTGACCCACCCTAATTCACTATTTTACGGGTTTGGGTTGTGGATAAACCGGTGTCTTTTTCTCCTTTTTCCCCTTGGTTGAACTTTCTTTAAAACGATAGCTGTCATTCCCAGTTTCAACAATATGGCAATGGTGTGTCACCCGATCTAACAGGGCTGTTGTCATCTTCGCATCACCAAATACATTCGACCATTCCGCAAAATTCAGATTGGTCGTGATGATCATGCTGGTACATTCGTATAGTTTACTCATCAAGTGAAAGAGTAAGGCGCCACCCGTTTGACTAAAGGGTAAGTAACCCATTTCATCCAGTACAACTAAGTCGGTGTGCATCAATCTGGCCGCGATTTGTCCTGCTTTGCCTTGCTGTTTTTCTTTCTCCAGCGCATTCACCAATTCAATGGTCGAAAAGAATCGAACGCGTCGGTGAAACTGTTCAATGGCCTGTATCCCGATGGCGGTAGCAAGATGGGTTTTACCGGTTCCCGGGCCGCCCACTAAAACCACATTTTGTGCATTATCCATAAAGTCACCTTGGCATAGTTGCCGGATAAGCGCCTCATTAGCCATGCTCTCAGTAAAGTTAAAACCATTCACATCTCGATAGGCAGGAAACTTAGCGGCTTTTAATTGATAGGCCACCGAGCGAACTTCTCGCTCTGCCAGTTCTGCTTTCAATAAATGATCTAATACCGTGATGCTGGCCTGAAATGCCGGTGAGTCTTGTTCCGCAAGATCTGCCAGCGCGTGAGCCATGCCATATAACTTCAGTGATTTAAGTACGGGGAGCATGGCATTAGTGAGCATGATGATCTCCTTGCAGTCTCAGATTGTCATAGCGGGTCACGTTAGCCAACGGCTCGATCTTCAGTGTCAGCTCGGGTGGGACATCTATCGGTGCCAGCGGTGTTTTATCCAGTAATCGACTCAAAATATTGAGGACAATTTGCTTCGAGGGTGCGCCCGTCTCCAACGCTAATTCAACTGCCGTCAATACATCCTGTTCATCGTGCAGCAATACCAGCGCTAAAATGTCCACCATCTCCCGATCACCTCCTATGCGCTTGAGTAGAATGGATTGCAATGTCCGGAAGGCTTGAGGCAATTCGACAAACGGCGCACCGTTACGCAATGCCCCCGGCTTTCGCTGTAATACAGAGAGATAATGTCGCCAGTCGTAGATGATGAGTGGGTGTTCATGTTTGCGATTAAACAACCGTTGATGGACCGCGATAATGCCGCCTTCTGCAATCACCTCGAGACGGTCATGATAAATGTGCAAACTCACCGGGCGGTTGGCAAATGACGAGGGCACGCTGTAACGCGTGCGTTCAAAGGTCAGCAAACTCGTGGGAGAGATCCGCTTTGTTTGCTCGACGAATCCATCAAAAGGCTGGCCAACTGGCATCAGGAAGGGACGTTCATCATCCAGTGCGGCCTGGATTGTTCTGGCTTCAGTAGGATGGGTTGATTCATGCCAGAGCGCGACACAACGTGCAGCCAACCAATCGTTCAATGCCGTCAGTGACGGCATCTCAGGCACTTTTTGCCACAATCGTCGCCGGGCATCCTGTACATTCTTCTCGATCTGACCCTTTTCCCAACCGGCGGCTGGATTACAAAACTCAGCATCAAACAAATAGTGACTAACCATGGCCGCAAACCGGGCATTCACATCGCGCTGCTTACCCTGTTTTACCTTATCTACGGCGGTCTTCATATTGTCGTAGATGCCCCGTTGTGGAATACCACCCCATGCCGTAAAGGCATGGTAATGCGCATCAAACAGCATCTCATGGGTTTGCAGCGGATAAGCGCGAACGAAGAAAGCACGGCTGTAACTCAATTTACAATGAGCAACTTGCAGCTTGACGCGTTCACCCGCAATTACCGCCCAATCCTCGCTCCAATCAAATTGAAATGCTTCGCCGGGCGAAAACTGCAAAGGGATATAGGTGTGCTTGCTAGCACCGTGAGTGGATTCTAATTGCCGACGACGCCACTCGCGGGCAAATACCGCTACGCGATCATAGGAGCCATCAAAACCGAGGGTACATAAATCAGCGTGCATCTGTTTGACGGAGCGGCGTTGTTTACGAGAGGTTCTGGCTGCATCGGTTAACCACTGCGTCAGTTTATCGGTAAAAGCATCGAGTTTACTGGGTGTTTGCCGTTGAGGATAAAGGGGTTCAGCAATCTCAGTTCTGAGATAACGGCGAACTGTATTGCGGGAAAATCCGGTACGGCGGGCGATCTCCCGGATCGAGAGTTTATCGCGGAAATACCAACGTCTGATCTTGCTCAAAATGGCCACGTTAATCACTCCTAACTCCCGCTCATAAAATAAGCAGGATAGTCTGTTTACGTGGGTCAAATTTCGACGCAAATATGTGGGTTTAGTGGGTCAGTTTTAAACGCAAATCAACAATTTCTGGACTTTCTTTACTTCAGAACGCGTTAGCTTCAGGGCCTTTAACACCAGCTACAGCATATGATGTGTTGCATGCTCAGTTTGTAAATGTGAGCGGAGCTGGACCTAATGTAATCAGTGAAATTTTACATTCATACGATAACACCTGTTTCGCGGTAATGAATAGTCGTTCTGTCTCGGAACTTAATAAAGTATCGAATGCCAAATTCCCCCCTAATCTTAAGAAAAATACTGTTACAGGTGTGATCTACCAACAATTCTGTGATGAAGCAAAAAAAGTGTGTAATGCCCTAGGTCTTAATAATTTCTCTGAATTTGATGCTTTGATGAACTACGATTACCAGCGGTAGTGGTAGAAAAATAAGTTCTACTTTGAATGGCGGACAGCCCAGATCTAAGCCCGCCATTTATCTCCAAATGAATTTGCGAAGAGCGGATATTTATACAATTAGAAAGACCGGATATCGCCCAGAGCCTTTTCTACCCATATCCGCAAATAACAGCTATGCCAAAACTTGCCATTCCAACGGCATCACTTCAACACTGACTCATCCGTTTTACCTATTCCAAGGTACATCCAATCTTCCTGAATTTCTAACGCCAGCATAACCAAAGTACACCAGACAAAAGACCGGAATTCGGACAGGAGAGTTTTTCACGAAAAATACAGGCAAATTACTGTCGGTGGCGACGAAGCGTCGGATATGTGTTGCAGAAAATGACGAGCTAAAAATTCTTGCTAAGAGGGAAGGCTAGTCCGAAACAACAGGATATCTACCGGAAACCAAAAACAAAAAAGCCTCACATTGTTGTGAGGCTTTCATATTCATGGTGCCCAGACGCGGAATCGAACCACGGACACGCGGATTTTCAATCCGCTGCTCTACCGACTGAGCTATCTGGGCTAAGAGAAGGAATGGTGCCGGCTATCGGAATCGAACTGATGACCTACTGATTACAAGTCAGTTGCTCTACCAACTGAGCTAAGCCGGCACACAAATTTGTTACTTAACTCGCTACAGCAAGTTAACTTAAATGATGGTGCCCAGACGCGGAATCGAACCACGGACACGCGGATTTTCAATCCGCTGCTCTACCGACTGAGCTATCTGGGCAACGGGGCGCATTAAACAAAATAAGCGGTTTTAAGTCAACGCTTTTTTCCGAAACCCCTCAATTTTCAGTTCGTTTGCTGCTTTGCTGAACAAAACCAGAAAATGACTGGTTTATTCCTAGACAAACGGTTATTTAGCGCTCGGTGGTACATAACCTTCAATTTGCACTTCACCGTCTTCAAACAGATATTTTTCCATCTCAGCTTGCAGTAAGGCACGATGCTCTGTGTTCATCATGTTCAGTTTTTTTTCATTGATCAGCATGGTCTGTTTTTTTTGCCATTCCGCCCAAGCTTCCTGAGAGATGTTGTCAAAAATTCGCTTACCCAATTCACCGGGAACCAGTTGAAAGGCCATACCTGGGGCTTCTTTTTTCAGTCGCTGACAAAATACAATTCGGGACATAGTTATTTTCTCTATTGTTGCAGTTCAGGATAAGTCAGTAATTTCAGTGTCACCGCAGACAGGCCAACACTGGATGGTTGCTTGAGGTTATACCAAAGTTCGTTGCTTTGCTCCATGATGCTGTGTGCAGGATGCGGCATGCTGACCAGCAGGGGAGTGATATCCAGATGAAAGTGGCTAAAAGTGTGCCGGAATGCACTCAGCGGCTGAATTGCCAGCTCTGTATAGCCTTGTTGCTGTAGCCAGTGCTGTGCTTCGCTAATATCACTAAATTCCGGAAAGCTGAATAATCCGCCCCAGATGCCCTGCGCCGGGCGTTGCTGCAACCAGACACTCTGTGCATGACGCATGATCAATAGACAGGTTTGTTTTACCGGGATCTGTTTCTTATTTGGTTTAGGTGTCGGGTAGGCAGTGGGTTTACCTTGCAGATAACCACCACAATCATCGTGCATCGGGCAAATGGTGCATTGCGGTTTAGTGCGACTGCAAAGGCTGGCACCCAAATCCATCATCGCCTGGTTATAGTGTTCCACGCGCTCTGTGGGGGTGAGTTTATTCGCCCAATCCCAAAGTTCATTTTCAATTTGCTTTTGCCCCGGCCAGCCTTCCAGTGCTAACCAACGTGTGAGCACTCGTTTGACGTTACCATCTAAAATCGCATGATGCTGTTTTAACGACAGCGATAAAATAGCACCAGCCGTAGAGCGGCCAATGCCCGGTAAGTCGACGACCTCATCGAAGGTTACTGGAAACAATCCTTGATATTGATCGCGTATAACTTCGGCCGCTTTGTGCAGGTTGCGGGCGCGGGCGTAATAACCCAGCCCTGTCCATAGATGTAAGACTTCATCCAGCGGTGCATTGGCGAGGCTTAACACATCAGGGAAGCGTGCCATAAAGCGTTCGTAATATGGGATCACGGTGCTGACTTGCGTCTGTTGCAACATGATCTCAGTAATCACGAATTAAGTGGTACTTTGAAAAATACATAGATATTTTATATGGTTATCTTTTTTTAGCTTTAGTAAGTGGTTCAAGTTGTTCTTGATCCTATGCATGAATATTTTTCATGTGACAAGATAGGTTTTCCTAAAGACTATATCAATAGACGTACCTACAAAAAGTAAGTTAACTAATATTCTATTACGCGATATGGATTCAAAAGAGTGTTTTTCTCATGCTGAACGAAACATGTTTTTGGACATAAACGTTTTATAGATAGTTATGGTACAGCAAGCACACGCGTGCAAGACTTCGTTTATTTCTACTGCAATCATGTTTACCTGACGGTCCGTTTGTATGACCGTCGAATTTATTCAATATTTTGTGTGCATAATACCTGTAATGCATCATGCAACTGCTGCTCTACAACACCACTTATAGTCAATAAGCTGTTGCGTATGTTCTTTACAAAAGAGGTCTTACGCATGTTTTGCATACAAAACAATGATAAAAATATATTTTCCAATTATTTACACAGTGATATCTGATTGAAAAAATGGGCTGTTTAGCCCAATAAAATTAGCTATCTGCGACGAATTATGCAGTTTTAAGCCCGAATAATGGCTGTTGCCGCGGAGTCTTATGGGCTCTATTTTTCTTGAAATAGGGCTTTTTTACGGTAGCATACCGAGCGCCATAACAATCCTGAACAGAATTTCGGATAAAAATGAAGCTGGATAAATGTACTGCCACCATTGTGAGTTGGATGAAAAAATGTGGCTATATCAACCTCGATGATCTTGTTTGCGAACGCTTGATCCATGATTTTTCCGATAATAAGGTGATCCGCAGTCTGGATTGGTTAGCGAAAAATCAGCTCATTCAGGAACGCCACGAACGGCCAGGTTGTGAACCCTATATTTTGGTGCCGGGTGGTGTTGAGTATTCAAGCGATGAGTGGTGTCTGAGCGAGGTGGGGAAAATGCTGCGTTGGTAACATTAATAGACAGTGATTATCGCTTAGTCATAAATAGCGTGATATCTGCTTTAGATACATCTGATATCTCTAAATTTTTTGGTGTCTAGTCTTTGACAAAACAGCGATCAAGATAAGCTTCTGTAACAGGTAATGCAAACTAAGTTCCCCGTTGGCATTACCTGAATACTCATTTTTAGTTCAATCCATGTTGATTTTGGTTAACAGCAATCAAACCTGTCTGCATTCATGACTTTTGCCCAAACAGCAACAAAGTCATTCACAAATTTCTCCTGATTATCGTCCTGTGCATAAACTTCCGCATAAGCCCGGAGTATTGAATTTGAACCAAAAACCAGATCGGCACGGGTTGCAGTCCATTTTACGTTCCCGGTTTTACGTTCCCGTATTTCATACAGGTTTTGCCCTGTCGGTTTCCACAGATAAGCCATATCAGTCAAGTTAACGAAGAAATCGGTCGTTAGCGTACCAACGCGATCAGTAAATACACCATACAGGGTGCCGGCATAGTTAGTGCCCAATACACGCATGCCACCGATCAACACGGTCATTTCCTTTGCTGTCAGTCGCATTAACTGTGCTCGATCAAGCAGTAACTCTTCAGCACTGACGACATAATCTTTCTTCAACCAATTGCGGAAGCCATCAGCTAATGGTTCCAGCACGCTGAAAGACTCTGCATCTGTTTGCTCCGCAGACGCATCCCCGCGTCCGGGAGAAAATGGAACCGAGATATCAAAATCCGCCGCTTTAGCGGCCAGTTCAACCCCTGTATTTCCTGCAAGTACAATGACGTCAGCCACGCTGACATTATTTTCAGCAGCAATTTTTTCAAGTACGGCCAATACTTTGTTTAACCGCACAGGTTCATTGCCTTCCCAGTTTTTCTGTGGCGCAAAACGGATCCGCGCACCATTAGCACCACCCCGCTTGTCTGAACCCCGGAAGGTCCGGGCACTATCCCACGCGGTTGTAACCAATTCGCTGATGCTTAGTCCGCTGGCTAAGATTTTTGCTTTAACCGCATTTACATCAAAATCCTTACGTCCACTTGGGATGGGATCTTGCCAGATCAGATCTTCATCAGGCACATCAGGACCAATATAGCGGGACTTCGGCCCCAGATCCCGGTGGGTTAATTTAAACCAAGCTCGGGCAAAGACTTCCGAGAAATAAGCTGGATCTTGATGGAAACGTTCAGCATATCTGCGGTAATCAGGATCAAATTTTAATGCCATGTCAGCATCGGTCATAATGGGTTTATGACGGATAGCGGGATCCTCAACATCCACTGGCATATCCTCGTCTTTGACATTTACAGGTTCCCACTGCCATGCGCCGGCAGGCGATTTTTGGAGCCACCAGTCACAGCCAAAGAGCAGGTCAAAATAACCGTTATCCCATTGGGTCGGGTGAGTTGTCCAAGCACCTTCAATGCCGCTGGTCACCGTATTCCGCCCTACACCACGGCTGGAATGGTTCATCCAACCCAGACCCTGCTCTTCCAGCGCAGCGCCTTCCGGTGCCGGACCTAAATTCGCCGCACTCCCATTGCCATGCGCCTTACCAACAGTATGGCCGCCAGCGGTCAGCGCTACGGTTTCTTCGTCATTCATTGCCATTCGGGCAAACGTTACCCGCATGTCTTTCGCTGTTTTTAACGGATCTGGTTTGCCATCAACCCCTTCCGGGTTCACATAAATTAATCCCATCATGACGGCTGCTAACGGGTTTTCAAGATCACGCTCGCCGGAGTAACGGCTGCCAGCACTGCCGCTGGGCGCCAGCCATTCTTTCTCTGATCCCCAATAGATATCTTTTTCAGGATGCCAGATATCTTCCCGCCCGAATGCAAAACCGAAAGTTTTCAGTCCCATTGATTCATAGGCCATGTTGCCAGCCAGAATGATCAGATCCGCCCAACTGAGCTTGTTGCCATATTTTTTCTTAATGGGCCACAGTAAACGGCGAGCCTTATCCAGATTGGCATTATCAGGCCAGGAATTCAGCGGCGAAAACCGCTGATTCCCTGTGCCCGCACCGCCACGACCATCGGCAATACGGTAGGTTCCTGCTGAATGCCAGGCCATACGGATCATTAAACCACCATAGTGCCCCCAGTCAGCAGGCCACCATGACTGGCTTTCTGTCATCAATGCTTTCAGGTCGTTTTTAAGAGCATCCACATCCAGTTTTTTAACTTCAGCCCGGTAGTTGAAGTCAGGGCCCATTGGATTGGTCTTGCTATCGTGCTGATGAAGGATGTCGAGATTCAGAGCCTTAGGCCACCAATCTGTATTTGCCATGTTGGCTGATGTGGCTCCACCATGCATGAATGGACATTTTCCAGCAGAACCTGCCGTTTTATCTTGCTCCATATCTTTCTCCTTGATTACCTCTCTCATTGAGGCAACATTTGATACACAAACAGCTTTTTTTCAGTGAGTACAAATGAGTCTTATCAACAAAGATAGTAGATCGAGCGTGTTTCACTGTTAGGAAAATAACAAAAAATCCAAATTTAACAGTTAGATCTCGAAATTTAAAAGAGGCGGTATGCAGAAACCAATACATTGATATGATGGATAAACATGTAAAAAAACACGTTTCATCAAGGAGATTGGATATGTCTAGTCAACCCATGAACATTGGTATTAATGAACAGGATCGATCTGCTATTTCTGAGGGATTATCACGGTTACTAGCTGATAGTTATACGCTGTATCTCAAAACTCATTATTACCATTGGAATGTCACCGGTCCGATGTTTAATACGTTACATCTGATGTTTGAGACGCAGTACAACGAGTTGGCATTGGCGGTTGATTTAATTGCGGAGCGAATTCGGGCATTAGGCGTTTTTGCACCCGGCACCTATCAAGAGTTTGCTAAATTAACGGTGATCCCATCCGATACTGAAGTTCCTAAAGCTCAGGAAATGATCAAAAACTTGGTCGAAGGGCAAGAGGCTGTTGTGCGTACCGCGCGTTCGCTATTTTCTGTTATTGAACCAGCTAAGGATGAGGCGTCCGCCGATTTACTGACTCAACGCATTCAATTGCATGAAAAAACGGCCTGGATGCTTCGTAGCTTACTTGAATAGGCAACTTATTTATCTAAAAAAATGCTACTCAGTATTAGACGGTAGCATTTCTTTATCTCGAACAGATGGCTAGAAATGGCCGTAAAGTGTTGATTGGTTATGCACGGATATCTGCTTCATCCCAAAGTCTGCATCTACAAATCAAGGTATAAAAGAAGCGGGTTGCGATAAGATTTTTTCTGATATCGCCACCGGAGCCCGGTCAACTTGACCGTCTCAGTGATGTTCAAATGGCAAGGGGTCGCTTCAGAAAAAGGAAAATAAAGCACGCTAAGCCGATGGCGGTTGTCTATTCGGCATCCGAGGCGGTGTATATCATAGCGGGCGGTTTTACATAGTCAAAGTTCAGTAATCTACCGGTGTTGGCAAGCACTAGAAAGGTACTCAGATTATGCAACAGGGCGGCGATTAGCGCTCCGGCGCTGCCAAATATCCCCAGTGCAGCCATGCCGATAATCATCAGGGTCCACCCAAGACCGATGATCACATTTGTTTGCAATGTTTTGCGGCATGCCCGGCTCAGGCGAATAGCAAAAGGTAAACGACGAAGATCACTACTGGTCAGAACAATGTCAGCCGAGGCCATGGCAATATCTGCCCCGCTTTTACCCATCGCAACCCCAACAGCCCCTGCTTTCAATGCCAACGCATCGTTGATTCCATCGCCAACGACCATCGGATGCCAGCCATCGGCGACTGATTGCTGAACCCAACGTAATTTATCGGCCGGCAGGGCTTCTGCTTCGAAATCCTGGATCCCTGTTTGTTCAGCGATTTTGCGGGCGGCACCAGAGCGGTCTCCAGTGAGTAACAGGTGCTTTTCAATGCCGAGTGATTTCAGCTGCTGTACAGCCTCCGCCGCTTCAGGGCGGATGGCATCGGTCAGTAATAGCCAGCCCCAAAATACGCCATTCAGCCCCACGCCGACCACGGGCCCTTCATATTCTGGAAGGCTGGTCATTTGTACACCATAACGTTCAAATAACGCTGCACGACCGAGCAAGGCACGCCCCTGCGTTGTCATGGCGCTAATGCCAATCCCATGGATTTCATTAACATTCCGCAACTCCCAAGACGATGCCGCTGTAGCATACTGAGCCAAGGCCCGGCTGACCGGATGACTGCTGCTGGCACCAAGACTACTGGCGAGAGAGAGAATGTCGTTGTCACTGTGCTGGTTGGCGGCGATGATCTGGTCAAGATGTAATTGGCCCTGAGTCAGGGTTCCTGTCTTGTCGACGATCATGGCATCGACGTCTGCCAACTCTTCAAGAAAGGCGGTATTCCGGATCAGGATCCCATTGCGAGCTGCCACTGTTATTCCAGCCATCGAGGTAGCAGGGGCGGACAGGACCAAGGCACAAGGACAGGCTGCGACCAGCACCGCCAACATGGCTTGACTATCGTAAGTCAAGAACCAGGTCACAGCAGCAATCATCAATACCAGAATGAGGTAGTGCCCAGCATAGCGTTCCAGCAAACGAGTCACTGGAGGTTTGGCTTGTTCTGCGTCTTTCATCAAAGCGATGACTTTCCCTAACGTGGCATTTTCACCCGTCAAGGTTACGCGCATGCGCAGTAGGCCATTTAGATTGATGGCTCCGCCATAGGCCGGATCGCCAACCGACACTTCCATCGGAACGGATTCTCCGGTGATGGAAGCGACATCCAGACTGGCATAACCGGAGAGAATCACGCCATCAGCTGGCACATTGTCTCCCGTGCGGATTTCCACCACATCACCGGGTCGTAACTGTTGATTATCCGTTTCTTCAATTCGGCCATCGGTATCGATTCTTCGCGCTCGGCTATGGGTTAATTTGCTCAGTGCTTCAATGGCCTGGCGAGTACCCATCACACCGCGTTCTTCCAGTATATGCCCAAAAATCATGATGATGGGCAAAGTCGCCGCTGTCATCAAATCGCCAAGAGCCCAGGCTCCCATCATCGCCAAGGCGATCAATAGATCGGTAACCCCATGCAAATCAGGATAACGCAGGCTAAACCAGGCTGACCGAATGACGGGGATGGCAACCATCAGGCTTGCGATCCCTGCCAGTATGTTGCTGGCAGCCGCTTGTTCGGGGGCCAGATACTGCCAAATCAGGCTCAATACCAATAGCCCCATGGTGATCAATGCGAGCGCCAATTGTTTGAACAGACGTTGCTGTTCTTTGCCTGTTAGCAAGGTGTCGGTGAGAGGTAAGTGATGATGGCCATGGCTGCACTGGTGGCTCATGTTATTTCCCTTCTGGTGCGAGCGACGTACTGGTGACTTGGGGCGCGGGAGCTCCCGGTAATATCAGATGGCTGTCTTCGCCTGGTGAGATGGTGATGACCTTACCCGCATTGGTAAATATCTCTGCGATTTTGTCGCGATATAGTCGTTGTAACAGACCACTATCTGAGGAGTGGGCTAACCGGTTAATTGTCTCGGTATCAATCATAGCTTGTGCCAGAGTTTCCTGGCTGGAGGCTTGCGCTTGCTGGATCAGCCGGTCAGCATTCTGCCTAGCATTTTGCAGTCTTAATGCTGCTGTGTTGCGAGCATCCGCTATGTTTTTTTCTGCCTGTTGACTGGCCGTCAGTACGGCATTGAAAGCACTGACTGCATTGCCTGGCAAGGAGGATGCAATATCGACTCTTTCAATCCGAATCCCCGGTTCCGTCTGCATATTTGCCAGCTCAGCCAGTGAATCATTCATGGCCTGCTTGAAGTCGCCACGCAACTTGAGGCGAGCTTCTGCCACCTTGGGTTCGTTTCCTGCTATCTCCGGACGTGCTACCAGAATGGTGTCCAGGTCCCGACTTGCACAAACAACCGCAGCAGCCCGGGTAGCCAGTCTATCCAGTAAGGGATCGATATGCGACTGTTGAATAGCAAAGCTGATAGGGTCGGTCACTTGGTAAAATAATCGGATATCTAGTTGTACGATACCAGTATCGCCGGTAAGCAGATAACCCGATCCGGCATCTGTATCATCATTGACGTCTTGAAGGGGCGTGCTACCGAGCTGAACATTCTGGCGCATCGTCATGACGGGATGTTCGATAATCCGCTCAGGTCCCGGAATTTTGATCACTTGGTCTATCGGTTGCGGCCATGCCAGCAACAATCCCGCATGTTCAAGTCGGATTGGCTCACCAAAATGGAACACCACTGCTTGGCTGTCTGGTGCAATCCGGTAGGTGCTTGAAAAAAACCAAGCTGCGGCAGCCAGCAGGGTTGCGGCATATAACGTGAAAAACGCAATCCGATAAGACTGTGCCCAAGGCGACTGCCGAGAAGACGGATTACCCATGGTTACTTGTCCTCTTTAGGGTTCTCTGGTCCGCGTTCCAATGCCTGGAAGGGGGCTGCATCTGTTCTTAGAACCATTTGAGTTTGCTTATTTACAATGGATTTCAGCGTATCGAGTGACCGCAGCAAACTATAAAGCTTGGGGTTACTGGCATATGCCTTGCCGTAAATTTCAGCCGCCGCCTGTTGGGCCTCCGCGGTAATGCCAGCGGCTTTGACGGTGGCATCGGCTTCAATAATGCGAGCATTTTTGTCTGCTGTAGAATGAATGTCAGCCGCCTGACGTTTGCCTTCAGCCGTCCGGGCGGTGGCGATGGCTTCACGTTCTGCCCGCATTCTATCCACCGTGGCATTCAGCGTGACGTCGGGTAAAGTTAGCCGTTCAATACCGACCTGGACCAGTTCAATCCCATAGCTGTTCATCAATGGATTTTGTAACTGGTTACGTAACTGTTGTTCCATCTGACTTAATTGAATACGGCTGGCATCTGTGTTCACCAGTTCGGCCAGTGTGTAATTACTGGTGGTTGTTTCCAGTGCAGAGCCAATAAATGTCCGGATCTGTCTGGCTGCTTCGTCTGGCTGATTTTGGACGGCACGGATAAATTTCAGCACATGTTCGCTATCTGGTTTGACTTTCCAGATAGCCCAAGCTTGCACAATGATGCGCAATCCATCTCGTGTTCCCACATCCTGCAACCCGCTAGAGGTAGAACGAATGCGCAGATCTACATCGATGGGCTCTTCAAATGGCAGCGGCAGTCGCCAGTTGATCCCTGGCGACAGCAGGATCCGGTCTGGTCGGCCAAAGCGGGTAATCACCGTGGCACTGCCGGCCCGCACTTGTTGCAGACAGGCGGCGAGCAAGGCCAGTAAGACCAATATCATCGCAATGAACAAGCGGATCCCATATGCGCGACGGTCTCCACCCGAATGAATGGAGCGGTGTTTTTCTGTGGTCACCGCATGGTTCTTTGGAGCAATAATGGAATGGATCTTCATTTTGCTTTGGCCTTGGGTTGTTCAACCAGATTATTCATAAATGATGGTGCGCGAAAGTCCAGCATAGGAGCATTCTCGTTTCGCAGGCGACTATCGAGAATTAACAAAGGGGTATTCGCCAACGATTGCCGCAAGATCTGGAATTGTCGCTCGGTGACGAAGACAGATCCCGTATGTTTCCAGGCTTTGTATTCGGCGGAGAATTGTGCTGAGTCGCGATGCGCCTGAGCTATTCGTTCGGCAGAAACGGCCTGCGCCTGCTCAAGGTCGATCAGGGCATTAATTTCTGCGTTACTATTTTGGCTGGCGGCATAACCATGTTCGCGTTCAATTAGGGCTTTGGCTGCAATTTGAGCGGCCTGAACACCATGATAGGCATCTGCCACACCGATTGGCGGATGAATGGATTCAATCCGGGTGAACAGGAGTTCAACGCCGGTATTCAGCCTGTCCAGACGGTGCTGGATTTGCTGGTTCAGTTTGGTTGCCAGCGTATTTTGCTGCTCGCTTAGCAAGTTATCCAATTGCTGGCTGGCAAAATAGCTGACTAGTACCTGACGTGCGACATTCCGGATAATGTCTGGTAGTTGAGCGGCCTGGTAGACACTATCCAGTGCAGCCTGATCGGTTAAGCCAATCCGCCAGATCAGACGAACATCCATATCCATGATCTGAAAACCCTGTTGGCTATTTGTTTCACTGGCGATCATTTGAGATTGGTCTCCTGGGTGGCTAGTATCCCAGAGCCGCCAGCTACTTTGTGGTGCTGGAGCTTCCGCTCGGTCAATCTCAAGTTGCTCTCTGTGATCCGGCATATCGCTGGTTTGCAATTCATGCACAGCGCCATATTCGACCAGGCGGATTTTACCCAATGGCCATGGCAACCCCAGATGCAACCCTGGTTTCAATACGGCAACAGGTTGACCTGTGCGCTCGTATACTCCCCGTTGCTGCAATGAAATATTGATCAGGCTACTGGATAGCCATCCCAATAAGGCAACACTGCCAAGTATCGGAAGACATAACCGCTTGATGATTTTGAAGGATTGGATCTGGCTCAGATCAACACCGAGATGATGCTCTATTTTTTCCAGAAGGAAATCACCAGGGCGTAATGGCCAATGATAGAAGGACGTTAGCAGGCTCAGTGTCAGAAAACGTGGTGTATTCAGGCCTGGAGTCAGATAAAAGAGTGCAGCGAGCAGTCGGCAAAGAAATTCGGCAGAGACCAGAAGGATGAGCAAACTGGTCAAGCGCAGTATCCACAATGCGGTATTCGGTAAGATAGCGGAAAACAGCACTGCCACGCTGGCCAGTAACCAGATATTCAGATTGATCCGGCATAGCCCTACGACCTCTGGCTGGTATTCCGATTTCATCTTGGCATCGCTACACATCCTTTCGTAAACCAGTAGGACAAAACATCCCGCGAGTAATAAAACCACAACGGGTACTGATAGAGTTTCGGGAAAAATCAGTTGCTCCGTTTTAGCTAGGTTGCATGCGCAGCCCCAGAATGCCAGTAGCGTCAGACAAACCGTGAACAGCAAATGTCTGAATAGATAGTCCAAGCGTTGGGTCAATCCTGTCGGCAGACTGAACCGGTTATGCAGAAAGGGGGATGGTTCTGCTGCTGGAATATTTTTGTCATCGACGAGCTCTGTGGGTTGGCAGCAACGCAGCATGTTGTCAGTCACAGCCAAAGTCAGCAGTAAGGAACCCAAAATGACTCGTAGCAGTAGTAACCAGAAGGTGGTTTGAGCAAAAAATAACTGAAATAGCAACGCGAGACCCAAAATAACGATGAGCAAATTGGCCCCGAATTGAGTATATTTTAGTCGATTAGTTGCGACAGGAAATTTTAATCGTGATGGCTGCACGCTTTTGACTCCAGATGCGAATCAATAGTGACCGCTAACTTTTTGTAAATTAACCAATTTCATCTGGCTAAAGTGCTTTTATTTTGCCAGTGTTAATATTTTAATGACATTAACATCGTTAATCTTTTGGTTTGAAGAGACTACTTTTCTGAGTTGAAGATTATAATCTATTTATCTTGCGAAGCGGCCATTTATGTCGAGCCCTGAGGACTCTTGGCGTCAACAATGAGTGTTCTTTACTTACGTCAGAGGCATATTTAGCCAATATATGATTACCACTTATGATGTGGTAATCATAATAAATTGAGGATTTTTTAAATATCCTCGTTGGTATCTGACAAGTAAGTCGCTATTTTTTCATACTTTCCAGCATGATCTCTACATTGTGTTTAAATGCGGCTTCAAATGTTGGAGCAGGACCGTCTTCCTTTGATAATGCTTCAGGATATAGTTCTCCACCAGGCTGCGCGCCTGTTTCTGCTGCAATTTGTTTTACTAGGCGAAGGTCCGTTTGATTTTCAAAAAAATACGTTTTGATATGTTCAGATTTGAGTTGATTGATTAAATCTGAGACTTTTTTTGCACTCGCCTCTGATTCGGTTGAAAAACCAACCGGAGATAAAAATTTCACTCCATACTCAGCGCCAAAATAGCCAAATGCATCATGGCTTGTCAGAATTTTTCTTTTGTTGACAGGTTGTTTTGAAAATTCATTTTTCGCCCAGGCATCTAATCTTTCTAATCTGGTCATGTATTCTTTCCCATGTGCGAGAAAATACTCTGCATCATCAGGGTCATTTTTAATTAACGCATTCATGATGTTGTTTGCATATATCTCAGCGTTTTTCATGCTATTCCAGGCATGCGGGTCTGTAATGGTTTGCCCATCATCTACCATTGATCGGGTATTTATACCTGCCGATGCAACAACTTCCTGCCCCTGAAATCCGGAGACCTTTATCAGTCTTTCTATCCAACCCTCAAGCCCTAGCCCACTGACAATGACAACATCAGCATGGTTTATTCGTTGCGCGTCTTTTGGTGTGGGTTCGAATACATGGGGGTCGCCATTCGGCCCGATAAGAGATGTAACATTCACATGTTCCCCACCTATTTGTTTTACCATGTCAGATAACACTGAAAAACTCGTTACTACATCAAGATCCTTTGAAAAAGCCACAGGGCTGATAATCAACAGTGAAATTGCAATTCCAGATAATTTCATTACATCTCCTTAAAAACCTGCGCCATAAACCAATTGAGTGTCGTGTGAGTACATAAAAGACAAGAGAAGACAGAGAAATTTCATACACACAGAAGTATCTCTGCTTTAGCTATGATATGTTATAACATAACATTGTGGGTATAAAAACATTCTATATACACTTTGGTGAATGGCGTCTTTTTTGAGGGGGGGTACAACTGAATACGTCGTGGGCAACCCTTCCCATATTGATCCGGGTTATAGTTTAATGCAGGAAAAGATTGTCCTGAGTCACTTGTTAAGTTGAAACCGCACCAACAAAACAGCCAGTGATCTGCTGGTATAAGATGGCTATATGCATGAAAAAAAGTGGCACACATATAATTTGCATCAATCAATAATTGTTTAGCCCGATTTGTTAACTATAGTGACTGTGTTTTCATTCATAAACTGTAGAGATTTTTCATGAAAAAGCTAATCGCATTATCTGTCGCATTTTTTTCATTCAATACTTTTGCTCATATAGACTGCTTGATCGGAGACTATATAGATGCGCATGGAGAAAAAGTTTTCAGTGTAACTGGAGAGCATCATTCAGGAATGTTAACAAACACCAAAACTGGTGAGAAAACGACCTTGAAAATGCTGAATGAAAAACAAATTTTAAGCCTTTGGAAGAAGATGCACTGGGCCGCAGGTTCTGCACAGGACGCTGAATGTGCTGCTGATAAAAAAATTAAAAATGTTGTTTGCGAACTTTCAAATACAGACGCTGAACCAAAATTTAACCATTCTTCAAATATCTATTTAGGTGAGGAAAATGAATTAGTTCTTGTAAGCCACAAAGAATAATTAATTTTTCAGTTATTCTTATTTGGTTACACACTGGGTTTGTTTTTCAGATTAACTTTTAGTTAAACGGTAGCGAAGTTCCCGCTGCGCAGCGAAGAGTTTGAACTAGTACAGCTTAGTGGAATGCCGCCATGTGTTTCAACTGGCGGCGCTCACAAGTTGTTATTACTTCACTTTTCTTGCCGCAGCAACCAGACTATCGAACCAATCTTGGTGGCCATTGATTGCTGTCAATAAGCTGTATTATACCTTCTACCCTCGGGTAACTTTTTGTGTTTTTTCAACCTTTAGCTAAAACGTTTTGGGGCAGGAATGCGTTAGCTTTGGTTAACGCATTGATGACTATAACTGAGTTATCTCCGTAGTGTAGTGCATATCTATGGGCATTCGCATCAATGTGAACAAGCCTTTATTATGTTGATTTCTAAATTGACAAAACATCTCTATTTATCAACTTAAACTTGTAAAACGAATTCTCATCTCTTTTTCCATCATCAATGAACCATTGTCTTGATAATATCCAATAGAGAGATAATTTTTCTGTTAGCACTAAATCATCAGCATTTTCATCCATACAAAACTCATAGCGAATATCATTTTTCTGCTTTTCTGTAAGCTTGTCATGCAGTCTAAGCAACAATGGAATTTGCATATTCCATTCTTTATCACGAATTGGTTTTTCATGATCCTTAGCAGTTTCTTTCTCTAATTCAACGATATTTTTACAACGGGAAAAGTGGAAATGCTTAAATGGTGAGCCATCACCAGTATGGAAACGATCATTTGCTCGGAACATCCACGTCTTTCCATCAAATACTAGTGCGAATGGAAAAAGAACCCGCTCATCATGATTACCACTATGGTTAGATATATAATTACACTTGATTCCATAGCCACCAGAAATGGCTCTCGTTATCTTTGCGACTTCATATGAATTTAACTGATTTGGAACTTTACCTACTCGTGCATATGGCTGCATTGGCCGATCAGTTAACTTGTTTTTATTAAACCCATTTGCCAGCATACCTAATGCTAATTCGGCGCCGAATTCAATCAAAGGCTTAAACGCCCCTCGATTAAAAGTATTGGTATGCTGTTGTCGAGCATAATCCATATTGTCTGGTCGAAAATCTTTGTATCGACTAAAGACTTTTGATGCAGCCGCGTCACCTAAATCAAACATATCTTTCATGTCTGATCGTTTGATTGTTCCAGTGAAAAATAACTTAAAGTCCACATAGGCTAATCGTTCGTAATCTATCGGCTTAACATCTTCAAATCGTTCAGTTTTATTCTCATTCATCGCCAGCATCCCCACGCATCACTGATATAAATCATACCACACTTAGTGTATTTTACGAGGTATACCACATCTACTTTGTGTATTTGCTTGATCTATTATTTTTACTTGCTTAAAATATCCTCAATCAGAAAATGGTTTTCTGATTAAACACTAAAAAGGTACTCAAAATGGCAACAAACCCTCCATCTGGTGATGGCCACCGTAACGGTATGGTTCGTGAACGTTCTCAAACTCAAACCCCATCAGGTCACTGGGTTAAGCGAGATACAAATACGGGTCGTTTTATGGATGTAAAACAAGACGGAACTCCGTTCAAAGGAGTCAGGAAGGAGAAATAAAAAAGCACCTTTGCAGGTGCCTAGATGTGAGATGACATATTGATTACTGCTCGAACAGTAAACAGTACGGCTCTACACTAAGAGGTCTCAAGCCCAGTTGAAGGGAAGATCACTCTCAAAACGTAAAGTAATCTTACCTTCGATTAGTGTTCATCTCAATATCTGAGGTCCCTCTTTTACTAAAAATGAGGAACACCTCAATGAACGATGAAAAATCAGTTCACGTCTGTGGATATGTTCGCAGACGAGAAGGACGTCTTGAATACGTCTGTAGTCACTACCGTTCTATGCCAAACCGATAACGATTAAAGCTGGTCGAAAGGCCAGCTTTATTTGGTTCTGATTAACTATTTATCTTGTTATTAAAGGTGACTTATATGATATCTAGATTACTTGAAAGACTGTTAAATTCCCTGTCATGTGATGACATGTTTTTTATCGGTAAATCATTAATGTTTATTGCTTATGCAATGACTGTATTTGGTAGTATTGGTTACATTATCCGTAACATTGCTCACGGCCAAGTAAGAACAATTTTTCCATTTCCAACGTTCTGGATACCTGAATCGTTCGGTGGGATAGTCATGACTTGTTGATTTGCGTTTAAAACTGACCCACTAAACCCACATATTTGCGTCGAAATTTGACCCACGTAAACAGACTATCCTGCTTATTTTATGAGCGGGAGTTAGGAGTGATTAACGTGGCCATTTTGAGCAAGATCAGACGTTGGTATTTCCGCGATAAACTCTCGATCCGGGAGATCGCCCGCCGTACCGGATTTTCCCGCAATACAGTTCGCCGTTATCTCAGAACTGAGATTGCTGAACCCCTTTATCCTCAACGGCAAACACCCAGTAAACTCGATGCTTTTACCGATAAACTGACGCAGTGGTTAACCGATGCAGCCAGAACCTCTCGTAAACAACGCCGCTCCGTCAAACAGATGCACGCTGATTTATGTACCCTCGGTTTTGATGGCTCCTATGATCGCGTAGCGGTATTTGCCCGCGAGTGGCGTCGTCGGCAATTAGAATCCACTCACGGTGCTAGCAAGCACACCTATATCCCTTTGCAGTTTTCGCCCGGCGAAGCATTTCAATTTGATTGGAGCGAGGATTGGGCGGTAATTGCGGGTGAACGCGTCAAGCTGCAAGTTGCTCATTGTAAATTGAGTTACAGCCGTGCTTTCTTCGTTCGCGCTTATCCGCTGCAAACCCATGAGATGCTGTTTGATGCGCATTACCATGCCTTTACGGCATGGGGTGGTATTCCACAACGGGGCATCTACGACAATATGAAGACCGCCGTAGATAAGGTAAAACAGGGTAAGCAGCGCGATGTGAATGCCCGGTTTGCGGCCATGGTTAGTCACTATTTGTTTGAGGCTGAGTTTTGTAATCCAGCCGCCGGTTGGGAAAAGGGTCAGATCGAGAAGAATGTACAGGATGCCCGGCGACGATTGTGGCAAAAAGTGCCTGAGATGCCGTCACTGACGGCATTGAACGATTGGTTGGCTGCACGTTGTGTCGCGCTCTGGCATGAATCAACCCATCCTACTGAAGCCAGAACAATCCAGGCCGCACTGGATGATGAACGTCCCTTCCTGATGCCAGTTGGCCAGCCTTTTGATGGATTCGTCGAGCAAACAAAGCGGATCTCTCCCACGAGTTTGCTGACCTTTGAACGCACGCGTTACAGCGTGCCCTCGTCATTTGCCAACCGCCCGGTGAGTTTGCACATTTATCATGACCGTCTCGAGGTGATTGCAGAAGGCGGCATTATCGCGGTCCATCAACGGTTGTTTAATCGCAAACATGAACACCCACTCATCATCTACGACTGGCGACATTATCTCTCTGTATTACAGCGAAAGCCGGGGGCATTGCGTAACGGTGCGCCGTTTGTCGAATTGCCTCAAGCCTTCCGGACATTGCAATCCATTCTACTCAAGCGCATAGGAGGTGATCGGGAGATGGTGGACATTTTAGCGCTGGTATTGCTGCACGATGAACAGGATGTATTGACGGCAGTTGAATTAGCGTTGGAGACGGGCGCACCCTCGAAGCAAATTGTCCTCAATATTTTGAGTCGATTACTGGATAAAACACCGCTGGCACCGATAGATGTCCCACCCGAGCTGACACTGAAGATCGAGCCGTTGGCTAACGTGACCCGCTATGACAATCTGAGACTGCAAGGAGATCATCATGCTCACTAATGCCATGCTCCCCGTACTTAAATCACTGAAGTTATATGGCATGGCTCACGCGCTGGCAGATCTTGCGGAACAAGACTCACCGGCATTTCAGGCCAGCATCACGGTATTAGATCATTTATTGAAAGCAGAACTGGCAGAGCGAGAAGTTCGCTCGGTGGCCTATCAATTAAAAGCCGCTAAGTTTCCTGCCTATCGAGATGTGAATGGTTTTAACTTTACTGAGAGCATGGCTAATGAGGCGCTTATCCGGCAACTATGCCAAGGTGACTTTATGGATAATGCACAAAATGTGGTTTTAGTGGGCGGCCCGGGAACCGGTAAAACCCATCTTGCTACCGCCATCGGGATACAGGCCATTGAACAGTTTCACCGACGCGTTCGATTCTTTTCGACCATTGAATTGGTGAATGCGCTGGAGAAAGAAAAACAGCAAGGCAAAGCAGGACAAATCGCGGCCAGATTGATGCACACCGACTTAGTTGTACTGGATGAAATGGGTTACTTACCCTTTAGTCAAACGGGTGGCGCCTTACTCTTTCACTTGATGAGTAAACTATACGAATGTACCAGCATGATCATCACGACCAATCTGAATTTTGCGGAATGGTCGAATGTATTTGGTGATGCGAAGATGACAACAGCCCTGTTAGATCGGGTGACACACCATTGCCATATTGTTGAAACTGGGAATGACAGCTATCGTTTTAAAGAAAGTTCAACCAAGGGGAAAAAGGAGAAAAAGACACCGGTTTATCCACAACCCAAACCCGTAAAATAGTGAATTAGGGTGGGTCAAAATTCAACGCAAAAAGTGGGTCAGTTTTAAGCGCAAATCAACATATTGCGATCAATTAGCCCTGAAGCTTGTTTTTCAGTCAGATTATTATTAGTCATGGCTAACAAAATAAGCTCTTTCCTGCTGATGCTAGTGCTTTTGACTTTCGCTAAAACTCGGCAAAAATTAGCGCTAATTCCGTATAAATTTTTCTGAGGCATAGAAAATCCATGGCTGTTAAACTTAGGATTGCTAAGTATACATAAGTCAGCGAAACTTAGACAATCTAAGCATGTGAGAATTTATATGATGAAGAGAAGTTGCAGAAAAATCCTCTTCCTGAACGACTCAGGGAAGCCAGAAAAAAAGTCGGATTGTCTCAGAAGGAACTGGGTGTGAGAGCGGGTATGGACGAAGGATCTGCCAGTGGCCGTATGAATCATTACGAACAAGGCCGACATGTGCCCGATATTGAGACTTTACGAAAGATAGCGAAGGTGTTGAATGTACCGCTCAGTTATTTCTTTTGTGAAGATGAAATGAGTGCTGAGTTAGTTTGTCTTTTTGAAAAACTAAATGAAAAAGAAAAAGCACAATTGATAGCAATTCTACGAGATGACACTCATAAGAGTTTAAAAGAATAAAAGTTCACGAGTGCGTAAAAAATAAAAAAACAAACCATATTCAAATGGGGCATTAAATATGGTTTTGATGTTATTTTTCGATGATACGTAATTTCGATATAAATTTCCGAATGGGAGTTGGTAATCCAATTTCTTCCAACTGTGACTTCGTAAACCATGCATGCTGAGCTATAACAACATCATCTACAGGGTGATGCCATATCTTAGCTTGTAACTTGTAATGCGAAAATTGATGGTTAAAAGAACCTTTAAGGTTTAATTCTTGAGATAAAGAATTGAATTCGGTTGCTTCTGGTAAACACCACAGCCCACCCCAAATACCAGAATCTTGGCGCTTTTCCAAAAGAAGTTGTCCATCATTTTCTATCCAATAAAAATGACCTTCTCGAGTAGGAATAACTTTCGTTGGTTTGGGCGTGGGAAACTGGCTGATTTGGTCAGTCGTGAATGCTTTGCAGTGCGATTGAAATGGACAAATCTCACAATTAGGTGATTTCGGTTTACAGATTGTCGCACCAATATCTAATAAGCCTTGTGCAAACACTCGGTTGTCTTCACTCGGGGTGTAGGTATGAGCAAGCTCCCATAATTTTTTATTGACCACCGCTGCAGTTGGGATCCCTTCTATTGCAAAGAAACGACAGAAGAATCGTTTTACATTTCCATCGACGATAGGCCCATATTGATTGAATGCAAAAGATGCAATAGCACCGGCTGTATAGCGGCCTACACCTGGAATCTTCTGTAGAGAATCCAAGTCGAAAGGAAACTGTCCATTCCATTCCTCAACAATATATTTTGCTGCTTTTCGTAGATTTCTCGCACGAGAATAATAACCAAGCCCTTGCCACAATGACATCACTTGCTCATCACTCGAGTTAGCCAGATCTTGAATAGTTGGGTAAGTATCCATCCACTTCAAAAAATAAGGAATAACCGTCATGACTTGCGTTTGCTGCAACATGACTTCTGACACTAAAACCCTATAAGGAGTTGGATTTATTTGCCAAGGTAGGTCATGACGTCCGTGATTGGATTGCCAATTCAGTAGAATGGCGGCAAATTGATTAGGGTCTAAGTTTTTTGAATTCATAGATTAGATTTTCTAATGTGAAATTTCACAACGGGGTACAAATTAACATATTGAACCAGCTCGTTGGATAAAATTGCGAAATGCAGTGAGTAAACAATAAGTTATAATGACTGGACCAGTTGCATTCGTGATTCTTGTCGATACCCAGACCCGATAGGGGGTTTTATCCTGCTGCCAGGGTAATGTTTTACGCCCTGATATGTCGTACCAGTTCAGTAAACGCTGAGAAAAAGTGGCTGGATTCAAACTAAAAACCTTCTGTCGATGAAGCCTGCATGCTGTCACAGCAACGCGGTGCTGTAAACGATACAAAAAGTAAGGTTTTGCGGGTGGAATAAATGTGAAAATCGGCTTTCTGCTTGCACCTTCATATTATCTCTGGATAATGCCAACGCCCTGTTAACAGATAGAGAGACACCATGACCGAGCATGATGAAATGACCGTCGGTGAAGAACAAACCGAAGATGGTAAATTTATGCGCCGCATCCGCAGTTTTGTGCGTCGTGAAGGCCGTCTGACCCGAGGTCAGGATCGCGCATTACAGGAATTGTGGCCGGTGATGGGCGTCGAGTTCCGCGATGAGATGTTAGATCTCGCCAAGCTGTTTGGTCGTGAAGCGCCAGTCGTGTTGGAAATCGGTTTTGGCATGGGTAAATCACTGGTAGAAATGGCCGCTGCAGCGCCTGAGAAAAACTTCATCGGTATTGAAGTGCATCGCCCCGGCGTTGGTGCTTGTTTAACATCAGCGCAAGAAGCCGGCATTACCAATTTACGTTTGTTCTGCCACGATGCGGTGGAAGTGTTGGGTCAGATGATCCCGGATCAAAGCATTGATACTTTGCAGCTGTTTTTCCCTGATCCTTGGCACAAATCACGTCACCATAAACGCCGTATCGTGCAGCCAGCCTTCGTACAAATGCTGCGTCCGAAGTTGAAAATTGGTGGTGTTTTCCATATGGCGACCGATTGGGAAAACTACGCGGAGCATATGGTGGAAGTGATGAGTGTGGCGGAAGGGTTTGCTAACACGGTAACGGATGGTGTGTATGCACCACGCCCTGATTCCCGCCCGCTGACTAAGTTTGAACAACGCGGTCATCGCCTCGGTCACGGCGTGTGGGATCTGCAGTTTGCTCGTAAAAGCTAATCGCGCAGAGTAACGCATGAATAAAAGCGGCCTGTTATCGGATGATACAGGCCGTTTTTATTTCAGAGGTCAACACTGCTGCAATTTCAAGTGGGCAGAGTTTAAGTAGACAGATTTTACTCTTCCATCAGCATCGTCAGTAGGCCGTTCAGATAGCGATGGCCTAACTCGGTAACTAACCATTCAGTTTCATTTTGTTGCAGTAAGCCTTGCTCATAAGCTTTCGCAAACATCGGCTCAACAGACTCTGTTGTTAAACCAGTTCTGAGCGTAAATTCCGCTTTCGGCACTGCCTGAAACAGGCGCATCCGGTTCATGAAATATTCAAACGGACGATCTTCGTTTTCCACATCCCAGCTTTGATCTAAAAATGCCCGTTCCGGATCAAGATAGCCTTTCGGGTGTTTTACTTTCGCTGTGCGCAGGATCCGATTCTCTTGCGCTAAGGTGATCTTGCCATGGGCTCCGCAACCGATGCCGAGATAGTCGCCAAACTGCCAGTAATTGAGATTGTGCCGACATTCAAAACCGGGCTTGGCGTAAGCCGAGATCTCATATTGCCGATAGCCTGCTTCCAGCAATAGCTGGTGGCCTTGCTCTTGGATATCCCACAGCGTTTCATCTTCGGGTAGAACGGGGGGGCGTGAGCCAAACGCCGTATTGGGTTCGATGGTTAGTTGATACCAAGACAGATGTGGTGGGGCGATCTCAATCGCTCGTTGAAGGTCGTAAAGCGCATCACTGATGCTTTGATCAGGTAAACCGTGCATCAGGTCGATATTGAAGCTGCGTAATCCCGCCTGCTTCGCCTGCAACCCAGCCGCAACAGCCTGCTGCGGATCGTGGATACGGCCCAATTTCTGCAATTTTTCCGGCTGGAAGCTCTGCACGCCGATACTGATACGGGTTACTCCGGCTTGTTGATAGCCAGCAAATCGGCCAGCTTCCACGGTACCGGGGTTGGCTTCTAAGGTGATCTCAATATCACTGGCAAACGGAATGCGTGCTGCCACACCTTGCAGCAAATCTTTAATGGCATTCGCGGAAAACAGACTTGGCGTACCACCGCCAATAAAAATACTCTGCAGCTGGCGGTTTTGCACATAAGCCAAGTCAGCATCAAGATCGGCTAATAACGCCGCCACATAGTCTGTTTCCGGCACATTCTGTTTTAAAGCGTGCGAGTTAAAATCACAATACGGACATTTCTGTACGCACCAGGGAATATGGATATACAGGCTCAGTGGCGGTAGTTGTAGCATAAATTACTCTTGCAGGGCTTTAGCGAGTTGCGCCAGCGCTTTACCACGATGGCTTAACCGGTTTTTGGTTGCTGGTTCCAGTTCGGCGGCGGTGCAGTCGAGATCGGGCACATTAAAGATCGGATCATAACCAAAACCATGTTCACCACTTGGCTCAGTGGCGAGAGAACCTTCCCAGCTGGCCTGGCAAATAATCGGGGTCGGATCATCGGCATGGCGCATATATACCAGCACACACCAATAACGAGACGTGCGCAACACTGGTGGCACGCCGTTCATCTCTTCCAGCAGTTTTTCCAGATTGTCTTGATCGGAGGCATCTTCACCGGCGTAACGGGCGGAATAGACACCGGGGCGACCCAGCAGGGCATCAACTTCAATACCAGAATCGTCGGCAATAGCTGGCAGGCCAGTAATGCGGGCGGCATGACGTGCTTTGATGATGGCATTTTCAACGAAAGTGGTGCCGGTTTCCGGTACGCTTTCGACATTAAATTCACTTTGCGGAACGACTTCGTAATTCAGGTCGGCCAGTAATGCATTGAGTTCTTCAACTTTCTTTTTATTGCCGGTGGCAAGAACTACCTTTTCCATATTCAGACTCCGTAATCAAATCGGCGACATAATAACGTTGGATGTAGTTCTGTACCACTTGCGATTAACGGTATTCGACGCAGGAAGAAAGAATCAGCCAGTCGGCTGTTCTAAAATTGCGGGGAGTTGTTGTGGCGACATTATGCGAACCGTTTTGTGACGCCCAAGTTCGCCTTTATGGATCACGATCTGGCTTTTGGCTACTTTAAACTGTTTCGATAAAAACTTGATCAGATGTGCATTCGCCTGACCATCCACTGGTGGTGCGGTGATCGCAATTTTCAGCTCTTCACCATGCCAACCCTGAATTTGATCGCGGCTGGCTTTTGGCTGGATGTAAACATCCAGCCAAACTTCATCACCATCTTGGCGAAAACCAGCCATTAAAGCTGGTTCCACAATGGGCCGACTAAATCCAGCATCAGGAAGTTGATCCCTTGCAGAATAAAGAACAGCACCAGCACCGACAGATCTAAACCACCGAGTGATGGCAGGAAACGGCGGATTGGGCTCAGCAGCGGTTCAGTCAATTGATACAGCACATACTCGACAGAACTACGGCCTTGGCTGATCCAGCTTAAAATGGCGCGGGCAACCAAAATCCAGAACAGCAGTGAACCGGCTTGTTTTAACACCACCAGAAAACTCAGTAACAGCAGGCCGGTGACATTAATTTTCAGTACGCCCATCCACATAAAAGCGACGAATTTCAACGCGGCAACCGCATACGCCAGCAGCAAGGACGCAAAATCGATACCCCGGAAGCCAGGAATAATGCGGCGTAACGGGCTTAATATCGGGTGAGTCAGCTTCACTGCCACCTGACTCAATGGATTGTAGAAATCCGCTTTAGCCCATTGCAGCCAAAACCGCAGTAATACCACCATCAAATAGAGGCTAAACGCGGTATCCAGCAGAAAAAAAAGTGTATTCATGAGAATCCTTAGAAAAGAGTTTCCATTTCTTCAGCGCGGCGTTGGGCTGCTTGCATGGCAATACTCACCAGATCGGCCAGTTTACCTTCCTCAAAAGCATTAATTGCCGCAGCAGTGGTGCCGCCTTTCGAGGTCACCTGTGCACGCAAAGTCGCCAGCTCTGTTTCTGGGTTCGCAATCACCATCTGGGCGGCACCCAGAGCAGTTTCCTGCACTAACTGACGTGCTGCTTCAGTGCTAAAGCCCATCCTTTGTGCTTCTTCCACCATATATTGCATGAACAGGAAGAAATACGCTGGGCCGCTGCCAGATGCTGCGGTGACCACGTTGATGTCTGCTTCTTCTGCAACCCAAAGCGTTTTACCAACGGCTTGCAGCATCTCTTGTGCAAATTGACGATCAGTTGCATTGACTACTGCGGGTGCAAACAGACCGGTCATGCCAATACCAATCAACGACGGCGTATTTGGCATGCAACGGACAATATTCTGGTGTCCGTTCAGCAAACCTTGTAAACGTGCAACACTGACACCGGCTGCAATAGAAATGAATAGTTTATTACCAAAATCACCAATAACCGGGGCGAGTTGTGCCAGCATTTCCGCCATAAATTGTGGCTTAACGGCCAAAACGATCACATCGGCATTTTTTACCGCAGCCACATTGTCATTACTGCCAGTAATACCAAATTCTTTACCCAGCTCTTGTGCTTTCAGCGCATCAATATCTGTGGCATGGATTTTACTACCTGGAAAACCAGCATTGATTAATCCGCTGATCAGGCTGCGGGCCATATTACCGGCACCAATAAACGCAATATTTCTTTGTTCCATGATTCCTACTTATATTCTCGGCTTCCGAAGATCGCTGTACCAATTCGCACCATGGTGCTGCCGCAACTGATGGCCAGTGGCATGTCATCTGTCATGCCCATGGATAACGTATCTACAGATGGATATTGGGATTTTAATTGGTTAAATAGTTGTTGCATATGCAGAAAGTTATCACGAACTACGTTCATGTCATCGGTATTTTCAGCAATTGTCATTAACCCGCGTAGTTTTAAGCGTGGGAATTGGCTAATTATGCCAGCCAGGCCAAAAACTTCATCAGCATTAATACCCGATTTGGTCTGTTCTCCGCTAATATTAATCTGAAGGCAGACATTTAGTGCCGGGAGATGGGCTGGTCGTTGCTCATTCAGTCGTTGAGCTATTTTTTCACGGTCAACGCTATGTACCCAGTCAAAGTGTTCAGCGACAGGTTTGGTTTTATTCGATTGCAACGGGCCGATGAAATGCCATTCGATATCGGCATAATCGGGATTAGTTTGTAACAGTTGGATTTTTGGGATCGCTTCCTGAACATAAGATTCACCAAATTGCCGTTGACCGGCTTGATAGGCGGCATATATCGCCTCTATCGGTTTGGTTTTACTAACAGCCAGCAACTGCACGTCATCCGGTGCGCGGCCGGCCTGATGGGTGAGCGAAGCGATCTGATCTTTTATGGCGAGCAAGCGCGATGCTATGTCATTCATTGGTTCAGTTTTTGTTGGGAGTGGGATAAATAATGGATATAACAGAATTATTGGCCTTTAGTGTAAAGCATAACGCATCAGATCTGCATCTTTCTGCAGGGCAACCGCCGATCATTCGTGTTGATGGTGATATCCGTCGTATTAATTTACCGCCACTGGAGCATCGTCAGGTGCACAGTCTGGTGTACGACATCATGAATGACCATCAGCGGAAGGTATTTGAAGAAGATCTGGAGGTCGACTTCTCGTTTGAGATCCCGAATCTGGCTCGCTTCCGTGTGAATGCGTTTAATCAAAGCCGTGGTGTGGCTGCGGTGTTCCGTACCATTCCAAGTAAAGTTTTGACATTGGATGATCTGGGCGCACCGCCGATCTTTCAGACCATTGCGGAAAACCCGAGAGGATTGGTACTGGTTACCGGACCAACCGGTTCTGGTAAATCAACCACCCTGGCGGCGATGGTGGATTATATTAACGAAACACATAACCACCACATCATTACCATTGAAGACCCTATCGAATTTGTTCATCAGAGTAAGTCCTGTCTGGTGAACCAGCGTGAAGTCTATCGTGATACCAAGAGTTTTAATGCCGCGTTACGTTCTGCCTTGCGTGAAGACCCGGACATTATTCTGGTGGGTGAAATGCGTGATTTGGAAACCATTCGTTTGGCGTTAACGGCGGCAGAAACCGGGCATTTGGTGTTCGGGACTCTGCATACTACCTCAGCGGCCAAAACAATCGACCGTATCATCGACGTATTCCCCGGCGCTGAAAAAGACATGGTTCGTTCGATGTTGTCAGAATCAATGCGTGCGGTGATCTCACAGACACTGCTGAAAAAAAATGGCGGTGGTCGTATTGCGGCGCATGAAATCATGATCGGTATTCCCGCTATTCGTAACTTGATCCGTGAGGATAAAGTCGCACAAATGTATTCAGTCATTCAGACGGGGATGGTGCATGGCATGCAAACCATGGACTATTGTTTAAAAGGGCTCGTTGCCCGAGGGGTAATTTCTGTTCATGATGCAAAAGCCAAGGCAGTTGATCCCAACTCAATAGTGTGAGGATAAGGCTATGGAATTGGCTAATTTATTACGTACTTTAGTGGATGAAAAAGGCTCAGACTTATTTATCTCTGTAGGTATTCAGCCGTCGATTAAAGTGAACGGTAAACTGCGTCGTCTGGGTGACACCCAACTGGACGAACATGACGTGCTGCATATGGTGCGTCAAACAATGACCGAAGATCGTTATCAGGTTTATGTGGAAAGCAGGGAGGCAAATTTTGCGATTAACTGCCCAGGCATAGGCCGGTTTCGTGTCAGTGCTTTTTGGCAACAGGATTTTCCCGGTTGTTCCATTCGTCGCATTGAGACGGTGATCCCAACCTGTGAAGAGTTGTTTTTGCCGTTGTCGATTAAAGAGTTGGCGATGGCAAAACGTGGTTTGATTTTATTCGTCGGTGCAACCGGTGCGGGTAAATCAACGACACAGGCAGCGATGATTGGTTATCGTAACCGTCATGCTAACGATCACATTCTGACCATTGAAGATCCGGTGGAATTTGTGCACCAGCACGATCGTTGTTTGATCACGCAGCGTGAAGTCGGTTCAGATACGCTTTCTTTTGACGATGGTTTGAAAAGTGCTTTGCGTCAGGCTCCTGACGTTATTCTGATCGGTGAAATTCGTTCAGAAGAAACGATGGAATTTGCGTTATCGTTTGCCGAAACCGGGCATCTTTGTATGGCCACATTGCATGCGAATAATGCGAACCAGGCCATCGAACGTATTTTGCACTTGGTGCCACCATCAAAACATCGGCTGTTGATGTACGATTTGGCGTTTAACTTAAAAGCGATTGTCGCGCAGCAATTGGTGCCCACGCTGGATGGTACTGGCCGTCGTGCCGCGTTTGAAGTGATGCTCAATTCACCGTTAATCAGTGATATTTTGCGAAAAGGCGAAGTTCATCGGTTAAAAGAAACCATTTCGCGTTCACGTGAACTCGGTATGACGACTTTTGACCAATCCTTGCTGGAACTGTATAAACAAGGCGTGATCGGGTTTGATGAAGCACTGGCGTTTGCTGATTCCAGTAATGAAATGCGCGTCATGATCAAGCTGGCTGCAGGCGGTAAATTTGATTCTGGTATGATGGATAATATTACGGTCTCATAAGGCTTCACTGCCACAATAACAGGATGAACGTGGTAACATGTTGATAACAAGTTACTACTTCATCCTTTTTTGTTGAGGTTTTTATGCTGGCTGTGCTTTCTCCCGCCAAATCGTTAGATTATGAATCTCCGCTCACTACCGCGCGCTTTTCTGATCCCCAGTTAATGCATGAATCAGCACTGCTGATTGAGCAATTACGACTGTTTACGCCGGCAGATATTGCTTCATTGATGAGTTTAAGTGACAAACTGGCGGGCTTAAATGTCGCACGTTATGCACAGTGGCAGCTGGTTGCGACTCCAGAGAATGCGCGCCCTGCGCTGCTTGCTTTTAACGGTGATGTTTATTCTGGCTTAGCGGCACAAGATTTTAATGATGTGGATTTGGATATAGCGCAGCAGCATATTCGCATTCTTTCCGGTTTGTATGGTTTGTTACGGCCACTGGATTTATTGCAACCTTACCGGTTGGAAATGGGTACGAAACTAAGCAATTATCGTGGTAAAGATCTGTATGCTTTTTGGGGCAATATTATTACCGATCATCTGAACCGAGCATTACAAGAGCAGGGCAATGATGTGCTGCTAAATCTGGCGTCGGATGAATATTTTAAATCGGTGCGCGTAAAACAACTGGCGGGGCGGGTGATCACGCCGGTTTTTCAGGATGAGAAAAACGGTAAATACAAGATCATCAGTTTTTATGCGAAAAAAGCACGTGGATTGATGGCTCGTTATTTAGTCAAAGAACGTATCACTAAACCGGAACAATTGCTGGATTTTACTGTTGCCGGCTATGGTTATTGTCCGGAGTTATCAACAGAAAACAAGCTGGTGTTTCGTCGACCAGAAGCAGCAGCGGAGTAAATTAAGGCGGGCACAATTAGATTTTTCCGCCTACAGTCAGGCGCAGGCGGAAAATAAAGAGGCAGGTTATTTAGCTGGTGTTGATTTTTTCTCAGCTTCGGCCGCTTTCTGAGCGTGTTTTTTGGCCCAGTCAGGTTTGCCTTTGTTCTTGCTGACACGATGACGGATTTTCTCTTTCGGTTTTTTCTCGTCTTTCTTGTCGTCTTCTTTTTTCTCTTTGCGCTTACCGGCTGGTTTGCTGACCTTATGTTGCGGACGCAGGCTATCCACCACGCGGCGCATCATTTTTTCTTCGGTGTAACGCTCAACGCGTTCCATCATGCCAACGTCATGTGCTTCAACCAGATTAATGGCGCAACCTTTTTTACCGGCACGACCAGTACGGCCAATACGGTGAATATAGGTATCGGCAGAACGAGGCATGTCGTAGTTGAATACATGGCTAACATCCGGCAAATCGATACCACGCGAAGCAACATCGGTAGCGACCAGAATTTTTACACGCTCAGAACGGAATTTATTGAGTGCTTCGATGCGTTTCTCTTGTTCCATTTCACCACGTAACCATGCGCAATCGATGCCGCTGGCCTGTAACTGACTGACCAGTTCAGCCAGACGTTCGCGAGTTTTAACAAAGATAATGCTGCGTGTGACATCTTCTTGTTGCAATAAGTGCTTCAGCAACTGGAATTTATGCTCGGCGGTGTCGGCAAAATAGACCAACTGTTGGATCTTTTTGCGTTCACTGCGTGGTGGTTCAGCAAATAACTCTGCCGGATCTTTTAATAAATCTTCAGCAAATTTTCTCAGACCGGCACCTTCCAGCGTTGCGGAGAACAGCATGGTCTGTTTACGCCAGCGTGCTTCGGCGGCGATACGATCGACGTCACCGATAAAGCCCATGTCTAACATGCGGTCTGCTTCATCCAGCACCAGAATTTCAATATCACGGCTGTCAAAGCGTTCATCTTCGATATATTGCATCAGACGACCAGGGGTCGCGATGATGATATCAACCGTTTTTTCTAATGCCGGCAGTTGTTTCTCTTCGGCAACACCACCTATGATACTGGCCACTTTCAGATGTGTGTAAGCGGCCAGAGCTTCTGCTTGTTCGGTAATTTGCAGTGCCAGTTCACGGGTCGGCGTTAAGACCAATGCACGCGCAGGGCCGGGGCGACGGCGCGGAAAGTCGATCATATGCTGCATCATCGGCAGCAAGAAGGCGGCCGTTTTACCCGTGCCGGTTGGCGCGGAAGCCATTACGTCCCGTCCTTCCATCGCCACTGGGATCACCTGTGTTTGAATGGTGGTCGGGCGTGTGAAACCCAGCTCTTCTACGGCCTGTAGCAGAATGGGATCCAATTCTAAGGATTCAAAAGACATAAACGACTTCCTGACTTACAAATGAGGGCGCACATTATAGGCAAGTATGGCGTAAAATTCGCAGCTATTTTAGTGTTACTGAAAATTCAGAAGATGAAAGATTCCTATGGGCGGTCATAGCTTTACTTTTAAACAGTTTCAGATTGAACAAGATCGCTGCGCGATGAAGGTCGGTACTGACAGTATTGTGCTCGGCAGTTGGGTGTCTGTCATGGGCGCAAAACGTATTCTGGATATTGGAACCGGAACTGGCATTCTGGCCTTGATGTTGGCGCAACGCACGGCTCAATCGGTACAAATTGATGCGGTGGAATTAGATACCGATGCAGTGAAACAGGCTGAGGAGAACATTAACGGTTCGCCGTGGCGCGAGCGTATTCGTATTATTCGGCATGATATTCGTACCTTTCAGGCGCCATATTACGATTTGATCATCAGCAACCCACCCTATTTTGTGCATGGGCAGACACTGCCTGACGCCGCGCGCCAGCGGGCACGGCATACCGGTGAATTAGATCAAACAGCATTATTACACAGTGCAGAACGTTTGCTGGCGCCATTGGGAAAACTGGCTTTGGTGTTGCCAGTGGAACAAGGTGAGCAGTTAATTACATTGGCGGGTGAACAGGGCTGGCATTTGCAGCGACGCTGTCTGGTGGAAACCAAACGCGGCAAAACACCGAATCTGGTGTTATTGCTGTTAAGTCGCAAGGCTACTGAAACGGTGGAAGAGCAACTTTGTCTGCGCGAGACCGATAATCGTTACTCTTCTGAATTTATAGCGTTGGCCGATGAATTTTATCTGCGCATGTCCGCTTAAAGCTCAGCTATTTCTTCTAACACTTGTGGCAGCCATTTTTGCAGGCGCTCGTCGGTTTGTTCATATTGCGTGATGTCATCCAGCGCCAGCCCGCAAAAGTAGCTGCCATCGGCAACCAAGGCTTTTGATGCTTCAAACTCATAACCTTCGTTTGGCCAGTAACCGACGATTTGACAGCCTTTGGCCAGCAGTTTGTCGTGCAATAAGCCCATTGCATCTAAAAACCACTCGCCATAGGTTCCCTGATCACCCAGCCCAAATAACGCCACGATTTTACCGTTCAGATCGACTTCGTCGATGACATCCCAGTTATTGGCCCAATCGGTTTGAATCTCACCAAAATCCCAGGTTGGAATGCCTAAAAACAGAATGCTGTAGTCGGCCATTTTGCTGACAGGCGTATCGGCAAGGTTATGGATCGTGATGAGATCAGCACCCAGAATAGATTGGATTTTTTCCGCTACAATTTCGGTGTAACAGGTGCTGGAGCCGTAAAACAGACCAATTTGCATAATGATTTCCAGACAACAAAATGGATTCCATGTTACAAAAGTGCAGCGCGGATCGCCAACAAAGGTAACAAATTAGTCATGAAACAAGATAATCCTCTGATTGAGCAGTTTTTGGATATGTTATGGCTGGAACGCGGGTTGAGCGATAACACCATCTCTTCTTACCGGACTGATCTCTATAAACTGAATGACTGGCTCGACAGTAAGGCTTCTTCTTATCTAACCCTCGATACCTTGTTGTTGCATAACTATCTGGCATGGCGGATTGATCAGGGTTTTAAGGCAACTTCAACTGCGCGTTTACTCAGTGCTTTGCGACGTTTTTACCAATTTTTAATTCGCGAGCAGTTACGGGCCGATGACCCAACCGTGGCGCTGGATGGCCCTAAACTGCCATTACGTTTGCCCAAAGACATCAGTGAAGAGCAGGTGGAAGCGTTATTGTCTGAACCGCGCGTGCAAGACCCTATTGAGTTGCGCGATAAAGCGATGCTGGAACTGCTGTATGCCACGGGTTTACGTGTTACCGAATTGGTGAGCCTGCAAGTGCATCAACTGGCTTCGAATATGGCGTATGTGCGGGTGACCGGCAAAGGCAATAAAGACCGCCTGGTACCAACGGGTGAGGAGGCGCAATATTGGATCCAGCGTTTTATGCGCGAAGGGCGTATGACGCTGCTGCATGAGCAATCATCAGATGTATTGTTTCCGTCAAACCGCGCACAGCATATGACCCGTCAGACGTTCTGGCATCGCATTAAACTTTATGCGGTGCGGGCCAATATTAATTCTGATCTGTCACCACATACGCTGCGACATGCTTTTGCCACACATTTATTGAATCATGGCGCTGATTTACGCGTTGTGCAGATGTTGCTCGGCCACTCTGATCTGTCGACGACGCAGATCTATACCCATGTGGCACAGGCTCGTTTGCAAGAATTACATCAGGAACATCATCCGCGCGCCTGACGCTGGATTGAGTACGGGAGAATATAATGTCGAATAAAACAATCCGAGTATTTTCATTGAGTTTTTTGGCTTTGATGGTGTCATCCGCGATGGCGGAACAAGTGGTTGACAGCCAGATCGCCGCGGTGACGGTTTACCCTTCTTCGGCCACGGTCACGCGAACGTTTACGGTGGAGTTGCCTGCTGGGCCGCAGACGGTTCTGGTCGCCGGTTTACCATCCACGCTAGATGAAAACTCACTGCGGATCACCGGTAGCGGTGATAAAGGCAGTTCGGTGGCGAGTGTCGAGCTTAAAAACGAGGTGCGCGGCGAACTGGTGTTACCACGTGCGAAAGAGTTACAAGATAAGCTGACCGCGCAATTGGATCAGCAAGCATTACTGCAAGCCGATGAGTTGGCACTGAACACGCAGCAAACCTATCTGCAAAAACTGGCGGAACAAGGCGGCACACCGAAAGCAGAGAAGACTGTCGAGAGTAATTCAGTTGCGCAGTGGCGTGCGGGTTGGCAGACGTTAGGCGCGGGGATGAAAGAGATTGGTGCGGCGAAAGTCGCGCTGGCACGTGATATCCGCACCCTGAAACAGCAAATTGAGGTGACGCAGCGCGAGCTGGAGCAGCTCAATAATCGTCAGCAGGACAATAAAATTGCTGTGGTGCATCTGCAATCGGCGGGTGGCAAGTTGGCAATGAAGTTGAGTTACCAGCTCAATCAGGCCAGTTGGTATCCGGTCTATGACGCTAATCTGGATACGCAGCAAAGCAAACTGGCCGTCACTCAAGCGGCTTATGTGCAACAAAACAGCGGCGAAAATTGGGATAATGTCGCGCTGACGCTCTCAACATTGCAACCCAGTGCTGCGGTAGAGCCACCGCCACTGTCCAGCTGGTGGATTGATTATCAACGCCCTGTACCACGGAACACATTAATGAAATCTGCAGGTGCCGTCGCTGATGCGGCGATGCCGGAAATGATGGTGGCAGCTGCACCGGTAGCCGAGCAGCGGGCGACGGTGATTGATAGTGGTTATCATGTTTCTTATCAGATCCCAGGCAAAATTAATGTGAATTCCAGTGAAGAAAAGCAGCGGGTGGTCTTGCAACAACAGCAGTGGCCAGTGGCACTGAATTTACAGGCTGTACCGCGTCTGGATTCACATGCTTATCTGTATGCCAGAGTGGAAAATCCGTCTTCCACACCGCTGTTGCCGGGAGAATGGTTATTACAACGCGATGGCGTCAGAGTAGGGCGGGTTGAGCAGCCATTATTAGCTCCGAAAGATCAGATCGCGATGGGTTTTGGTGCCGATGATGCAGTGAAACTGGAATGGCAGACGCTGAAAAATGAAGCGGGCGAGTCGGGAGTGTTGAATAAACAACAAACCCTGCAACGTCATTACCAACTTAAAGCCATTAACGGACACACCAAACCTATGCTGCTGACCGTGCTGGATAGCTGGCCAGTTTCCAAACAGCAAGATATTAAGGTTTCAACGTTAGATGGCACTGCGGCACCGAAAGAGCAAAATGTGAATCAGCAAGCGGGTGTGCAACGTTGGGAATTGCCGTTGCCAGCCGGTAAAACGGCGACATTAGACACCGGCTATCAGGTCGCTTATCCGCAAGACAAACAGATCGATAATCTTTGATCCTTGCTAATCAGGCTGCTGCGGGCTAACGTGCCCGCAGTTCCAGCTTAAATACTCTGACAGATAATTGATGATGACTTTTAAACTTCGCCGCCGTCCACTGGTCGATGACTCCTTTTTACCTGCCGATATGCCTGCTCGTTTACGCCAGATTTATGCCAGTCGTGGCATCACGCATGTCGATGAATTAAATCGCTCTGCTGGTAATTTATTAGTCCCGCAAGGGCTGAAAGATTTACCGCAAGCGCTGGCGTTACTTACTGACGCTTTGCAGCAGCAACAACGGATTATCATTGTCGGCGATTTTGACTGCGACGGTGCCACTAGCACGGCTTTAATGACGTTGGCATTACGGGGCATGGGCGCGCAAAACGTTGCCTATTTAGTGCCTAACCGTTTTGAATATGGCTATGGGTTAAGCCCGGAAATTGCCATGCTGGCCGCCCAGCAAAATGCCGAATTACTGATCACAGTGGATAACGGTATTTCCAGCCTGGCTGGTGTCGAAACGGCACGTCAGCAGGGTATGAAGGTTTTGATCACCGATCACCATTTACCCGGCTTGGAATTGCCGCAAGCCGATGCAATAGTGAACCCCAACCAACAAGGCTGTGGCTTTGGCTCGGGTAATCTGGCGGGTGTGGGGGTGGCGTTTTATCTGATGGCGGCACTCAAAAGCCATTTGCAGCAGCTCGGTTGGTTTACTCAACATAACATTACCGCACCGAATGTCGCTGATTATCTCGATCTGGTGGCGCTCGGTACGGTCGCCGATGTAGTGGCGCTGGATAATAACAATCGCATTTTAGTGCATCAGGGTTTGCAGCGTATCCGTGCAGGTAAATGTCGTGCAGGTATTAAGGCGCTATGTGAAGTGGCGGGGCGCGACTTGTCACGGCTGACGGCTAACGATTTAGGCTATTTCTTAGGCCCGCGTTTGAATGCGGTGGGGCGTCTTGATGATATGACCATGGGTATCGCCTGTCTGCTTTCCAACGATGAAAACGTAGCCCGTCATTTAGCATCACAAATGGATGCATTAAATCAGGAACGCAAAGCCATTGAAGGCAGCATGCAACAAGAGGCGCTGGCGACATTATCGCGCTTGAAAGCATTGGAAGGTGAATTACCGGCTGCTTTAGTGTTGCATCAAGATGATTGGCATCAAGGGGTTGTCGGCTTAGTTGCATCTCGCATCAAAGAGCAATATCACCGCCCGGTATTTGCCTTTGCGGAAAGCAGTGACGAGGAATTAAAAGGTTCAGGCCGTTCTATTCCGGGCCTGCATATGCGTGATGCGCTGGAACGTTTAGATCAACTGCATCCGGGGTTGATCAGTAAATATGGTGGCCATGCGATGGCAGCAGGGTTGTCGTTACCCAAAACGAGCTTAGAACCCTTTCGTGAGAAATTTACTGCGCTGGTGGCGGAATGGCTCACACCAGAACAGCTGACCGGTACAGTATTAACCGACGGTGAACTGCTGGCGCAGGAGTTTACACTGGAGATGGTCGAAGCTTTACGCAATGCAGGGCCGTGGGGACAAGCATTTCCTGAACCCTGTTTTGATGGTGTTTTCCACTTACGTCATCAAAAGCTGGTGGGCAGTAAACACCTGAAAATGGAAGTTGAAGTGCCTGATGGACCGCGCTTGGATGCCATTGCTTTTAACGTCGATTTAGCTTGCTGGCCGGATGCATCGGTCGGGCAAGTCCAGTTGGTTTATCGGTTGGATATCAATGAATGGCGTGGTCAGCGTTCAGTGCAGTTATTGGTTGAGAAGGTTGTTGCTGTCCGATAATAAAAATGCCCCGCGGCATGCGGGGCTAAAATACCGGTTTACTACTTACAAAATAAAGTGCGCCACTTTGCTGTTTAGATCAACGGCATGAGTCTGCAATTTATTCGCATCTTCCTGTGCATTAACGGCATCATCAGCCAACTCATCAGCCACATCTTTAATTGCTGTCACGTTAGTCGTGATTTCGTTGGTAACATGGCTTTGTTCTTCGGCGGCGGTTGCTATCTGGTTTGCCATATCGGAAATGGAACTGACGGCACGGGTAATTTCTTCCAACGCGGCTGAAGCATCAAGCGCATCCTGCACACTATGTGAAGCCATATCCTGACTTTTCGCCATAAGACCAACTGCTTTCTGAGTAGTACGTTGTAAGGTTTCAATCGTGGATTGAATTTCAGTGGTGGAAGCCGCAGTACGTTGTGATAACACTCGTACTTCATCGGCGACTACCGCAAAGCCTCGCCCTTGTTCACCGGCGCGAGCAGCTTCAATCGCAGCATTCAAAGCCAGCAAGTTAGTTTGTTCGGCAATGCCTTTGATGGTGGCCAAAATGCCATTGATCTCTTGCGCGTGACGATCAAGTTGCGCAATGACATCGGTTGCTTCAGAAACCCCATCCGCCAGATAGCTAATAGATTCACGTGTTTTATTCACCAAATATTTACCAGCTTCGCTACTTTCAGCCGACTGAATCGCAGCGGCAGCGGTACGCTCCGCATTACTGGCAATTTCTTGTGTTGCTGAAGCCATTTCAGTTACCGCAGTTGCTACCATTGTGAGTTCTTGTTGCTGGCGACTTAACTCACGTACTGAACTTTGGCTGCGCTTCAAACCATGATCAGCTTCACCATCAATATTACTGGCCAGTGTTCGGATATGTGCAATCAGTTCATTCAGGCTGCCGACAAAGCGGTTGAAATTGGTTGCCAGCAACCCGATTTCATCTTGTGCAGAGATAGGAATTCGTTGGGTCAAATCACCTCTGCCGTCCGCGATGGTTTGCAATGCGCCGGAAACCGTTTTTAGTGGGCGGAACAGATAATTGATCAGCAGACTGAGTGCCAGACTAAAGCCACCACCAATGATTAATGCAATGATGATTTGCTGAATTAACTGGCTATACAGTGGATCCATCAGTGTCGCTTTATCCAGCGAAAATAAAATGTTCCATTCGGTATTAGGGATCGGCACTGTCAGTGCAAGTTTCTCTTGTCCGTTGATCTGAATTTCCTGAAATTGGTCGCCGCGTGATGATTGCTCTAAAAAGGCAGTGTTGAGATCGGCTGCCAGTTCGCTGGCCGGTTTAAGAATTCGAGTTTTATCTTGATATGCGATCACGGTGCCGTCTTTGAGCAGCAGGATCGCTTCACCATTCGCCTGAATATTAAGCCCATTGATGTTATTGATGATGTTATCAATATCAATAACACCCGACACTACGCCATGCGCTACCGGATTGGAAAAGGCGACGACCAGTTTTTTCATTGAAGCACTGATATAGGGTTTGGATAAAGTGGCTTGTCCGGCAGCTTTGGTGTCTTTATACCAGTCACGTGTTCTCGGGTCATAACCGGTGCGGTCAATGGTCGAATCGGCATCAAGCATCTTGCCATTTTCATCACCGTAAAAGGCAAGGGCAAAATTACCGGATGTTCTGGCTTGAACCAAATGACTGACAAATTCAGGATTATCGACGTTGTTGCTGAGCCCTTTAATAATGTCATGACGGACAATTATCCAATCACTAATTCCGCGGGATATTTCAGCTCCCACGCTTTTCAGGTTTTGATAACTTTGTTGTATGAGTAGTTCTTTTTGTGAGCTATAAAACGTAGTAGAAAGCAAAATAATAATGGTCAGAATAGCCAAATTTACCAGCAGTAAAATTTTGGCTTTTAATGAATGTTTAAACATAAATAGATCTCTGCATAGGGATAATCCTCTGTATAAGCATAGATGGGTTTTGTGAGGAAAAATGTTGCGATAGTCAGACTTGATCTGGTTTTAATAAATTAAAAAGCCAGTATTTTTAAATACTGGCTTTTCTTTACAGTTAAAAATGATTAAAGAATAAAGTGAGCAACTTTACCATTCAGATCATCAGCTTGACGTTGCAGTTTATGCGCATCGTCTTCTGCCTGAATTGCACCGCTGGCAATTTCATCGGCCACATCTTTAATTGCAGTAACATTAGTGGTGATTTCACCAGTCACATGACTTTGTTCTTCGGCAGCGGTCGCGATCTGATTCGCCATGTCGGAAATTGAACTGACCGCACGGGTAATCTCTTCCAAGGCAGACGACGCATCCAATGCATCTTTCACACTGTGCGCGGCCATATCGCTACTTTTTTCCATCATAGTCACGGCGGTTTGAGTTGTACGCTGCAGGGTTTCAATGGTGGATTGAATTTCTGTAGTGGATGCGGCGGTACGTTGTGACAATACCCGCACTTCATCGGCGACTACCGCAAACCCGCGGCCCTGTTCGCCTGCACGAGCGGCTTCAATGGCAGCATTTAATGCCAACAGGTTAGTTTGTTCCGCAATGCCCTTGATGGTGGCCAGAATACCGTTGATCTCTTGCGCATGACGATCGAGTTGTGCAATAACATCAGTCGCTTCCGAGACACCATCCGCCAGATGGCTAATGGATTCACGGGTTTTATTAACCAGAGACTTACCGGCTTCACTGCTCTCAGCTGACTGAATAGCAGCAGCGGCAGTTTGTTCGGCATTGTTGGCAATTTCTTGAGTGGCAGAAGACATCTCAGTAACAGCGGTTGCTACCATTGCAATTTCTTGCTGCTGACGACCTAACTCCTGCACTGAAGTTTTAGTGCGACGCAAACCTTGTGATGCTTCATCACCAATATCTTTGGCCTGATGACGAACATGTGCGATCAATTGATGCAGGCTGTCAACAAACTTATTGAAGTTAGCCGCCAGTTGGCCTACTTCATCGCGGTTGCTCAGTGGAATACGCTGTGTCAGGTCACCGTTACCATCGGCTATCTTAGCCAGTGCTTGCGAAACGACGGCTAATGGACGGAACAAGGCATTACACATCAGTGCAAAACCACCCAATGAAATCAACAGAACAACCAGCAATACACCGATACTGGTCCACAATTGTGTGTACAGCGGCGCAGTTACTTTGTCGTCATCCAGTACTAACACCAACAGCTGATTTTGACCACTGACTGGTGAGACATAAACCCGTTCGGTTCGGTTGTTGTGTTGCACCAAACGGAATTGACCTGCCTTCATATTATTCAGGCTGGCGAAATCCAGTTCAGGGTATAATTTACTGATTGGCTGCGATAACTGTTCTTTCTCGGTATGAACCAGAATGATGCCATTGTTGTTGATTAAAAACGCACTGCCATCACCAGGCAGTTGTACTTTACTCAGCTGGTTCAGCAGTTCAGTTACCGTTACATCAACCCCCAAAATTGCGGAAGTCTGGCCATTTTGTTGTACAGCTTTGCCCAGCGATACCACAAATTGTCCGGTTGCTGCGGCAATGGATGGCGGTGATACATACACATCGCCAGGGTTGGCTTGTGCTTTTTGATACCAATCCCACTTGCGTGGATCATCATTGCCTGGCGGTAACACCACACCATTAGCATTTAACTGAGTACCATCGGGTCTGGCATAAAAAACATTATCAAATTCACCGGAAAGACGCGTCTGTTGTAGCCCTTTTACGATGTCAATGTCGTTGGTTGGATCAGCTTGAAATGCTTTTATCGCAGAGCCTTTGCTGTTAAACCAGTAATTAACACTGGCAGCAAAGGTATTTCCCATGTTTTTAACCTGCTCGGTCAGGTGCGTTTCTAAGCGGGATTTGGCTTCCAGAAATGTTTCGGTGGTTAAAATAACACCAACCAGCAAGATGGCTATACTTGCAGCCAAAGAGAGCTTATTTTTCAGTGACATGGTGTTCATAGTGTTTAAAGTCCCCAGACAAAATAAAGGATTAGTATTTTTTATTGTTTTATAAAATCAGTTCTATTGTAGCTTACATTCGTACTTTCTAATCAAAAGTTGTGCCGCAATCTACCTGATCCTATTAATAAAGCTAGTTGATATGCTCCCGGGCGTTGCTTTTGAAACCAGTAATCGGTTTGATGCGTGGCATTGATCACATTAACCCTGTTTATTACGCGACCTATCCGCTAAAATACGCCGTTTTTCCTATAACCCGACCAAAGAGAGAATCCCTTCAATGTTTGAAGTGAATCCAGTATTAAATAAGCTCAAGGAGTTGTCTGAACGGACTGAACTCCTGAGGGGGTACCTTTGACTACGACGCTAAGAAAGAGCGTTTAGAAGAAGTCAGTGCCGAATTAGAACAACCTGATGTGTGGAATGAGCCGGAAAAGGCACAAGCGTTGGGTAAAGAGCGTGCTGCGCTGGAAGGTGTAGTAGCGACCATCGATGCACTGACTCAAGGGTCAGAAGATGTTGAAATGCTCGTTTCATTGGCGGTGGAAGGTGAAGATGAAGAGACCTTCCATGAAGCAGAAACTGAGCTGGATGCTCTGGAAAAGAAACTGGTCGATCTTGAATTCCGTCGCATGTTTGCTGGTCAACATGATGCTTCCGACTGTTACATGGATATTCAATCTGGCTCAGGCGGTACTGAAGCGCAAGATTGGGCCGACATGGTGCTGCGTATGTACCTGCGTTGGGGTGAAGCACATGGCTATAAACCAGAACTGATTGAATGCTCAGATGGTGACGTTGCGGGTATTAAATCGGCCACCATCAAATTTACCGGCGAATATGCGTTCGGCTGGTTGCGGACTGAAACCGGCGTGCATCGTCTGGTACGTAAAAGCCCGTTCGATTCAGGCGGTCGTCGTCATACTTCATTCTGTTCTGCTTTCGTTTACCCAGAAATTGATGAAGATGTGGAGATCGAGATCAATCCGGCCGATCTGCGTATCGACGTTTACCGCGCTTCCGGTGCGGGTGGTCAGCACGTTAACCGAACTGAATCTGCGGTGCGTATTACCCACATTCCAACTAATACTGTGACTCAGTGTCAGAACGATCGTTCCCAGCATAAGAATAAAGATCAGGCGATGAAACAACTCAAAGCCAAACTGTATGAGCTGGAAATGATGAAACAAAACGCCGAGAAACAGGCGCTGGAAGAGACTAAATCCGACATCGGTTGGGGTAGTCAGATCCGTTCTTATGTATTAGACGATTCGCGTATTAAAGATTTACGGACTGGGGTGGAAACACGTAATACCCAATCGGTACTCGATGGCGATCTGGACAAATTTATTGAAGCCAGCCTGAAATCAGGGCTGTAATCCAAGCAGGAATCATCATGTCAGAACAAAACCAAACCCCTGAAGTCGAACTGGACGTTCAAGAATTTAACAACGAAATGACGCAGCGCCGTTCTAAACTGGCGGAACTGCGCACTAAGGGCAATCCGTTCCCGAACGATTTCCGTCGTGACCAGATCGCGTCTGATATTCACTCTGCTTTCGGTGACAAAACCAAAGAAGAGCTGGAAGCTGAAAAGCACTTCGTGAAAATTGCGGGTCGTATCATGACTCGTCGCGTGATGGGTAAAGCAGCATTTGCAACCCTGCAAGACATGGGCGGCAAGGTTCAGATCTACGTGACCCGTGATGATCTGCCAGAAGGTTTCTATAACGAACAGTTCAAAAAATGGGATCTGGGCGATATCGTTGGTGTGGAAGGTTACATGTTCCGCACTAATACCGGTGAGCTGTCTGTGCACACCACCGGCATTCGTCTGCTGACCAAAGCGCTGCGCCCTCTGCCAGAAAAACATAAAGGTCTGACTGACCAGGAAGCGCGTTGCCGTCAGCGTTACCTCGATCTGATCGCCAACGAAGAATCACGCCGCACCTTCCAAATCCGTAATCAGGTAATGAACGGTATCCGTAACTTCCTGAACAACAAAAACTTCATGGAAGTGGAAACCCCAATGATGCAGGTGATCCCAGGCGGTGCGTCTGCACGTCCGTTTGTGACCCACCACAATGCGCTGGATATCGATATGTACCTGCGTATCGCACCAGAACTGTATCTGAAACGTCTGGTGGTGGGTGGCTTCGAACGTGTGTACGAAGTGAACCGTAACTTCCGTAACGAAGGTATCTCTGTTCGTCATAACCCAGAATTCACCATGCTGGAATTCTACATGGCGTATGCCGATTACAACGATCTGATGGATCTGACCGAAGAGATGCTGCGTACTCTGGCGCAAGACATCCACGGCACCACCAAGATCCGTTATGCGAAAGAAGGCGAAGAAGGCATCGAAATCGACTTCGGCCAGCCATTTGCGCGCATGACCATGGTTGAGTCTATTCTGAAATACGGCAACGACGTTAAAGCAGAAGAGCTGACTACGCTGGAAGGCGCTATCGCGGTAGCGAAACGTCACCATGTTGAGCTGATGAAGAGCTGGGAACTGGGCCATGTGATCACCGCGATTTTCGAAGAAACCGCAGAACACATGCTGTTACAGCCAACCTTTATCACTGAATACCCGGCAGCGGTATCACCTCTGGCGCGTCGTAATGACAATAACCCGGATGTGACCGATCGTTTTGAATTCTTCATCGGTGGCCGTGAACTGGCCAACGGTTTCTCTGAGCTGAACGATGCAGAAGATCAGGCGGAACGCTTCCAGGCACAGGTTGCTCAGAAAGAAGCGGGTGATGATGAAGCGATGTTCTACGACGCTGACTTCGTGACGGCACTGGAACACGGTATGCCGCCAACAGCGGGTCAGGGTATCGGTATTGATCGTCTGGTGATGTTGTTCACCAACAGCCACACTATCCGCGATGTCATTTTGTTCCCGGCTTTGCGCCCGAACAACAACAAATAATCCGGAAGAATATAAGCGGCTCCGGTTTCGGGGCCGTTTTTTTATAAGGTAAGTAAAAGTGCTTAGTACCAATAACATCACTATGCAGTTTGGCAGTAAGCCACTGTTTGAAAATATCTCCGTTAAATTTGGCGGTGGCAATCGCTACGGTCTGATTGGTGCCAACGGTTGTGGTAAGTCAACCTTCATGAAAATTATGGGTGGCGATTTAGACCCGACTGCGGGCAACGTCTTCCTCGATCCGAACGAGCGTTTGGGTAAATTGCGCCAGGATCAGTTCGCGTATGAAGATATGCGTGTGCTCGACGTCGTGATGATGGGCCACACTGAATTGTGGGAAGCGATCCGTGAGCGTGATGCGATTTACGCCAACATGGAAGCGACCGATGATGACTACATGCGTGCCGCCGAGCTGGAAGGCAAAGTCGCCGAATATGACGGTTACACCGCTGAAGCGCGCGCGGGCGAGCTGTTGCTGGGGGCTGGGATTCCAGTTGAACAGCATACTGGCCTGATGAATGCGGTTGCGCCAGGTTGGAAATTGCGTGTGCTGTTGGCGCAAGCACTGTTCTCAAACCCAGACATTCTGCTGCTCGACGAACCAACCAACAACTTGGATATCAACACTATCCGCTGGTTGGAAGATACGTTGAATGCGCGTGAAAGCACCATGGTTATCATTTCGCATGACCGTCACTTCCTGAACATGGTCTGTACCCACATGGCCGATCTGGACTACGGCGAACTGCGCGTGTATCCAGGTAACTATGACGAATACATGTCTGCGGCAACCCAAGCACGTGAGCGTCTGTTGTCTGATAATGCGAAGAAGAAAGCACAAATCGCTGACCTGCAATCATTCGTTAGCCGCTTTAGTGCCAACGCTTCTAAATCTCGTCAGGCGACGTCTCGTCTGAAGCAGATCGATAAGATCAAGATTGAAGAAGTGAAAGCATCCAGCCGTCAAAATCCGTTCATCCGTTTTGAACAGGACAAGAAGCTGTATCGCAACATTCTGGAAATCGAAAACCTGAGCAAAGGCTATGATAATGGCCCATTGTTCAAAGGTTTCAAATTGATGGTGGAAGTCGGTGAGAAGATCGCGGTGCTGGGTACCAACGGTATCGGTAAAACCACGTTGATCAAAACGCTGGTTGGTGAATTGACGCCAGACACGGGCTCGGTGAAATGGTCTGAAAACGCCAAAATCGGCTACTACTCACAGGATCATGCGGAAGATTTTGACAATGATCTGACGGTCTTCGATTGGATGTATCAGTGGAAACAAGAGAACGATGACGAACAGGCTATTCGTAGCGTGTTGGGTCGTTTGCTGTTCAACCAAGACGACATTCGTAAGCAAGTCAAAGTGCTGTCGGGCGGTGAAAAAGGCCGTATGTTGTTTGGTAAGCTGATGCTGCAGAAACCCAACATTCTGGTGATGGACGAACCAACCAACCACTTGGATATGGAATCGATCGAATCACTGAACATGGCGCTGGAAATGTATCCGGGTACTCTGATTTTCGTGTCGCACGACCGTGAGTTTGTAAGCTCGCTGGCTGGCCGTATTCTGGAAATTACCCCAGAGAAGATCATCGACTTCGGTGGTAACTACGAAGATTATCTGCGTAGTCAGGGCATCGAATAATCGATCCTGAATATTGGATAGCAAAAAGCCCGGTCTGTTTAGAACCGGGCTTTTTTTAGACTAAATACGAAGAAGAGGATGACGGGGAACATTTTCACTGACCCTCTGCGCCAAGGATGGCGCAGCGGAGACCCCATGGATGGGTTTACGGCGTGTCAGTGAAGGTGTTTCCCGTTGTCCGAGGTTAATTCTAGCGAACTACCGTTCCCCACAAATCATATTCATCAGAATTATCGATGGTCACTTTAACTATATCACCCGGTTTCAGGGTGGTTTCACCGTTTAAGTAAACTACACCATCAATTTCCGGCGCATCGGCGAAGCTGCGGCCAATCGCGCCTTCTTCATCAACTTCATCAACAATCACATCCAACTGACGACCGACTTTGGCCGCCAGACGGCGGGCAGAAATTTTCTGCTGTAATTCCATGAAGCGGTGAAAACGTTCTTCCTGAATCTCTTCTGGAATGGGATCTGGCAACTCGTTGGCTTTTGCGCCATCGACTGGGCTGTATTTGAAGCAACCGACACGATCCAATTCCGCTTTTTCTAAGAAATCGAGCAGCATCTGGAAGTCTTCTTCGGTTTCACCCGGGAAGCCGACAATGAAGGTGGAACGCAGCGTCAGGTCAGGGCAGATACGGCGCCATTCCTGAATACGCTCCAATGTGCGCTCTATCGCGCCCGGACGTTTCATCAGTTTCAGAATGCGCGGGCTGGCGTGTTGCAGTGGAATATCCAGATACGGCAAGATTTTACCTTCCGCCATCAACGGGATCACGTCATCCACATGCGGATATGGATAAACGTAGTGCAGACGTACCCACATGCCCATTTTTGATAACTCTTCACACAGCCCCAGCATGCTGGTTTTCACTGGTGAGCCTTCGTAGAAGCCGGTACGGTGTTTCAAATCAGCGCCATAGGCCGAGGTGTCTTGTGAAATTACCAGAATCTCTTTTACGCCAGCATTTTTCAGACGTTTTGCTTCACCCAGCACTTCACCAATTGCGCGGCTGTCGAGATCGCCACGCATCGATGGAATGATGCAGAACGTGCAACGGTGATTACAGCCTTCGGAGATTTTCAGATAGGCGTAATGTTTCGGTGTCAGTTTCACACCCTGTTCCGGCACTAAGCTCAGGAATGGGTTGTGCTCTGGTTTGGCTGCATATTTATGAACATGGCTTAATACCTGCTCATACGCATGTGGGCCGGAAATTTCCAGCACCTTCGGGTGCACTTCACGGATCTGATCTTCTTTCGCGCCCAGACAACCGGTGACGATAACCTTGCCATTTTCCTGCAACGCTTCGCCAATCACTTCCAGTGATTCCTGCACCGCGCTGTCAATGAAACCACAGGTGTTCACGATCACTAATTCGGCATTGTCGTAGTTATTCACCACGTCATAACCTTCGGTGCGTAACTGGGTCAGAATGCGTTCGGCATCGACCAGATTTTTGGGGCAACCAAGAGAGATAAAACCAACTTTGGGTGCCAGTGCTTTTTGATTCATATCGTTCAATTAATGCTCAATTTCTGCTGTTGAGAAAACCGGCGCATGATAGCTTTTTAGACAGGGGAATACATCACTTAATTGTTGTCAGAAAGTAAAAAATGGATACGGTTTTATTAGGAGCTGCAAATACAATTACTTTCAGTAAGTTGCTCACACAGGGTTCAAGCAGAGAGGAAAAAATCACATTCCTAATATATAAATAGATCATGTCTGTTGTTATCAGACTATGTTTTCTATTGATTGGAACAAACATGGCAGAGTTTATATGGCGGAAATAACACCTTATTCTGCATTTCGGGATGAAAAACATTCCAAAGAAGTCAGCGAAGCTCGTTTCAAAAAGCTATTCGACGAAGCCGATGCCATGTCCATCCAAGGATATCTGCCAAATGGCACCGTGGTTTACTGGAATCAGGCATCAGAAAAAATTTACGGTTATACCGCCGAAGAAGCGCTGGGCGGCAATCTGTTAGATCTCATTATTCCGGCGGATATTCGACAAGAAGTCGAAGGTGCTGTGAATTGGATGTTTGAATCTGGACAGGGCATTCCCGCAGGTCGCTTAGCGTTGAAACACAAAAATGGGCATGCTGTTCATGTGCATTCCAGTCACACTGTTATAACGATCCCCAATCATCCGCCCGTACTGTTTTGTATGGATGCGGATATGAGCAGTCTTGTTCGTGCTGAAGCGGAATTACGTATTGCAGCTGCGGCTTTTGAATCTCAGCAAGGCATGTTTATTACCGATGCTCAGGGCGTCATTCTGCGCGTTAATCAAGCATTCACGTTGACGACGGGTTATTCAGCCGAAGAAGCGGTGGGGAAGACGCCAAGGCTGATTCGTTCTGATTATCATCCGGCTGCGTATTATGAAGCGATGTGGCAGAGTTTACTGGATACCGGTTTTTGGCAAGGTGAAATATGGAATAGACGAAAGAATGGTGAGGTTTATGCCAATTGGATCACGATAACCGCAGTTCGGGATGAGAAAGGGCAAATTACCCACTACGTCTGCTCCCAAATTGATATTACACAGCGTAAAGATGCAGAAGCGCAGATCATGCATCTGGCGTTCTACGATCCGCTGACCCGATTACCCAATCGCCGATTGCTACTCGATCGATTACAACAAGCGATTGCTGCCAGTGCCCGCAATCAAAGCGTGGGCGCTTTACTGTTTATTGATTTAGATAATTTTAAAACCCTCAATGATACGTTAGGTCATGATGTCGGTGACCGCCTTTTGCAGCAGGTAGCTGAACGCTTAACTGCCTGTATTCGAAAAAATGATACGGTCGCGCGGTTAGGTGGCGATGAATTTCTGGTTATGTTGGAAGATCTCAGTCAAAACCCGCAAGAAGCTGCCACACAAGCTGAAGCTGCCGCCCAGAAAATCCTGGAAACACTTAACCAGAACTATCAACTTGGCAGCCATAACTATACGGGTAGCGTAAGCATCGGCATCACCTTATTTTCCAAGCAGGCCAATGTTGATGAGCTGTTGAAACAAGCTGATTTGGCGATGTATGAAGCAAAATCATCAGGTCGGAATTCGCTGCGATTTTTTGATCTGGAAATGCAAAAAGCCGTCACATTGCGGGCTGAACTGTTAAATGGCTTGCAAGAGGCATTACGCGAACAGCAATTCTGGTTGTATTACCAACCTCAGGTTGATCATGCGGGTCACATTACTGGGGCTGAAGCATTAGTAAGGTGGGAGCGCCCCGGTGTTGGGCTTGTATCTTCAGTCGAATTTATACCTGTAGCAGAAGAATCGGGGTTGATCAAGCCATTGGGGTTATGGGTGCTGGAAACAGCCTGTTCTCAACTGGCAGATTGGGCATTAAAACCTGAAAGTGCAGCGCTGACTTTGTCGGTGAATGTCAGTTCTGTTCAGTTTAACTGTGCTGATTTTGTTGAACAAGTGCTGGAAATTTTGCATAAAACGGGCGCTAACGCGCAACACTTGAAACTGGAGTTGACCGAAAGCCTGTTAGTCGAGAAAGTGGATGAGGTCATTGCCAAAATGTCCGCACTCAAAGCACATGGTGTTGGTTTTTCGCTGGATGATTTTGGTACTGGTTATTCGTCCCTCGCTTATTTGCGACGGCTCCCTTTAGATCAGCTAAAAATTGATCGTTCGTTCGTTCGGGATCTATTGGATGACCCGAATAGCGTAGCAATAGCCCAGACGATTATCGATCTCAGCCAGACGATGGGATTGTCCGTTATTGCGGAAGGCGTGGAAACGGAAATCCAGCGCGTATTGCTGGCTAGTTTAGGGTGCCACGCTTATCAAGGATATTTGTTCGGTCGCCCATTGCCGATCGAACAGTTACAAGAACTATTAATCGCTCAACTGATAACTTCCGAGTTAGTGATATGAAAAATAAAAAAATGGGCGAAGAACCATTATCGTTGCAGGAAAGTGAGGCTCGTCTTAAACGTGTTTTAGAAGGGTCTGAGCAAGGGTTTTGGGACTGGGAGCTGCCTAGTCGGCAATTCATAGTCAGTGACCGTTTTGAGACAATGTTAGGCTATGAACCCGGAGAGGGTGATTTCTCCATTGATAACTGGGCTACACATGTGCATCCCGATGACTTGGCGAAAGCGATAGAGTCGATCAATTTGCATTTAGCAGGAAAAATTCCCTGTCATCAGGTTGAGTTGCGTATCCGTACTAAATCGGGTGAATGGAAATACGTTCTTACGCATGGCAAGGTGGTTCGCTGGGCTGAAGATGGCACACCACTCATGATGTCAGGTACTCATACTGATATTACGGAACGGAAAAAAGCAGAAAAACAGGTTTTCGAACAAGCTGAATTACTCGATTTGGCTCATGATGCCATTATTGTTCGCGATATAAATCATACCATCACCTTTTGGAATCGAGGTGCAGAGCGCACTTATGGTTGGTCACAGGAAGAAGTTCGAGACCAAGATCTGCATCAACTGCTGGAGACCAAATTTCCTCAACCGCAGGCAGAAATTGAAGAGATCTTATTTCGCACAGGGCAGTGGGAAGGCGAATTGGAACATGTCACTCAAAATGGTTCCCGAATTGTCGTTGCCAGCCGCTGGGCCGTAAAGCGGGATGAAAATAATCGGCCTATCGCGATCATGGAAATCAGCCGTGATATGACTGAGCGTAAAGCGTTACTGACAAAACTTGAATTGCAGGCTCGGCAAGATTATCTGACCGGATTAAATAACCGCGGTTATTTCATGGAATTGGCTGAACGGGAAATAAAAAAAGCCTCGCGTTATGGTCATAACTTCTCGATCTTAATGATCGACATCGATAACTTCAAAATGATAAACGACACCTATGGCCATAAATCGGGCGATCAGGTGCTGATTACGCTGGCGGATATCTTTCAAAAAACGCTGCGTGTCGCTGATATTGAAGGGCGTATAGGTGGGGAAGAGTTTGCTGTTTTTCTGCCAGAAACTGATCAAGAGAGTGCAGCTGTTGTCGCCGAACGTCTTAGAAGTTCCGTCGAAACGGCCGAGATCCCATTGCATAACGGCGAAGTGGTCATGCGGTTTACCATATCAATTGGCATCAGTACACCAACCTCCGCTGATTACAATCTATATGTCTTACTTAGTCAGGCTGATGAGGCGCTGTACTGCGCTAAACATGCTGGACGCAATAAGGTTTGTATTGTCGAAAGCAGTAACATGGTTGACTCAATGATTTGAACTTCACCCCAATTATTCGATTTTCTGCATATCCATTTTGGCCATTTTCTTTTTAAGGGTCTCAGAAACATAAAATAAACCCATGAATATTGAATGGACTTTACTTTGGATTATTATAGTTTCAATAGATACCGCTAGTTCTTAAATTTTATTGACGCCCGACAATAAGAGAGTGTTGCCATGCAGCCAGAACTTAAGCTTCAAGACATTATCATTTCACTGGCACATTCTATTGATATGGTCAGTTCGTTTGTCCATCAACATCATCTGCGAGTAGCAATATTAGCCGAAGCGATTGCCGATGAAGCAGGATGGAATGAAGAACAGAAACGACGATTGATTTTAGCAGCTGCGTTACATGATATCGGTGCCGTTTCTTCTTCAGAAAAAATTGAATTACTTCAGATGGATGTCGAAGAAGATCATCCTCATGCCGCATTAGGCGCAGGCATGTTGTGCGATTTTGCCTATTTTGCCGATATTGTTCCCGTGATCCGTTTTCATCATCATTATTGGCACAACGGAGACGGTGTTCTGGTTGGCGATGAAATTGTTCCAGAGGAAAGTTTCCTATTACATCTTGCAGATCGCATTGATATTTCGATTGATCCTAATATTTGGATTTTAGATCAGACCGAAAAAATTAGAGATATTATCCGGGCTTTATCTGGTTTAGTGTTTAAACCAGAATTGGTTGAGGCATTTTTGCGGGCGTCATTACACGATGCTTTTTGGTTACGCTTAGATGGCTGTGCCATGGAAACGTTGTTGCACCGAACATTGGCATATGAACCGCCCATTAATGTTGATATTGATGTGTTAGAGTCTTTAGCTCTTACCTTTTCTCATGTGATCGATTTTCGAAGTCAATTTACCTCTACACACTCTGCGGGCGTGGCAGCAGTAGCCTATGAATTAGCAAAACTAAAACCATTTTCAGAGGAAAAGAGCCGTAAATTACGTGTCGCGGGTTATTTACATGATATTGGCAAAATTGCGGTGCCGAGTGAAATTTTAAACAAACCGGATAAATTAACGGCAAAAGAGTTTAACCGCATGAAAGCACATGCTTTTTATACCAATTCAATCTTGAGTGAATTAAATGTGCTGGCTGATATCTGCGGCTGGGCCAGTAATCATCATGAAAAAACAGATGGTTCTGGTTATCCATTTGGTTTGGATGGTCGCTCACTTTCAGAAGAAGCGCGGATCATGACCTATGCGGATGTATTTACAGCACTGAGAGAAGATCGGCCTTATCGCAAATCAATGCCATTGAGTGAGGCAATGGAGGCACTAGTGGGAATGTTAAAGCCAAAAGATACTGATTCAGTTTATTGCTTGTTATGCCAACATCTCACGGAAATTGATGAGGTCAGGTCTCTTGCTCAGCATAAGGCGAGTGCGACTTATCAGCGAATTATTCAAACAGTATAAAAACGCCGGCAAGTGCCGGCGTTGTTCCAAATGATTGTAGGAATTATTCTACAATCATCATCTTACAAGTATTTGTACCGCCAATACTTTCAATTTTGTCGCCATAAGTCATCAGGATCAGGTCGCCTGATTTCAGATAACCACGGCTCTTCAGCTCTGAAATTGCGTCACGGCAATTCTGGATCACTGGTTGTGATTCATCAGCGTCAAAGAATACCGGCGTAACACCGCGATACAGAGAACACCAGTTCAGTGTCTGCTGGTGGCGTGACAAAGCGAAAATTGGCAAACCAGAGCTCAAGCGTGACATCAGCAGAGGCGTGGTGCCTGATTCAGTCATCGCGACAATACCTTTAACACCTTGCATGTGGTTAGCCGCATACATGGTGCTCATGGCTACTGTTTCTTCAACAGAGTTAAAGGTGTAAGTCATGCGATGATTCGATACGTTCACGCTTGGGTGTTTTTCCGCACCGACACAAACGCTGGCCATGGCTAAGACGGTTTCAATCGGGAAATCACCGGCAGCAGTTTCAGCTGACAGCATGACTGCGTCAGTACCATCTAATACTGCGTTGGCAACGTCCATGACTTCGGCACGTGTTGGCATCGGTGCTTTGATCATCGATTCCATCATTTGAGTTGCAGTGATGACGACACGGTTTAATTTACGGGCACTGCGGATCAGTTTTTTCTGCACACCCATCAGCTCAGAGTCGCCGATTTCCACACCCAAGTCACCGCGTGCAACCATTACCACGTCAGAAGCCAGAATGATGTCTTCCATCGCTTCGTCAGTAGCAACTGTTTCTGCACGTTCTACCTTAGCCACGATCTTAGCGTTACAACCTGCTTCACGAGCCAGTTCACGTGCATAGTTCAGATCGGCACCGTTACGTGGGAAAGAAACAGCCAGATAGTCAACTTGCATCAACGCGGCAGTTTTGATGTCTGCTTTGTCTTTTTCAGTCAACGCAGGGGCAGACAGACCGCCGCCTTTTTTGTTGATACCTTTGTTGTTAGACAGTGGGCCACCCACAGTCACTGTGGTGAAAATTTTGCTGCCTTCAACGCTGTCTACTTTTAACTGCACACGGCCGTCATCCAGTAACAAAATGTCACCATCAACAAGATCTTCAGGTAGTTTCTTGTAGTCGATACCGACTTGTTCCTGTGTACCTTCGCCTTTACCCAGTTCTGCATCCAGCAGGAATTTGTCACCCACTTTCAACATAATCTTGTTGTCTTTGAATGTAGACACACGAATTTTAGGGCCTTGCAGGTCGCCCAGAATAGCAATGGATTTACCCAAACGAGCAGCCAGGTCACGAATATGCTTCGCGCGGGCAATATGATCTTCCGCTGTGCCGTGAGAAAAGTTCATGCGTACCATGTTGGCACCGGCTTCCAAAATCCCTTCCAGAACGCCTTCACGATCAGTTGCCGGACCCAGTGTGGTCACGATTTTAGTTCTTCTTAACATCTTCAGCTCCATGAGTTAGTTATAAATAGCAAATAACAGATAACGGAAATTGATATGAAAAAAGTGACCTGCAATAAATGTGCGAGAATGTAAGTTGTAGGAACATTACAGGTCGGTTGTGTCATTTTGATGATACGAAACGACACATTTCGATACACAATGAGGGCATGATGAGGGATATAAGAAATGATTTCACTGATGCAGTGATTCAAAGCGAGAATCTTTTATCCCTTCTTTGACCTTCTTCAAATTTTCGCGGAATTTTACGCCGCGGCGTAATGTAAATCCGGTCGCTAATACGTCAATTAATGCCAGTTGTGCGATACGTGACGCCATTGGTAAATAAACATCAGTATCTTCTGGTACATCCATTGATAACACCAGATTACATTGCGCAGCTAAAGGGGAATCCTGTGCTGTAATACCAATCACGGTTGCATCATTGTGGCGCGCTAATGCAGCGATCTCAACGAGCGCTTTGGTACGACCGGTATGCGAGATCACCACAACGACATCACCATCACTGCTATTAATACAGCTCATTCGCATCATGACGATGTCATCAAAACAGACAACAGGAATGTTAAAACGGAAGAATTTATTCAAGGCATCATGGGCTACTGCTGATGAGGCGCCCAAGCCGAAAAATGATATTTTTTTGGCCTGCGTGAGTAAATCAACACACCGGTTAACTGCGGATGTATCCAGACTGTTTTTGGCTACTTCCAGACAAGCGATGGTCGATTCAAAAATCTTGGTGGTGTATTCATCTGGCGTGTCATTTTCTTCGACATGCAGATTCACATACGGTGTGCCATTAGCGAGGCTCTGAGCCAGGTGCAGCTTGAAATCGGGGAAGCCTTTTGTGTCGAGACGACGACAAAATCGGTTCACTGTTGGTTCACTGACATCAGCCATTTTTGCGAGCGTAGCGATGCTGGAATGAATCGCGACCTGAGGCGAATGTAGAATCACTTCGGCGACTTTGCGCTCTGATTTACTGAAATGTTCCAGATGTTTAGTGATTTTTTCCAGTGTATTCATGCTTAGTGATCCAGCTCGCAGCGAATAGTGTTGGTTAGTTGTTATTAATGTTAAAGGTAACAGATAAAGTTAGCATAGACAGCAAAATGTAGGAAAAAAACAACATTTGTTGATCAAATCACAGATGCTGTGATCTATTTGGCGTTTTCTATTTCTGACAATATGTAGACTTCTGATTCGTGAAAGTAAACTATTGTAACTATATTGATATTCCAACATGAGCGACTTTTGGGGAGATTATAATGGCTGAGCAGGTTCTGGTGGGCGATGTTGGTGGTACTAACGCGCGTCTCGCATTGTGTAGTTTGCAAGATGGTAGTTTATCGCACATCAAAAACTATTCAGGTGCTGAATACCCATCTCTTGAAGCGGTGATCCGCGTCTATCTGGAAGAGACGGCGGCGAAAGTCAGCAGTGCATGTATCGCGATTGCTTGCCCAATCACAGGTGACTGGGTTGCTATGACCAATCACACCTGGGCGTTCTCACAAAGTGAAATGCAACAAAATCTGGGTCTGACACATCTGTCTATTATTAATGACTTTACCGCCATCTCCATGGCTATTCCTGCATTGAAAGCAGAAGACAAGATCCAGTTTGGTGGTGAAGCGGCGCAAGCAGGCAAGCCAATTGCTGTCTATGGTGCCGGCACAGGTTTGGGTGTTGCTCATCTGGTGCATACCGGCGAAGCGTGGATGAGCTTGCCTGGTGAAGGTGGTCACGTTGACTTTGCACCTAACAGCACTGAAGAAGTGATGGTATTGGAAGCGTTACGTGAAGAACTTGGTCACGTATCGGCTGAACGTCTGCTATCTGGCCCTGGTTTGGTGAATATTTATCGTGGTTTAGTGTTGTCTGATGAACGCGTGCCAGAAAATCTGCAACCTAAAGATGTCACTGAACGGGCATTGGCAGATGAAGATATCGACTGTCGTCGTGCACTGAGTTTGTTCTGCGTGCTGATGGGGCGTTTCGGCGGTAACTTGGCGCTGAATCTGGGCACTTTCGGTGGTGTTTACATCGCTGGTGGTATTGTTCCTCGCTTCCTCGAATTCTTCAAAGCCTCTGGCTTCCGTGTTGCGTTCGAAGATAAAGGCCGTTTCCACTCTTATCTGGAATCAATCCCTGTTTTCCTGATCACGCATGAACAACCAGGGTTGTTAGGCTCTGGTGCTTATGTACGTCAGAAACTGGGTTACAAAATCTGATCCCAGAGCGCAACGTGTTGTAAATATCAAAATAGTAAAACGCCCCGACACATTGCGGGGCGTTTTGTTTTTCCAAATCAATTTACGCGCTTGCGGTTGTCACTGTGTTATCGATCAAATGACAATCGATATAACGCTGGCGTTTGTTCTGCTTCATTTTGTGTACATCAATTAATACCAACCCATCGACACAGTTACCAAAATCAGGGTCGATGCCAAAATCCAGAAATTGCACGCCACCAGGTTCGCATAATTCGGAATATTGCTTATATAAAGTGGGAATGCTGCAACCCAGATTATCGAGCATTGACTTTAATATGCCTAAATCTTGCTGGTAATCTTCGCCGATAAACTGACTGGCAATATCCAGTGAACCATTCGCATATGGTTGGCGTGAACGCGCTAATGGCCAGCGTGGGCTGAAATGCAGTTTGTAAAATGAAACCAGCAAATCACGTGCCGGAGTTGGCAAGCTGGCTGACATCGATACCGGCCCGAATAAATAACGATATTGCGGGTTCTGTGCTAAAAATGCGCCGATACCTTGCCATAAATAATCGAGGCTGCGTTTTCCCCAATAACGTGGCTGAATAAAGCTACGACCAAGTTCAATACCCTGATCGAGAATATGCGTCATTGCGGTGTCGTAATGAAATAAGCCATAACTATATAAACCTTTATGGCCTTTCCGTTCTAATTGCTCTTTAGTCGGCATAAAACGGTAAGCACCGACAATTTCCAGCTCTTTGTTATCCCACAACAATAAGTGGTAATAATCATCATCAAAACTATCGAGATCACGACGCAGGCCGGTGCCTTCTCCGACCGCGCGGAAGGCAATTTCTCGTAAGCGACCGAGTTCTTTTAAGATCACGGAAGAGGGTGCTTGTTCACGGCGATAGAGATAAATGTGTTTACCATCCGGGGTATTGCCCAATGGCTGGCAAGCTTCAACGGCTTTTTTCAGTTTTACCCGATTTTCAGCTAAGGCGATGGGGGCTTCCGTTGTCAGAATGCCGGATTTACCTTTGCCTAAGCGGTAAAGATGTTTACGAAACAGCTTGGCTAATGCCTTACCGGTGAGGGGTAATTTTGACCATTCATTGAACGGGATTTTTGCCCCGATGCGGATTTTAATGTGCCCTTTACGCTGGTGGAACATTTCGCGCACCAGCAACAGCGTCGACAGCGATTTATTCAGTAATGACGTGCCATAAAACAGCCATGAGTTATGTCCTGAGATATGGATCGGCACAATCGGCGCACGGTGTTGTGTTGCTAGACGTAAAAAGCCGTTATTCCAACGGCCATCATAAATACCGTGAATGTTTAAGCGTGATACTTCTCCGGCGGGAAATACGATCAGTGCACCGCCTTTCCCCAGATGATCATTAATAGCCGTGATCTGCTGTCGTTGTGTGTTTCCATTCATGTTATCAACGGGCAGCAACAATTCATTCAGTGGTTTGATCTGACTGAGCAATTGATTGGCGATAATTTTCACATCGCCGCGCACGCGAGAAATGATTTGCAGCAGTGCTAACCCGTCTAATGAACCAATCGGATGATTCGCTACAATCACAACCGGCCCTTGTGCGGGAATATGTTCTAACTCATTTTCACAAACATCACAGGCAAACGATAAGTGACGCAACGCTTGTTCAATGAAATCGAGACCGTGCAAATTCGGGTATTTTTCGCCGAAACGTTGGAATTCTTTTTCGCACAATAAGTAGCGCAGAAAAGGTTTGTACCAGCGGGGCACCGGTTTAGAACTATGGGACGAGAGTAATTCGTCGACTGTAAACATCAGGTAAACTCCATCTAGTCCAGACTGCGCTAGTCTTGCGCTGTGGAGTGACGCTTCTGTGTCAGCTGGTTGACATTTTAATGACAGGGAAGATGTTGTTTTATGCAACCAATGCTCTAAGATTTACACAATTTTACTGTAGGGCATCCTGTCCGGAGTGTGTATGAAAAAAAGCCTGTTAGCTGGTATAACTCTTTGTCTGTTGAGTGCTTGCGCTGTTTCGCCTACTGGTCGCAAGCAATTGTTATTAATGGGAAATAATGATGTTGCTCAAATGGGGTTATCGTCTTTCCAGCAAATAAAACAAAAAGAACAAGTGTCGACAGATCCAAAACAAACGCGCTATGTTCAGTGTGTTGCTCAGGCTATTACTCAGGCCATTCCTGCGCAGTTTGCCAACACTAACCCCGGACAATGGGAAGTGGTGGTTTTTGATTCTAAAGAAGTGAATGCATTTGCATTACCCGGTGGTCGCATTGGTGTGTATACCGGTTTGCTGAAAGTGGCTAAAAATCAGGATCAGCTGGCGGCAGTTATCGGCCATGAGGTTTCGCACGTATTAGCGCAACACTCGAATGAGCGTTTGTCTCAGAGCCAGGTGGCTAATATGGGCATGGCGGCGGCAGATAGCATTCTGAAAGACAGCACGACGAAAGGTCCGGCTATGGCGGCGTTAGGCATGGGTGTGCAATACGGGGTATTGATGCCATATAGCCGCGCGCATGAAACAGAAGCTGATGTGCTTGGTTTACAGCTGATGGCTACTGCTGGGTTTAATCCCAAAGAGTCAGTTAGCTTATGGTATAACATGGCTGCGGCCAGCAATGGTCAAGCGCCGATGGAAATATTGTCTACCCATCCTTCAGACCAAACTCGTATCAATAAATTACAATCGTTAATTCCTCAGGTTATGCCGATGTATCAGCAAGCACAGGCAGGCGGTGTTCACCCGCAATGTGCCGGATAGGGTTCAGTAAAGGTAACAGGTCTGTTAACATGCGGGCTTTGTGATAATCGCGGAGTGTTTATGTCTAAGTTTCAAACAACCGAACAGCAAGCCTGTTACGGTATTGGCCGTCAGATCGGTCAGCAGTTAACTGAGCAGTCTTTTGCTGGTTTTGATCTGTCAGCTGTGCAGCAAGGTATTGAAGATGCAATCAACAATGCACCTTTTGCTGTTGAGCATGAGCAAATCGGCGAAGCATTCCGCATTCTGAATGAAAGAATGGCTGCTGAAGAAGCTGAGCGTGCTAAAACCATGCAAGCTGGCGGTATCGAGTTCCTGACCGAAAATGCTAAACGCCCAGAAGTAAAAGTGACCGAATCAGGTCTGCAATATGAAGTGCTGGTTGCTGGCTCAGGCAAACAACCTGCTGCTTCTGATAAAGTACGTGTGCATTACCACGGCACTTTCACTGATGGCAACGTATTTGACAGCTCAGTACAACGTGGTCAACCAGCTGAATTCCCAGTTGGCGGCGTGATCGCTGGTTGGGTTGAAGCACTGCAACTGATGTCAGAAGGCGCTAAATGGAAATTGTTCATTCCGCACAATCTGGCATACGGCGAACGTGGCGCAGGTTCAATTCCTCCGTACTCAACGCTGGTTTTTGAAGTAGAATTACTGAACGTATTGGCGTAAGCCGTAAAAAGGCCAGACATCTGGCCTTTTTTGTATCTGAAAAACCATATCTGCTGACGAATATCAGCAGGTCAGAAATTGAATGAGGAACAAGATGACCGCTCCGATTCGTATCGCATTGATGGGCTGTCAGGGCCGTATGGGTAAGGCCTTGCTGGAAGCAATTCAGAACAATAATCAGGTTGCATTGGGTGCCGCACTTGAGCGCCCGGGTTCGACCGTGATTGGTTTAGATGTGGGTGATCTGAATGGCTTGGGTGCAATGAACGTGCTGGTGGCCGATGATCTGGAAAAAGTAAAAGATCAATTCGACGTCATCATCGATTTTACCCGCCCGGAAGTAACATTAAAAAACCTGGCCTTTGCTGTTGCGAATAATAAACGAATTGTGATTGGTACGACTGGTTTTGATGATGCAGGTAAAGCCGCAATTGCGGATGCTGCAACCAAAATCGGCGTCGTGTTTGCCTCTAACTTCAGTGTCGGTGTGAATCTGGTTTTCAAACTGCTGGAACAAGCGGCGAAAGTGATGGGTGATTATACTGACATCGAGATCATCGAAGGTCATCATCGTCATAAAATCGATGCGCCATCGGGTACTGCATTGAGCATGGGCGAAGTGGTTGCCAAAACACTGGGTCGCGATCTAAAACAGTGTGCTGTGTATGGACGTGAAGGGATCACGGGTGAACGTGACCGCAATACCATCGGTTTTGCCACTATCCGTGCCGGTGATTTGGTCGGTGAACATACTGTTATGTTTGCTGATATTGGTGAGCGTGTTGAGATCACCCACAAGGCATCCAGTCGTTTGACGTTCGCAAATGGCGCTGTTCGCGCGGCAAACTGGCTAAAAGATCAATCCTGTGGTCTTTTTGATATGCAAGACGTATTAGATCTTAAATAAGACCGCCATTTGGCGGTTTTATTTTATAGAGAGATTATTTATTTCTTTCTCACCCCCTTTATTTGAAGGGGTTTTGTCTATTTCTTGTTTTTATGTCGGTTAAATGCTTATTTTTGCTAGTGACCTCTATTTTTATATCCCTTCTTTTTTAAATTTCACTTTTTCTCATTATTCATGCTGTTTTATGCTTATAGCATGCATGATTTTTCATTCGTCATTTACATGGGATTGGCTTCTTATCTTAGTTCAGGTAGAATAGCCGGAATTTGCCTGATGTGAGTTTGTAAAATGGCGTTTTCAGCCAAACAAACCTAAACAGGCAATAAAATCACCCCTTCAGTGCGCAGGAAATATACTGATCGGGGTACAAGCATAAATTTAATGACTTGGAGGTCGTCTTGACTCATTCTGCCCTGTTAGTGTTGGAAGATGGGACGGTGTTTAAGGGTGTGTCTATTGGTGCTGAAGGCTGTTCAGTCGGGGAAGTTGTTTTCAATACCTCGATGACTGGCTATCAAGAAATTCTCACTGATCCTTCTTATTGCCGCCAAATTGTAACGCTGACTTATCCCCACATTGGTAACACTGGTACCAATTCTGAAGACGAAGAATCCCCAAACATTCATGCTCAAGGCCTCATCATTCGCGATCTGCCATTAGTTGCATCTAACTTCCGTAATCAGGCAACTCTGTCTGACTATCTGAAGAAGCACAATGTGGTTGGGATTGCTGAAATTGATACCCGCAAACTGACTCGTATTTTGCGTGAAAAAGGCGCTCAGGCTGGTTGTATCATCGCAGGCGGTGACCTGGATGCAGCGAAAGCACTGGCGGCAACGAAAGCCTTCCCTGGCCTGAAAGGCATGGATCTGGCGAAAGTAGTGAGCTGTACTGAAGCGTATGAATGGACCGAAGGTTCATGGAAGCTGGGTCAGGGTCATACTCAACCTGCTGAATACCCATTCCATGTCGTAGCTTACGATTTCGGTGTGAAACGCAATATTCTGCGTATGTTGGTTGACCGCGGCTGTCGCGTGACCGTTGTTCCGGCACAAACACCAGCAGAAACCGTGCTGGGGATGAATCCGGATGGCGTCTTCCTGTCGAATGGCCCTGGTGACCCAGAACCATGTGATTACGCTATCAAAGCGATCAAAACCTTCCTTGAAACCGAGCTGCCAGTTTTTGGTATCTGCTTAGGTCATCAGTTGCTGGCACTGGCTTCCGGTGCGAAAACCATGAAAATGAAATTTGGTCATCATGGTGCTAACCATCCGGTGAAAGACCTGGATCGCAACGTAGTGATGATCACCAGCCAGAACCACGGTTTTGCAGCCGATGATACGGATATGCCAGCTAACCTGCGTGTGACACATAAATCACTGTTCGACGGTTCTTTGCAGGGTATTCATCGTACTGACAAACCAGCGTTCAGCTTCCAGGGCCACCCTGAAGCGAGCCCGGGCCCGCATGATGCAGCTCCGCTGTTCGACCATTTCATCGACTTGATCAAAAAATATCGCGCATAACAGGAATAGGTAGCGTCATGCCAAAACGTACGGACTTAAAAAGTATTCTGATCCTGGGTGCAGGCCCAATCGTGATCGGTCAGGCTTGTGAATTCGACTATTCTGGTGCACAAGCGTGTAAAGCACTGCGTGAAGAGGGTTTCCGCGTCATTCTGGTGAACTCTAACCCTGCCACGATCATGACTGACCCTGAAATGGCCGATGCCACTTACATCGAGCCAATCACTTGGGAAGTCGTGCGCAAAATTATTGAAAAAGAGCGTCCGGATGCGGTTCTGCCGACCATGGGTGGTCAGACTGCACTGAACTGTGCACTGGATCTGGAGCGTCACGGCGTATTGGCCGAGTTTGGCGTAGAAATGATCGGTGCCACCGCTGATGCGATTGATAAAGCAGAAGACCGTCGCCGTTTCGATTTAGCGATGCGCTCTATCGGTCTGGAATGCCCACGTGCCGGTATTGCGCACAACATGGAAGAAGCTTGGGACGTTCAGAAGACCGTTGGTTTCCCATGTATCATTCGTCCATCGTTCACTATGGGTGGTTCAGGTGGCGGTATCGCTTACAACCCTGAAGAGTTTGTTGAGATCTGTGAGCGTGGCTTAGATCTGTCACCAACCAAAGAGTTGCTGATCGACGAATCGCTGATCGGTTGGAAAGAATATGAGATGGAAGTGGTGCGTGATCGTAACGATAACTGCATCATCGTCTGTTCTATCGAAAACTTTGACCCGATGGGCGTGCACACCGGTGACTCGATCACGGTGGCACCAGCGCAGACTCTGACTGATAAAGAATATCAGCTGATGCGTAATGCCTCGATGGCGGTACTGCGTGAGATCGGCGTTGAAACCGGCGGTTCTAACGTACAGTTCGGTATCAACCCCGTTGATGGCCGTATGGTTATCATCGAGATGAACCCGCGTGTATCGCGTTCATCGGCACTGGCTTCTAAAGCGACCGGTTTCCCGATTGCAAAAATTGCTGCCAAGCTGGCGATTGGTTACACCTTAGATGAGCTGATGAATGACATCACTGGCGGTAAAACGCCGGCGTCTTTCGAACCATCTATCGACTACGTGGTTACCAAAGTTCCGCGTTTCAACTTCGAGAAATTTGCCGGTGCTAACGACCGCCTGACCACACAGATGAAATCTGTGGGCGAAGTGATGGCGATTGGCCGTACTTTCCAAGAATCGCTGCAAAAAGCCATGCGTGGTCTGGAAACCGGCAAAACGGGCTTTGATCCAGTTATTGATGCGAATGATACTGATGCGAAAGCTACTATTCGCCATGAACTGCAAAACCCAGGTGCTGATCGCTTGTGGTATGTGGCTGATGCGTTCCGTGCCGGTATGTCACTGCAGGACATTTTCAATGACACCAAGATTGACCCATGGTTCCTGATCCAGATTGAAGAGTTATTGAATCTGGAAGCGCAGGTTGCTGCGGCTGGTCTGTCAGGTATCGATGCTGATTTCATGCGTAAGCTGAAACGTAAAGGTTTCGCGGATGCACGTTTGGCTAAGCTGCTGAACGTCAAAGAAGCGCAAGTGCGCGAACTGCGTTACCAGTATCAGATCCTGCCGGTTTACAAACGTGTCGACACGTGTGCGGCTGAATTCTCAACTAACACTGCTTACATGTACTCTACCTATGAGGAAGAGTGTGAAGCCGCACCAACCAACAAAGATAAGATCATTGTGTTAGGTGGTGGCCCGAACCGTATCGGTCAGGGTATTGAATTCGATTATTGCTGTGTGCATGCGGCACTGGCACTGCGCGAAGACGGTTATGAAACCATCATGGTTAACTGTAACCCTGAAACCGTTTCTACCGACTACGACACATCAGACCGTCTGTATTTCGAGCCAGTAACACTGGAAGACGTGCTGGAAATCGTGCGCATCGAGAAGCCAAAAGGCGTGATCGTGCAGTACGGTGGTCAAACTCCGCTGAAACTGTCGCGTGCACTGGAAGCTGCTGGTGTGCCAATCATTGGTACCAGCCCTGATTCTATCGACCGTGCCGAAGACCGTGAACGTTTCCAACAAGCGGTTGAGCGTCTAGGCCTGAAACAGCCACAGAACACTACTGTGACGGCAATGGAACAAGCGGTTGAGAAAGCCAAAGAGATCGGTTATCCGCTGGTGGTACGTCCTTCCTATGTATTAGGTGGCCGTGCGATGGAAATCGTTTCTGACGAAATCGACCTGCGTCGTTACTTCAACGAAGCGGTGAGCGTATCGAACGAATCACCAGTATTGCTGGATCACTTCCTTGACGATGCGATCGAGCTGGATGTGGATGCAATCTGCGACGGCGAACAAGTCGTGATCGGCGGCGTGATGGAACACATTGAGCAATGTGGTATCCACTCCGGTGACTCAGGCTGTTCATTGCCACCTTACTCGCTGCAGGCTGATGTATTGGCTGAGATCCGTGAACAGGTTCGTAAACTGGCCATGGAACTGAAAGTTATTGGTCTGATGAACGTGCAGTTTGCGGTGAAAGATGGCGTGATTTACCTGATTGAGGTGAATCCACGTGCGGCGCGTACTGTACCGTTCGTGTCGAAAGCGACTGGCGCTCCATTGGCTAAGATCGCGGCACGCGTGATGGCCGGTCAGTCTCTGACTCAGCAAGGTTTCACCAAAGAGATCATTCCACCTTACTTCTCTGTGAAAGAAGTCGTGCTGCCATTCAACAAGTTCCCGGGCGTTGACCCGCTGCTTGGCCCTGAAATGCGCTCTACCGGTGAAGTTATGGGCGTGGGTAATACCTTTGCAGAAGCATATGCCAAAGCACAATTAGGCACAGGTAAAGGCTTGCCAAAATCAGGTCGTGCACTGTTGTCAGTTCGTGGCGGTGACAAGAAACGCGCGGTGGAATTAGCGGCTGCACTGATCAAAGCTGGCTTTGAGTTGGATGCAACCTCTGGCACTTCTGATGCGCTGACGGCCGCAGGCATTGCCAACCGTAAGGTGAACAAAGTCTCTGAAGGTCGCCCGCACATTCTGGATCGTATCAAGAATGGCGAGTACACCTTTATCGTGAACACCGTTGAAGGTCGTGTAGCGATTGCTGACTCTAAACAACTGCGTCGTGGCGCACTGCAGCATAAAGTGTCTTACACTACGACACTGAATGCCGGTTTTGCTTCTTGTCTGGGCATGGCGATTGATGAAACTGCCAATGTCAGTTCAGTACAAGAGCTGCATCAACGCGTTAAAGAAAGCATGTAATTCTGCTGTAACTGCTTAATAATAGAAGCCCGCACTACGCGGGCTTTTTTTTAAGGTTTTTTTGATGTCTTCTGTGTCTGATAAATCATCGGTTCTGTTACCTGTCTGTTTAATTATTATTGCGATGATTTCTGTGCAAAGCGGAGCTTCACTGGCGAAATTACTGTTCCCGTTGGTTGGCGCGGAAGGTGCAACATCATTACGTCTGGGTTTTGGGACGTTAGTGTTAACACTGGTTTATAAGCCGTGGCGCACACCAATGACGCCGGGGAGTTTGTTGCCCATGCTGGTTTATGGCTTGGTATTGGGCGGTATGAATTTTCTGTTTTATCAATCGATAAAAACACTGCCACTGGGTATTGCGGTTGCGCTGGAATTTACCGGCCCATTAGCGGTTGCGATTTTTTCTTCCCGTCGCCCGATCGATTTTTTATGGATCATCCTGGCTATGTTAGGGTTGCTGGTTTTACTGCCCATTTTTGCCAACCACACGGATATTAATTTGAAAGGGGCTCTCTATGCGATCAGTGCCGGCGCATGTTGGGCTTTGTATATTGTGTACGGAAAAAAAGCCGGCATCAAAAATGGTCAATCAACCGTTGCTATCGGCACTTTGATTGCGGCCGTTTTCTTTTGTCCGATCGGCATTGCACAAAATGGGTCGGCATTGTTCCAGTTACCGATTTTGCCGATTGCGCTTGGCGTGGGCATATTATCAACCGCGTTACCTTTTTCGCTGGAAATGATGGCATTACGGCGTATTCCTTCCCGTACCTTTGGCACGTTGATGAGTCTAGAACCTGCGATAGGGGCTCTCTCCGGTTTGATCATTTTACAGGAGCACCTGACGTTGCAACAATGGGGTGGAATGCTCGCGATTATGGTGGCATCGGTGGGGGCTACGCTAACAATTAAACCGGCATCCAAAAAGAAAAAATGACGTGCATCGGATGACAGTAAGATAGAAAGAGAAAGCCCGCATCAGCTATTGTGCGGGCTTTACTTTTACAGATGATTCAGATCTTGTATGGCATCGAGAACCATACTGGTACCCACGGTGATCAACAGAATATCACCTGCGACACGGACATATTTTTGCCCGGCGGGTGGTACACCAAGGCTGATGATCAATTGTGGTGGTAAATCGTAATAAATAACATCGCTTGGTAATGGGCGGCCCACATGCCATTTCTTGGCGATCCCGGGTGGTACACAACCATTATGTTTTTTCGCTAAGCCAGGAGGACAGCGGTCTGAATGGAAGCTGTCATCATAATATCGACGCACCACATCACGATGATGCGTATTGAAATAAATATTGACCGATCTCTCTTCGCTGCGTATCTGATCCCGATCGATGCCTCTTTCAATTCTATCGTTGTGTTGTTTGTTCTTATTTTTGCGCCATTCCAATGGATTATCCATTTTCTTGTCATTCCAGTCCGGCTTATCGGCAAACGCAGGGCTTGAAGCAATAAAGACGGCAATACACAAGAAAAGCGGCCATTTTTTGTTTAAGGGAAATTGCATGAGAGATCTCCTGTCATCTGCACTCACTTTATAATATTAGAACACTGCAGCGATGATCTTCATGTATTCAAACACGATCTTAAATTTATGCTTGATACGCTTTAAGAAAAACAGTGATAGCACGTTCTACGACGGCAATGAGCAGTTGTTCATCCACTTCGGTTAATACACCAAGTGCATAAAGCTCTACGACTTCGGCTTCTATTAACGCTTTTAAATGCATGGCACAAATACCTGCATCACAGTTGATCAGCCGTTGTTGTTCGATCTGCTGTTGCAAATAATTACTCACCAGTAACCAGCCTTTTTTTGGCCCGTTCTCATAGAAATGGCGGCCAATATCTGATCGATCAGCTTCGTTAATCGCCATCTTACGGATCGCCATAATATCGGGTGCAAGTATAGAGCTGAGATAATGCAGACCAAAATTCAGTAGGGTAGAACGAATGTCGTTTTCTTCCTCTAAGAGCTTAAATGCTTCGGCGATTTGTTCTGTGGCCGATGACTCCATGACGGCGGCAAAGATCTCTTCTTTAGAACGGAAGTAGTTATACAGCGTTGCTTTGGAACCGCCGACCCGACTGGCAATTTCTGACATAGATGTATTTTCAAAACCTTGTTTGCTGAACGCTTCTTTTGCTACATCCACGATCGCCTGTCGGCGGGCTTCACTTTTAACGCGCATATCTGGTTACCAATAATGAACTTACCTGTTTAGTTTTACTTGACGGAGGCGTGCTGTCAAGGATATAACTAAACCGTACAGTTTAGTTATGAGGTTTGATCGTGAAATATAACCATGCAGCATCCGTTAAAGAAAGGCTGTTACGATCTCCGTTTGTGATCGTTCCGGTCGCCGCACTGGTGATGAGTGCTTGTGCACAAGCACCAGATCACCCGTTGAGCCAAATGAGTAAAACCAGTGATTTAGCATCATCGCAATCGCTGGCGTCAGAGCAAAAAGGCAGTTGGCCAGATAACAAGTGGTGGTTGCGTTATCACGATCAACAACTCAATCGGTTGATGGAAGAAGCACTTTCTGATTCGCCGTCGTTGAAAGCGGCAGAAGCTCGATTGCGTAATATGGCGGGGGTTGCAGAGCAAATTGGCGCGATCCGTTCGGTACAAGTGGGCGCAGCGGCTTCTGCATCCGAGTCTAAAGTCAGTTATGCCTATCAAGCTTATATGCCGCCACATGATTGGAATGATTATGGTTCGATAACGGCCAATTTCAGTTATGACTTCGATTTTTGGGGCAAAAACAAGGCTGCCGTTGCGGCAGCAACGACCGATTTATCAGCGGCTGATGCGGAAACACAATCAGCAAAATTGATGATTCAGACCTCGTTAGCACAAGCTTATGCCGAATTAGCGCGTCTGTATCTCAATAAAGATACCGCGCAAAGTGCAGCAGAGATCCGCACTAAGACTGCTGAATTAATGACAAATCGCTTTAATAACGGCTTGGAAACACAGGGTGCGGTTAAACAGATGCAAGCACTGAAAGCCAATGCTGAAGGCGAGTTGTTAGCGGTGGAAGAGTCGATTCAGCTGCAAAAGAATGCGATTTCTGCCTTATTGGGTAAAGGGCCTGATCGTGGTTTAACACTGCAGCGCCCGACGGTTGCGTTGAATGAGGCATTCAGCCTGCCTGAGAACACCGGCGTTAATATTTTAGGGCATCGTGCGGATGTAACTGCTGCTCGCTGGCGTGCTGAGTCTGCGGCAAAACGTATTCATGTTGCTAAAGCACAATATTATCCCGATGTTAGCTTATCGGGCTTTATTGGTTATCAGGCATTTGGCCTGAATAATTTGACTCGCTCTGGTAATGATGCTGGCAGCATTGGCCCAGCCATATATCTGCCACTGTTTACAGGCGGCCGTTTATCTGGGCAGCTCACGTCGGCAGAAGCAAACTACGAAGAGTCGGTGGCAAATTATAACGCCACACTGACGCAAGCACTGCACGATGTGGCAGATGTCGTTACCAGCTCGAAAGCATTAAAGGCACGGTTAGCCAAAACAGAAGAGGCTTATCAAGCAGCCAAAGCGGCTCACCAGATTGCGGATAATCGCTATCGTGGCGGCTTGGCTACCTATCTGGATGTGTTGACTGCGGAAGATGCCATGCTCAATACACAGCGCGCTTTGGTGAATTTGCAAGCACGCTCTTTCTCACTGGATGTGTCATTGATCCACGCGCTAGGCGGTGGATTTGATGCATCAAAATCCTAATTTGAATTTCAGGAAATTTAATTATGTCTCAAATGAATATTGATGTCACTGCTGATCAGTTAGGGGATGATTTCGACGCACCACGCGCGACAGCATCACGGAAAAAAGGCTTCGTTTTGTTAGCCACTGCGATTGCGTTAGCGGCGGGTGGGTGTGGCGCTTATTACTACTTTATCGGCTCACGTTACGTCACGACTGATAATGCTTACACTGCAGCGGAAATTGCGGAAGCTACACCTGCGGTGGGCGGTATTGTGCAAGTAGTGAATGTTGTTGATACACAGCATGTGAAGAAAGGCGATGTGTTGGTGCAACTCGATGACACCGATGCGAAATTAGCTCTGGCACAAGCAGAAGCTGATTACGGCATGGCGAAACGCCGTGTTCGCAGTTATCTGGCTAATGATGAAGGTTTAGCGGCACAAGTAAATGCACGTGAAGCGGATGAAAAACAGGCGCAAGCTCGTTTGGCCGCTGCGAAAGCTGATTTTGCAAAAGCTCAGCTTGATTTGAAACGTCGTGAAGCGTTGGTGCAATCCGGTTCTGTCTCTGGGGAAGAGCTGACCAATGCGCGTAATGGCTTGATTCAATCGGAAGCCAATTTGAATGCAGCTAAAGCCGCCGCTGCGCAAGCAGTCGCAAATCGTTTATCAACCATCGGGTCGAAAAAAGCCAATGCAGCACAAATTGTCGACACCACGGTAGATACAAACCCAGAAGTTCGCTTAGCACAAGCTCGTTTAGAGCAAGCTAAGGTCGATTTAGCTCGTACTGTGATTAAAGCGCCAGTCGATGGTGTGGTTGCTCGTCGTCAGGTTCAGGTTGGTCAGCGTGTGCAAATCGGTGCGCCATTGGTGAGCGTTGTGCCTCTGCAAGATGTTCACGTTGATGCCAACTTCAAAGAGGTGGAACTGCGAGACGTGAAAATGGGGCAACCTGTTGAAGTGACGGCTGATATCTATGGCGACAAAGTGGTTTATCACGGTGTTGTCACTGGCTTAGCGGGGGGCACTGGTTCAGCGTTCTCGATGATCCCAGCACAAAATGCAACGGGGAACTGGATTAAGGTTGTTCAGCGTCTGCCTGTGCGTATCACACTTGATCCTCGTGAGCTAGCGGCTCGCCCGTTGCAGGTCGGTTTATCGATGGAAGCGACTATTGATACTTCGAAATCAGAAAACCGTGATGCCGTTGCTGAAAATGCGACTTCATCATCTGCTCGTCAGGGCTAAGGCGGGAGCATGAGTCAAGTTGCTCAACATAACTCTTCTAAACATAATTATCCTCAACCCTTATCAGGCGGTGCGCTGGCTCTCGGTGCGATCTGTCTGGCAATGGCAAACTTTCTGGCGATATTAGATACCACCATTGCGAACGTGTCGGTGTCTAATATTGCGGGCAGTTTAGGGACATCGACCAGTCAGGGCACCTACGTGATCACCTCTTATGCAGTGGCAGAAGCGATTTCTGTGCCGCTGACCGGCTGGTTATCATCACGCTTTGGTGCACTGCGTGTGTTTGTGTCCTGCCTGATCATGTTCGGGATCTTCTCGACGCTGTGTGGTATGGCAACGAGTATGAACATGCTGGTGTTGTTCCGCGTGTTTTTAGGGTTTTCTGGCGGTCCGCTGATGCCGCTGTCACAAACGCTGATGATGCGGATCTTCCCAAAAGAGAAAAGCCATGCGGCGATTGGGATCTGGAGTATGACCACGCTTGTTGCACCGATCATGGGGCCAATATTGGGTGGGATTATCTGTGATCAATACAGTTGGCCTTACATCTTCATCTGCAAAACGCCATTCGCCATTATTGCGGCGCTGATGTGCTGGAAGATGCTACAACGCTTTGAAACGCAAACTACGAAATCTCGTATGGATGTCGTTGGGCTTGGGTTGTTGGTGGTGTGGGTTGCCGCACTACAGATCATGCTGGATGAAGGGAAGGATCACGACTGGTTCGAATCGTCCCGCATCATTACGTTAGGTATTATTGCTGTGATTGGGTTTGTCGCTTTCCTCATTTGGGAACTGACCGAACGTAACCCAGTGGTGGATCTGAAGGTGTTCCGGCATCGAGGTTTTACCACCAGTATGATGACGCTTTCGCTCGGGTTTGGTGCTTTCTTTGGCATTACGGTGTTAACCCCACTTTGGTTGCAGATCTACATGGGTTATACCGCCACGATTGCGGGTTATTCCACCGCCATGATGGGGGTTTTGGCGGTGTTTTTAGCGCCGGCGATTGCCAACTTAGCAACGAAGGTTGATCCTCGGCCCTTGGTTTTTTTAGGTGTGCTCTGGCTAGGCGGGTGGACATTCTTCCGCAGTTTTGGCGATATGAACATGACCTTCTTCCAGATCAGCTACCCGATGTTTTTCCAAGGGATTGGCATGCCTTTGTTTTTCGTGCCACTAACGGGGATTGCACTGGGTTGTGTTCTCGATCGGGAAATGGATTCCGCTGCAGGGTTGATGAACTTTATCCGAACCTTATCGGGCGCTTTTGCAACCTCAATGGTGAACACCACGTGGGAAAATCAAACCCGCTATGTTCACTCTGAGTTGGCTGGCCTGACTGATCGCGGTGCGCATGCAACAGGTGCGATGTTGAACAGTGGCATGCAGATGGGGCAAGTTCGTGGTTCGATGGATTGGTTGCTACAAGGGCAAAGTGTCATGGTCGCTACCAATCAGATTTTTATGGCAATTGCAGTTATTTTCAGTGTTGCTGCCTTTGTTATCTGGTTTGCACCCAAACCGAGGGTCGTTGATACATCCGCGGTACATTAAATCATCGTCATCTTTTAATTTGTGGGTGTTTTTTGCGGCCTTTGGGGGCCGCTTTTTTATGGCAGCGCGATGAGCAGAGCGTAATGGCGGCAACATCTCTGTCGATGTGACTGAAGTTTTTTGCGACACATTCACGGTTTTCTCTTTTGTCTATGGTGAAAATTAGTTGTTTTGTACACAAACCAGTACCACAACCGAACGCGGCACTGTCTGATATTCAACAGTTCGCACATCAGTATATTCACAGCCTAACGGCGTAATATCTACGGGCGGTAATAACCCGGTATCACAGACTCGCTGCCAATGCTCTTGTGGATAATGCGGTGGGGTTGGCAACGTCACTGTCAGTGGTTTCCACCAGGCATTAAAAAATGCGTAAACATCGGCACCATGACCCGGATCATAAGCGGTTAAGCCCAGCGCGTGTGAATCTTTGCTCCAGTCAGGCTGAAATGGCAACACGCCATGCCAATCCATTTGAGCGCTTTCCAGTGCTTTTGCCAGTGAGAAAAAGGCACGGGGTTCCTCTTTTAAGACTGAGCGATAGCGCATTAATTCGGTCACAAAACGCAACATTTCACGACCGTGCAATCCTGGTTGCCAATTTAGCCAGCTGGTTGGGTTATCTTGGCAATAGACATTGTTGTTACCCGATTGCGTTCTGAGCATTTCATCGCCCATTTGTATCATCGGAGTGCCGCCAGCCAGCAGATTGATCACAAAGAAATTTTTTACCTGGCGTAAACGTAGGGTATTAATTTGCGGATCATCTGTTGGGCCTTCAATGCCATGATTCCAACTGTAATTATCATTATTTCCATCACGATTATCTTCCCCATTTTCTTCATTGTGTTTTTGGTTGTAACTGACCAGATCCCACAAAGTGAAGCCATCATGACAGGTAATAAAGTTGAGGCTCTTGTATGGATCAGAATATTGCGGATGATAAATGTCAGGGCTACCAATCAGCCGGGTGGCGAAGGCTGATACCATGCCATCATCGCCTTTAATAAACCGACGCACATCATCGCGAAAGCGGCCATTCCATTCCCGCCAGCGATCACCGACCATTTTTCCAACCAGATATAACCCGCCGGCATCCCAGGCTTCAGCAAAAAGTTTGGTATCAGCGAGAGAGTAAGCGTTATCGATAGTGCGTATCGTGGGCGGATCGTTCATTGGTTGTCCGTAACCATCGCGGGATAAAATCGCTGCCAGATCAAAGCGGAAACCATCAACATGCATCTCTTCGCGCCAGAAACGCAAGCTATCGGTGATCATCTTTTTGGTCATCGGATGCGAAGCATCTAACGTGTTACCACAGCCGGAATAATTGGTGTTGCGATAATTTTCATCCAGTGTATAAAACGCATCGTTATCCAGCCCACGAAAGCAGATCACGGGGCCATCATCCCCACCTTCTGCCGTATGGTTATAGACAACATCCAAAATAACTTCGATGTTGGCTTTGTGCAGCGCTTTCACCATATCGCGAAATTCAGTTAATACGCCTAGGTGCGAGCCGACGCTAGAATACTCAGCATGCGGGGCAAAAAATCCCATCGGACTGTAGCCCCAGTAATTGCTTTTCCCCGGTCGGGCGTCTTGCGGGTCAAACTGAAAGACGGGTAATAATTCGACCGCGGTAATGCCTAATTCCTGCAAATAAGGGATTTTGCTGATCACACCCGCATAGGTGCCACGTAAATAATCAGGCAGACCGGATGACGGATCTTTGGTGAAACCACCGACATGCATTTCATAAATCACCGAGCGCGAGAGAGGGTGGCGAGGATAATGATCATCTTCCCAATCATAATGCCGTAGATCGACCACCACGTTTTTGGCGCAACAATGCAGGTTACTGCCCGGTTTTGCTGATAGCTGGCGGTCATAATTTTCTGATAACACTATGCGCCGTCCGTAAGGGTCTAACAGCACTTTTTCCGGGTCAAAATGCGTGCCGGGGGCGTTTGAAAAAGCCTCTTTGACCCGCCAGGCATAGAGCTGCCCAGCCGTGACTCCGGTGACATATACATGCCAATAATAGCCGGAGCGATATTCCTCTTCCGACAGTGTGATGATGTCAGGCTGTTCATCTTTTTCGGAATGGAACAGCAGTAGCTCCATGGATTTTGCCAACCGGCCCCAGATGGCAAAGTTAGTGCCGTGGCCTTCAGGGGTTGCGCCTAGCTGACGGCAGTGTCCGGCAGAGAGTTTTTTAGGGGAAGAAACCATGGGTACTCCTGCGATGAGCTACTAAAATAAAAAGCCCGCGATTGCGGGCTGACTAAATATTGTAATCCGGCTCTAGATTTCAGGTAAATTCTCGCGCCAGCCGTGAAATTCACTGATGGCGTTAGATACCATCTGCTCTTCCCTTACACCAAACGGATAGCCACTTTGTACGCACATCTTTTTGGCTTCTTGGTAAGGTGAGTTGTAGCCCTCGAGGGTGTCGAATACGTGGGATTTGATCCGGGTATAGTCAACTCTTTGCATGGCCGCTCTTCCTCTTGCAGTAAGTACCGTTAGTTTTGACAATACTTGAAATAAAAAAGTTCATTAAACAAACAGAAAAAACGCCCCAATAGGGTTCTAATGAATAACTCTAAAGAAAAAACAGAGCTATATGGGAAATACTTGTTCATTTTGTGAACAAGATCGTTGCTGAATCGAGACACAATGTTTATAGCAAAAGAGCAGTGGTTTTAACCACTGCTCAGGTCAGTTATTGCACAGGAAAGAGTAGTTTTGCGACGTCGCGGAACTGACTGGCAAAGTGGAATGAGACACCTTCTTTCACATATTCCGGCAGCTCTTCCACATCCCCCTGATTGGCTTCCGGTACAATGATTTGGTGAATACCAAGCCGTTTGGCGGCAATGACTTTTTCGCGTACCCCGCCAATGGCCAGCACATGCCCTGTTAACGTTAATTCGCCAGTGATGGCAAAACCTTTCATCGGCGCTCGGTTTAATGCCAAAGAGAGCAGGGCACTGGCCATGGTGATACCCGCACTGGGCCCATCTTTGGGGGTCGCCCCTTCCGGCACATGCAGGTGAATGGCGGCTCGGTCATAAAACTGCGGATCAGCCCCCAGCTCGCGTAAATGGCTGCTGATAAAGCTATAAGCCAGCTCGGCGGACTCTTTCATCACATCACCCAACTGGCCGGTCAGTTTAAAACTACGGCCTTGCTGGTGAACAACACTGGCTTCTATCGGCAAGGTGGCACCACCGAGTGATGTCCATGCCAAACCGGTGATAATACCCACACCGCTCAGATTTTTTTCTTTGCGGAATACAGGGCTGCCCAAATAATGTTCTAGTCCGCTGGCTTTGACATTGATCTCTTTGGCATCTTCGTTCAGCAGTTCAACGACAGATTTACGCACAATTTTTGCCAGCTGTTTTTCCAGATTACGCACACCGGCTTCACGGGCATATCCATTGATGATGCCTTTTATGGCCGCATCGGTGATCTTTAATTTGCCGTTCGGTACCCCCGCACGTTCCAACTGGCGAGGCCAGAGATGGTGACGGGCAATAGCCAGTTTCTCTTCTGCCAAGTAACCGGATAGACGAATGGTATCCATACGGTCTAATAACGGCGTCGGGATCGAATCCAGCGTATTTGCTGTGCAGATAAATAGGCATTTCGACAGATCAAGACGCAAATCAAGATAGTGATCGAGGAAGTTAATATTTTGCTCAGGATCGAGCGTTTCCAGCAATGCAGAGGCCGGATCGCCCTGATGACTGATGCCGATCTTATCGATCTCATCGAGCATAATGACTGGGTTCATCACCTGACACTCTTTTAATGCCTGCACAATTTTTCCCGGCATCGCACCAATATAGGTGCGGCGATGCCCTTTGATCTCAGCCTCATCACGCATGCCACCCACACTAAAGCGGAAGAAAGGGCGATCTAAACTGCTGGCAATGGAATGACCAATCGATGTTTTGCCAACACCGGGTGGGCCAACCAGTAGCATAATGGCGCCACTGATAGCATTTTTATACGCACCTACCGCTAAGAACTCGATGATGCGATCTTTGACATCAGTCAGACCATCATGGTCCTGATCCAAGATCTTGCGGGCCTTTTTCAAATCGATATGTTGTTCTTTTTCTACGCCCCACGGCACCTGGCTGATCCAGTCGAGATAATTACGGGTCACCGCATATTCCTGCGATCCGGTTTCCAGAATTTGCAGTTTTTTCAGCTCTTCATCGAAACGACTCTGTACCGCAGCAGGTATTTTTTTATCTTTCATTCGGGCATTGAAGCCTTCTACTTCTGCCGTTTTATCGTCTTTTTCCAACCCTAATTCTTTTTGGATCACTTTCAGTTGTTCATGCAAAAAGAACTCACGCTGCCGTTCACTGATGGTTTTGTTTACTTCCTCGCGGATCTGCGTCTGCAGTTTGGCGACCTCAATCTCTTTTTTCAGGATCGCCAACGACTTTTTCATACGCGGGATAAGCAGCGAGGTGTCCAACACCTCTTGTAACTCTTCGGCACTGGCAGTGGTAATCGCCGCCGCTAAATCAGCCAGTGGGGATGGGTCATTTGGGCTGAAACGGTTCATATAGTGTTTCAGCTCTTCGCTGTATAACGGGTTGATCGGGAGTAATTCTTTCAATGCGCCGATCAATGCCATGGCATAGGCTTTAATTTCGGTTTCTGACTCAGCCCGATCATTCTCCATATAACGGACTTCGACCAGATAGGGCGGTTTGTCAGTGAGCCAATTGACAATTTCAACCCGCTGCACCCCTTCAGCCACGAATTGGATCTCACCTTCGCCACTACTGGCTTGCAAAATTCGTACAGCACAGCCGGTTTTTGGGACGATATCTTTTAGTGGAATGGCGTCACTTATATCATCGCCAATGCGGAAAAGGGAGACCATTTTATGTGCAGTATGGGCGACACGCTCAATGGTTTTGCCCCAGGGGTTTGCCTCGATCTGTACCGGTAAAACTTGGGCCGGAAGAAAAGGGCGACCTTGAATGGGAAGAATGTATAGCTGTGCTGGCCGTTCCTGACCGGGGACGATCAGTCCAGTTTTAGGATGTACTTCTGCTGCTGTTGATTCGTTTTCAATGCTCATATCACGCACCTGTTACAGTAAATGATGATTTTAAAATAAGGTCAGGAATGCGATTTTCAATATAAGCATAGTCAAAAACTCTAGTACAAATGCAGAGTTAGCTCAGACTGTGATGTAATGCGAAACTTAGGCTGGCGGAAATTAAAATCAAAAACCGCTTACGACGCAGTTAAAACGCCATAAACGGTTGGAGTTGCAGGTCTCAGACGTGAGCTGTTTTTTTGGTTGTGGCAATAGGAAGCACTTGCCCATCCGGGTTTTCTTGCTCCAAAACAACATCAAATTTCCAGATGTGATGCAGGTGTTTCATCACTTCCTGCGCGGAATCAGCCAACGGAATGCGGTTGTTAGCGTAATAGCGCAAAGTAAGGGTGCGATCACCACGCAGATCGACGTTATAGACCTGAATATTGGGCTCATGCTCGCCAAGGTTATATTGCGCCGACAGTTTGTGACGTAGCTTGCGATAACCTTCTTCGTTATGAATCGCCGCGACTTCAATAAAATCTTTCTGATCGTCGTCTTCAATCGCAAACAGATGGAAATCACGCATCACTTTCGGGCTTAAAAACTGGCTGATAAAACTCTCGTCTTTAAAGTTTTCCATTGCATAGTGCAAGGTATCTAACCAGTTACTTCCTGCGTAATCAGGGAACCAGGCACGATCTTCTTCGGTCGGGTTTTCGCAAATCCGGCGTAGATCCTGAAACATAGCAAACCCTAATGCATAGGGGTTGATGCCGGAATAATAAGGGCTGTTATACGGTGGTTGCGCGACCACATTGGTGTGATTATGCAGAAACTCCAGCATAAACCGATCACTCAGTTTTCCCTCGTCATACAAGTGATTGAGGATGGTGTAATGCCAGAAGGTTGCCCAGCCCTCGTTCATTACCTGCGTTTGTTTTTGCGGATAAAAATACTGGCTGATTTTACGCACGATACGAATAATTTCGCGCTGCCACAGCTCCAGCAATGGGGCGTTTTTTTCCAGAAAATAGAGAATGTTTTCTTCCGGTTCGGCTGGGTAGCGTTGCCCTAATAATGCATCATCTTCCTGTTGGCGGCGTTTTGGCAGTGTGCGCCAAAGTTCATTCACCTGACTTTGCAGATATTCTTCACGCCGCTTTTGCCGGCGTCGCTCTTCTGATAACGACAATTTTTGCGGGCGTTTATAGCGATCGACCCCGTAACTCATGAGAGCATGACAAGCGTCTAACAGGCTTTCGACCTCATCGATGCCATATTTTTCTTCACACTGCGTGATGTAATTACGGGCAAACACCAGATAATCAATGATGGAGCTGGCATCAGTCCAGGTCTTGAACAGGTAGTTATTTTTGAAGAACGAGTTGTGCCCGTAACAGGCGTGCGCGATCACCAAAGCTTGCATGGTGATGCTGTTTTCTTCCATCAAATAGGCGATACAGGGGTCAGAGTTGATGACAATTTCGTAGGCCAAGCCCATCTGGCCGCGTTTGTAATGTTGTTCCGTGGAGATAAATTTTTTACCAAAAGACCAGTGGTGATAACCAATCGGCATACCGACACTGGAATAAGCATCCATCATCTGTTCTGCGGTAATGACTTCAATTTGGTTCGGATAAGCGCTGAGTCGGTAATGTTTTGCGACCCGCGCTATTTCCTTCTGGTAAATATCCAGTAATTCAAAGGTCCAGTCTGGCCCATCGGGCAGGGTTACTCTGCTGGCCTCTTTAACCATGGCTTCGGCTTCACTCATGCTCCCTCCTGCTCTAGGCGGCTTGTTTTTTAAATAGTTCGCGGAACACCGGATAGATATCTTCCTGTTTGCGAATATTCTCCATAGCAAAATGGGGGAACTGTTTAGCCAGCTCTTCATATTGGAACCACAGGCTTTGATGGGCCCGGGTGGTTATTTCGATATAAGAGAAATAACGAACCCACGGCATGATTTGATCTTCCAATAACTTGCGACAATGCGGTGAGTCATCCGCCCAGTTATCACCATCGGAAGCTTGTGCCGCGTAAATATTCCATTCATTGGCCGGATAACGGCTGTGCATGATCTCGCTCATCAATTCCAGCGCGCTGGAAACAATGGTGCCGCCGGTTTCCTGTGAATAGAAAAAGTCGTGTTCGTTTACTTCTTTCGCTTGTGTGTGGTGGCGAATAAAGACCACCTCAACGTTTTTATAGGTTCGGGTTAAGAACAGATAGAGCAGGATATAAAAGCGTTTTGCCATATCCTTTGTTGGTTGATCCATTGAGCCGGATACATCCATCAGACAGAACATGACCGCCTGACTGGATGGCACAGGCCGCTTCACGAAATTATTAAAACGCAGATCGAAGGTATCGATGAAAGGAACTGCCTCGATTCGGCGTTTCAATTCAGCAATTTCTTTTTCCAGCAACAGCCGTTCGCTGGCATCTTCTTCACTGTTACCTAATGCGGCTAACTGTTCTTCTAACTCGGCTAACTGGCGTTTTTTACCGGTCTGCAACGCCACGCGACGGGCCAGTGAATTTTGCAATGAGCGCACAATGTTGATGTTAGTCGGCACGCCATTTGCCGTGTAACCGGCACGCACATTTTTGGTTTCTACCAGTTTGGTGATCTGATTTTTCTCCATATTCGGGAGTTCCAGATCGTCAAACAGCAGATCAAGATATTCGTCTTTCGAAATTTCAAAGGTAAATTCATCGGCACCTTCACCGCTGTCACTGGCATCACCACTGCCGCTGCCACCTTTACCGCCACCGCCTTCCGGACGATCGATATGTTCTCCGGTCACAAATCGGTCATTACCCGGATGTACCATTTCACGGTGCCCGCCTTTTCCTTGATGAAAAGTGGGTTCGGTGATGTCTTTGGTAGGAATGCGAATGTTCTCGCCGCTTTCAATATCTTGAATGCTGCGTTTGGCCACAGCATCAGACACTGCCTTTTTTATCTGCGATTTATAGCGGCGGATGAACCGTTGCCGGTTCACCGCACTTTTGTTTTTACCATTCAATCGTCTGTCGATGAAATGGACCATAGCTTTGATCTCCTCATCCACTAAGTGGATTTGCGTACACGCAGATACCACTCGGAGAGCAGGCGAACTTGCTTGCGGGTGTAACCTTTTTCCATCATCCGTTCGACGAAGTTTTCATGTTTCTTCATCTCATCGGCCGATGTTTTGGTGTTGAACGAGATCACCGGCAACAAGTCTTCGGTGTTAGAGAACATTTTCTTCTCGATCACAGCACGTAGTTTTTCATAGCTGGTCCAATTCGGATTCCGACCGGCATTGTTAGCCCGCGCACGCAGCACGAAGTTCACAATCTCGTTACGGAAATCTTTTGGATTACTGATACCGGCTGGTTTCTCGATTTTTTCCAGCTCGCTGTTTAATGAACTGCGGTCAAACAACTGGCCGGTTTCAGGGTCACGATATTCCTGATCCTGGATCCAGAAATCAGCATACGTTACGTAGCGATCGAAAATGTTCTGACCATATTCAGAGTAAGACTCCAGATATGCGGTCTGTATTTCTTTACCGATAAATTCCACATAACGAGGAACAAGGAATCCTTTAATGAATTCCAGATAACGATCATGCAATTCTTGTGGGAACTGCTCACGTTCAATCTGTTGTTCCAGCACGTAGAACAGATGCACCGGGTTTGCCGCTACTTCGGTGTGGTCGAAGTTAAATACCCGTGACAAGATCTTAAAGGCAAAACGAGTCGACAGGCCGGACATGCCTTCATCAATACCGGCATAGTCGCGGTATTCCTGATAAGACTTCGCCTTCGGATCGGTGTCTTTCAGGCTTTCGCCGTTATACACCCGCATCTTCGAGTAAATGCTGGAGTTTTCCGGCTCTTTCAGACGCGACAGAATGCTGAACTGTGCCAGATATTCCAGTGTGCCTGGCGCGCATTTGGCTTGTGCCAGTTCGCTGTGCATCAGCAATTTTTCGTAAATGTGCATCTCTTCCGAGACGCGCAGGCAGTAAGGCACCTTGACGATATAGACACGGTCAAGGAAGGCTTCATTGTTTTTGTTGTTACGGAATTGCTGCCATTCTGATTCGTTGGAATGCGCCAAAATAATGCCATCAAAGGGCAGGGCGGAAAGCCCTTCTGTGCCGTTATAGTTGCCTTCCTGAGTGGCCGTCAGTAACGGATGCAGCACTTTGATTGGCGCTTTGAACATTTCCACAAATTCCATTAAGCCTTGATTGGCAAGGCATAATGAGCCGGAATAAGCGTAAGCATCGGCATCGTTCTGGGCATAATGCTCCAGTTTACGAATATCGACTTTACCGACCAGCGCGGAAATATCCTGATTGTTTTCATCACCCGGTTCTGTTTTTGCAATTGCAATCTGATCCAGAATAGATGGGTAAACTTTTTCCACTTTGAATTTGCTGATGTCACCACCAAATTCATGCAGACGTTTCGCAACCCAAGGCGACATGATGTTTTTCAGGTAGCGTTTGGGAATGCCATATTCCTGTTCAAGAATTTTGCCATCTTCATTGACGTCAAACAGGCAAAATGGGTGATCGTTTACCGGAGAACCCTTGATGCGATAAATCGGTATTCTTTGCATCAATGATTTTAATTTTTCCGCCAGCGATGATTTACCGCCCCCGACCGGGCCTAACAGATACAGGATCTGTTTCTTCTCTTCCAAACCTTGGGCTGAGTGTTTCAGATAGGCGACGATCTGTTCAATGGCTTCTTCCATGCCGTAGAAGTCATCTTTGAACGCAGGATAACGTGACAATATGCGGTTAGAAAAAATCCGGCTGAGGCGTGGTTCCAGTGCCGTATCGACCATTTCTGGTTCACCAATAGCCAGCAACAGGCGCTCTGCAGCGGAGACATAGCAAGAACGGTCATTACGGCACAACTCCAGAAATTCCTGAAGTGTGTATTCTTCTTCTCTGGCAGCTTCGTAACGGCGCTGATAATGATCAAAAATACCCATAGCTTCTCCCCCAATACTGAGATGAGTCCCATTATTTATGGGGCTACATGCATCTGTTTCATTTGTAAGCCTAGACGACATTTTGCCAATGGTGTCAGAAAGTCTTCATAAATCCTGTAGTTGCCGACCATTAAGCAGTGCCATCTGGTACAAAAAAACACATTCCGAATATTCTGTAGCTATTGTTGTGCCACTCCGGCTACTGAATGTCAAAAAATAAACAAACATTTAACGACTAATAGCTATTTACGTAACGAGGTGGAAAACAGGTCAAATAATCTGCTGATTTTTGATAGGAAAAGATAAAAAAAGCCACCGCAGAGGGCGATGGCTTAGGCAATTATGAGGTTTGATTACGATTATGGTGCAATCAAGCGATGTTGCATGGTTCCAGATGCCAGATTTGACGAACGTAATCCTGAATCGAGCGGTCAGAGTTAAATTTGCCCACTGATGCAGCATTAATGATCGCCATTTTGGCCCAGCCTGCTTTATCACGATACAGTGTGTCTATACGCTTATGTGCTGCATCGTAAGAAGCAAAATCGGCTAGAGTCAAATAAGTGTCGCCCCAATCAAGCAATGATTTTTTGATCGATTGCAGCTCACCTGGGTGACCTGGCGTGAAGTAGTCCGTGTCCAGCCAATCCAGAGCAGATTTGATTTCTGGGTTCGCATAGTAATAATCCCAAGGGTTATAACCTTGCGCTTTCAGACTCTTCACTTCTTCAACGTTCAAACCGAAGATCACACAATTATCTTCGCCGACTTCTTCTGCGATCTCGATGTTAGCACCATCCAACGTACCAATCGTGATAGCACCGTTCATCGCCAGTTTCATGTTACCTGTACCAGATGCTTCATAACCGGCGGTTGAGATCTGTTCAGAAACATCGGCTGCCGGGATCAGTTTTTCTGCCAGACTGACGCGATAGTTTGGCATAAACACGACTTTCAGTTTGCCGTTGATCCGCTGGTCAGCATTAATGCGTTCACCAATTTTATTGATGGCATAAATGATGTCTTTGGCCACACGATAACCCGGTGCTGCTTTTGAACCGAAGATGAATACACGTGGGTGCATATCATATTCAGGGTTCAGCAGCAGACGACGGTAGAGCACTAAAATGTGCAGCAGGTTTAATTGCTGACGTTTGTACTCATGCAGACGTTTGATTTGAATATCAAAAATAGCCTCGGCACTCACTTCAATTCCGGTTTCTGCCTTAATGACTTTAACCAGTTTTTCTTTGTTGTGACGCTTGATATCCATGAATTTCTTCTGGAATGCCGCATCATCCGCATGTTGGGTCAGCTGTTGCAGTGCATCCAGATTTAATGGCCATTCCGTACCGACTGTTTCGGTAAACAGATCAGCCAGCTCCTGATTACAAGAAAGCAACCAGCGACGCGGGGTAACACCGTTGGTGACGTTGCAGAATTTATCTGGCCAAAGCGCATTAAATTCCGGGAACAGATCTTCTTTCACCAGCTTGGAATGAATTTCCGCCACACCATTTACTTTGTGTGAGGTAACAACACAAAGATTAGCCATACGCACACGACGCGGGTTGCCTTCGTCAATGATAGAAAGTTTACGTTTCACATCATTATCACCCGGCCATTTCACGTCGACTTCATTTTTCAGGAAGTAAGCGTTGATTTCATAAATGATTTCAAGATGACGAGGTAATACCTTTTCAAACAGGTAAACCGGCCAGGTTTCCAGTGCTTCCGGCAACAAAGTATGGTTGGTGTAAGAGAATACTTGCTTACAAATATTCCATGCCGCTTCCCATTCCAGACCTTCATCATCGATCAGTTGGCGCATCAGTTCAGGGATGGCGATAGTCGGATGCGTATCGTTCAGCTGAACCGCAATTTGCGCGGCAAAGTCTTTAAAGTCGGTATGTGTGCGTTTGTAACGACGCATAATGTCTTTCAAGGAACAGGCACAGAAGAAATATTGCTGCACCAGACGCAACTCTTTACCCGCTTCCGTTTCATCGTTTGGATAAAGCACTTTGGAAATAGTTTCTGCTTCGGCTTTTTCTTTTTGCGAGTCGATATAACCACCGTGGTTAAAGACATCCCAATCAAAGAATTCAGAAGCACGAGATTCCCACAAACGCAGAATGTTTACAGTTTGAGCACCAAAACCAACGATCGGAATATCCCAAGGTACACCTTTGATCACGCGGCCTGGGTGCCATACTTTGTGTACTTTGCAATCTTCGCCAAACACGGTTTCTACATAACCGTAGAGTGGAATTTCCTGCACGGATTCCGGGCGGCAAATTTCCCACGGGTTGCCGTATTCGCGCCATGAATCAGGACGTTCAACCTGACGGCCATCGCGGATCTCCTGACGGAACAAGCCATGCTCATAATGCAGGCCATAACCCAGTGCGGGATAACCCAGCGTTGCCAGTGAATCAATAAAACAGGCGGCCAAACGACCCAAACCGCCGTTACCGAGCGCCATATCCGGTTCTTCTTCGCACAGATCAGTCAATTCCAGACCGAGTTCTTTCAGTGCGGCATCACAAGTTTGATAAAGCCCTAAATTATGCAGGTTGTTGGCGGTCAGTCGTCCCATCAGGAATTCGGCTGAAAAGTAGTGCACGGCACGCGTGTCTTTTTTGAAGTGCGTCTGTTGTGTGCTGGTCAGTCGGTCGAACAGCATCTGATTGATAGTGGCGCAGGTCGCCATCCACCATGCTTGTTTGCTTGCTTTCTTTTCACTGGTGCCCAGTGTGGTGCGAAGATGGTGAACGATCTCTTGCTTAAACTCATCCTTGTCCAGTGCAAACAGCTGTTGCTCCAAAGGATTCACCATAGCGATTACCTCTTTTTAAAACCAGTTAAGTCTTGGCCACAAAATATACAGTAAACTACATTAGCTTATTTTTTGTGTCGTGTATCGCGCGCGCTATTAGAGATTCGCATGATGTTGACCGAATGTCCTCTGTAGAATCTTCTGTATTGTTCGAGTTGTTATTCCTGTCACATATGTAATTCCCATATAATTGTTACATCACTATTTCGTATCAGGATTCCCGTTGGATATCGATTATTTTGCTGAAAACGGTCTGCTTGCAAAGACAATACCTGGTTTTGCGCCGCGCCAAGCTCAGGTTCATATGGCAGATGCGGTCAGTAAAACGATAAAGAGTGCAGGTCGTTTGCTGGTGGAAGCCGGAACCGGCACCGGAAAAACGTTCGCATATCTGGTGCCTGCCTTAGATAGTGGCAAGCGAGTCATTATCAGTACCGGTTCTAAAGCCCTGCAGGATCAGCTTTACGAGCGCGATCTGCCGACACTGTTGTTAGCCATGCAATATGGTAAACCGGTCGCTCAGTTGAAGGGGCGCTCGAATTATCTTTGTACTTATCGTTTAGCGTTGCTTGAGCAGGAAATGCATTTTCTGGCTGCGGACGTGTTTGCTGATTTGCCGAAGGTGCGTAATTTTAAGGCGCGCACTCTCAGTGGCGATGTGGCTGATATTCCGGGGTTACAGGAACAAGCGCCGATTTTGCCGTTTGTTACGAGCACCAACGACAACTGTTTAGGGCGTGAATGCCCGGATTATGAAACCTGTTTTCTGGTCAAAGCACGCCGTAAAGCACTCGATGCGCAAGTGGTGGTGATCAACCATCATCTGTTTTTTGCAGATATGTCTGTCAAAGACACCGGGTTTGGTGAGTTATTGCCTGATGCTGACGTGTATATTTTCGACGAAGCCCATCAATTACCCGATATTGCCAGTCAGTATTTTGGGGAATCACTCTCCAGTCGCCAACTTTCTGATGTTGCTGAAGAATTACGTCTGGCCTATCGCTTGGAAGCCAAAGATATGGCGCAACTGGGTAAAGCGGCTGATCGCTTGATTCAAGATTGTCAGGCGATGCGGTTATCGTTTGGTGTAGAGCCTTCCCGTGGCAATCTGCGTGATATTCTGGCGCAACCGGCCATGCAGCGTGATTTACAACGCCTGAAAGAAACCATCAAATTTTGCTACGACGTTTGTAAATTGGCATTAGGACGTGGCGAACAGATCAATAATTGTTTTGAACGTTTAACCGGCTTTCTGACGGCTGCGGATCATGTCACGGCGATCACTGAAGTGGGGGCTGCCTATTGGTATGAAACCACCAAACGCCATTTCACCTTAAACGTAACACCACTTTCTATCGCGGAACGTTTTGCACAAGAGGTGATGCGGGTCGGTTGTAGCTGGATTTTCACTTCTGCAACACTCACGGTCGGTGAGGAATTTAATTATTTTTCTCAGCGCATGGGCGTGGAAGATGCCGATACCTGTCTGTTAGATAGCCCGTTTGATTACGAGTATCAGTCATTGCTGTGTGTGCCGCGGAATTTGCCGGAGACGTCAAATTATCAGCGTGCCACGCAACTGGCGGAGCGTTTATTGCCAGTGATTGAACAAGTGCCGGGCGGCTGTTTTTTTCTGTGTACCAGCTACAACAGCGTCAATCAGATAGCACAGGTATTACGCGATAAACTGGATCGTACAGTGCTGGTGCAAGGTGATGATAATAAACAGCGCATTTTGGCCGATTTTGTGGCAGATGGACATGCCGTGTTGGTGGCGACTTCGTCCTTCTGGGAAGGGGTCGATGTGCGCGGTGCGGCGTTATCGTGTGTCATCATAGATAAGCTACCGTTTACCTCACCGGATGAGCCATTACTAAAAGCGCGCATGGAAGATTGTCGTCTGCAAGGTGGCGATCCGTTCCAGCAATTGCAATTACCCGAAGCCGTTATTGTGTTAAAGCAAGGGGTAGGGCGATTGATCCGCGATTATCAGGATCGTGGTATCCTGATCCTTTGTGACCCGCGTTTGGTCAATAAACCCTATGGTGCGGCATTCCTGAAAAGTCTGCCGCCGATCCCGCGTTGTCGGGATCTGACACGTTTAAGCGAATTCTGGGCAATACCGGACATGCCGGTGGTTGAGCCGGCTGCCTTATTACAACCGGCCTTATTACAACCGACCTTATTACAAAAAGAGACGATTACTGATGAAAATTCTGGCGATTGATACAGCCACCGAAGCTTGTTCTGCAGCTTTATTATGGAACGATGCTGTATTAACCCGCGAACAGGTCGCACCGCAGGGGCATACCCGAATCATTCTGCCGATGGTGAGCGAATTACTGGCAGAAACTGGTGCGTCATTGCAGGAATTAGATGCTATTGCGTTTGGCCGTGGCCCGGGTTCTTTTACTGGTGTGCGTATTGGTATCGGGGCGGCACAAGGCTTGGCGTATGGTGCGAATGTGCCACTGATTGGCATTTCAACGTTGCAGATGCTGGCACAAGGTGCTTACCGTCGACAGCAGGCAGAAAAGGTCATTGCTGCGATAGATGCGCGTATGAATGAGATCTATCTTGGCGCGTTTACACTGCAAGATGGGCGCATGCAACCGGTACTTGATGAAGCAGTTATTCTGCCGGAACAGGCTGCTGAATTTCTGCAGGCAGTGACAGCAAAAATAGCAGGCGGCGTTGCAGTGGGCACCGGATTCACCAGCTATACTGAATTAGCGGCGAAATTGGGCTTGTTACCTACGGCAAATCAGGTCGAATTAAATCTGCCATGGGCGCAGGATATGCTGCCACAAGCGGTTGCAGCTTACCAGGCTGGTGAGTATTGTGATCCATCTCTGGCTACACCCGTATATTTACGTGATAAGGTGACTTGGAAAAAGCTGCCGGGTCGTGAATAATTAGTGAACAGGATGAGTTAACCCGTTTTCTATGAATATAGCTGCTACCAATCTTTCGATCACAGGTTTAAGCCGACCGGATGGTTACCTCTATCCGGGGAAAGATCGTGCCAGTGAGGAAACTGCTGAACAGAGCAGTACCAAGTCTGACTCCGTGGTTTTTGCTGCTGGTGCGGAAGAGGCGGCAGAAAAGTTAACTTACGACCAACCTAGCCCGAAACAAAGTCGGGCTATCTATGCTTATAAAGATGTTGCCCTTCAAGATCGCCGCAGTCAGCTTGAACAAATGCTGCGTGTCGATATGTATGCCTGAAACTCCTTTCTGAGAACATCAAAATGAAGTGGATCCCGCTGTTTTTCCTCTTGTTTGTCACTGCCTGCGCAAATAACAACACCGGCTATTATGCCGATGACTCAGTATTGATCCGCCAGCAATTCTCCCAAATGGCGCAGCCCAATAATCCGCAAGGCTGGTTGGTGAAATGGAGTGGGGTAATTGCGCAAACCCGTAATCTGGCCACTGGTACAGAAGTAGAAGTGGTTTATTTACCGCTAAGCTATAACGGCACGCCGCAACAATCAGAACAATCACCGGGTCGCTTTATCGCGGTCTTCCCACAGTTGCTTGATCCGGTGCTGTATGCCAAAGGGCGTAGCATTACCGTCTCTGGTGCAACAGCGCCATCTCGTGAAGGCAAAATTGGTGAGATGCCATATCGTTTTGCGGTCGTGAATGCAACGGAGCACAAGCTGTGGCCAATCGTGAAAGAAGTCGAAGTTCGTTACGAACGCCCGCTGTTTGATGACGGATTTTACTATCACCACCGCGTCATCGTTCCGCGTTAATAATAAGCTGCAACGCCAATTACTTTGGGTATGAATCTCTTTGTGACAACAATCGGGAATTGTTATCTGATTGTTGCCATTCTCGCGCCATCGTTTCATACTAACCGCTACTTGTCGGAGTGCCCTTTGGGCTGAGACCGTTAATTCGGGATCCGTTGAACCTGATCAGGCTAGAACCTGCGAAGGGAAACAAGAGTTGCGCTCAGGAATCGTTCTTCATTAGAGTGTTTCCTCGCCAGATCTCTCAAGATCTTTTGCTGCAAAACTCCTCTCAACGCCACTTCCGGCAAGCCATCCGATTCTATTTAAGGTGAGCTTGCTATGTCGAAAAATCTAACTTCCCGTGAACGTCGCGAATCAGCGAAAGAGTATCTGTCTACATTAGCGTCCCAAACATTTCCTAATTCCGATCGTGAATATATTGAAGGTTCGCGCCCGGATATCCGCGTGCCTATGCGTCGCATTAACCTCAGCCCTTCATTAATAGGCGGCACAAAACAAGCACCTATTTTTGAAGAAAATGCGCCCGTGCTGGTGTATGACCCATCGGGTGCATATGGCGATCCCGATCAGCAAGTGGATGTCACCAAAGGGTTAGCTCCGCTGCGTCAAAGCTGGATCTTGGAACGCAACGATACGGCAGAAGTCAGCGAACCAAACTCAGCCTTTACCCGTGCCCAAGCTGAACAGCTGGCATTGGTACCGAAAATGGCGGTTCAAGCGCCGATCCGTAAAGCCAAAGCAGGGCATTGTGTTAGCCAGTTGCATTATGCACGTAAAGGCATCATTACCCCTGAGATGGAATATATCGCGATCCGCGAGAATCAACGTCGTCTGCAAGAGGGTGAAAAAGGTATTACGCCGGAATTCGTGCGTCAGGAAGTGGCTGAAGGCCGTGCGATCATTCCAGCTAACATCAACCATGTTGAAAGCGAGCCGATGATCATTGGTCGTAATTTCTTGGTGAAAATTAACGCCAACATCGGTAACTCAGCGGTGAGTTCCAGCATTGAAGAAGAAGTTGAAAAGCTGATCTGGTCAACCCGCTGGGGTGCAGACACCGTGATGGATTTGTCGACTGGTCGCCACATCCACGCGACACGCGAATGGATCTTGCGTAACAGCCCTGTGCCTATCGGTACGGTGCCAATGTATCAGGCGCTGGAAAAAGTAAATGGCGTTGCCGAAAACCTGACTTGGGAAGTGATGCGTGACACGCTGATCGAACAGGCGGAACAGGGCGTGGATTACTTCACCATCCATGCCGGTTTGTTACTGCGTTATGTGCCAATGACGGCAAAACGTGTGACGGGCATTGTGTCGCGTGGCGGCTCAATTATTGCGAAATGGTGTCTGGCGCACCATCAGGAAAACTTCCTTTACACCCATTTCCGTGAAATCTGCGAGATCTGTGCCCAATATGACGTGGCGCTGTCGCTGGGCGATGGTCTGCGTCCTGGCTCGATTGCCGATGCCAATGATGAAGCTCAATTCTCCGAGCTGCGCACATTGGGTGAACTGACGAAAGTGGCGTGGGAATATGATGTGCAGGTGATGATCGAAGGGCCGGGTCACGTACCGATGCACCTGATCAAAGAGAACATGGATGAGCAGCTCAAGCATTGTCACGGTGCGCCATTCTATACGTTAGGCCCGTTAACTACCGATATTGCACCGGGTTATGATCATTTCACCTCCGGCATCGGTGCAGCGATGATTGGCTGGTTTGGCTGTGCGATGCTTTGTTATGTCACGCCAAAAGAGCATTTGGGCCTGCCGAATAAAGAAGACGTCAAACAAGGTCTGATCGCTTACAAGATTGCTGCGCACGCTGCTGATTTGGCGAAAGGTTTCCCTGGTGCGCAAATTCGTGACAATGCGATGTCGAAAGCACGCTTTGAATTCCGTTGGGAAGATCAGTTCAATCTGGCGCTTGATCCTGAAACTGCACGCTCTTATCACGATGAAGATCTGCCGCAGGAATCAGGCAAAGTCGCGCATTTCTGCTCGATGTGTGGCCCGAAATTCTGCTCAATGAAAATCAGTCAGGAAGTCCGTCAGCTGGCGAAAGATGGTGCGTTTGACGCGGAAGATGAAGTTGTTTCAGGCATGCAACAACAAGCGGCGGCATTTCGTGAACAGGGTAGCGAGTTATATCTGGCGCGTGAGGTGGAGTAATGGATTGCGATTCCTTACGCACTCAGGCGTCTCGCCCGATTATCTGGAGCATCGCTGGCAATGACTGTGGCGGCGGAGCAGGGCTCGCCGCAGATCTGCTGACCATCCATGATTTGGGTGGTCATGCTTGCCCGGTGGTGAGCTCCATCACAGCTCAAAATTCGCTCACGTTGCGCAGTGCTGAGGCGGTGTCAGCAAAAATGTTGCGAGATCAACTGGATGTATTGGCGGCTGATTTACCGCCGGTGGCTATCAAAATTGGTTTGCTGCCAACCATTGAACATGTCGCATTATTGACCGATTGGCTGGCGGATTTTAAAACCAAACAAGCCTGTTTTGTGGTGCTCGATCCGGTTGTGATCACCAGTCAGGGTGGCAACATGGCCGAGCAGGACATCCGCGATGCGTTGCTGACGAAATTGTTACCGCAGTTGGATTTGATCACGCCGAACCTGAATGAATTGATATGGTTGCTGCAATTGCCAACCGATCATTTTTCATCTGCGGATTATCCGTTGTCATTACTTGAAGCAGCCAGTGCGCAGCTACGCGAATTGGGCGTCAACGCTGTGCTTTGTAAAGGCGGCCATTTTAACGATGCGCTTACTCGTGATTATTTTTCGAATGGCATTCAGCGCTTTGTTCTGGAATCAGAGCGTGTTGTCACTCGCCATGGGCACGGCACGGGTTGCACATTGGCATCTGCAGTTGCCGCGTTGGTGGCACAAGGTTATGACATCACCGATGCGTTAGCGGTGGCGAAAGCCTATGTGCAGCAAGGTTTGCGACAAGCACAAGCGCTTGGGCAAGGTCCGGGGCCGGTCGCGCATGCTGGCTGGCCAGAGCAGGCAATCGATTTTCCACAACCACGCTGGGTCATTCAGAACAACGGGGTTTGGCAGTTAGAAACGTCACTGGCAGTCGCTGCTTTTCCTGAGACCGATCACCAATTAGGGTTATATCCGGTTGTGGACTCGGTGCAGTGGATTGAAAAATTACTGCAATGGGGTGTCAGAACACTGCAATTGCGGGTGAAAGATCCAGAAGCTCCCGATCTGGAACAGCAGATACAGCAAGCTATAAAACTCGGTCAACAGTATCAGGCACGATTGTTCATCAACGATTACTGGCAATTGGCGGTCAAGCATGGCGCCTACGGCGTGCATCTTGGGCAGGAAGATCTGCAAATCGCCGATCTGAATGCGATCCGTGATGCGGGGTTACGACTGGGTATTTCTACGCATGGCTTTTTTGAATTAGCGCGCGCGTTTGCATTACAACCTTCCTATATTGCGTTAGGCCATATCTTCCCGACGCAAACCAAAGAGATGCCATCGCAACCGCAAGGCTTACAGCGGTTAGATCGTTATGTGGCGCTTGCCAGTGATTTTCCAACCGTTGCTATCGGTGGTATTTCTGAAGCTCGTGTTCCAGAAGTGCAAGTTTCCGGTGTCGGTAGTATTGCGTTGGTGAGTGCCATTACTAAAGCATCTGATCCACAAGTGGTGACTGAACGCTTGCTCCGGCTGGTGGAAGGGAATATGCCAGAGGCGGTTACTGATGACTAACACACTCTCTGAGAATGAATTTTTGCGTTACGGACGGCAGATATTACTGCCGGAAATCGGTGAAGCTGGTCAGCTAAAACTGAAACAGAGCAAAGTGCTGATTGTCGGATTAGGCGGGCTGGGTTCTCCGGCTTCACTTTATCTGGCGGCTGCTGGTGTCGGTGAATTATGGCTGGCTGATGGTGACTTGGTCGATAGCAGTAATTTACAGCGGCAGATTTTGTATCGCACCGCCGATCGTCATCAACCTAAAACCAAAGCGGCTTGTGTTCATCTAACAGAGTTGAATCCCTCCATTAACTACCAAACTTTACCTGCGGTGGACGACGCTTTATTGGCGGAAATCGTTCCGCAAATGGATGTGGTGATCGATTGTTCAGACAACATGCTTACTCGTCAGCGTGTGAATGCGGCCTGTATGCGTGTGCAAAAACCGCTGATCACGGCCGCAGCAACGGGTTGGGAAGGGCAGTTGTTCTTAATTGAACCGGCACAACAAACTGCCTGTTATCACTGTCTGTTTCCACTCAATGAAGAGACCGGATTGAGCTGCCGCGAGGCGGGCATTGCTGGCCCGGTAGTCGGTATGTTGGGCACGGCGCAGGCTTTACTGACGATGCAATTGCTGTGCGACTTGCCACGACCCACCGGCATTTTGCAACGCTTTGATGGCCGAACGCTGCAGTGGCAACGTCTAAAAACGCAGGCTGATCCGACCTGCCCAGTTTGCCATTCCTCTGCCTCATCTTCTGTTTCGCTGGAGTTACCGACATGCAAATCCGCTTAAACGGCGAATCGCTGCAACTCGAATCATCTTGCAGTCTTGAAGCGCTGTTATCCGCGCAAAATCAGCTTAAAGCTGGTATTGCGGTGGCGATAAACCAACAGGTCATCCCACGCAGCCAGTGGAGCCATACCTTTCTTTCTGAACACGACGACGTGGATCTGTTTCGCGCCATCGCTGGAGGTTAACCATGACGTTACCATTACAGATCGCCGATAAAACCTTTAACTCTCGCTTACTCACTGGTACCGGCAAATTTGCCTCGGCTCAGGTTATGCAGCAAGCATTAACGGCCAGTGAAACGCAAATTGTTACGCTGGCACTGAAACGTGTTCGATTAGATGAACCCGACCTGCAAATTCTGGCACCGTTGCGGGCGATGGGCGTGCAATTGCTGCCGAACACTTCCGGTGCCCGCAATGCCAAAGAAGCAATTTTTGCTGCACAACTGGCGCGTGAGGCGCTCGGCACTAACTGGCTGAAACTGGAGATCCACCCTGATCCGCGTTATCTGATGCCTGATCCGATAGAGACCTTTAAAGCAGCAGAAGAGCTTTGCAAACAGGGCTTTGTCGTGTTGCCATACTGCGGCGCTGATCCACTGTTGTGTAAACGCTTGGAAGCGGTCGGGTGTGCCGCTGTTATGCCACTCGGTGCGGCGATTGGTTCGAATCAAGGGCTTTCCACCAAAGCGATGCTGGAAATTATCATCGAACAAGCCAACGTACCGGTGATTGTAGATGCGGGCATTGGTGCGCCGTCACATGCGGCCACTGCGTTGGAAATGGGCGCTGATGCGGTGTTGGTAAATACTGCGATTGCGGTGGCGGGCGAGCCGATTGCCATGGCGCGTGCGTTCAAAATGGCAGTGGAAGCTGGCCGTATCGCTTACGAAAGTGGCCTTGGTGCAGTGAATCAACAAGCGATTGCTTCCAGCCCATTAGCGGCATTTTTGGAGACACTGGCATGAGTTTCTACGATGAATGGGCCAAGCTCGATTGGGGCGAGCAGCAAGCGTGGGTGCTCGCGCAAACTGAGGCCGATGTGGAACTCGCACTTGCACGATTAGCCCGCACTGGCAAACGAGAACTCGCCGATTTTGCTGCGTTGATCTCGCCAGCAGCGGAGAAATATCTGTTACCGATGACCGAGTTGTCGCAAAAACTGACCCGGCAGCGTTTCGGTAACACCATCAATATGTATCTGCCGCTTTATCTGGCTAACCTCTGTGCCAATGACTGTACCTATTGCGGTTTTTCGATGAGCAACAAGATCAAACGCAAAGTGCTGTCGCTGGAAGAGATTGATCGCGAATGTCAGGTCATTCGTCAGATGGGTTTCAAGTCGCTGTTGTTGGTGACCGGTGAACATGAACGCAAGTCGGGCATGGACTATTTCCGTCAGGTTTTCCCCGTCATCAAACCGTATGTCTCTTATCTGATGATGGAAGTACAACCACTCTCCACTGATGATTACCGAGAACTGGTTAGCATGGGGCTCGATGGGGTGATGGTCTATCAGGAAACCTATCACGAGCCGACCTATGACAAGCATCATCTGCGCGGTAAGAAGAAAGATTTCCGCTGGCGGTTGGAAACCCCTGACCGCCTTGGCGAAGCTGGCGTGGATAAGATTGGACTGGGCGCATTACTGGGGTTAGGTGATTGGCGAACCGACAGCCTGATGGTCGCGCGGCACCTGCAATACCTGCGTAAAACACACTGGCAGAGCCGTTATTCGATCTCATTCCCGCGTTTGCGCCCCTGCACTGGCGGTTTCCAACCGGCAAACCCGATGAGTGATCGTCAGTTATTACAACTGATCTGCGCTTATCGGTTATTCGATCCTGAGGTGGAATTATCGCTGTCGACACGGGAAGGGCCTGAGTTCCGTGATTTCCTTATGCAAGTGGGGATCACCACCATGAGTGCAGGCTCGAAAACCCAACCAGGAGGCTATGCCGAAGATCATCCTGAATTGGAGCAATTTGCGGTCAGTGATGAACGCAGCCCCGTTCAGGTGGCTTCAGTTATTCAAAAACAAGGCATGGAAGTGATCTGGCAAGAGTCCAGTCCACAACATTGGCATAACATCCCGATTTCTCAGTAAAATCCGTAATCAGAGACTGCAAAATGCGAAAAAACAGGAAAAGTATTTTGCATTTTGCAGTCATATGCGTCTAATCAGTGCAATATCTTCGTACGTAATAAATAAACTTCATTAATATCAATAATTTGAATCGTTTTTATTTGTTTGTGAAAAATTGGCATCAAATGTGAATTAGTTATTGCAGCTAAGACCAACTTCGCCAGATGTGATCGGCTGAAACTATTTCGGAGCAAATATGCCAGTCATTACTTACACAATGAATCACACACTCGTGCTGACAGTTGATGGCGAACTCAATAATGATATGGTTGAAGAAATCCGGCCGATCATTGATGCGTTAATTCAAAAACACACTGATGTATTGGTTGATATCAGTGCGGTTGGTTTTATTGATGCAGCCGGTATTGGCTCTTTGATCTACCTCTACAAACAACTGCAAAATAATGGCCGACGGATGCGTTTGATCTGCAAACAAGGCCAGCCACGCGATTTGCTTTCTATTCTGCATATTGATCGAACCATTACTTGTTATTCCAGTATTCGCGATTTTTTAGCTGATCTATCGGCGGAAAAATCAGTATCCGAGCTGCGTTCACACGTTTCATTGGCTATCTAGTGCACTACAGACTCGTCAGGCATTTCCGATTTGGTTAAACTGTGTGTTTTAGGACCACCTGAATTCTGTTTATGCTGGCTGTATGTCGTAATTTCCTGAGTTTTAATAATATGTCCTGGACTATGTGGCTGAAAAAGTTACTGGTCTTATGGCTGCTCTGGTTTTGCGCTTGGCACCTCGCTATCTTCTTACGTATTGTCAGTTACATCTGGTATGACCCATCCTCCACTTCCTTCATGGATGAACAATTAGCCATGTTGCAGCTGGAAAATTCAGCCATAAAAAAACAGCAGACGTGGATTCCCTATTCCTCTGTATCGAAATCATTAAAACGGGCATTAATCGCGGCAGAAGACGCCAAATTTCTCGATCACGATGGTTTTGATTGGGATGGCATTGAAAATGCGTGGGAGAAAAACCTAGCTAAAGGCAAAATCGTTGCGGGCGGTTCCACCATCAGTCAGCAATTGGCCAAAAATCTATTCCTCAGCGCAAATAAAACACCATGGCGTAAATTAGATGAAGCTCTGATTACCGTCATGTTGGAAACAGTGCTAGATAAGCAGCGGATATATGAAATTTATCTGAATGTGATCGAGTGGGGCGAGGGCATTTACGGCGCAGAAGCGGCTGCCCAAAATTATTTTGGTGTATCAGCAAAAAGACTCAGTGCATCTCAATCGGCCTATCTCGCTGCGATGGTGACCAATCCGCGTTATTATCAAACTCATCGCCGCTCAGCTCATTTGCTGCATAAATCAGCAGTTATTCTCCGAAGAATGAGTCAATCTGACATTCCTGATTGATTAATTTGGCCTTGGTCAGAAAAAACGTCAGCTAGCGCACACCTCCCTCGACTCGCTGAAACTCCACCGCTATAATGGCGCGTCATTTTGTAACCGTCGCAATTTGCGTATCATTTTTAGTGGCGGTCAACCGACCACCAACAATAGCAACAGCACCAGGTGCTGAGTTTTACGAGGTAATGCAATGCAAGTTTCTGTAGAGACGACCCAAGGTCTGGAACGCCGTCTTACCATCACCGTACCAGCTGATAAAATCGAAAAAGAATATAACAGCCGTCTGAATCAGGTTGCTAAAACCCGTCGTATCGATGGTTTCCGTCCTGGTAAAGCGCCAAAAGCTCTGATCCAGAAAATGTACGGTGAAGCGATTGTTGCTGATGTGGCTGATGCAGTTATGCAACGTCACTTTGTTGAAGCATTGGTAGCTGAAAAACTGAATCCAGTTGGCGCACCGACTCTGGAGCCAAATCAACTGACTCCAGGTTCTGATTTCACTTTCACAGTTTCTTTTGAAGTCTACCCAGAATTCAAAGTACAGAATCTGGATGCCGTTAAAGTAGAAAAACAAGTCGCTACTGTTACCGATGCCGATCTGGACAAAATGCTGACCACTCTGCGTAAACAACACGCTGCATGGGTTGACGCTGATGAAGCGGCTGCCAATGAACTGCGTGTGAACATGGATTTCGTGGGTTCAGTTGATGGTGAAGAATTCGACGGCGGTAAAGCTGAAGGTTTCGCACTGGTACTGGGCGCTGGCCGTATGATCCCTGGCTTTGAAGACGGTATCATTGGTAAAAAAGCTGGTGAGTCTTTCGATATCGAAGTGACTTTCCCTGAAGATTACCAAGCTGAACACCTGAAAGGCAAAGCCGCTAAATTTGCTATCAAACTGAACAAAGTTGAAAAGCAAGAGCTGCCAGAGCTGGATGCTGAATTCATCAAACGTTTCGGCGTTGAAGATGGTTCTATCGACAGCCTGAAAGCTGAAATCCGTAAAAACATGGAACGCGAACTGAATCAGGCGCTGAAAAACCAGGTTAAAGAACAGATCCTGTCTGGTCTGCTGGAACAGAACCAAATCGACGTACCAAAAGCTGCAGTAACTCGTGAAATCGAAGCACTGCGTCAACAAGCTATGCAACGTTTCGGCGCTGCAAACAGCAAAAATGTACCACAGCTGCCAGACGAATTGTTCCAGGAACAAGCTGAACGCCGTGTTCGTGTAGGTCTGCTGTTAGGCGAAGTGATCCGTGAACAAGACATCAAAGCTGATGACGCTCGTGTTAAAACACTGATCGAATCACTGGCTACTGCTTACGAAGATCCATCAGAAGTTGTTGATTACTACTTCCAAAATGAGCGTCTGCTGAGCAACATGCGTGATCTGGCTGTTGAAGATCAAGCTATCGAGTTCCTGCTGAGCAAAGCACAGGTAACTGAAAAAGCGACCTCATTTGATGAAGTGATCAACAAACCTGGCGCTGCTGCGTAATCAGAAATTGACTGAACACACAATCTAATGCGTATAATGGCCCGAAAGCGAAAGAATTCGGGCCATTTTTTTAGGTATTCTGACTATGACCAATTTGTTCAATGATCAAACTTCATCTCCGTTGAATTCTCTGGTGCCGATTGTTGTAGAACAAACAGCACGGGGCGAGCGTTCTTACGATATCTATTCTCGCCTGTTAAAGGAACGAGTGATCTTTTTGACTGGTCAGGTTGAAGACCAGATGGCTAACCTGATTGTGGCACAGCTGCTGTTTCTGGAATCAGAAAGTCCGGACAAAGATATCTATATTTATATCAATTCTCCGGGTGGTTCTGTTACTGCAGGTATGGCAATTTATGACACGCTGAAATTCATCAAACCAGATGTAAGTACAGTGTGTATGGGGCAAGCGTGTTCCATGGGCGCATTCCTGCTGTCGGCAGGTACAAAAGGCAAACGTTTCTGCTTGCCAAGCGCTCGCGTTATGATCCATCAGCCTTTAGGCGGTTTCCAGGGGCAAGCATCTGATATTCAGATCCATGCTATGGAAATTCTGAAGATTAAAGAACGATTGAACCAGCTGCTGTCCGATCATACAGGTCAGCCACTGGAACGAATTGAGCGTGACACTGACCGTGATAATTTCATGTCAGCCGATCAAGCCGTCGAATATGGTTTGGTTGATGCCATCCTGAATAAACGCGCCTGACAGATTGGTCATTCTGCGCTACATTCAAAGGATGTGTAGTCATGAGCACGGAATCGTAAGTACAAGAGGTTTTGAATGACAGATAAACGCAAAGACAGTGACCATAGCAAACTGTTGTATTGCTCATTTTGCGGCAAAAGTCAGCATGAGGTCCGTAAACTGATTGCTGGTCCATCAGTTTATATTTGCGATGAGTGCGTCGATCTGTGTAACGATATTATTCGTGAAGAGATCCGTGACATCAGTGGTGCACGTCCTCATACAACTGAATTACCAACGCCACACAAAATCCGCGCACACCTCGACGATTATGTTATCGGACAGGATCTGGCCAAAAAAGTGCTGGCAGTAGCGGTATATAACCACTACAAACGTTTGCGCAGCGGTAACACTTCTGACGGTGTTGAACTGGGTAAATCTAACATCTTGCTAATCGGCCCTACTGGTAGCGGTAAAACCCTGTTGGCTGAGACATTGGCTCGCCTGCTGGATGTGCCATTTACTATGGCTGACGCCACCACACTGACTGAAGCGGGTTATGTGGGTGAAGACGTTGAAAACATCATCCAGAAGTTACTGCAGAAATGTGATTATGATGTCGAGAAAGCACAGCGCGGTATCGTCTACATCGACGAAATCGATAAAATTTCTCGTAAATCCGATAATCCATCTATTACTCGCGACGTATCCGGTGAAGGTGTGCAGCAAGCATTGCTGAAACTGATCGAAGGCACTATTGCAGCAGTACCACCGCAAGGTGGTCGTAAGCATCCACAACAGGAATTCCTGCAGGTAGATACCTCAAAGATCCTGTTTATCTGCGGTGGTGCATTCGCTGGTCTGGATAAAGTGGTTGAACAACGCACGGCACAGGGCGCTGGTATCGGCTTCAATGCGGAAGTGAAATCGAAAGATCAAAAAGTCACACTAAGCGAATCGTTCGCCAAAGTTGAACCGGAAGATCTGGTTAAATATGGTTTGATTCCCGAATTCATTGGTCGTTTGCCTGTTCTTGCTACGTTGACTGAGTTAGATGAAGACGCGCTGATTCAAATCTTGGTTGAACCGAAAAATGCACTGACTAAACAATATCAGGCGTTGTTCAAACTGGAAGGCGCAGAGCTTGAGTTCCGTGATGATGCTCTGAAAGCGATTGCCCGCAAAGCAATGGAGCGTAAAACCGGTGCGCGCGGTTTGCGTTCCATCGTGGAAGGCGTATTGCTGGATACGATGTATGACCTGCCATCTGTTGAGCATGTCAGCAAGGTTGTTGTCGATGAACATGTCATTAAAGGCGAAACACAGCCAATTCTGATCTATGACAATCCAGAGAAACAAGCTGCATCGGCTGAGTAATTGACTGAAAAATGAACAAAAGAAAGGGGCTTTGGCCCCTTTCTCATTTTTTGAAGGTAATGAGATTGAATAACAGTGAAATAGCCCCATATACTGATCCTATGCTCAGCTTTCAGGCATAAGCCAAGAGAATAATTCTATGAATTTACAGCGCTCAGATCGTATCGTGCTACCTGTTCTGCCGCTTCGGGATGTAGTGGTATATCCCCACATGGTTATCCCGTTGTTTGTCGGCCGTGAAAAATCAATCCGTTGCCTAGAAGTAGCAATGGAACAGGATAAAAAAATTCTGTTAGTGGCACAGAAAGATGCGGCCACTGATAATCCGGAAAAATCGGATCTCTATCCTGTTGGTACAATTGCCAATATTCTGCAATTACTGAAGTTACCTGATGGCACAGTTAAAGTGTTGGTCGAAGGTGCAGAACGTGTATTGCTGGAAGAGCTAACCGACGAAGAAACCTATTACGTGGGTATCGTTTGTCCACTGGAATGTGTCGACATTCCAGATGCCGAAAGTGATGTCCTGATCCGCTCTGCAATTACTCAGTTTGAAGGCTATATCAAACTGAATAAGAAGATCCCGCCTGAGGTACTAACCTCTATCGCAGCTATTGATGATCCTGTTCGCCTGGCTGATACGATGGCTGCACATATGCCACTGAAACTGGAAGACAAGCAACGTGTGCTTGAAATTCAGGAAGTGTCAGAACGCCTGATGTTTTTGATGGCGAAAATGGAATCGGAAATTGACCTGTTGCAGGTTGAAAAACGGATCCGTTCCCGTGTTAAAAAGCAGATGGAAAAAAGCCAGCGTGAGTATTATCTGAATGAGCAGATGAAGGCGATTCAGAAAGAGCTGGGCGAGTTGGATGAAAATACTCCTGACGAATTTGAGACGCTGCATAAAAAAATCATCGATGCAGGGATGACGCTGGAAGCGAAAGACAAAGCACTGGCGGAATTGACCAAGCTGAAAATGATGTCGCCGATGTCAGCGGAAGCCACAGTAGTTCGCAGCTACATTGATTGGTTGATTGCAGTACCTTGGAAAGCGCGTACCAAAGTGAAGAAAAATCTGCAACTAGCGGAAACAGTGCTGGATGAAGATCACTACGGGCTGGAAAAAGTAAAAGAACGTATTTTGGAATATCTGGCAGTACAAAGCCGGATCAACCAATTGAAAGGCCCGATTTTGTGTCTGGTTGGCCCTCCAGGGGTTGGTAAAACAAGTCTGGGGCAATCTATTGCCAAAGCTACCGGACGTAAATACGTGCGTATGGCTCTGGGTGGCGTCAGAGACGAAGCCGAGATCCGAGGTCATCGCCGTACTTACATCGGCTCTTTGCCGGGCAAACTTATTCAGAAAATGGCCAAGGTCGGGGTGAAAAATCCGCTGTTCCTGTTAGATGAAATCGATAAGATGTCTTCTGATATGCGTGGTGATCCGGCTTCTGCATTACTGGAAGTGCTTGATCCAGAACAGAACAATAGTTTCAGCGACCATTATCTGGAAGTTGATTACGATCTGTCGGATGTTATGTTTGTCGCAACATCTAATTCGATGAACATTCCAGGCCCATTACTGGATCGTATGGAAGTCATTCGTCTGTCTGGTTACACCGAAGATGAAAAACTGAATATTGCGAAAAGTCATTTATTACAAAAACAAATTGAGCGCAATGGACTGAAAGCAAACGAAATTACTATCGAAGATTCCGCGATCATCGATATTATTCGTTATTACACCCGAGAAGCAGGTGTGCGTAGTCTTGAGCGTGAAATCTCTAAAATTTGCCGTAAAGCAGTAAAAGCTATTTTGCTGAATAAAGATCTCAAGCATGTGACTGTGAACGCCGATAATCTGAAAGATTATTTAGGGGTTCAGCGGTTTGATTTCGGTAAGGCGGAAGATCATAACCAAGTCGGACAGGTTGTTGGTCTGGCATGGACAGAAGTTGGTGGCGATCTATTAACGATTGAAGCGACGAATGTGCCGGGTAAAGGTAAACTGACCTACACCGGTTCGCTAGGCGATGTGATGCAGGAATCTATTCAGGCCGCGATGACGGTTGTCAGAGCTCGTGCTGAGTCGTTACGTATCAATGCTGATTTCTATGAGAAACGCGACATCCATGTGCATGTTCCTGAAGGTGCCACACCGAAAGATGGTCCAAGTGCGGGTATCGCAATGTGTACGGCGCTGGTGTCCAGTCTGACAGGAAATCCTGTTCGTGCTGACGTTGCTATGACTGGTGAAATTACACTGCGCGGTGAAGTGTTGCCAATTGGTGGCTTAAAAGAAAAATTGCTAGCAGCACATCGTGGTGGCATCAAACGTGTGGTCATTCCATTTGAGAACACAAAAGATCTGGAAGAGATCCCTGATAATGTCAAACAAGATCTCGAAATACATCCGGTTCGCTGGATTGATCAAGTGCTTGAGTTAGCGTTACAAGAGCCTGTTGATCGGGTAAGCGTGTCATAATCAGATGTTTTTTGCGCGAAAGCGTGAATCCTGACGACTACTGATATAAAGCCGGTTGCAAACCGCAACCGGCTTTTGTATAACCGAGAGCTGTTTTCTAACGGAATAACCAGCCACAAAAATCATAAGGGGAAAGAAGTGAACAAATCACAGTTGGTTGATAAAATTTCCGAAAGCGCGGATATCTCCAAAGCTGCTGCAGGTCGCGCTCTGGATGCTTTCATTGACGCAGTGGGTGACGCATTAAAAGAGGGTGATCAGGTTTCTCTGGTCGGTTTTGGTACCTTTGCAGTGCGTGAGCGTGCATCTCGTTCTGGTCGTAATCCTCAGACTGGCGCAACGATTGAAATTGCTGCTTGCAAGCAACCTGCTTTTAAAGCAGGGAAAGCATTAAAGGACTCTGTTAATTAATTTGTCTGCGATGAATTTGATTAATTGTTCTTCTCGACTGGAGTACCTGTTTCGATATCCAGTCGACCATAGAGCGCATCCTCTGATGCGCTTTTTGTGTTTATATCCACTGCATTAGGAGCATTAGATACATGCTGATGGATAAGCTGCGCGATGGTGCCCAGGGCCGTATCGCGAAAATTATTTTTTGGTTAATTATTCTGTCATTCGCATTGGCAGGTGTTGGTAGTTATCTTAACCGTCCGGCCAGTAATGACCCGGCCGTGGTTGATGATGAGGTTATTTCTGCTCAGACATTAGAAAAAAACTATCAGAATGAACGGGCAAACATGCAAGCTCAATATGGCGAAGCAGCTTCTCAATTGCTCGATAATCCTCAATATTTGGCACAATTGAAAAAATCGGTGTTAGATAAACTGATCAATCAAGCTTTGCTAAACCATAAAGCTTTGAAAGCAGGAATTCGTCTGAGTAATGAACAGGTAAAAGATGCCATTCGTCAGATGCCTGAATTTCAAGTTGATAACAAATTCAGTAATGAAAAATTCATCACTACCTTATCGCGAGTTGGTTATACACCTGAGTCATTTGGTAACTCTATGCGTCAGGATCTAGCTCGCCAATTCTGGTTAGATGGTGTATTGACCACCGAGTTCACTCTGCCTGCAGAAGTCACTCAATTGGAAGCCCTGTATCAGCAAAAACGTGATGTAAAAATGATCACAGTGCCTGCCGATGCATTTCTCCAACAAGTTAATGTCAGCGATGATGAAATCAATGAGTTTTACAAAACTCACAGTAAAGATTTCATGCAGTCTGAACAGGTTAAGCTTAATTATGTTCTGTTGAGCGCGGCTGAACTGGCTAAATCTATTCAACCAACGGATAGTGATCTGAAGGCGTATTATCAGCAACATACAGATTTGTTTACTGAGCCTGAACGCTGCAAAGTGGCACATATTCTGATCACCAATAAAGATGACAAAGCAGCACAGAATAAAGTGAATGAAGTGCTGGCTAAGTTGAAGTCTGGTAGTGATTTTGCTCAATTAGCAAAAACTGAGTCTGCAGATACATTATCTGCTCGACAAGGCGGTGAATTAGACTGGTTTGAGAAAGGGGTTATGGATCCTGCTTTTGAAAAAGCAGCATTTGCCTTAAATCAGAAGAATGAACTGTCCGCTGTTGTGAAGTCGGCTTTTGGTTATCACATTATCAAGCTGCTGGATAAACAAGATGCAACTGTGTTGCCTTATGATAAAGCGCAACAAGTGATCCGCCAAAAATTTGTTGATGAAAAATCACGTGAATTGTATGCGGAACAGCAACAGAAATTGTCCGATCTTGGTTTTGAAAACCCAGACTCTCTGGATTCAGTTGCGGAAACGCTAAAATTACCACTGCAAAAAACAGATTTCATTACGTCCAAACAGTTACCTGCTGCGATTAATGTACCAGCAGTCGTTACTCAGGCATTTGCTGAAAAATTACGTGATGAAAATACTAACTCAGAAGTCATCACTGTTTCTGATTCAGCAGTAATGATGTTGCATGTAGTTGATTATAAACCGAGTGCAGTCAAGCCATTAGCTGATGTAAAAGCGTTGGTAATTGCAAAACTACAATCAGTTAAGGCTGCGGAAAAAGCGCGAGATGCGGCGTTGACATTGCTTGAAAAAGTAAAAGCTGGTCAACCGGTTGATGATTTAGTGGCTAAGTTGAATGCTAAAGTGGAAGAGAAGGTTGGTTTGACCCGTTTTGCAGGCAATTCTCCGGCCCAATTATCTCAAGCAGTATTCAAACTGGCTAAACCTGCGGATAAAACAATCAGTGCTGATTTGTATGCCGATGAGCAAGGTAACCAGTCGGTATTGATATTGCAGAAAATTACAGCAGCACCAGAATCTAAAGATACACAACTTCAGCAAGGTCTGTCACAACAGCTGGTTAAGTTGAGACAAGAACAGCTGTATGGTGCTTTGATTGAGTTGTTACGACAGAAAGCAAGTATCAAATATGCGCCTGTCAGCACTCAGGCTGCAGAGTAATAAATATATGACAAGGCAGAAGTCTCTTTTCTGCCTTGTTTTTTACTCCATGAATTTAATTGTAATATACCCTGCGGATTCGTCAGAACTCGTAGGTGAAAGAGGGTCAGACATTGAAAAGAGTGAGTAAGCACAGTATAACGTGCATATACTTTACAGTGTCTGGTGCTTGAGTGGCTGGTACAACCATCTTTATTAGTTAAGGTCGTAAATGGAAAACAACGAAAAAATCAATAACAGCAAAGAATTGATCGCATACCTTTCTGAACTGTTTCCTGCTTGTTTTATCGCTACAGGTGAAGCTCGTCCACTGAAAATCGGTATTTTCCAGGATCTTGCTGCTCGCTTGGCTGACGACCCACGAGTATCTAAAACCGTATTGCGTTCTGCGCTTCGTCAATACACTTCTAGCTGGCGTTATCTGCACGGCTTGCGCCCTGGCATGATTCGTGTTGACTTAGATGGTAATCCTGCTGGTGAACTGACCGAAGAACATGTGACGCATGCTAAAACTGCGTTGAAAGAGAGCAAGGATAAAATTTTCTCTTCTCGTCGCAAAGGTGGTAATAAACCAGTTAAACAGAAAAAACCTGTGGTTGATCTTTCCACCCTTAAAACCGGACAACAAATCCAAGTGATGGTAGGTAAATCACCTATCACTGGTAATATCAAAGAAATTACTCGTGATGATGTTCAGGTTGAACTGGCTACGGGTATGCAGGTGCGTGTAAAAGCGGAACACCTGGTTCCTTAAGGAGCACTATTTTGAGAGTAAATTTGTTCAAGAGCACTGCAGTTGCACTTGGCGTTTTCTATGCGGGGCTATCTTATGCGGTAGCTCCTCCTATATCTGAAGATTCAATACCTACGTTGGCGCAAGAAGATCAACATGCGATCGCTAGCAAACGTATTGCCGCACTATTTACTCGTAGTCACTACAAACATTTTGTTCTTGACGATCAGATGTCCGAAAAGATTTTTGATCTCTATTTGCAAGCCTTAGATTATAACCGTAGTGTTTTACTCGCTTCTGATATTGCAAATTTTCAGGCCTTCAGTCATCAATTTGATGATGCATTGCAAAGTGGTGATTTAAAGAATGCCTACGCGATGTATAACCTGAGTACAAAACGTCGTTTTGAACGTTATGCATATGCACTCTCTTTACTTGATGAACCAATGTCATTTGATGTGACAGATAAATATGAGTTTGATCGAAGTAAAAGTGCCTGGGCTAAAAACGACGCTGAAATCAATGAAATTTGGCGCCAACGGGTTAAATACGATGCGTTGAATTTAAAATTGGCGGGTAAAAAACCGGCTGAAATTAAAGAGTTACTGACTAAACGTTACAGTAATGCGATTAAACGCCTGAAGCAGGATGAAAGCGAAGATATTTTTCAGGCTGTCATGAATGCTTTTGCCCGTTCTATCGATCCACATACCAGCTATTTATCACCGCGAAATGCCGATCGTTTTAATTCGGAAATGAATCTTTCGCTGGAAGGGATCGGGGCAGTTCTGCAGGCTGATGATGATTTCACTATCGTTCGCTCGTTGATCCCCGGTGGTCCGGCGGATAAAACAAAACTGCTGCGACCAGATGATCGTATCACTGGTGTTGCACAAGAAAGCGGCAAAATCATTGATGTCATTGGCTGGCGTCTCGACGATGTTGTCGATCTGATCAAAGGCCGTAAAGGCACTAAAGTCCGTCTGGAAATCCAACGTGGTAAAGGTGCTACTCATCAAACTCAGTTAATTGAGTTAGTTCGTGACAAAGTGCGCCTTGAAGATCGAGCAGCTAAATCACAAGTCATCAAATCAGAAGGCAAAAAAATTGGTGTGATCGAAGTGCCGAGTTTTTATGTCAATCTGCATTTAGATGTACAAAAAGAGTTGGCTAAACTCAAAGCTCAGAAAATTGATGGCTTGCTGATTGATTTGCGTAATGACGGTGGTGGTGCTCTAACTGAAGCGACTGAATTGACTGGTTTGTTTATGAAACAGGGGCCAGTTGTTCAGATCCGTGACACTATGGGGCGAGTTGCGGTCAACGAAGATACGGATGGAAAATCATATTATGATGGCCCGATGACCGTATTGATTGACCGTTACAGTGCTTCGGCGTCAGAAATATTCGCTGCAGCCATGAATGATTACGGTCGCGCATTGATTATCGGAGAAAATAGTTTTGGCAAAGGTACGGTGCAGCAGCATCGGGCTTTGGGCAAAATTTATGACTTCTTTGATAATGAACTCGGTCATGTTCAATACACGATTGCTAAATTTTATCGTATTAATGGTGGGAGTACTCAGAATAAAGGTGTGCAGCCTGATATCGATTTCCCTCCGTTGATTGATCCTAATGAAACCGGCGAAAGTGTGGAATTGAATGCATTGCAATGGGATAAAATTGAACCAGCGCAATACACTAAATTAGGTGATTTCACTGCCTTGTTACCGAAATTGAAAGAGTTTCATCAGCAGCGCGTGAAGAGTGACCCTGAGTTTAAATACGCGGAAGAAGATATCGCTTGGTATCAGGCCGAGAAGAATAAGAAATTTATTTCTCTTAATGAAGCTGAACGTATCAAAACCCGAGATGAACAGGATAAAAAAGCATTACAACGTGCTAATGAGCGCCTGACTCGTATGGGTAAGCCAATGGTCAAATCACTATCGGATATTCCTACAGATATTAAATTTCCAGATGGTTATCTTAAAGAGGCCGCCAATATTACGGCTGATTTAGTCCAGCTGAGTAAATCCTGATAGGCTACTAAGGGGATGAGAAATCATCCCCTTTCTTTTTTCTGCATCTTTCCTGCTTCCAGTTGCTCTGTTGCCAGATACTTGTATGATCGGTGGGTCAAAATTCCGATATTTCACTCAGGGAACAGAGATTATGTCTTTTTTAGGAACTCCATACTCTAATGGTGCGACTCGCGCTATGTTGCTGGGCTCGGGTGAGCTGGGCAAAGAAGTTGCGATTGAATTACAGCGATTGGGCGTGGAGGTAATTGCGGTTGATCGTTACGCCAATGCACCTGCTATGCAGGTTGCTCACCGTAGTCATGTGATCTCTATGTTGGATGGTGTGGCATTACGCCAACTGGTGCAACAAGAACAGCCGCATTTTATCATTCCTGAGATTGAAGCTATTGCTACTGAAACTCTGCAAGAGTTGGAACAAAGTGGTTTCAATGTCATTCCAACCGCGTTAGCTACCCGACTCACCATGGATCGTGAAGGTATCCGCCGTTTAGCGGCTGAAACATTAAACTTGCCCACTTCACCGTATTTTTTTGCAGAAACTGAAGCCGATTATCAACAGGCTGTAGAGAAGATTGGTTTTCCTTGTGTGGTAAAACCGGTAATGAGTTCTTCTGGTAAAGGCCAGAGTGTGGTGCGCAAACCAGAGCAGGTAGCCACAGCGTGGCAGTATGCGCAGGAAGGTGGACGTGCAGGCCGTGGTCGCGTGATCGTTGAAGGTTTTGTTCCTTTTGACTACGAAATTACATTACTGACCATCAGCGCGGTCGATGGTATTCATTTCTGTGCACCTATCGGTCATCGCCAGGAAGATGGTGATTACCGTGAATCATGGCAGCCGCAGATCATGAGCGATGAATTGCTGGCTAAATCGCAGCATGTTGCTCGTGAAGTGGTAAAAGCACTGGGTGGTTATGGTTTGTTTGGTGTCGAATTGTTTATCAAGGGGGATGAAGTTTACTTCAGTGAAGTCTCTCCACGCCCACATGATACTGGTATGGTAACCCTGATCTCTCAGGATTTATCTGAGTTTGCTTTGCATGTCCGTGCGATTCTGGGTTTACCAATTGGCAAGATCACGCAATATGGGCCGGCTGCTTCTGCTGTTATCTTGCGTGAAGGCGATTCCACTGATATTGGCTATGGTAACTTATCATCCGCTTTGGCTTTGATCCCTGGCGCGCAGTTACGTTTGTTTGGTAAACCTGAAATTGCTGGTCGTCGTCGGTTGGGTGTAGCTTTAGTGCGTGCTGATAATGTTGAATTAGCGATTGAACAAGCGAAACAAGTCGCTGCTGCCGTAGATGTGAAATTCTAATTCAGAGGTAATTCGATGATGATTGCAATCAGTTATTTTCTTTCTCCAGTTGGGTATCTGCGGTTAGAAGCAGATCATGATGGATTGCAGTCACTGTTGTTAAATAGCCCGCCAGCTGATGAGTTGGCGGCGCTTGCACCTTCACATCCTGTTCTTGTCTTGGCTCATCAGCAATTACAGGAATACTTTTCTGGTTCTCGTCATGATTTCTCTGTGCCATTAGCAATGACCGGAACTGAGTTTCAATTAGCCGCCTGGCACGCTTTACAAACTATCCCTTATGGAGAGACTGTTAGCTATAAAGCAATTGCTGAGCAGATAGGCAGACCAAAAGCGATGCGTGCCGTGGGGATGGCGAATAATCGCAATCCGATTGCTATTATTGTTCCATGCCATCGCGTGATTGGCGCTAATGGCCAATTAGTTGGCTATGGTGGTGGTTTGGATATGAAGCACTGGTTACTGACGCATGAGAAGCAACATGCTGGACAATGAGTTGGGTCATGATTGATAAATGACGAATGTGATAAGGCCAGTGAAAACTGGCCTTTATCTTTTTATCGGATGCAGATTAGTATTCAGCGTTACGTGGTGTACGTGGGAATGGGATCACGTCACGCACGTTGCCCATACCGGTTACATATACAACCAGACGTTCAAAGCCCAGGCCAAAACCAGAATGAGGTACGGTGCCATAACGGCGCAGATCACGATACCACCAGTAATCTTCTTTATTCAGGCCCATTTCCGCTAAGCGGGCATCCAGCACGTCTAAACGCTCTTCACGTTGTGAACCACCGATGATTTCACCGATGCCTGGTGCCAGAACGTCCATTGCGGCAACGGTTTTACCGTCATCGTTAAGGCGCATGTAGAATGCTTTGATATCTTTTGGATAGTTTTTTACAACCACTGGCGCCTTGAAGTGTTCTTCGGCCAGATAACGCTCGTGTTCAGAAGACATGTCGATACCCCATTCCACTGGGAATTCAAAGGTACGACCACTGTTCTTCAGAATTTCGATAGCGTCGGTGTAATCAACCTGAGCAAAGTCAGCGCTGATAAACTGTTCCAGACGGGTGATGGCTTCTTTATCGACGCGCTCTGCGAAGAATTCCAGATCATCACGACGTTCATCTAACACGGCTTTGAATACATATTTCAGCAGTTTCTCAGCTAATGCGGCATTGTCATCCAGATTGGCGAACGCGATTTCTGGCTCAACCATCCAGAATTCAGCCAAATGACGGCTGGTGTTAGAGTTTTCTGCGCGGAACGTTGGGCCAAAGGTATACACCTTCGACATTGCACAAGCATAGGTTTCCAAGTTCAGCTGGCCAGATACGGTCAGGAAAGCTTCTTTACCGAAGAAATCTTGGTTGTAATCAATGGCGCCTTTATCGGTTCGTGGCAGGTTTTCCATATCCAGTGTTGATACACGGAACATTTCACCAGCACCTTCACAGTCAGAAGCCGTGATCAGCGGGGTTGCGATCCACATAAAGCCTTCATCATGGAAGAAACGGTGGATGGCTTGCGCAATACAGTTACGCACACGGGTCACGGCGCCCATCATGTTGGTACGCACGCGTAAGTGAGCATGTTCACGCAGGTATTCTACAGAATGGCGTTTTGGTGCCATTGGGTAGGTGTCTGGATCTTCAACAAAACCTAATACGGTGACACTGTCAGCCAGAATTTCAAATTGCTGACCGGTGCCTGCAGAAGCCTGAATAACACCTGTTACTTCAACAGAGCAGGAAGTGGTCAGACGCAACACATCATTTTCGTAATTAGACAGGGTATTCGGTACTACCGCCTGAACCGGGGCGAAACAAGAGCCATCATGGATAGCCAGAAACGAAATACCAGCTTTAGAATCGCGACGGGTACGGATCCAGCCTTTTACTGTCAGAGTCGTGCCAACGGCATGTTTACCCTGCAGCACGTCAACTACGGGAACGTGAGTCATCTGAATTACTTCTCCATTTAATACTTATATTTGGCTTAGCCAAGCTGAAAATGCTCTCATCTTACCTTCGTCGGAAAATGTCTCAAGGCTAATGTAGAACTGAGAGAGTATTTTGTGTCAAAGAGGTGCTTTTTAGCTCAGTCAGCTGCGATTTCGCATTTAATTTATCAGAAATAGCTGTTTATTTGTTGTCGGGTAATTTCACCGATAAATGTGTCATTAGCTGGTTAAAGCTTTCATTAACCTGATCGATTTCGTCATTATGAACGACAGGAAGACGAGTGGAGGTATCATCGAAATCGACGACATCATCAATAGCCTGACGTAAATTCTGTAGTCTTAACACAATATGTTTACGCGTGATCGACAACGTCATCAGTAATACACCACTGAAAATGGTTGAAAGCATGATGGCGGAAATCAAAATGTGCTGTTCTACCATATCCAGCTGTTTATCAAGCGAGTATTCCATGCGGATCGCTGCGACTGGTTTCGCGTCAGAAATGGATTGGGTCGGCAAATAATAGGGGATAATAGTGACTATCTGAGTTTTGCCATTATGACTTGTAGTCAGTTGCGTTGTTTGCCCTTGTAATGCCAGCTTTTCTTGTTCATCTGAGGGCAAATTATCGGCAGAAACAGATCCAAAAAAATCATCACCTTGTGTTCGGATCCATTTCACGCGCAGCACATTTTTTTGTTCTGCCAGTGTTTGCTGATAATGAGTTAGTTGTTCCGGCTGATGGCTGTTGCTGATCAGATCTAAACCATTACGGTAATTCTGCAGTAAGGCAGAGACATGCTCAGTGCCCAGTTTCAGGACTAATTCGCGCTCACGAAACGCCTGATATAGCGTTGTACTGATCAGTACCAGTGAAAAGATGACCAACAGAATGAAGCAGATTTTCCCGGTAATGGAAATGCGCATTACAGACTCTCGTTGCCAGAAACCTAGTTAGTCTAACAGAGGGTACTTTTCTGTTCGATGTTTTATTCAGTTGTTGTTTGCCAAAAAGAAAACCGGAAATGTTGGGCATTTCCGGTAAAAGCGCATCCTGCGATTAACACACACGGGTTACAACTCAGCTTACCAAGAGGACGGCGTTATGCCGCCTTAAACGTTACTATTTCAGGTAGGTTTCGTAGTAGTCCTGAAACTGTGGCATATATTTGATGTTTTCACGGATGGTTTCATCCAATGCGGCTTCCAGTACTTTACCCGTTTTGACCAGCGGGTTCAGTGTCAGGGCGCGCAGTGCACTTTGATAGTCGCCATTGACTGCTGCATCAATGGTGAAACGTTCGAACGTTTTCATTGTTTGCAACATGGCCAGTGTATCTGGTTCAAACGGTGCAACATTCAGCGGCATAGGGCCGGATTTGGTGATCACCGATGTGACTTCAACAGAGCAATCATCAGGCAGACCAGCGATGGTGCCGTTGTTGCGCGTATTAACGTGCATCAGTGTACGTTTGTCATTAAAAATTGCACTCATCAGATCACAGGCGGCGTCAGAGTAGTATTGACCACCACGGCCTTCCAGCTCTTTCGGTTTTACATACAGAGATGGGTTGCTGTAGATCTCAAACAACTTATCTTCCAAACGTTTCACCACTTCGCCACGAGTACCTTCCGTTTCTGCTTCGTGTACTGATTTTTTATAGGTGTCGTCAGCACTGAAATAGTAACGCAGATATGGGCAAGGGATCTGGTGGCGGTTTGCCAGCAGTTTACGTGGCCATTTCAGAGATGGAATATTTTTCGGGTTAAATGCCTGGTTATCGTCGAGGAATTCTTCCAAAACGAAATCCATCTGATCTTTACCCTGATAATTTACTTGGCGGGCAAAAATGAAGTGGTTCAGACCAGCAACTTGTACAAATACGTCTTTTTCTTCCGCATTCAGCACTTGTGCGATGCCTTTTTGCATCAGCACCGGTACGTTACACAGGCCAACCACTTTTACTTTGGTATGGCGTAATACGGCTTCAGTCACGATGCCTGACGGATTGGTGAAGTTCAGCAACCAGGCATCCGGGCTGTATTTTTCGATGTCACGGCAGATGTCTAAGGTCGCAGGAATAGAACGCTGTGCTTTGGCAAAACCACCTAAACCGTTAGTTTCCTGACCCAACATGCCGTGTTTCAGGGAAATGCGCTCATCACGAATACGGGCATCTAAACAGCCAACACGGAATTGCGAACACACAAAATCAACGTCGGTTAAGGCTTCTTTGCGATCTTGCGTCAGAATAACTTTTACTGGCAGTCCGGCATGTTCAAACATACGGCGGGTCAGGGATAGAATGATTTCTGCTTTATGCCAACCTTCATCGATATCAACCAAACGAACTTCAGTGATTGGAAGTTGGCTGCTGCGTGCAATTAAACCGTCAATCAATTCTGGGGTATAGCTGGAACCGGCACCGATAATGGCAATTTTCAGATCTTTTTTCATGACTTGATTGTCCTTTGTTGGGTCTATGAAATAAGTGTAACCGGTTTCATTTTGACTAAAAGCGAAATAAATCACATTATGGATTAAATAGGCTAATCCATAAAAAGAGGATAAAAAGTGTTAGTTGAACAAAGCATGTTGGCGTTGTTGCATACCTTTGAAGTCTCGGCGCGTCACTTAAGTTTTACCAAAGCCGCAGAAGAGCTTTATCTGACGCAAGGTGCTATCAGCCAACGTATTCGACGTTTGGAAGAGTTGCTGAAATTCAAACTGTTCATTCGCCTGACGCGCAAATTAGTCTTAACGCCCGAAGGGGAACAGCTACTACTGGCATTGACCAGCTCTCTGCAACAGATCACGGAAGTTATTGAAGATATTCGCTTTAATGAATTGCGTGGCATGTTGTGTATTGGTTTGCCGCCGGCATTTGGCCAGTTATGGTTGATGCCCCGGTTAACCAGCTTTAAGACTGCCTATCGTTCTTTGGATCTCTTGTTTTACGGTCAGCATGGATTACCCAATTTTGAGACGGAACCCGTCGATATGGCTGTCTATTACGGGAATGCCAGTTTGCCGCATTTACATTCCTGGACGTTGCTGGAAGAGTGGCTGGTGCCGGTATGTAGCCCGGAATACGCGGCCAGTCATGGTTTGATCGGCACGGATAAAACTGATCTCCGCAAATGTTCGTTACTGCATTGTACCGAGTCGCTGGAGCAGTTTGAGGTGGGTTATGAATGGCAACACTGGAGCCAGTCTACCGGCGTGGTATTGCCGCACAGCAACCGCAAATATGTTTTTAATCAACATGCAATGGCATTAGAAGCGGCGAAACACGGCATGGGTTTGGCGATGGGGCGCTGGTTTCTGGTGATGCCAGCGGTGTTGCGTGGCGAGCTGGTAATGCCGGTGGATTACAAGATCCCGTCTGGTATGGGTTATCAGCTGTATTGCTCGCGGGAGCATGTGCAACGCCCGCGTTATCAGGCGTTTGCACAGTGGCTACAACGTACTATTGATGAATGGCAGGAGATAAAAGAAGCGTCATTGTCTGCGGCGCATCCTTTTATTGAGCCTAGCCGTTAGATCAGATCATTGAATCTAACCCGACGCCAATAGCTTGGGTCAGTTGGCTCAACTCATCAGATGGCATCACAAATGGCGGCATGATGTAGATAAGTCGCCCGAACGGGCGGATCCAAACCCCTTGCGCAACAAAGAGTGCTTGTAATTTTGCCATGTTCACCGGCGTTTTGGTTTCCACAACACCAATAGCGCCGAGCACACGGACATCAGCGACCGCCGGATGTTGGCGATAGACCGACAGCTCTTCGTGGAGTTGTTGTTCGAGCTGTTTGACGCGTTGCTGCCACGGGGAGTTCAGTAGCAGATCAAGTGAGGCATTCGCGACGGCACAGGCCAGCGGGTTGCCCATAAAGGTCGGGCCATGCATCAATACACCCGCTTTGCCTGCACAGATGGTGGCGGCCACTTTTTCAGTAGTTAATGTCGCCGACAACGTCATATAACCGCCGGTCAGGGCTTTACCGATGCACATAATATCAGGTGTGATTTCCGCCCATTCGCAGGCAAACATTTCACCGGTGCGGCCAAAACCGGTGGCGATCTCATCGGCAATCAGCAAGATCTCATGCTCATCACAAAGTTCTCTGACCCGGCGCAGATAGTGCGGATGATAAAAACGCATACCGCCGGCACCTTGCACGATAGGTTCCAGAATAACGGCGGCGATTTCATGCTGATGTGCTGCTAACTGACGGGCGAAATCAGCGATATCCTCTTCCTGCCACTCATCTTGTGGTTTGCACTGTGGCGCATCAGCAAACAGATGTTTCGGCAAAAAGCCTCGATACAACTCATGCATGCCACCTTGCGGATCACAGACACTCATCGCACCAAAGGTATCGCCATGATAGCCCTTGCGAATGGTCAGGAAGCGATTTCGAGGTGTGCCTTTACTGTGCCAATATTGAATGGCCATTTTCAGAGCAACTTCCACCGCCACAGAGCCGGAATCGGCCAGAAAAACGCGATCTAAACCTGCTGGCGTGATATCAACCAGTTTACGGCATAGCTCAATCGCGGGCTGATGGGTGATACCACCAAACATCACATGTGCCATATCCTGCAGCTGATTTTGCGCGGCCGCGTTGAGTTCTGGCACGTTATAGCCATGGATACAGGCCCACCATGACGACATGCCATCGATCAGGCGGCGGCCATCTTCCAATTCAAGATAAACGCCTTCTGCTCGTTTGACCGGATAAACCGGTAATGGCTGGCTTAACGAAGTATAGGGGTGCCAGATATGCTGACTATCAAACTCTGAGTTGTTCATTATTTATCCTGATGTAAATATCAGATTTCATTTTTAATTGACAGTTTAACGGGCAGACATAGACTATCCAAATAAATTCCGTCATTGAGTACAGAGAACCCATGTCAGCCAGCATCCGTCATAACTGGACAGTTTCCGAAGTAGAAGCTTTGTTTGCTTTACCATTCAACGACCTGCTATTTCAGGCACAACTGCTACACCGTGAAAACTTCAACCCGAATGAAGTGCAGGTAAGCACCTTACTGTCAATTAAAACGGGTGCTTGCCCGGAAGACTGTAAATATTGCCCGCAGAGCGCGCGCTATAACACTGGCTTGGAAAAAGAGACGTTGCTGGAAGTTGAAAAAGTATTGCAACGTGCTCAGGAAGCGAAAGCGGCGGGTTCTTCGCGTTTCTGTATGGGCGCCGCCTGGCGTAACCCTCGTGACCGTGACATGCCATATATCATCCGTATGATCCAGGAAGTGAAAGGATTAGGGATGGAAACCTGCATGACGCTGGGTATGCTGACTGAAGATCAGGCACAGCAACTGGCGGAAGCGGGTTTAGATTATTACAACCACAATCTGGATACTTCACCGGAATTTTACAACGCTATCATTACTACCCGTACTTATCAGGAACGTCTGGATACACTGCAACACGTGCGTGATGCTGGTATGAAGATCTGTTCTGGCGGTATTGTCGGTATGGGCGAACAGGTTGAAGACCGTGCTGGTTTGCTGGTGCAGCTGGCGAATTTGCCGGTACAACCAGAAAGTGTGCCGATCAACATGCTGGTGAAGGTAAAAGGGACGCCGCTGGAAAATCAGGCTGATCTTGATCCATTCGATTTCATTCGCACCATTGCTGTTGCTCGTATTCTGATGCCGAAATCGCATGTTCGTCTGTCTGCGGGTCGAGAAAAAATGAACGATCAAATGCAGGCGCTCTGTTTTATGGCTGGCGCAAACTCGATTTTCTACGGCTGCAAACTGCTGACTACACCGAATGCCGACGCTAATGAAGACATGCAACTGTTTGCCCGCTTAGGTTTGAAACCTGAGGCGCGTGCACAGAAACCCGATATGGTGGAAGAGCATGCGTTGCTGGAAGCCATTGCTGATCAGGCAGAAGGCGCATTGTTTTATGATGCTAGTAAACCAAAGGCACCGGCTAATGCCGTTTGATCTGCAAACCGCGCTAAATGAGCGGGCCCAACAGGGCCTGCTTCGTCAGCGGCAGACATTGCAATCGGGGCAAGGGCGCTATATCACGCTGAATGACCGACGCTATCTGAATTTCTCCAGCAATGATTATCTGGGGTTAGCTGCCAAGCCATTTTTGATCAAAGCCTGGCAGGAAGGTTTGGATCGCTGGGGCGCTGGTTCTGGTGCATCGCCACTGGTCACGGGTTATACCGATGCGCATGCCAAACTTGAGCAGACACTGGCGGAATGGTTGCAGGTGGAGTCGGTGCTGCTGTTTTCTACCGGCTTTGGTGCTAATCAGGCCGTAATAAAAGCGTTATTGCAGAAAGAGCATATCCAGTATCAAGACCGCCTCAATCATGCGTCGCTACAGGAAGCGGGTGCGCAATCGCCAGCTAAAATGCTGCGTTTTCGGCATAACGATATGGCTCATCTGGCATCGCTGTTACAACCACGTTCCGGCTTGATCATGAGCGAAGGTGTGTTCAGCATGGATGGCGATCAGGCGCCTTGTCAGCAATTGGCTGATCTGGCGCAACAAAGTCATAACTGGCTAATGCTCGATGATGCACATGGTATCGGTGTGCTGGGTGAACAAGGGCGTGGCACGTTATCACAGCAGGGCGTTGCTCCGGATAGTGTGCACATCCGCATGGCGACATTTGGTAAAGCGCTGGGTGTCGCCGGGGCATTTGTTGGCGGTAGCCGACAGCTCACCGATTATCTGGTTAATTTCGCGCGTGATTATGTCTACAGCACTCATATGCCACCCGCACAGGCGCATGCTATTAGTGCCGCTGTGGCATGGGTGAAACAAGCTGATGCGGAACGCGCGCATTTGCAGGCGTTGATCCGGCAATTTAAAGCAGGTATCGCCGAATTGGGCTTGGTTGCTGGAGAATCCTCAACGGCGATCCAACCGCTAATTATTGGTGATGCCGATAAAGCCGTGGCGGTGGCGAATAAATTACGTGAACGCGGATTGTGGGTCACCGCGATCCGCCCGCCAACAGTTCCAAAAGGAACTGATCGGTTACGTATTACGCTAACGGCTGCCCATCAGCTGTCCGATGTATCCCTTCTGCTTGACGAGTTAAAAGAGTGTGTGACAGATGCTTGAGCCGGTAGATAAACAGGCGGTGGCACAGCGTTTTAGTAAAGCAGCGCAATCGTATGATCAATATGCCTTGTTACAAAAAGAAGTTGGTCGTAATCTATTGAGTCTTATTCCAGAGAAAAAATATGTGAATGGTCTCGATCTGGGATGTGGCTCCGGCTTTTTTTTACCTGATTTGCAACAATTATGTAACTACTTGCTGGCGTTAGATATTTCACCCGGCATGCTGAAACAGGCTAGCTTGTGTGACAAAGCTCAAGGATATGTTTGTGGTGATGCGGAAGCCTTACCGTTGCGCAGTGAGTCGTTGGATCTGGTGTTCTCCAGTTTGGCATTACAGTGGTGTCATGATCCAACGCAAGCTTTCAGGGAAATAAAAAGGGTATTAACGTCACAGGGTTACGCACTGTTTGCTACGCTTAATTCGGGAAGTTTATTTGAGCTACGGGAAGCATGGATGGCAGTGGATAACCATGAGCATGTTAATCAGTTCATGGAGGAACTGGAACTTCGTTCAGTGTTACAGCAAGCGGAAATACGATGTAAAACCTGGCAGGTGCAACGCCATGTTATGTATTACGCAGATGTGAATGCCATCTTGCAGAGTTTAAAGCGGATTGGTGCGAGTCAGGTTAATGGTCAGCGCAGTCAGGGATTATTAACCAGACAGAAATTGCAGTGCTTGCAGCAGGCATATGAACGATACCGGTTACCCACGGGACTGCTTCCGGTCACCTATAACGTGTGTTATGGAGTTTTACATCGATGAGCAAAACCTTTTTTGTTACCGGCACTGATACCGATGTAGGTAAAACAACGAGTACGCTGGCTTTATTGCATGCCGCTGCAGCACAAGGATTAAAAGCGGTTGCTTACAAACCAGTCGCCGCGGGTTGTGAAATTATGGAAGATGGCCTGTGCAATCAGGATGTCTTGTTATTGCAAAAGAACAGCTCTTTGCAATTAAGTTATGATCAGGTGGTTGGTTATTCTTTCGAAGCATTTTCCTCTCCTCACATTGCCGCTGAAGAGTCGGGCACAACCATCAAATTAGATGTGTTGTCGGAAGGGCTTGCCTATCTGCAGCAAAAAACCAACGCGGATATTATTTTTGTCGAAGGAGCGGGCGGCTGGCGTGTTCCGATTGGTCATGGGCATTTTCTCTCTGACTGGGTTAAATATGAAAATCTGCCAGTGCTTATGGTGGTTGGTGCGCGGTTAGGTTGTATTAACCATGCGGTACTAACACAAGAAGCGATCCATCATGACATGTTGCCACTGACTGGTTGGTGCATGAATCGTATTAATCCGGCTATGAGCCACTACCAATCTAATCTCGAAACATTAAAGAGCTTATTGCCTGCACCGTTCCTGGGGGAAATCCCTTACATCAATAAGCCTTATGAGCATAATCTTGGGCAGTACCTCGATATCTCTTCTCTTCTGTGATCTTATGCGTATAACCGAGGTATTTTTATAAATACCTCGGTTTATTCGAAAAATAAGTATTGTATTTCTTACATTTCATTTACTTGAAATTCCTGTTGGCACCCCTATGATCAGGTTGTGTGCGTATGCACATTAACGCACGTTGAAAGGAGCTGAAATGAAACGCATTGTGCTGTTTCTTGCGACAAACCTGGCAGTGATGCTAGTACTGTCAATCGTATTGAGTCTTTTGAGTAGTTTTTTTGGTATCAACACCCGCGGTTCATCCGGTTTATTGCTGATGGCGATGGTGTTTGGTTTCGGTGGCTCAATTATTTCTCTGCTGATGTCAAAATGGATGGCCAAACGTGCCTATGGTATTCAGCCTATTGAACAACCACGCAATGAAGTTGAATACTGGTTGGTGAATACAGTTAAACGTCAGGCAGAACAAGCAGGTATTGGCATGCCGGAGGTGGGTATTTATGACGCACCGGATATGAATGCATTCGCGACTGGCGCTAACCGTAACGAGGCGTTAGTAGCAGTCAGCTCTGGTTTGCTTTACAGCATGAGCCGTGATGAAGCTGAGGCTGTTTTGGCTCACGAAATAAGCCATGTTGCTAATGGTGATATGGTCACGCTGACGTTAATTCAAGGGGTAGTAAACACCTTCGTGATTTATCTGTCGCGTTTGCTGGCTGGTCTTATCAGTAATGTATCCCGCTCGGATAATGAAGAGTCCAGCTTTGGCGGAGGCATGGCGTACTTTGCTATCTCCATGGTGCTGGAGCTGGTATTCGGTATGCTGGCATCCGTCATTGTGATGTGGTTCTCTCGTCAACGCGAGTTCCGTGCCGATGCCGGTTCAGCCAAATTGGTTGGTAAAGAGAAGATGATTGCTGCATTAGAACGACTGGCTCGCGGTCACGAATCGCAACTGGATGGCACTATGATGGCATTTGGTATCAACGGTAAAACGGCTATGACTGAACTGTTCATGAGCCATCCACCATTGGAAAAACGTATTCAGGCATTACGTGACATGCGTTAATAGCCTATAAAATGGCAAAAGGTCGCTATGTTATGAGCGACCTTTTTTATTTCTATCGATTACTGTTTCAGCAAAAAACGATTAACCCGCTTCTTTTGCGTTTTCGGTCAGATAAGTAACCAAATCTTCGATACTCAACACTGGCATATCGTGTTTATTGGCAAATTTTACAATCTCTGGCAAACGAGCCATTGAACCGTCTTCATTCTGCAGTTCGCACAAAACCCCATACGGTTTCAAACCGGCGAGTTTCATCAGATCGACCGTGGCTTCGGTGTGACCGCGACGGGTTAAGACGCCGCCAGCACGGGCACGCAGAGGGAAGACATGCCCTGGACGATGCAAATCCGCTGCAACGGCACCATCGGCGGTAGCGGCTCGAATGGTCGTGATGCGATCTTGGGCGGAAACACCGGTAGTAACGCCGCGAGCTGCTTCGATGGTGACGGTAAACCCAGTTTGATAGGCGCTGGTGTTATGTTCCACCATCATTGGCAAGGCCAGTTGGCGCACGCGCTCTTCCGTCAGGCACAAACACACAATGCCGGAACATTCGCGGATCATCAGTGCCATCTGTTGTGGGGTCATTTTTTCAGCAGAAAAGATGAGATCGCCTTCATTTTCACGATCTTCGTCATCAACAACTAATACACCATGGCCTTGCTGCAGAGCAGTCAAAGCGCGTTCTACGCGTTGAAATGGATTGCCAAACGGGGTCAGTAAAGACTGATTCATGGTAATACTCCTATGTATTGTTACCAGAATCAGGGCATGGAATAACAGAGCCTCCGCGAGGAGCGGAGGCTTGTATTCTCTTTCATCCGGACTATAACCGTCGGCCCCGGAATTACACCGGATCTGCTGACATTAAAACAACACGTTGTTTTAACCGCTCGCGGGCTTTCAGTCGGGAACCATTCCTGACTGTATACCGCCGGTGGGGACTTACACCCCGCCCTGAGAATATGCTCAGCTAGGTTAGTCCCAAATTTCATAAAATCCAAGTAATAGAATTGAAACATATGCCTTTTTCTGACTCATCCGAAGCAGTGCTGTGATAGGATTGAAGGTGTTACAGTGTATTAACAAATCTACCCTTATGGTGCACGAGAATGAGAGGAGATTCGTTGAAATATAAAAAATACCGAAATTACCTGATTGCTGGCAGTCTGTGTTTGGGCTGTATTTCGGCTGCGCAGGCGAAGCCCGTTGTCTATGATATTCGTGGTGTTAAAGGCGAATCACTGGATAATGTGCGTTATTATCTTGCGGCATTACCCGCCATTGATAGCCAGAAAGCCGAAGGTCGCGCAAACAAAATTGAACTGGCTGTTCGACAAGCCATGCAAGCGATTGGCTATTATTCCCCGCGGATTAATTTCACCTATCCCGCAGATAAAGATAACCGGCTACAGATACAAATTGAAGCGGGTAAACCCGTGTTAATTCGCCAGCTTCAAGTCGAATTAGAAGGCGATGCTCAGAAAGATCCTGACTTCCTGAAGATTTTGTCGTCGATGGACTTAAACATCGGTGACGTCATGCATCATGGTAAATATGAGAATATCAAACGCCGGTTAAAAACACTGGCGGCTACCCACGGCTATTTTGATGCCAAGATGGAAAAGGCTGACGTTCAACTCTATCCCAATGATCGGGCGGCTGATATTCATATCATTTTCAACAGCGGCCAGCGCTATCGTTTTGGCGCAATTACCGTGGATGGTATTCCACAAACCAAAGTGATCCAGCCGTTGTTTCATTTTAAACAAGGCGATTTTTACGATACGCGGAAATTGGCAGAGCTGAGTCAGGCGTTATCGCAAACCCGTTATTTTCAGGTGGTGGATGTTCACCCGAAAATGACAGAAAACAGCGATTTTGTGATCCCGGTAATCGTGCATTTAGAGAAGAAAAAGCCAAATCAAATGGAAACGGGTATTGGCTTTTCGACCGATGAAGGCCCCCGGGTGCAATGGAACTGGGAACGCCCGTGGGTGAATGATGACGGGCATCGTTTCTCTTCACAGATCAAGGTGGCACAAACTACACAGACAGTTGATTTCAGTTACCGCATTCCCAACAAAAATCCGATCGATGATTATTATCAACTGCAAACGACGTATGAAAACGTGGATCAAGATGATACCCGTTCGCAAAAAATTGAAACCGGCTTGCATTATTGGACAACCTTACTTGGCCGCTGGCAACGGGATTACTTTTTTAAAACGGCCTATGAAAAATATGAGCAGGGTGAAGATAGCGGGAATAGTCTGTTGTTTTTACCGGGCGCATCAATTACCCGAGTCCGCAGTCAGGGCGGGATAGATCCATATTGGGGCGATCAACAGACGGTCTCAGTGATGTTTTCTGATCCCACCTGGGGTTCTGATACCCGTTTTGTGAAAGTGTGGGGCCGCACCAAATGGCTGCGTACTTATGCGAGCAAACATCGATTCATCTTCCGTGCTGAACAAGGTGCATTGTTATGGGGGAATCTGAGTGAAATTCCAGCCTCACAGCGCTTTTTTACCGGTGGTGATCAAACGGTGCGTGGTTTTGGTTATGAAAGCATTTCGCCACTGGATTCTTCCGGCAAACTCTCCGGCGCGTTGAATGTCAGTGCCGGAAGCCTGGAATATAACTATCAGATCGCACCGAAGTGGCGAATAGCCACTTTTGTTGATGTGGGGACGGCAACGAATGACTACAAAGATCCTTGGAAAATTGGGACTGGTATTGGTGGTCGTTGGTTAACCCCCGTTGGTCAATTACGATTTGATTTAGCTTTTGGTGTATCGGAGCAACAGGTGCCATTCCGTTTGCACTTTGCGTTGGGGCCTGAGTTATGAGTCTGAGAAGTCGACGCTGGGTTGCTTCTTCTATCTTGTTGATGGCCTTCTTAGTGGCTATCGTATTTTTTCTGCTTTTTTCTGCGTTTGGCAGCCAATTGGTATGGAATCAGTTAGTCCGAGTCGTACCGGATCTGAAAGGCGAGTTAGTTTCAGGTTCTATGGCGGATGGCTGGCAAGTGCATGATCTGAAATGGCAAAACAAAGAAGTCACCGTTTCGCTAAAACAAGTTCAGACACAATGGAGACTGGCCTCTTTGCTGGCCGGCGAAGTTGAAGTTAATTCACTGATAGTCGATGGTTTGACTGTTACTCGTCGGGATGTTGTTGAGCCTGCAACACCATCAGTGGTGGCCGCCAATGCCTATATTTCAACACCGTTGCCTATTGTATTACATCAACTGCAATTATCAGATTTTACTTATGATGATCCGGTGGTTAGGGTCAAACTCCAACAGCTAACGACTGCGGCGCAATGGCAGGCGCATCGCATTGCTATTAACCCTTCACAATCAGAAGCTGTCGATGTTTGGTTAAAACCAAGCTTACCTGCGAAGCCGTCTGCTAAAGCAGAAAAAACTAAAGCGACCGACTCAGAATTACCGGAAGTGTTTGTGCCATTTGATATTAATTTGGCGCAATTAGACTTAAAACAAGGGCGTTACCACCAGCAAGATTTTGATACCGGTCAGTTAGATATCGGTTTGCAGGCGCGTTTTGATGGTACCGCACTGACAGTGCAGAAACTGGCGGTTAAACAAGAAAAGCGTAGCGTTGAACTATCAGGCCAGATGACTTTTATTCAACACTATTTGTTAGATGTCACCTTAAAAGCCCGGGCAGCTTTGCCCGTTGTTTCACCTGATACTGCTCGTAATATTACACTGGCAGTAAAGGGTGATTTGCAGCAATTAACGTTTAATGCTGGGCTGGAAGGGAAAGAAAAGCTCCAGTTACAGGGCAAACTGAAACCACTGACTGATCATTTACCCTTTGAGCTGACGGGCGACTGGTTGCAATTGCCATTACCCGCATCATTAGCTGGATTATCGGTAGAAAAAGGCAAACTTGATTTGCACGGTTCATTAACGAACTACCAGTTCAATCTGGAAAGTAATGGTAAATGGCTTGATTTACCCTCAACCCGCCTGCAGTTGGCGTTGCGAGGCACAACAGAAAAGCTGGAGCTGCAGCGACTACAGCTGGGTGATGGCGTTAATCAACTGGAGGTGGCCGGTCAGTTAAGTTGGCAAAAAGGATTGCACTGGCAAGGGCAATCACAGCTGCAATTACCGGAAGTAAACCGCTGGCTACCAGATACCAAAGCGAGTGTTGCTGGTGGACTGAAACAGGAATTGCATTGGCAGGATGAACATTGGCAAGGCAATTTATCGAATATTGATTTGAAAGGTAAATGGAATGGTTTTCCGTTAACAACTCAAGGCGCTATTCGTGGTGATGAGCAGGGCAATTGGCAATTCCAACAAATTGCGATTGAAAATGGCCCGAATACCTTGACGCTAAACGGCAAATTAGACAAACAATGGTCATTAGCCGGTAAACTGCGCGCTCAAAAACTATCGGCGATTAATTCACAATGGGATGGTGGTGTGGATGGTGATTTTCGTCTGAATGGCCCCGCTAAAGCGCCCGTCTTGGCGTTGCGACTGGCTGCGGCGCGTATTGTCATGCCGGGGCAGCTTATCCGTGATCTTGAAATAACGGGTCACGCCGCACTAAACCAAAGACTGCCAGGGCAACTACAGCTACACGCAAATCGCTGGAACATTAATGGTACGCGTTTACAAAATGTCGCATTTTCAGTGAATGGTGATGCGCAGCAACATCAGCTAAAACTGTCTGCTAGTGGTAAACAGCTAAATGGCAGTGTTTTTCTGACCGGAGGTTGGCAAAAAAATAGCTGGCAAGGGCAATTTAAAGAGGGTGTCATCGGCGGCTTATTGGGCGAGTGGACGCTTCGCTCTCCCGTTGCCTTGCAGTGGAGAAATAGTTCATTCAGCTTCAAATCGCATTGCTGGACTTCATCGTCGTCGCAACTTTGTTTTGCCGACTCAATGATGTCGGCATCTCGCGGCAAAATTCCATTTACGCTGGCCGAGTTTGATACGCAACGCCTTAAGCCTTGGTTTCCCGATGCTTTAGACTGGCAGAGTGCTTTACAAGCCAATGGTGTTTTAGGATGGAGCGGTCGTTCTCCGGATCTGTCGGTGACCTTGCACAGCCAACAAGGTGAATTGATTACCGATCAAATCCACACACCCTATCGGGATCTGTTGCTGCAACTTGATGTGACGTCAAAATCAGCGCAAATGAAGTTTGTGCTCGACTCTGAAATGCTGGGAAATATTAACGTGACAGCTCAAGTCGCTGATCCGTTAAAACGCCGACAACTTAGTGGCACCGTGAAGCTGACACATTTGCAGTTGTATGGTGTGGCCCCGTTGATCGATGCCCTGCACAGTACCAAAGGCACAGTCGACATCGACGGCCGACTAGCCGGTACACTCGATGCGCCATTATTTTACGGTCAGGCCCGGCTGAAAGATGGTGAAGTGGATACGGAAACGGAAATGCTAAGCCTACGCCAGATCAATGGCACATTAATGATTAATGGCGATCAAGCAGAATTGAATGCCAGCCTGCTCGCCGGCAAGGGATCTGCCACACTGACGGGCCATACTCGCTGGCCAGGTGGCGTGCCGTCGGGTGTGTTGGCATTACGTGGTAAAGAAATGGAACTGGCTTTTGCTGGTTATGGTAACGGCAGAGTCGATTCTGATCTGCAATTACAATTTGATGCCGAGCAAGCCTCACTGAATGGCAATATCGTTGTGCCATGGGCCCGAATTGATATCAAAAGCCTGCCCGAAAATGGCATTGAAATATCGGATGATGTGCATATCGTCCGACCACTGCAACAACAAAGTCGCCCTGCACCATTTCCTTTTTTTATGAATGTTGATCTTAGCTTAGGCTCCGATGTTCAGTTCAGTGCGATGGGCCTGAAAACGGCGCTGGGTGGCGGCTTACGTTTTCGCCAGAAACCAGGGCAGAACCTGATGACGCAAGGTGAAATTCGCCTGGTCAATGGTCGCTTTAAGGCTTACGGGCAGAATCTGGTGATCCGTAGCGGTAAGCTGATGTTTAATGGTGATGTCACGGAGCCTTACGTCATGGCGGAAGCAATTCGTGATCCGTCGACGATGGAAGACAGCAATGTCACGGTTGGGGTGAAAATTAACTCGCCGATTAACTCTATCAGTGCGCAGGTTTTCTCTGAGCCAGAATTACCTGACACCGATAAATTGTCTTACCTGTTGCGTGGGCGCAGCTCTACCGCAACCACCAATGGTTCGACGGAAGAAGCCATGGCAGCAATGATGATTGGCGCAGGGCTAGGGCAGACCAACGGTGTCGTGTCTGATGTAGCATCGACCTTTGGTTTGAAAGATGCGGCGTTTGATACCAGCGGCAGCGGAACGGACACCAAAGTGAATTTATCAGCTTACCTGCTGAAAGATTTACAACTGCAATATGGCGTGGGGGTTTACAGTGCTGTCAGTGAAGTAAAATTGAAATATTTCCTGCTGCCTCAGCTGTATTTACAGGCGGTGAGTAGTCTGGATCAGGCGGTTGATCTGTTTTACAAATTTGAGTTTTAGACATGCTATCCGAGCGTTTTAAACGCACGGATAGTAGATTTTAATTACAGTTGTGTTTGTTTAAGTTGTTCCAGCAATCGGGTAAATTCTTGTTGTGGTAATGGCTTGTTACGCAGATAACCTTGGAAGAAATCACAGTTCAAGGTGCGTAACACATCCAGTTGTTGTTCCGTTTCAACCCCTTCTGCCAATACCCGAAAGCCTAAAACGGTCGCCAGATTAACCACACAAGAGACCAGCGCTTGATCTTTATAGTCTTCCGCCAGCCGGTTGATAAATGAGCGATCTAATTTTACTTCATTGACGGGCAATGTTTTCAGATAGGCCAGAGAGGAATAACCGGTGCCAAAATCATCAATGGATAAACTAACTCCTAGCTGACGTAGCTGCTGCATTTTATCGATGGTGTCTTGCAGATTTTCCAGCACAACTGACTCGGTAATTTCCAGCATCAGTTTTTCCGCTGGCATATTGGTATTTTTCAGCAGCCATTCCACTTGGGTTACGAAGTCATGGCAATGATATTGGCGGGCACTGACATTGACGGATATTCCCGGTAAATGCAGCCCATTATCTTGCCAGTAAACAAATTGCTCACAGGCCTGTTTTAGCACCCACCAGCCAATATCATTGATCAGACTGGTTTCTTCGGCGACCGGAATAAAATCACCAGGTGGGATCAGTTTTCCCTGATGTTCCCAACGGATCAAGGCTTCGGCGCCAATCAGCTTACCAGTCGCGGTTTCATATTGAGGCTGATAATGTAGACGGAACTCGCCGGAGGTGAGGGCGCTGCGTAATTTGATATTCAGCTCTAGTCGTTTTCTGATCTCATCGGCCATATCTTCAGTAAAGAAGGCAAACTGGCCACGGTTGTGTTGTTTGGCGGTATGCGAGGCTGTTTCCACCTGCTTTAATAATTCTAACGGCTCTGATTCTGAACCGAACAACGTAATACCTAGTGTGCAGGTGACATGTAAAGAGATGCCATTAAGGATGTAAGGTGTTTGGAATATACCGAGCAATTGATTGGCGATAAATTCGCAGTGAATACGAGCAGTAACATCGCTTTGTCCGAGAGAGGCGGAAATTAACAACAGCTGGTCGGACGATATACGAGTCAGATAATAATTAGGGAATTGCTGCTGCAGGCGTTGAACCATTTTGATCAGCAGTAAATCGCCATAAGCATGTCCGAGTGAGTCGTTAATGTTTTTGAAGTTATCAACATCAATTAAAAGTAATCCATTGATCTCTTTACTTTGCTGAGCACTTTCCACTGTCTCGGCAAGTTTTTCCAGCAACGATCTGCGGTTTGGTAAACCGGTTAAATCATCGGAATAAGCCAGCCGTTCAATTTGCGCTTTGGTGCTGTGTTGTTCCGCCAGATCTTCAAAGGCACAGACATAATGCTGAACCACGCCATATTCCATAATGGCATTGACTCTGAGGTGTACCGGGAAATAAAAGCCACTACTGCGAACCAGTCGCTCTTCGCCTTGCCAGCAATTATCCTGTTCCAGTGCCGTCAGTAATGTATCGAAGAAATCATCGCCGTAATAACGTGGCCGAAGTAGCCGGAAGTGTTTGTTCAACACCTGAGCTTCGCTGTAACCGGTAATGCTGCAAAATGCTGAATTGACTCGTTCAATAATACCGCGATGGTTGATGATCAACATCGCCAACCGGTTATCAAAGGCCGCTTCTGCAGTTTTCAGCTGGCTCTTTAATGACTGATGCTGTAACTCCGCTTGTATCCGCACTTGCACCAGTGCAAGCACCTGCATGATGTTGGTCCAATGTTCCGGTAGGTCACGGAAAAACAGCAGTATGATCCCTGACAGAGTATTTTTTTCATCTTTAAGGGCCAACGCAAAACACCATTGCTCATGTTGCATTAGCTGGTGGGGTAGCGTTTCCTGATCCCAGATCATATGCCCGGACTGCAATACTTGCTGACGCAGGTTATGGCCGAATTCCAGCACCGGTGGCAGATGACCATCACTGGTTGGGCACGGCTGGATGTAGCCGGGTAAATCAGCGCATTGCATTGCGAGCAGACAACGTGTTGCACCGGTTTTTTGTTGTAACAGCCCCTGAACTTCGGCAAAGAAATCCGCACCATGCAATGCAGCTATTTCCGTATTAAATTGGTGTAGCCAGTCAGAGGTTTGTTGGGTAATTGCTTTGGGGGCTGGTGAAGTTTGCTGTGCGGGTAGTTCATTGATCATCAGCAACGTTGCTGCAGTTTGCGCGAGCTGGAATAACTCGGGAGCAAAGCTGTCTTGCAACTGCCGATATTCCAACGTCAGTACGCCACAAAGTTGCCGTTCTACCCGAATCGCCGTATCCAAACGTGCCAAAATGCCGCTTTCTTTGTAATAATTCTGGCCTACAAGCAAAGGCTGATGATGCACATCGGAAAAGCCTAACTGCTGACGAATATCCAGTGCGCGCTGATAACGACGATCGATGGGTTGGCTTCGTGGCAGCGATTCATTTCCACTGATGTAAATCGGAGAAAGCGTTTGTTGCTGTAATTGCCAGACAATCAGACGGTCGCAGCCGGAATAATATTGAATGGTTTCCAGTAACTGGCGGTTACGTTCCGGGCCGGATAATCCCTGCACTGATTTTTCCAGTTCAAGAACGGTCAACCCTTGTGTTGAAGCAACTTTGCGCATCGGTTTGGCAAAAATAAGCCAATGTGAAGATTCAGTTGGCGTAACATTAAGCTGCCAGCAAACGTTATCCAGCTCGATGTTGGTGGTTTGTGGCTGATTTTTACTGAATATGGCATTAAGTCGCTGAGCATGAAGCGGCGGCAATTGATCAGGCCAGTACATTTCTGGCTTAGGGAATAACGAAACAGGATGATTAGCATGGGGATTCGCCAGTTTTAACTGGCGAGTTGCTGAATTCCACAGTAAGAAACAACCATCGGTATCTGTATCGTCGTCTACAATTGGAGCGCTTAAAAAATTCATATAAAACAATGTTCTGCGTAGATGAACTAAAGAATAGCTTAAAATACTAAAAGCACAACCCGAGAAAAACATACTTGTTATCTAAATTAGATAAAGCTAAATTAAAGCCATAGATTTTTAAGGGAAGCAAATATGACAAAAATAATCATTGTCGGTGGCGTAGCGGGTGGTGCATCTGCCGCAGCACGAGCGCGTCGCTTGTCAGAAGACGCTGAAATCATAATGCTGGAGCGCGGCGAATTCATCTCTTTTGCGAATTGCGGCCTGCCTTATCACGTCAGCGGCGATATTACGCAACGTGATGCTTTATTACTGCAAACCCCGCAAAGTTTTAAATCGCGCTTTAACGTTGACGTTCGTATTTTCTCTGAAGTTGTTGCGATTGATCGCCAGAAAAAAATTATTACGGTAAAAAACGTGCTTTCTGGTGAAGAATATCAAGAGTCATACGATAAATTGTTATTGAGTCCGGGGGCGGCGCCAATTCGCCCGCCAATAAACGGTATTAACAGTGCGAACACCTTTAGTTTGCGAAATATTCCAGATATGGATCGTATTCTCGCGGCTATCAATTTGAATAAACCACAATATGCGACTGTTGTTGGCGGTGGTTTTATCGGCCTTGAAATGGTGGAAGCGCTGCATCAGCAGGGAATAGCAGTGACATTACTTGAACTTTCAGGTCAAGTAATGGCGCCAGTAGATCCAGAAATGGCAAATTTTGTTCATCAGGTGCTGGTGCAAAATCGAACTGATTTACGATTGAATACCGGGTTAACAGAGATCAAAGAAATACCTGTTATTCCTTCTGAGCCTGACGCTACTAGTGATTTTACTGTTCATCCAGATCAAATAAACCATCTGGAGCTGACGTTAAGCAATGGTGAAAAATTAGCAACCGGGCTGGTTATTCTGGCGATCGGTGTGAAACCTGAAACTATGTTGGCATCAGCCGCAGGGCTTGAGCTGGGAGCTCGTGGTGGTATCAAGGTCGATGAAGGTATGCGTACCAGTGACCCTGATATTTATGCGGTCGGTGATGCGGTAGAAACGCTGGATTTTGTGACCGCACAACCGGCGTTGATTCCGTTGGCTGGCCCTGCCAATCGTCAGGGTCGTATTGCTGCCGATAACATGCTGGGGCGTGACGAAAAATATCAGCGCACACAAGGCACTGCGATTTGTAAGGTATTTGATTTTGCGATTGCCAGCACCGGCCACAGCGAGAAGAGCTTGCAACGTCTGGGGCGAGCTTATGAAAAAGTGTACGTTCATCCGGATAATCACGCAGGTTACTATCCGGGTGCATTTCCGGTCAGCTTCAAACTTATTTTTGATCCGGTTACCGGGCAAATCCTGGGTGGGCAGGCGTTTGGTAAAGAGGGGGTTGATAAACGTATCGACGTATTAGCCGTTGCCATGCGTGCCGGTTTGAAAGTGCAAGACCTGGAACACCTTGAGCTGACCTATGCGCCGCCATTTGGTTCGGCACGTGACGTAATCAATCAGGCTGGGATGGTCGCAGCAAACATAATGAAAGGTGATGAGCGTGTTTGTCACACGGCGGATATTTTGAACATCTCACCCGAACAGTTTTTGTTAGATGTGCGTAATCCGGGTGAGTTAACCAATATTGGTGCGATTCCGGGGGCGGTAAATATTCCGGTGGATCAACTGCGTGAACGTTTAGCTGAATTACCGAAAGACAAAGAAATTCTGATCACTTGTCAGGTTGGTTTGCGTGGCCATGTCGCTTATCGTTTATTGGCTAACCATGGTTTTAATGCTCGCAATCTTTCCGGTGGTTTCAAAACATTCCAGATCACGACCGCAAAATTCTGACGGTTAGTAATATGAAATGGGAAAGGGCGACTTTCATTGAAAGTCGCCCTTTTTATTACTCAGTCATTCTTTTGGCGTAACGTTGCGCCAGCACCGCACAGACCATCAATTGAATTTGATGAAACAGCATGATCGGTAACAAGATCGGGCCGAGATGCGCACCGGCAAACAATACTTTTGCCATGGGAACACCGCTAACCAGACTTTTCTTTGAGCCACAAAACACAATCGTAATTTCGTCTTGCACCGAGAAACCTAAACGGCGACTGATCAGACGTGAGCTTAATAACGCAGCGGCTAAAATCACGATACACACCACGAGTAAACCGAGTAATGAACTCATTGGCACTGTGCTCCAAAGGTGTTCAATCACTGCCGCGCTGAATGCGGTATATACCACCAGCAAGATAGAGCCACGGTCGACAATACCCAGTACTTTCTTATGTTTGGTAACAAATCCACCAATCCAGGGTTGCAGCAGATGCCCAGTCACAAAGGGTAGTAATAATTGCAGTAAGATCTTACTGATGCCATGCAAATCACTGTTACCGGTTCCTTTGGCTAAAACAAGACTCACCAATATTGGTGTAACGAATATTCCCAGCAGACTGGAAGCCGAAGCGCTACATACCGCTGCCGGCACATTCCCTTTTGCCATGGAGGTAAAAGCAATCGCAGACTGTACCGTGGCGGGCAAACAGCATAAATACAAAATACCTTGGTAAATCACAGGCCCTACTAACGGTGTTAATAGTGGCTGTAGCAATAAACCAATGATGGGGAATAACAGAAAAGTCAGGCTCATCACTAATAGATGCAAGCGCCAGTGCGTGATACCCGCTAATACTGCACCACGCGATAATTTGGCGCCATGCAGAAAAAACAGCAGCGCGATAGCGATATCGGCTACCTGATTAAAAATCACGGCAGTGGTTCCCTGACACGGCAAGAAACTGGCTAACGTCACGGTGCTGATCAGCAGCAGTGTAAAACGATCAGGGAACAGACGTGATAATCCACTGAACATATATAATTCCTGTTGTTAATACCTTCCGGCATACTCTAAGCTTTCCAGTAATGCGCCACTAACGATAAAAAGTCATTTTATGTCGATAAAAGGACAACTAATCCGCACAGAGCGGATCGTGCCAGATATAGAACAACTACCACGCCCTGTATATGCCAGAAATGAGTCTGTTGCCCGTGATTCGCAAACGGTGTGGCATCAGCATGATTGGATTCAGATCTCTTATGCGATCCGCGGCATGCTGACTGTCTACACTGACAATGGGAGCTATGTAGTACCACCGATGTGGGCAGTATGGATACCTAACGGTGTGCGTCATCAAGTGATCACCTCTGATCGTGTGGAAATGCGTGGGCTGTATATCGAAGCGAGCGCCGCATGTTTTGATAACGAGGCAGCGGAATGTCGGGTGTTTGAAGTGACACCGTTGTTACGAGAACTGATCTGTACGTTTTGTGCATTACCCGTGTTATATGACATTGCTGGCGAGCAAGGGCGATTGGTGCAAGTTCTGCTTGATCAACTGCGTGCGGCTAAGACCGTAGAATGGTCGTTGCCAATGCCAACTGATCAACGGTTGAAGCAATTGTGTGACGAATTACAGCTACACCCGGATGATCAGCGAACGTTAGTTGCTTGGGGGCAATTATTAGGTGCATCAGAAAAAACGCTCAGCCGACTTTTCTTGAAACAAACGGGGCTGTCATTTCGTATCTGGCGCCAGCGGTTACGTTTATTCAGTGCATTACGCCGTCTTGAGTCGGGAGAAAAGGTCACCTCGGTGGCGCTGGCTTCCGGTTATGATTCGACGTCCTCGTTTATTGCCGCTTTCCGGGCACAGTTTGGTATGACGCCGGGCGAAGTCTTTTAAATACAAAAAAAAGCACCCGACAATTGCCGGATGCTCTGCTTATGGACACGGAGGAGATTTTTAGCAACCGTTAAATCAGTTCTTTGATAACGGCTTTCAGCAGTGCCATGCCTTCATCGATGATTTCCATTTCGGTCGTCAATGGTGGCAGGAAGCGGATCACATTAGCACGAGTGCCGCATGACAGCAGGATCAAACCTTTTTCCGCTGCTTTGGCACAGATGGCTTTGGTCAGATCAGCGTCAGGCTTTTTCATATCGCCGTCTTTGACCAATTCCAGCGCGATCATGGCACCCAGATTACGGATATCACCAACGATGGCTGGATGTTCGGCTTTGATGTCTTTCAGGTGGTTAACCATGCGCTCACCAATCGCCAGTGCACGATCACACAGTTTTTCTTCTTCGATGGCATCAAACACCGCCAAGCCAGCCGCACAACCGAGTGGTGAACCAGCATAGGTGCCACCCAAGCCGCCGGGTTGTGGAGCATCCATAATTTCTGCCTTACCAACGACGGCAGAAATTGGGTAACCACCACCTAAACCTTTCGCCATGGTCACTAAATCAGCTTCGATTCCGGCGTAATCATGGGCAAACATACGGCCAGTACGGGCAAAACCAGTCTGGATTTCGTCACAGATCAGCATGATGCCTTTTTGATCGCACAGTTCACGTAATTTTTGCAGGAACGAGGCAGGGGCTGGGTAGAAACCGCCTTCGCCTTGCACACATTCAATGATGATGGCGGCGACACGATTCGGGTCGATATCGCATTTGAACAGTTGGTTCAGTGCTTCAAAGCTGTCGTCTTCTGATACGCCGAGCAGTTCATTTGGGTAAGCGACATGATAAATTTCAGCCGGGAATGGGCCAAAACCCGCTTTGTATGGCTGTACTTTACCGGTTAAACCTGACGGTCAGCAGGGTACGGCCGTGGAAACCGCCGTTGAATGCGATTACACCAGAACGGCCAGTGTAAGAGCGGGCAATTTTCACAGCATTTTCAACTGCTTCCGCGCCAGTAGTAACAAACATGGCTTTTTTCGGTGTGTTGCCTGGAACCGCTTTAACCAGTTTTTCCGCCAGTTTCACAGCTGATTCATAAGGCGTTACCGTCATGCAAGTGTGACTGAAGTTATCCAGCTGCGCTTTCACTGCGGCAACCACTTTTGGATGGCTATGGCCGGTATTCACCACGGCGATACCACTACCAAAATCAATGTAACGTTTCCCTTCGACATCCCACAGTTCGGCATTTTTGGCTTTCGCGACATAGATACCGTAGGCATTGCCTTCACCACGAGCAAAAGCAGCTTGTTTACGTTGTTGCAGTTCAGCGTTATTCATTGGTAACTCCTTAAAATATGCAGCCACATTCCTTTGAGAACTATTTTAAGCCGCCCATACAGAGGTATTTAATTTCAGTAAATTCTTCCAGACCGTATTTAGAACCTTCACGACCCAGACCCGATTCTTTTACACCACCAAAAGGCGCCACTTCGCTGGAAATCCCGCCTTCGTTGATACCGACCATGCCGTATTCCAGGGCTTCGGATACGCGCCAGATACGGCTGATATCACGGCTGTAGAAATAAGCAGCCAGCCCAAACGGGGTATCGTTTGCCATGGCGATAGCTTCTGCTTCTGTGGAGAAGCGGAACAGCGGTGCAACCGGGCCAAAAATTTCCGAGTGGAAAATTTTCATATCACTGGTCACTTCTTTCAGCACAGTTGGCTGATAGAAATTGTCGCCAGTTGGATGAACTGATCCGCCGGTTAATAATTTCGCGCCGCGCGTAATCGCATCAGAAACCAAGTGCTGTACTTTGTGCATCGCCGCTTGGTTGATCAGCGGGCCAATGGTGGTGCCAGCGTCGGTGCCTAAACCGACTTTTAATTTTTTCACTGCCGCAACCAGCTTCTCTGCAAAAGCATCATAGATGCCATCTTGCACCAGAATGCGGTTAGCACAGATACAGGTTTGGCCGGCATTGCGGTATTTCGATACCATCAAACCTGCGATAGCGGCATCAATGTCAGCATCGTCGAACACGATAAACGGCGCGTTGCCACCCAGCTCTAAACCCAGCTTTTTCACTGTCGCGGCGCATTGGCTCATCAATTGCTTACCAACAGGGGTAGATCCAGTGAAGGTGAGCTTACGCACCCGGCTGTCGCCGCAGAAAACTTGGCCAATTTCCGCCGCTTTGCGACTAATGACTATCTGAAAGACATCTTCTGGAATACCAGCCTGGTGCGCCAGTGTGATCAACGCCAGTGCAGAGAGTGGTGTTTCATCTGAAGGTTTCACTACGATAGTGCAACCCGCACCAAGAGCGGGCGCCACTTTGCGCGTGATCATGGCGTTCGGGAAGTTCCACGGTGTGATCGCAGCAACGACACCAATGCTTTGTTTGATGGTCAGAATGCGACGATCACCGCTGGCAGCAGGAATAATGTCGCCATAAACGCGTTTGGTTTCTTCGGCGAACCATTCGATATACGAGGCGCCATAAGCGATTTCACCTTTGGCTTCGGCCAATGGTTTACCTTGTTCTAAGGTCATCAGCAGGGCTAAAGCATCCTGATTTTCCAGAATCAGGTCGAACCAGCGACGCAGCAGCAAGGCGCGTTGTTTTGCTGGCAAGGCTTGCCAAGCAGGTAATGCCGCACTGGCGCGATCAATCGCGGCTAAAGCATCGCCGGCAGTTTGATTTGGCAGTGTAGCGATGACGGCACCAGTCGCTGGGTTGGTCACAGAGAAAGTGGTGCCAACTTTTGGCGTCATCCACTGCGAAGCTTGCCATTGGCAAAATGGAGCTAGCAACGGATCAATAGATGGGTAGCACATACGGGATCTCCGGTGACTGTGGAAGCCCTGAGTTATCGGGCTGATGTGTTCATACTAGCGCGTTATACCGTTGCATAAATGACTAACAATCAACTCTTACATTGAGGAAGTTAAAACAATGGTACAGGTTTCACTGATTGAGTTAGGGCAGGTAGGCGATTTCGAGATCCGTCTGCTGAAAGTGTTCAAAACCGTAGTGGAATGTGGCGGGTTTTCTGCTGCTGAGACTGTATTGAATATCAGTCGCTCAACAATCAGTGTGCACATGGCTAATCTTGAACATCGTTTGAAATTAAAGCTGTGCAGCCGTGGCCGTTCTGGTTTTTCGCTCACCGAGGAAGGCGCAATCATTTATGAATCAGTGCGCCGTCTGTTTTCACAATTGGAAGATTTCCGCTCGACCGTAAATGCGCTGCATGTGCAGCTCTCTGGCGAGCTGAAGCTGGTGGCCAGTGACACCATCAGTTTGGATGAACGTTGTCATTTTCCGCAGGTACTAGGTGAATTTTGCCGGCAAGCACCCGATGTCTTCCTGCAATTTGAAACTGCGCCGATGAATGATATCGAACGCATGATTTTGAACGGGGAAGTGGATGTTGGTTTTATTCCTTACCACCGCAAATTAGACGGTTTGATTTACCAGCCGTTGTATGAAGAAACCTGCTACTTGTACTGCAGCGATCGACATCCGCTTTTTAACGAGTTGGATGATGAGCTGATCCGTCAAGGTTTAAAGAATTGTCGCTCTGTGCAGGCTGGTATTCAGAGTAACCCGGATGTGGCCATGCAAATGGCTGGGTTAGCCAAAGCCGCGACGGCATATTATTACGAGACACGCGCTACGATGATTTTGTCGGGGGCGTATGTGGGTTATCTACCTGAGCATTATGCGGCTCGCTGGATTGAGGAAGGTAAGCTGCGCATGCTGTTACCGGCGGAACGCTGTTACAAACTCGGTATTGCGGCGATCACGCATCAGTTTGGCCGCTTGAATAAACCGCGCGATTTCTTTATGCGTTTACTGCAAAGCCATATCACTTTTAATTAAGGAATAAAAAAAGCGCCGCGAACGGCGCAATAGGTGGAACTTGCTTGCAGAAAAAATCGTTAATTAATGCGCCGTCGTGCGCATTTTTTCTGATCGGCCACGTAACCATTCCAACGTCAGCAACATCGCTACCGAAATCAAAATCAATACGGTTGCCAGCGGCGGCAATCGCAGGGCTTATGTTTTCGCGAATACCGCTGAACATCACGCGTGGCAAGGTTGCCTGATCTGGGCCTGCCAGATAAAGGGTAACCACCACTTCATCAAAGCTGGTTGCGAAAGCGAACAGTGCACCAGAAATCATGCCGGGGCCAATCAATGGCAAGGTGATTTTAAAGAACGTTAATACTGGGTCAGCACCTAAGCTGGCGGCTGCACGACTTAAATTCTTGTTATAGCCTTGCAGGGTTGCCGTCACAGTAATGATCACAAAGGGAATGCCTAACACCGCATGCACCATGATCAGTGAGAAGTAGCTGTTTGCCAGCCCGAGTGGGGCAAAAAACAGATACGACGACACACCGACAATCACCACTGGCACCACCATCGGCGAAATCAGAATACTGGTTAGCAGCGCTTTACCGCGAAATTCCGCACGAGTCAGACCAATCGAAGCCAGTGTGCCAAAAATCATCGCGACTAAGGTCGCTGCGGGTGACACGATCATGCTGTTAGCCAGCCCGCGCATCCATTCTGGCGAGGTGAAAAAAGTCTCATACCAGCGCAATGACCAGCCTTGTAATGGATAAACCAGAAACGCCCCGCCATTAAAAGACAGTGGGATCATCACCAGCACTGGCAACATCAGGAATAACAGCACCAGCCCGCAAAGACTACGGTGAGACCAGTGCCAAATCCGTTCAAAATTAGAAGCATAAGGTTGTAGCATCATGTCATCCTTCTCAATTAGCCCAGACGTAAACGGTTTGCACCGACCAGCCAGCTGTAAATCACATATAAGATCAGCGTTGCCAGCAGTAATAAGCCACCTAACGCCGTTGCCATACCCCAGTTGATCGTGGTGTTGGTGTAGAACGCGACGAAATAACTCACCATCTGATCACTTGGGCCACCGAGCAGTGCTGGTGTGATGTAATAACCAATCGAGAGGATGAACACCAGCAGGCAACCAGCACCGATACCAGCATAAGTCTGTGGGAAATAAACCAACCAGAAACTCACCATCGGTGGGCAGCCCAACGAAATTGCCGCGCGCTGATAGGTTTTGGGAATGTTTTTCATCACGCTATACAACGGCAGGATCATAAATGGCAGCATGATATGCACCATGGCGACATAGACCCCAAAGCGGTTGAATACCAGCTGGAGTGGCGAATCAATCAGGCCAAAATGCTCAAGGAACGTATTAACCAGCCCGTTGTTTTGTAAGATCACAATCCAGGCAGCTACACGTACTAATACCGATGTCCAGAATGGCAGCAACACACAGATCATCAGCAGGTTAGCTGTACGGTCTGGTAACGTCGCCAGCATGTAAGCCAGAGGATAAGCCAACACCAAACAGGCTGCTGTAATGATCAAACTCATCCAGAAAGTGCGGACAAATACGTCCTGATAAATAGCCTGGCCTTCTGATACTTTCACGATCTCACCGGCCTGATCTTTTTTCAGATCTAATGCGGAAAGTAAATAATTAGCGGTGTAAGGCGAGCTGTTACGGTAAATAGATTGCCAGTAAGTGGCATCGCCCCAACGCGCATCTAAATCAATTAATGCTTGTTTGTAAGACTCTGGTGCTGGGTCAAACGGCAAACTGTCAGCAGTGTTATTCAGCAAACTGCGATAGCCGGAAATTTCAGTGTTCAGACGTTTGCCCAGATTACCTAGGGCATCATTGTCATTGGCTTTTTCGATATCTAACGCCAATGCTTTATAAACCTCTTCTGGTGGTAATGCTTTACCGTCCCAGTTTGCCATAGCAGTCACAGTGGCGGGTAATAAGGCGGAAACCTCCGGGTTATCGACGCTTTTTTTCAACATAATGACCAGTGGTACTAAAAACACGACCACCAGAAAAATAATTAACGGCAGAATGAGCCCGAATGATTTCAGTCGGTTGATTCGTTCCGCACGATGAAGTTTTGCCTTGAGGGATTCGGTATCCACAGGCTGGGGGAGGGTGTCTGTAATGGTCGTTGACATCATATATTCATTCCTGACAGACGGCACACAGGCCTGGATCATTCCGTTGAGATTGACAGGGTGTTCGCGTCGAGCCCAGCAATGAGCCCGACGCGAAAGGCATTACTTAGCCGCCCAAGCGTTGAAGCGACGTTCCAGCTCTTCACCGTGATCCAACCAGAAAGTTGGGTCAACAGCGACCGCAACACCCAAGTTAGCTGGAGAAGATGGCAGAATTTCAGCTAAAGCCGGGTCGATCTTGCTTGCTGCACCTTTATTAGTTGGGCCGTAAGGGATCTGCTTGGCATACTCGATCTGGCTTTCCGGTTTCACAGTAGAAGCAATAAACTTCATCGCCAGATCTTTATTTGGTGTGCCTTTCGGAACAACCCAATATTCCACTTCGTACAGGCCACCGTTCCAAGTGATGTTCAGGTTTTTGTTGCCTTCTTTCTGTGCATTGGCAATACGGCCATTGAATGCAGACGTCATTACCACATCACCAGAGATCAGATACTGTGGTGCTTGAGCTCCCGCTTCCCACCACTGAATATTCGGTTTCAGCTCATCCAGTTTTTTGAATGCGCGGTCAACACCAGCCGGGGTTGCCAATACGGCATACACATCTTTCTGTGCTACGCCATCAGCCAGAAGGGCTGCTTCCAGCGCATATTTAGCGGTTTTACGCAGACCACGTTTGCCTGGGAATTTTTTAACGTCCCAGAAATCTGCCCAAGAGGTTGGTGCTGCTTTCAGTTTATTTGCGTCATACGCGATAACGGTAGAGTAAACAAACATGCCGACACCACATTTGCTGGCGGCACCTGGAATGAAGTCACCTTTCGCGCCGATCACTTTGTAATCCAGCTTTTCAAAGAAGCCTTCGTCACAGCCGCGAGCGACTTCCGAAGATTCAACTTCGACTACGTCCCATGACACACTTTTGGTCTCTACCATCGCTTTCAGTTTGGCCATTTCACCGTTGTATTCACCAGCCACGACTTTCGTGCCAGTCGCTTTAGTAAACGGCTCATAATAGGCTTTGATCTGAGCTTCCTTGTTGGCACCACCAAAAGAAATAACAGACAGTTCGTCAGCTTGTGCTGCTACACAAGCGCTCGCTGCCAACACCGCTAACAGAGTACGAGTTGCATTCATCGATATCATCCTTGTTTCAGTTATTAGGGGTGGAACGTTTATTAGATAGAAACGTTATTAATCCAGCATGTCGAGGGCGCGGACATGATCCTTTTGCCACCCGATCGCCAGTTTGTCGCCCAGTTTGATGTTTGGATCGAACTGGCTCACTGGCATCTTCACTATAAAGTTAGAGCTGCCACAGGTATCAATACACAGACGGATGTGATCGCCTAAGTAGATGAATTCTTTTACTTGTCCGTGCACCACGTTATCGCAATTCTGGCTGGCGGCGCCCAGTAAGATCCGCTCTGGTCGGATTGACAGCGAAGTCTGTTCGCCATTATTTGATACATTGACTGCGAGTGATTTGATTAATGAACCATCTTGCATCCGTACCAGACAATAATTGTTGTCGATGCTTTCCACGACGCCCTGTAATCGGTTGTTTTCACCAATAAATTGCGCCACAAACGCATTTTTAGGTTCTTCATACAAGACTTTCGGGCTATCGATTTGCTGGATTTCGCCTTTATGAAACACCGCAACGCGATCTGACATGGTCAGTGCTTCCGATTGATCATGCGTTACATAAACAATGGTCAGGCCAAATTTCTCATGCAAATGTTTAATTTCCATCTGCATATGTTCACGTAGCTGTTTATCCAGTGCGCCCAGTGGTTCGTCCATCAATACCAGTTTCGGTTCAAACACCAAAGCACGTGCCAAGGCAACACGTTGTTGTTGACCACCTGATAGCTGTGCTGGGTAACGATGGCCGAAGCTGTCCATTTTGATCATGGCCAGTGCTTCCTGCACTTTTTCCTGAATATCGGCTTTCGCCATACGACGAACAAACAGCGGGAACGCTACGTTCTCAGCCACAGTCATGTGTGGAAACAGGGCATAGTTTTGGAACACCATACCAATATCACGTTTGTGCGGTGGCTGATTATTCAGCAATTTACCGCCCAGTGTAATTTCACCGCTGGTGGCGGTTTCAAAGCCAGCCAGCATCATCAGGCTCGTGGTTTTCCCTGAACCACTTGGGCCTAATAGAGTCAGAAATTCGCCCCGACGAATATTTAAATTGAGGTCTTTTACTATGAGTGTTTCGCCGTCATAGCTTTTTTGTACGTTGCGAAACTGAACAAATGGCGTTTGTTGTTTCATAAGGTTCTCTTCACGTCGTCAGGTTAACGATGCTTCAGCAAGATACGTGCTGAATATTTAAAAGAACGCTAACTTTTCGGCCGAGACACTAAGTGCCTATCAGTTCCGTTGATGTAGCCAGCAGTCTGGAGACCACTATAGGTGCGGGGTATAGGTGTAAAAAGCGTAATGTTTAAATGTTTACATTGAAAAATATAGAACAAAAAGGGGGCTGAATGGTACTTGTAAGATCAATGCAGATATGGGAAAAAGAAAGGTTATTTATCGTAGAAAAATGGTGTAATTTGACGCTGTTTTGCAGTAACGCTATCTATTATACGTCTTTCTGCTCTGAAAGGTAGCCCCAGAATGGGATTCATGTAGCAATTTGGTGCTGTGGGTGTTTGGTGCATCTTTTCCTGATTAAATTGGTGCAATTGTGATTGAGCATCGTTTAGCACTGATCTGCGCTATGCTTCAAAACGTACATACAAAAATGATGCGGAATCAGCGTGTTAATCAGCGCCAGCGCCATATTTGCTGGCTTACATTAAGGATAAACCATGACCCAGTTTGATACTCAACAGATCCAGGTTGGCATCAGTTCTTGCTTGTTAGGCCAGCAAGTACGCTTCGATGGCGGGCACAAACGCTCTGAATTTGTAGAGAAAGAATTAACCCGCTATTTTTCTTTTACACCTGTCTGCCCTGAAATGGCGATTGGTCTTGGCTCACCGCGTAAAGCGATCCGGCTGGTGAAACGAGATGATATTATTCACGTCGAAGCGTCGGATGGCAGTTTTGATGTCACCGAACAACTCACTGCGTTTTCTCATCAAAAAACGGCAGAGTTTGATTATCTGGCGGGTTATATCCTGTGTGCGAAATCCCCTAGCTGTGGCATGGAGCGAGTCAGGATCTATTCATCACAAGGATCAGCGAAAGAAGGTACCGGCGTTTATGCTCGTATACTGATGGAGCAAAACCCACTGTTGCCGGTGGAAGAAGATGGCCGTTTGTGTGATCCGGTGCTGCGTGAGAATTTTGTCACGCGTGTATTTGCATATCATGACTGGTTAACGCTGCAACACAGCGGCATTACGCGTGGCAAGTTGATCGCTTTTCATTCCCGCTATAAATACCTGTTGTTTGCTCACCAACCTGCGGCTTATAAGTCACTAGGCAAACTATTGGGTGATGCCATCGATCTACCATTAGAGACGCTGGCTGCGCGCTATATTTCAGGCTTGATGCAAGGCTTACAACAACGCGTGAGCCGGAAAAACCACTCCAATGTATTACAGCATTTACAGGGTTATTTCAAAAAGCATCTCAGCCCAGCACAAAAAGCAGAATTACAAACCACCATCGATAAATACCGCCGTGGCTTGTTACCACTGATGTCGCCGATGACATTGCTACAGCATTATCTGCGGGAATACCCGAATCCTTATTTAGCGTCGCAGGTTTACTTTAATCCTCATCCTGAGGATCTGGCTCTGCGCTACAGCTTATAAGGGGGCAATGATGTCATCATTAGTCTGGTTTCGGGACGATTTGCGTCTGCACGATCATCCGGCGTTGTATGCCGCCAGTTTGCGTAATGAGCCATTACAGGCTATCTATTTTGTGACGCCGCGACAGTGGGAAAAACACGATCTGGCGCCGATTAAAGCAGATCTAATGGAGCGGCAACTCAATCAATTGGGGGCAGAGTTGGCTGCGCTCGGTATTCCATTAACCGTATTTACAGTCGATGATTATCAGCTGTTACCTAAGGTATTACTTAATTTTTGCCAACAGCAGAGCATTACACAGCTATTTGTAAATCGAGACATTGGTGAGTATGAACTACAACGTGATCTCGCGGTGCAACAGCAGTGCGATGTCGCCAAGATTCAGGTGCAGTGGTTTGATGCGCGTTGCGTGTTTGCGCCCGGAACCGTGTTAACTGGTAGCAAAGAGATGTTTAAAGTATTCACGCCATTTAGTAATGCCTGGTTAAAACGATTAATGGCGGAAGGTTATCAGGTCTGGCCAAAACCAATGAGTCGGGGTGAGGCACTTAACTGGTTACCCGTGCAATTTGCTTATCCAAAAGTGGATAGCAGTGCTTGGCCTATCGGTGAAGATCATGTGCTTGCCCGGTTGCGCGATTTTTGTGCTGAAAAAGTGGATGCCTATGGCGAACAACGTGATTTCCCCGCTACTGCTGGCACCAGCCAGTTATCTCCTTATTTAGCGCTTGGAATTATTACGGTTCGCCAGTGTTTAGCGGCGATGCAAGATGCTCTGGGTCAATTGCCTTTTGAGCGTGGTGCTGCCGGGTTTGTGTGGTTGAACGAATTGATCTGGCGGGAGTTTTATCAGCATCTGCTGGTGGCATTTCCTCATCTGTCAAAACATAAGGCATTTAAACCAGATACAGAACATGTGCGCTGGCTTTGGGATGAAACGCGGTTTAATGCGTGGTGTGAAGGTAAAACGGGTTATCCAATCGTCGATGCTGCCATGCGTTGTCTGAAGCAAACCGGCTGGATGCACAACCGCTTACGCATGATAGTGGCGTCTTTCCTGACCAAAGATCTGCACATCGATTGGCGTCATGGTGAGCGTTATTTTATGCAACAGCTAATCGATGGTGAATTAGCGGCCAATAACGGGGGGTGGCAGTGGGCGGCGAGCACCGGTGCCGATGCAGCACCTTATTTCCGTATCTTTAACCCGACCACACAAGGGCAACGATTTGATGAGAAAGGTATTTTTATCAAACAATGGTTACCAGAGTTGGCTGCGGTGCCAGAAAAACACATTCATACACCGCGAAATTGGTTAACCGTGTTCCAGCCACAAAATGGATATCCTGCACCGATAGTCGATCACAGCGAATCACGGGCTATTGCTCTGGCATTGTTTCAGCGATAGGGAATAGAACAATCGCTTGTACCGCACCGATGTGCAGGCGTTTTGTTTTAACAAAGAGGAATTAACAGATTGAAAATGATTTGCTGAGAATTTGCTTGTAACGAACTTTACCAAGAGCAGGTAAAGAAGATGGCTCCCTCGACTGGACTTGAACCAGTGACATACGGATTAACAGTCCGCCGTTCTACCGACTGAACTACGAGGGAATCGTGGCTCCTCCTGCTGGACTTGAACCAGCGACATACGGATTAACAGTCCGCCGTTCTACCGACTGAACTAAGGAGGAATTACTGTCTGATGTTGGCTCCCTCGACTGGACTTGAACCAGTGACATACGGATTAACAGTCCGCCGTTCTACCGACTGAACTACGAGGGAATCGTCACATCAGGACGGGGCGCATGTTACTGATTGGTATGGTGGCTGTCAACCAAGGAAACAGCAAAATGTAACGATTCTGTCTGATTGATTAAAATGGGAACAGATTGGATAAAACGGGAACAGGTGGGACGAGCCTAGGTGGTACAAGGGTTTGACGAGAGCTGAGAGGGAAAAAATCAGAACTTACAGAATTCGGCTAAATTGGCAAAAAATCGAGGCGGGAAAGCGGCGTGACTAGAGAAATGACAAACGCCTGAAAATAGCACTTTACGCCGCCTGATTTGAAAAAAACGTTTAAACTTCGTTTACCTCTAGTGTATGTCTTTACCAACCCATATCACTTTCCCAATGATAGCCAGCGATTCAAGCATTTCACGAGGAACAACCTGAGTGCTGTACTCTTTGTTATCGCTAATTATCTCCACGCCACCATCGAATCGCTTCTGCAAGCGCTTAGCATAAAGATCATCACCAAGCCGAAGTACAAAGATGCTCCCATCAACCAGAGCTGTTTTGCTGGTGTCTACCAGGATGCTATCGCCATTATGTATTGTTGGCTCCATGCTATCGCCTTTTGCGAACACTACGGCAAGCCTTGATGCGTCTAGCCCTCTATATTTAAGCCATTTGCGACGAAATGCCAGATGACGCTTTACCGATTCACCGTTCCAGGCTGAACCATTACCTGTGCTTACCTGAACGTGATAACCGGGTATCAAAACATACTCTTCATCAAAATCAGTTGTGTGTGTATAGAGAGGCCTGTCTTCATTACAGCGATTACTTGTACTTAAAGGCTGTTCGTCACGGTATTTCGGGCCTTCACCAGCAATTAACCACTCTAAATTCAGCTTCTCTGCTCTTGCTATAGCAAGCAGATCATCACTTTTGGGAATTCTTCCCTTCATAAACATGCGCAGGTTGCCTTCGGATATACCGACCACCTTGGCAAATTCACGAATGCTTTTATCAGAAATAATCTCCGACAATCGGATATGTAGTGATCCGATTCCTTCTCGGAGAATCGGATCAGCATTTCCGTTTTGTTCGTCCATTTCCGATTCCTTAAATAAGTTATTAAAAACAACAAGTTAAGGATTCATTGTCTGTGTGCGTATAAAAATGAGAATCGGATCATCACAATCGTGTTGACGTGCGTACGAATCGGATCAATAATCACAATTATACGCAGTGCGTATAAACATGAATCTAACTTGAAATTAACTGGCGGCTATAAGCCGTCCGGCGAATAAATCGCACGAGTTTAATTTTTTGTTATGAGCAAATTTTGCAAACGGAACGCAGTGTTACGCAGTGCGTATGTTCGTAACTTAATAGTAACACGGATTTAATCATGGAAATAAGAAGCGCTAAGCACATTCACGCGCATCTCATTGCTAAGGGATCTAGTTGTCGATCATGGGCAATAGCCAATGGTTACAACCCGAGAACCGTGCAGAGATATGTGCAAATGTACGCACCAGATACAGGGGTATCACCTAAAAAGGCTGGCTCTCTGGCGCAAGAAATTATGCGTAATCTTTATCTCTTTATTGGTCCCGATCCGATTTCTGAAACTTCTCAAGATATGGGGGAGGTGAATGATGAATGAGTGGTTTACCGCTATTCAATTAGCTGAATTACCGGGTCTTCCAAAAACAGATCGTGCTATTCGAATCAAAGCCGAGAAGGAGGGATGGCAGTCAAGAAAACGTGAAACAGGTAAAGGTCTTGAATATCACATTTCAAGCTTGCCTATGGAAACGCAAAAAGACTTAGCAAAACAACATGCAAAAACAACCGCAGCCAGTGAGTCACCAGCTGCTGCAGCTGGTCGTATGTTGGCTGGGACTACATCTAAAAAGGTGAATAAAACTGCTCAAGTTTCAGGTTTACAGCAGCTGATTGTATTGCCTGAAACGGCTCGTAAACGTGCTGATGCCAAGCTGTTAATCATTGATGCTGCAGCAACGTTCAATGCGCCTTATCTGGCAATTCGCCAGGGCGTTAAAGGTGAGCAGGATTTCTGCAAAGCTTACAACGAGCATGCGATTTTTATCGCAGATTGGGTTTATCAGACGATACCAAATATTTCGACCAGCTCAGTTCGGCGTTGGAAAGATACGTTGGATAAATGCGGACCTGCTGCTTTGGCTGGGCGTTATAACCCTGTTGCTGTCAGCAAAATAGATGAAACACCGCAACTGTCAGACTTTTTACTAGCAGTGCTGCATGAAAAACCACATCTGGCTAATAAATGGAATCAGCTGCATAAGCTGCTGACGGTTTATATCACTAAACACGATCTGCTAGTCGATGTTCCCAGTATGTCATCTATTCGTCGCTGGGTTACTGGGTGGATGGAAAAAAACGTTGTGGCATTCACTTATGTCACTGATCCAAAGGGCTATAACAACAAATATCGCACCGCGATTGAAACCATGTATCCATGGATGAAATCACCTAACGATGTTTGGGAGTTCGATAGCACGCCAGTAGACGCGATGTTGAAAGAAGGTCGCCACAGCATCATTGCGGTGATCGATGTTTATACCCGCCGCGTGAAGTTGTTGGTGTCACCATCATCCAGTTCGCAAGGTATTTGCCTGTTATTGCGTAAGACAATTCTGGATTGGGGAACAGTCAATGAGGGTGGTATTGCCCGTACAGATAACGGCTCTGATTACGTTTCATCACGAGTAACTGCAATTGCAGATCTGTTGGGTATGGATATCAGTAGGGCTAAACCTTACAGCGGTTGGGAAAAACCACATATCGAGCGTTTTTTCAGAACTCTCAGCCACGACATGATCGAGTTATTGCCAGGCTATATCGGCCACAGCGTTGCTGATCGTGAAGTCATCGAAGGCGCCAAGGAATTTGCTAAACGCTTATCTGAAGCTCGGAAGCCCGATGAGGAAAAAGAGGGTTATGACCTTCGACTTACTCAACATGAGCTGCAGCAGTTTCTTGATGACTGGGTTGATGGCTTTTATAGCAACAATTCACATGAGGGAATCGACGGTAAATCCCCAAATGAAATGTATTGGGAAGCCAATTATCAGCCAAAACGCATTACTGATGAAGGGGCTTTAGACCTGCTGTTAAACCATGTCGGAACCGCGCAGGTTCTGAAGGGTTTCATTAAAAAGAACAGTTTGGAATATACCGCCGAAGAGTTGCTTAACCACGACTGGAAAGCTCAAACCGTGGATGTATTCCTTGATCCGACTGATGTTGGCCGGGCTTGGTTGTATCGGAAAGGTGAGATGTCGGTACGCGTTGAAGCTCATGACCGTCACTGGCTTGGCCGTTCTGTCAGCCCTGACTCATACAGAGAGAAAAAACGCGAAGATAAAAAAGCACTTAGCAAATACCGCAGTGGTGTTAAAGGTCTGGCAAAAGTCATGGGTATTGATGAGCTGCCACAGGATGTTATCAGCCACTTTATGGACAAGGCCAAGCAGATTACAGCCCTGCATAAGCCAACTATTGAGCACTCAAATGAAGCGATTAAGGCGTTAGCTGATGCGGTTGAAAGCGTCGCCAACCCGTTAAGTGTTCGTTACTCAGATTCGCAGATTAAACACCTTGAGCAGAAGCGTGCATTGCTGGAACAGCGTGAACAAGAGATTAGTCAACAGCGTGGTCTTGTTATCAGGGATGAGCATGACAAAGCCCGCATGCTGGCTGAGGCGTCACTAGCGAGAGAGTTAACCGAGAAAGAATCTGACTGGCTGAAGAACTACATGAAAACCAACAAACTTGGTGCCAGAACGATAGGAAAAATAATGGCTGGTCGTAAACAGGTTGGAACCGAATAGACCAGCCAATTGCTAATGGTGGTTGAGCAGGTGGGCTGCTCATAAACCAATCAATTAACGTGGAGAGTATAGCAATGGCAAAAATAGTTGCACCTGTAAAAAACGTGATCGCGCTACAGGACGTGATCGACAGCTTGAGTAACCGCGATTATGGCGTGCCAGGTATTGGCTTGGTTTATGGACCATCTGGCCTTGGAAAAACTACTGGGGTAACGCATGTCTTTAACCAGGTAAATGGCATCTACGTCAGCATGCGAAAGACTGATACCGCTACCAGTTTACTCAGTCGAGTGATGGATGAACTGGGTGCTACACCACTGCCGCGTGTATCCAGAATGGTTGATTACATTGTCGAGCAGATGAGTATGCATGAACGGATGCTGTTCATTGATGAAGCTGATTACCTGATGGATGACCTGCGCATGCTGGAAACTGTTCGTGACATTTATGACGCGACAGAAGTGCCGGTTGTATTAATTGGGATGGAGCAAATAGCTCGAAAAATTAGCCGACATAAACAGTTTTTTAATCGCATTAGCGAATGGGCCGAGTTTAAACCAGCAGATATTGATGATGTTTGCATCATGTCTGAAGCGCTATTGCCTCATTACATCAAAGTTGATGTCGATTTACTGGAGGACTTACGCCAGAAAACGGCGGGTGAATTACGCCGTATTACCATCGGATTAAAACGCATCGAAAAACTTGCGCTGGCCAATGAAATTGATCTCGTGACTTGTGAGCATTGGGGAGATCAAGCATTTTTTGGACGGGCGCATGCATGACTAAACGTCGCCTCGCATGGCGGTTTGCTTGCTTGTCTGGGCGGTTTACGCCCAGACAGATGGCTGATGCAGCCAGTATGCCTGTCGAGACTGTGAAGTTGTTTATTAGACAGCTTTGCAAAAACAAACGGGTTGAACTGGTTAAAAAAGGTGACGAAAGAAGCGCTGATTTGTATCGAATTTTGGATGAAAGCCCGCTTCCTACACCGAAAAGACGCAAAAAAAGACCGAATGCGAAACAACGAATTTGGAACAGCTGCCGGATGTTGAAAGTTTTCACGCTGGATCAGCTGGTGGCCACAGCCGATGTTAATGAAACGGTTGTTAAACGGGCAGTTAAACTCCTGTTTAGAGCCAGGATTTTACGGACTGTGCACGATGCGGACTTTGGTGACATGTATCGGTTGAATGTAGACCTCGGAGTTCTTCCTCCAGAGGATCAAAAAGACGGTCTTTTTGCTCCTAGTCGTCAGACATTCTACCCATACCTGGAGGATGTATGAACGATTTCGATTGGATGGCAGAGCTGAATCACCAGATAAAACTGAAAACTCAACGGAAGGTTGCAGCAGAGCTTGGTGTTAGCGCAACGATGGTAAACCAAGTGGTTAATGGAACCTATCCTGGTTCGTTAGACACTATCCGTATCAAGGTTGAAGGTCGGTATCTGAACAGCTGTGTTAACTGCCCGGTGCTTGGCGATATTCCGGTAAATGAATGTTTAGAGAACCAACAACGACCATTTAGCGCGAGTAATCCGCAGCGAGTGAAAGTATTCCGCGCCTGCCGTGCCGGTTGCCCTAACTCAAAGCTGGATAACACGGCCAGAACACAGCGAATCAGTGTTGCTGGTGATGCTGAAGAACGGTATTCGCTAGATGATCAATTGGAATATTGCCGACGCATGGCGGGTGGTGACCCATTAAAAGAAGTCGAGTTGTTACGTCGTGAATTGAGCAAGTTAGCGAACAGGTTTAACGCCCATCAATGGGAACTCAGACATAAAAAACGATAGGTGGACGCCATGACAACAGCACAAAAAATAGCACTTATTGAAATTTTGCGTTGGTTAAAAGAACAGGGAGCAACAGTCGTTGCTCTGTTCTCGGCACCAACACCTGTAATCACAGTAGATCGCCCGGTTAAATCGTTAATTGACCGAGCTATTGCACTTAATGAACGAGTAAATGGCCTGAATAAAGTGACTCATGCGGCACGAATTTCAGGGGTTTGTATCAAGTGGGGAGCAACAGAATGAATGTACAAGCAAACATACCAGCGGGCCATCGAGTTAATGCTGCTGGTCATTTAGTGCCGGAAGATCTGATTTCTCCGGTGGACAAACTGCGTGATGACGTTGTGCGCGACATCATCGCCAAAGCCATTGAACAGCGTAACCAGTTGGCAGCATTCAAGCTGCAATCAATGCAACAAATTACGGATTTCTGCGACCTGTCAGCGGCTGAATATGGTGTTGAATGGGGCGGGCAGAAAGGCAACGTCACGCTGATGTCATTTGATGGCCGCTACAAGTTGATCCGTGCTGTTGGGGAGCACCGTGTTTTTGATGAACGCATACAAACAGCAAAAAAACTGATTGATGATTGCATCGCTAAGTGGTCCGAAGGCGCTCAGTCAGAGCTGAAGGCGTTAGTTGAACATGCGTTTCGCGTTAGCAAACAGGGGCATATTGATGTGAATCAGGTGTTGTCTCTGCGTCAGATCAGCATTGATGACCCGGATTGGAAGGCTGCGATGGATGCTATTGCTGATGCCATTCAGATCACCGGAACTAGCCAATATCTGCGGATGTATGAGCGCCAAGGTGATGGGAAGTATCAGCAAATCCCACTCGATTCGGCAAAGGTGTAAATGCGAAACAGGCCCCAGTGGTGTGGGGCCTGTCTGCCGGAGGTGGTGCTCCGGTACTGATGAGCAGCCTAGCAAGCAGTCAAAAAGTACGAGGTGATTATGGAGTCATTAACGAAAAAAGAGAAGATTGCACAGTATCTGTTATCACAAAACAAGTGGATGAGTGCAGTGGAAATAGCGGAAGGCTTGGGTATTGAAAGAGACTTAGTTCATTCCGCAATGCCTAGTGTCATGCGTGAAAAACGATACATCACAGAAAGTGAGTTCGTGCCACGTAAAGCGGCAAAAGGCCCTTCAGAAATAAAAATGTATCGCATATCAGCTATTACGGATATCGAAACTAAGGATGCTAAGAAGAAGGACGTTAAGACGGATGAGCGTGAGCAGAAAAAAGAAGAGACTCCGCAAATTCGCTGGATAACTGATCCTGTTTTAGTTCGCATGCGTCTGCGTGATTTTCTTGCTGTCAGATCGGGGGCGTCATTATGGCCAGCGATGAATTGATGGCGCTGTATTTCAAGCTAGAGCAATGGCATGAACAGCGGAGCGATAAGCTCAAATCTATTATCAACGAAAAAGCTGATATTAAATTTCAAGCACCATCTGGTGAGGTTGTTGATCTGAATAAACACGATGCAGTGATGTTCCGTATGGGGGTGCAGGTTGCATTAAGTTTCTTTGAGAAACTCCCCATCAAGCTGAAAGGTGCATTGCCGGAGGTGAGTTGTGAGTAATCAGAGAATTTTAGACAAAATCAAAAAACTCATGGCATTGGCGAACAGCGGCAACCCACATGAAGCAGCCAATGCAATGCGTAAAGCTCAGGCGTTGATGAAAGAGTATCAACTATCACAGTCAGATGTTGAGTTAAGTTCAATTGCAAAATACGGCGCAAAAATGGCGAACAAAAGCATTAAACAACCTAAGTGGAGCTTAATGCTAACTACTGTAATTTGCCGTGCTTTTGGTGTTGAAGCTTATGCGAGTTACGACATTTTTGGTGGCGCTAGTTGCAATTTTATCGGCCTGAGCACCAATGTTGAAATAGCTGCATATTGCTACACAGTTTTAGCAAGACAGTTGCTGAAAGCGCGCCGTGAGTACGCAACTAGCTTGAATAAACGATTAAAGGCCAGCACAAAGACAACACGTTCTGATTTGTTTTGTGAAGGTTGGGTTCGTGGTGTTTATCAGCAGGTAACCGACTTATCACCCAATGAAAAAGAGCGTGAATTAATTCGATTGTTTAAAGAACAAAAAATACCAAATCTTGAAACGGGTAAGGTTCGTGAGGCCAATGGAACATCCAGAGATAATGGCGCTATTGCTGAGGGGTATAAGGCTGGGCGACAAGTGCGATTAAATGCCGGTGTTTCAGGTAGTGAGCAGTTGAAGATCGGGAGTCATTAAACGATGACTGAAAAATTGTATAGCAAATTAACTAAAAAAGAATGTTTAGACTGGCTACAGCGTAATGACCCCGAATATGACTGGATGCGCCAAGGGTGTACTACATTAGAGCTACGAAATGTAATTGGTGACAACTTGCAGTCATTCGGTGTCATGGCTCAGGCTCAAGGCCTACGAGTTAGATTTTCACGTCGTGGCTGCGCTCAACATAGTTAAGGGTAAAGCGAAACAGCTTCTGGTGGTGCAGGGGCTGTCTGCCCGATGTGGTGATCGGGTACTGATGAGCAGCCTATTAAAATTTGTTATGTTTGAGTCTAATTAAATATCTGAGGATAAATGATGAAAAGATGCATCACATGTAAGCATTGGGGTAATGGGACATTTGATAAAAATGTCAGGTCAAAAACATGTGACTCACCAAAAATACTCCGGGGTTATAACGTTAAGGATGAAGACGTGCCAATTGATGGAGCTAATGTTGAAGAAGATGTTGGTTGGGGAATTGTTACTGGCCCACATTTTGGCTGTGTATTGCACGAAGACAAATAAGCGAAACCGTCTGAAATGACGGTCTGCCCGATGTGGTGATCGGGTACTGATGAGCAGCCACGCGTGTGTTGTTCTCCATCCGGAATCAAGGAGACAACCGAAATGCCTATTTCAAAAGATAAGTGGAAAGAAATCGAAGATGAGTTGAAGGGGTATTACCTGGTTAATGTGAAATTTAAACTTGGTAATGATGTCATTAGTATCGCCAGACAGCGCGAAACAGAAAGTAAAACCGTATTAGTCGTTTATATAAACGGAAAATATAGCCTTCAATGGCAGGATGAAAAGCATGAATTGTTTAATCCTCTTACTCATAAGGTATGGAAAAAAACATCCAAACGAATGATGAGCCAGCAAAAAATAGCTGCACTTAAGAAAAAATATGGGGTCAGAATGTTTAATCAGCTCTACAGCAAAAGAGAGCAAGAGGCAGTGATATCATATTTTATGCCATTTTTTTCTAGCTCAAGGTCGTTAGTTTCTCAATTTAAAAAGATTGATGGGCTTGAGTTTATAGGTGATGGCAATGATGCAAGCTAACAACCGGCAGCAGCTTATAAGGCTGATCCATGTGGCAAAACGTGAATTGAAACTCGACGATGTTTCTTATCGTCATGCACTAGCCGAGGCTGCGAACGGCAAAGACAGTAGCGCGAAGATGACCATCAAAGAGCTGGAGTCTGTTTTAGAACTGTTTAAGGCCGCTGGTTTTAAACGCAAATTAAACAATAAGCGTCGTCTCAGCCCGCCAGCAGGTTCACGAGTTAGAACGGCAGAGGCAGGCATGATTCGCGCTGTGTGGATCACCATGTTCAAGCAAGGATTTTTGCGTGATGGTAGCGAAACGGCACTGAACAGCTATGTGAAACGCATGACGGTAAAATTGAATAACGGAATTGGAGTTGATGAGGTGCAGTGGCTCAATGAGCATCTGGCTTATAAAGTGTTAGAAGCCCTGAAAAATTGGCATCGTCGTTTAATGCAGGATGCAATCAAAAAAGCTGGCCGGATACCGCCAGTTAATGAGCGAACGGGCAAGCCAGCTGGGTATGAGCAAACCTGTGCAGCATTTAAATTATTAACATAGCGATACTCCCCACGCTTACCTCGAATCCCGCCTTAGTGCGGGATTTTGTTTATAATGCGTTCACTGGCTGTATGTTTGATCAGTGAAAGGGGCCGAAATGAACGCACAACATGATTTATTTGCTCATGACAATGACTCGGTTAGCCAGTTATTAGATCAGATGGGGCAGATACCAACACCAGAGCTAAAGGCTAAATGGCCGAAAAGTCTGGCTGAATTGTGTGATGTTCTGGCTCATGAACTGGTTAGACAGAAACATGCCCAGCCAGAAGCGGGTTTATTGGCAGGTAAGTTGGCAGCAGCACTGGCGCATTATATGGGGGGGCGAGCTGTGTATTTGCCCACTGGAGACACGCTGTTTCAGGCTCTGCGCAATAACGCGATTTTTAATGAATGGAAGGGGGCAAATATTGATGACCTTTCACGTAAGTATGGTCTGAGTAACCCGCAAATTTACGCCATCATTGCTGAACAGCGAGTTCTGCATCGTAAGCGTCACCAGCCGGATATGTTCGAATAACCTGATCCGCGTCAAATGAACATCAAACCTCGCTTCGGCGGGGTTTCTTTTTTGTCCGTTCCCGCATAAAAATTACATGAATTTGCATGTGCTATGGGATGTTTAAGATGAAAATATCATGGATGGGTTTGTTTTTTCTGTCGCTGCAGGTGTCCGCTGGTCAAATTTATCAGTGTGGAGATACATTTCAGGATCGCCCATGTGCTGGAGGCCAGCCAGCAAAAGTAATTGGCAATTATGAGCAAGAGAAAATATCTGGTGATGATATAAAAGCCAGACAAGAGGAGCAGGCTAAATTAGAGGCCCAGACAGAAGCAGACAGTCAGGCTCGCTATGATGCCGAGGTTGCTGCAGCACAAAGGGCGCAGGATGCATCAGCCATCGATATGGGAAAGTCTGATGCAATAAAACAGCATCGGGTTATTGAAGGGCTAACCAAAAAAGAAGTAATTAAATCATGGGGTGATCCTGACCGGAAAAAACAAGTAACAACAAAATACGGCATGAGAGAGGAATGGACCTTCGTTAAGGATTGGGGGAATAAAGATTATGTTTATTTTGATGGAGATACGGTATCTGAAGTTTCATTAACACAGACCACGATTGAATAAACCCCTTATGTAACCCGCCATAAACCCGCCTCAATTAAGCCCCCGTTTACGCTGTCACTATCGAGCGTATCGGGGGCTTTTTTATGTTCCAGCAAGCAATGGATTTTTTGTTCTCAGCCGAAGGTGGCTATGGGAACGACACGGCAGACCGTGGTGGTGAAACCAAGTTCGGCATATCAGATAACCGCGATGGTCTGGCAGATGGCCTGACCGACGTTGATGGTAATGGTAAGCCAGACACTGCCATTAAACAGCTGACTAAACAGCAAGCAGAGAAGATTTATTATCGTGATTACTGGCTATCAGCTGGTTGCGATGAAATCGCTGTTGCTGCACCTAAACTGGCCATTGTGCTAATGGATGCGGCTGTAAATCATGGGGTTGGTACTGCTAAACGATTGCTGCAACGAGCAGCCAAGGTAAAAGAAGACGGGGTTATTGGCCCTAAAACCATTGGCGTAATTGCTTTGCGGGGTGACGTCCTTGCCGGGGTGATGCTTGATGTCCGGGAATCATATTATCGCGACATCGTAGAAAACAATGCTGCCCAAGGTCGGTTCTTTCGTGGCTGGATGAAACGTTTATCAGACCTCAGTCATTTCATTCTTTCTGTTCAGGTTGGTGCGTAATGCCAACCCCTGCTGACTATGTTGATCACTTTCATATTCCAGAGCTGAAAAGTCTGTATTACCCCGATTGTTTCAAGTCTGGGCGTAAGGCTCGATTTGCTTCCGAAGTTGCGGAGCCAATTCCGTTATATAGCCACGATGCAACCCGACAATCCATTTACACAAAAGGGTGGCGCAGCGTCAGTGATATCGACCTGCATCATCATCGTCATAAACAGAAGGAGCGGGAAAATGGAAACAAAAGATGTGCTTAAAACAGCGGCTTCAGTAGCAACAACGGCTAAAGAAGTTGCCAACGATATTGCTCAGGTAACGACTGCACTTACCGAAAATAAACCGTGGTATCAGTCCAAAACTATTTGGGGTGGTGTTATCGCAGTAAGCGCTGCAGTAGGCGGTGCATTTGGATTACACATTGATGCGTCTACACAAGCGGGGATCGTCGATGCCTGTGTGGTGTTAGGCGGTGGCGTGGGTGGGTTGTTGGCCATTGTTGGCCGTCTGATGGCTCAGCATAAGGTTGGTGGCTGATGTCTGATGTGGTTGATCGCGCTAATGATCTAGTTCAGCAGCGTATGGATGATGAAATGGCCCGTCGGCACCGGGATGCCGACAAGCCATTAGTGATCCATCGGGTTTGTGTCGATTGCGAACAGCAGATCCCTGCCGCCCGTCTTGCCTCAATTCAGTCTGCGAAACGGTGTGTTGAATGCCAAGTGTTATTTGAGGAGCAGGAGGCCATTCGTGGTGGACATCGTTAAAACCTATTGGCCTGTTTTTGCTGCGGTAGTTTCGTTTTTCTCATTAGTCATTCAGGCATTGCTGGCAAAAACCTATGCCAAACGAGATGACGTTAGCGGGTTGGCTACTCGCCTCAATATGGTTGAGCAGAAAGTGGCTGACTTACCCAGTGAGCGCGAACTACATAAGTTGCAGCTTGAAATCAGCGATCTCAGGGGGGCTTTACAAGCCGTCAGGCCGGAACTAGCCCAACTTCGCCGACTGAGTGATTTGCTGTTAGAAAATGAACTCAAGGAAAAATCATGATGAAAGAATTACTTGATGCCGACCAGCGCCTGGTGATGCTCCGCTCATTAATTGATGCGGGTGGCGAGGCGAACGAGTCAATTTTGCAAGATTGTCTGGATGTTTTTGGGCATCGGGTTAGCCGTGATCAGGTTCGTACTCATATCACCTGGTTAGCAGAACAGGGTCTGGTTGCTATCGAAAATGTCGGTAGTTACATGGTGGCCAATCTGACTGGCCGTGGACAGGATGTTGCAGAAGGTCGTTCTACTGTTCCTGGTGTTAAAAAGCCCCGGCCTCGTGGGTGAGCTATGCGGTTTTTATTTTGGGTCTTGGTGGTATTAGCTGTCGCAATACTTGGCATTCATCACATCGGTGATTATTTACACTCATTGTCTGGAGGTGTTTGTGGACGATAAACCAACTCGGGGCCGGGCCAATAAGGTTGATTTGCTGCCTGAGAATATCCGCTCACAACTTCATGAGATGCTGCGCGATAAACGAAACAATCAGCAAGATATTCGTGAAGCTATCAATGCATTAATTGATGAACACAATCTGCCTGATGATCTGAAATTATCCCGCTCTGGTCTCAACCGATATGCCACCAAAATTGAAGCGGTAGGTACTCATTTACGTGATATGCGTGAAATGACGACAGCTTTAACCGCCCAGCTTGGTGATAAACCGCAAGGTGAAACAACCAAGATCATTCTTGAGTTAGCCCGCAGCCAATTGTTTAAAGCCATGATGAAACAGGCCGAAGATCCGGAAGCGGAAGTTGATATCGATATGCTGAAAAATGCCATGTTGGCCGCGCAGCGTTTGGAGTCAACAGCGATGGCCAGCCACAAACGTGAAAAAGAGATCCGTCAGGCGTTTGCGGAAGAGGTTGCAGCTAAGGCGGAACAGATAGTGACTCAGGCCGGGTTAACACGCGAGACAGCGGAACATATTCGCCGTGAAATATTGGGGATCGCATAATGACCGCCTTCGCTCAGATATCCGATATTTATGACGAAAAAGAGGTACTGCTTCCTTATCAGCGCCGCTGGATGGCCGATGATTCACAATTAAAAATCGCTGAAAAAAGCCGGCGGACGGGGCTTACCTGGGCAGAAGCTGCTGATGCTGCGTTGACCTGTTCACTGCAGAAATCAGCGGGGGGCTGTCATCACTTTTATGTTGGCTCAAACAAAGAGATGGCGCGGGAATTTATCGACGCTGTTGCCATGTGGGCTAAAGCCTTTAATAAGGCTGCAGGAGAAATACAGGAAGAGGTTTTTGAGGATGAAGATAAATCCATTCTGACCTTTGTCGTCTATTTCTCAAGCGGCTTTAAAGTGCAGGCACTATCGAGTAACCCGTCAAACCTGCGTGGTATGCAAGGCAATGTCACCATCGACGAGGCCGCATTTCATGAGCGATTAGCCGAGGTGCTGAAAGCGGCAACGGCACTCACCATGTGGGGCGCCAAGATCCGGATTATCAGCACACACAATGGTGTTGATAACCTATTTAACCAGCTGGTTAATGATAGCCGGGCAGGCAAAAAAGATTACAGCGTTCACACGATCACGCTGGACGATGCTTGCCGTCAGGGGCTTTATCGTCGTATCTGCCAAATAAAAGGGACGAACTGGACCCAGCAGGCAGAAGACGAATGGAAGGCTGGTCTGTTAAAAGCCACCGCCACTGAAGAGGATGCACTGGAAGAGTATTTCTGCGTTCCTAAACAGGGTGGCGGTGTTTATATCAAGCGCACTTTAGTTGACCGAGCCATGGAGTCCGACATTCCAATTGTTCGTTTCACCGCACCGAAAGACTTTGAGCTGCAAAGTGATGAGCAACGCAAAGCGTATATCGATGACTGGTGTGCGGATAACTTGAAACCTTGGCTTGAACAATGTGACACAGCTTGCCGTCATGTGTTGGGTGAGGACTTTGCCCGCAAAGGCGACTTATCTGTTTTCACTCCGCTGGCGATTGCATCGAACCTGAGCAAGCGAACCCCCTTTGTTGTCGAATTGGCTAATGCCCCTTATGAGGCGCAACGTCAGATCTTGTTTTATTTGTTGGCTGGGTTGCCTCGTTTCAGCGCTGCATCGTTCGATGCTACCGGTAACGGCGGCTATCTGGCGGAAGCCGCTCGTCTGAAATACGGGGCCAGCATGATTGAATGCGTGATGCTGAATGACCCGTGGTATCGAGAGTGGATGCCAAAACTGAAAGCTGAATTTGAAGACGGTAATCTCACCATCCCTCGCCATGCTGATATTCAGGATGACTTAGGTCGCATTCAGGTTGTGAACGGTATTCCCAAAATTGATAAGGGACGAACAACTGGGCAAACGGGCCAGCAGCGGCACGGTGACTTTGCAGTTTCATTGGTTATGGCCATTCGGGCCAGTTGGATGGATGGTGGTGCTATTGAGTTCATGCCATTACCCGGCAAACGGGAGATGCACCCCGGCGATGACGATAATTCTCACAGATATGAACGAGGCGGCTGGTAATGGCAATCGTAGATATTCATGGCAACCCAATCCGGCTGGAACGGGAACCACAAACTGAAAATGACAGCGTGTTGGGTCAATTGCGTCGACACTATTCAGACCATCCAACGGTGGGGCTGACCCCCGGTAAAGCGGCTATGGCCTTACGTGATGCGGAGCAGGGGAATCTCATTTCCCAGTGTGAACTCGCTGAAGACATGGAAGAGAAGGACGCTCACCTGCAAAGTGAATTGGGTAAGCGTCGTCGTTCTTTGTTATCCGTGCCCTGGACAATTAAGCCGCCGCGCAACCCAAGTGCAGAAGAGCAGCGTGATGCCGATATGCTCACCGAGATTTTGGAAGATTCCACTTGGTTTGGTGATTGTATTTTTGATGCAACCGACGCGATCCTCAAAGGGTTCTCGGCCCAAGAATTTACGGGGTGGGAACAAGTTGAAGGGTTGATGCTGCCCAAAGGTATTGAATGGCGCGACCCGGCCTGGTTTCAGACACACCCAGATAATCGCAATCAATTGCGGTTGCGTGATAACAGCTATGAGGGGGCGGAGTTAAACCCCTTTGGTTGGATTATTCATAACGCTAAATCAAAGTCTGGCTATTTGGCTAGAACGGGCCTGATCCGAACGTTGGTCTGGCCTTTCCTGTTTAAAAACTACAGTGTGCGCGATTTGGCTGAGTTTCTGGAAATCTACGGGTTGCCTGTTCGCCTGGGTAAATACCCTGAAGGCGCGACAGATAAAGAAAAAACCACTTTGCTGAATGCGGTGCTGTCTATCGGTCATAACGCAGGCGGTATTGTTCCGCGTGGGATGGAAATTGAATTCCAGAATGCAGCATCGGGGCAGGCTGATCCGTTTGTTGTGATGATGGATTGGTGCGAGCGTTCGATGAGTAAGGCCATTCTGGGTGGCACACTCACTAGCCAAGCGGATGGCAAGAGCAGCACCAATGCGCTGGGTAATGTTCACAATGAAGTTCGTATGGAAGTGCGTGATTCTGACGTTCGCCAGCTGGCAGCCACGTTAACCCGCGATCTGGTTTATCCGCTTTACGCTTTGAATGGGAAATCATTCCAGACGCCACGTCGTCTGCCTCAGATTGAGTTCGATACAACTGAACCAGAAGATATGCGTGATTTAGCGTATCCGTTGCGTGCTCTGGTTGGAATGGGGATGAAGATCCCCGTGCAATGGGTTCAGGATAAATTACAGATCCCAAAAGCCAGTGGATCAGATGAAGTGCTGGCTATCGTTGATAACAAGGCCCCTCCCGGAGAGGCCGCTTTAACTGCTTCTTTAGGTCGGGGTATGGCGGTGTTGTCGGCATCCGAAATAGATAATAACGAATTGCAGCTTAAGCAATTACGTTTGCAAGCCGGAGTTCTGTTATCCGGGATGACTGAATCGGTGCAGAAATTAGTTCTGACCGCCAATAGCCTGGATGAGATCCGCGATGGATTGCTAACGTTAGCGCCAGATATCAGCTCTGATGAACTTGGCGAAGTAATGGCTAAGGCTATCACAGCCAGCGAGTTGCTTGGCATGCTGGAAGTGCAGGAGGGGCGCTGATGCCAGTTCGTTACGGGTCTTTACCGTTTGACGAGCAAATCAGCTTTTTCAGACAAAAGCTGAACATGCCGACTGAGCATTGGAATGATTTATGGCGTGATGCTCATAACCGGGCCTTCATGGTCGCTGGTGCAACGAAAACCGATTTATTGGCTGATCTGAGAGGAGCTGTTGATAAGGCCATCAGTGAAGGGAAATCTTTAAACTGGTTTAAAACAGAGTTTAAAAACATTGTCGCCCGGCATGGCTGGACGCATACCGGCCCCGCCAGCTGGCGGAGCGAAGTGATTTTTGAAACCAATTTACGTCAAAGCTATAACGCTGGCCGCGAAGAGCAAATCGAAAAAATAAAGCATCGCCGACCATTTGCCTTATATCGTCATGGTGATTCTGAGCACCCCAGAGAGTTGCATTTAAAGTGGAACAATATGGTGTTGGCTGTTGATGATCCATGGTGGGATACACATTCACCAGCTAATGGGTTTGGCTGTAAATGTAAGAAGTTTCTGTTGTCAGCAGAAGATGTTAAACGCCGTGGTTTAACAGTCGGTTCCGCCCCTGATGATGGCACTTATGAATGGGTGGATAAAAAAACGGGTGAAGTTCATGAGATACCGAAAGGGATTGATCCGGGGTTTGATTACCGGCCTGCGAAGCCGAAGCAGTTAACTGAGCAGGTTAAGAAGCTGGAAGCGGAAAAACTACCTCTGGCAGAACGGTTACCAACTCGACTGGTTGATAGTGCTTTTTCAACAGCAAAGGGGGTAACGGCGCAGGGGCTGAGCGATTTACTGTCACAGTTACCAGCTGCACAAAAAGAACCCATCACTGAATTTTTGACTGCACATAAACCAAAAACGTTATTTATTAAACAGACTGAGTTAGGGAAGACTGCTGCAGGTGTGAAAATTGCTGAAGCTGTTGGTGATTACCTAGGTAAAAGCGCTGCTGATGCCAGGTATTGTTACTATCACCGTAAAGCCAGCACCACGAACGGATTTACCGCGAAAAGCTGGGATCACGTTGTGGTAAAAGTGAAGGCCAGTGATAAGCTTAAAGAAGTAGATATTCAAAAGGTGCAGCTGGCTGCCAGTGAAGTCGTTCGTGATGCAAAGAATAATTCAGGGCCACGCAGCTGGTCGCCAAGAGGCACAAGTGGCGAACAAATAAACCGGCACTGGAGTATTTCTGCGAATGTGGAAGCCAAGGCGGGTGAGTCAGCCCAGCGTTTATCCACTTGGTTACATGAGATCGGGCATCAGATCCATTTCTATGCCGGTTCGCCAGATATATCTGCTATGGGGTTAGTATCACGATATGGTGCAACCAATAAGCTGGAATCTTTCGCGGAATGGTTTTCAGCCTGGGCGTTAGCGCGAGATGAAGTGGCGCTGTTTAATCCAAAGTTAGTTGAGCACATTGAAGCCATTATCGCAGAAGCCATCAAGTCGCAAGGGAAGGTCTAATGAATACGTTACTGGAACAAGCTCAAACGTTACTTGATTCTGATAGCCTCAGCATTGAAGACGTCCGAAAGCTGGAACAACTGGAAGCTCAGGCATCAGGCGACGAAGCTGAATTGATTGCTGAATTATGGGAATCCGTCTATGCACTGGCGGATGAAGCGCTGTTGAAAGAACTACAGGATGACGCTATCTAATGGCGGGAAGCTTTGTTGTTATTACGCATAATGGAACTGAAGATGCGTATTCCATTCTGAATCAACTCTACGAAAAGTTGAGCGACCTATCAGAGCCGTTGGCTGATGTAGGTGAGCATCTATTGTTGTCCCATCGTGACAGGTGGAATGCTCAGGAATCACCAGATGGTGAGGCATGGGCTCCGTTATCACCCGCATATCAGGCGCGTAAGCCAAAGCATGCAAACGAGATCTTGCGGTTAAATGATGATTTACGTGACACGCTGAATTATCAGGCTGATCCGTTAGCGCTCTATTTTGGTACTCCACTGGAATATGGTGCAGCCCAACAATTTGGCTATGAAGATACGAATCTACCAGCGAGACCGTATTTAGGTTTAAGCCAACAAGATGCAGACGACGTTACCTCCATTCTTTCCGGCTATTTAGAGCTTGATTGAAAAATCAAATTTGAGCCACTGTAATCAATTCTGAGTGCTTCCGTGCTACCGATGTACTCCGAGAAACATCTTAAACACGCCCTGTTGTTTTTAAACGCTATTAAACAACGCATTTGCAGGGTGGTCCTCGCTAGTTTGCAAAGCAATGCCCAATACATGATTTAACCCACCATAAACCCGCCTCAATTTCATACCGCCGCACACTGGCGGTATGAAAACATTAAATCGCACCAACTCACAGCCGCAGGGGCTGGCTCTCCTGCACTCCCTGACTGCTATTGAGTCGCCGCGAATTGCTGTGCTCGATGCAGCACTCTCAGTTACGGATGATGGTTGGCATCAGCTTTTGCCAGCTGGCGAGTTTGCGGCCAGGGACGGTCGCCCATTTGATGTGCCTGACCACTGCTGGAAGCTCGACGGTAAAATTGCTGCTGTCTTGATTGCCCAGGCTAAAGCACTGGGGCAGGACATTCTGATTGATTATGACCATCAAACGCTTAATGCCGCTAAAAACGGTAAGCCTGCACCAGCGGCAGGTTGGTTCAATGGTAATGAAATTGAATGGCGGGAAGGTGAAGGCTTGTTTGTTAAGCCTCGCTGGACTGCCCCGGCTGCTGCATTAGTAGCGAATAGTGAATACCGATTTATGTCTGCTGTTTTCCCCTATGACGAAAATGGCATTCCCCTCGAACTACGAATGGCTGCAATCACCAATGACCCCGGTGTCGTTGGAATGCAGGCATTAGCTGCTTTATCTGCCGAACTATCTAACCCATCACCCTCCCAACAGGAGAACAAAACGATGAATGAATTGCTAGCCAAACTGCTGGCGAAGCTGGGTATCACTGTGCCTGAAAATGGTCAGGTGTCAGATGACCAGGCTAAGCAAGCGCTATCTGTATTGGATGATTGCCTGGAGAAAGGCAAAAAGATGCCGGAAATGGAGCAATCCGTTGCTGCATTGACTGCTCAGGTTAACGAAAAGCAAATTGATCTGGCTGAGTTTGTGCCTGTCGAAACCTATACCGCGCTGGTAGCGGAAGTGGCTGCGTTGAGTGCAAAAGTGGAAACCACTGATGCGGCCACACTGCTGAAAGCGGCTAAAGACCAAGGCAAGGTGCTGGCAGCGGAAGAAAGTTATTTGCAACAGTTCGCCCAGCAAAAAGGGGTTGTTGCCCTGAAAGCCTTGCTGGATTCCCGTCCCGCTATTGCGGCGTTGACTGCCCGCCAAACCGATACGGTTAAGCAACCTGATTTACCGAAAGGTCAGGCCGTTTTATCGGCAGAAGATAAGTATGCCGCCGACCAGCTGGGGATCTCTCACGCTGAATTTGCTAAAGCAAAGGAGACTAAATAATGGCTATGGTAACCCCTGCATTAGTGCAGTCCTTGTTTACAGGGTTTAAGACAAACTTTGAGGCTGGCAAATCGGAAGCGCCGAGTCAGTACACGAAGATTGCAACGGTGATTCAGTCAACAACCAAATCCAACACCTATGGTTGGTTAGGCAAATTTCCTGCTTTGAAAAAGTGGGTCGGTGATCGAGTCATCGAATCCATGAAGGCGCATGGTTACACCATCGTCAACGAAGATTATGAATCAACCGTTGGTGTTGATCGCAATGATATCGAAGACGACGAACTCGGCATCTATAAACCGATTTTTGAAGAGATGGGGCGTTCTGCCGCCATTCATCCAGATGAAAGCGTGTTTGCGTTATTGCCTGCTGGTTTTACGACGCCTTGTTATGACGGCCAGTATTTTTTTGATACTGACCATCCGGTTTATCCGAACGCTGATGGCACCGGTGTCGCTGTACCAACTGCCAACGTTGTGATCGATGAAGCTTATACCGGCGAACCATGGTATGTGCTCGATACCAAAAAAGCTCTGAAACCATTCATCTTCCAGGAACGAAAAAAACCAGAATTAGTCTCAATGACTAAGACTGACGACGAAGCGGTGTTCACCTCTAAACAGTTCCGTTATGGCGTTGATTGTCGTGATGCGGCTGGCTATGGCTTCTGGCAGATGGCATTTGCGAATAAACGTACTTTGAACGCAGATAACCTCTGGGATTGTATTCAGAAGATCCGTCAGTTTGAAGCGGATGGGGGCCGGAAACTGGGTATTGCACCGACGATGCTGGTTGTCCCTCCTTCTCTGGAAAAACTGGCTACACGGCTGTTGGAACGCGAACTGGATGCCAACAGTTCAAACGAGCTGAAAGGCCGTCTGGAGTTGGTTGTCGCCGATTACCTGTAATTCGCTGGCCCCACATAAGCGTGGGGCTATTTAGTGTTTTTGGAGGAGTTATGAGATGTCGTTATTTAGCGTTCGATTACTTAACACTGCTCACAACGGTTATTTCCGGGCTAAACGCCGCCTGGTTAAAGGTGAGCAAGTGGTTGAAGTCACTGCTGCCGAACTCGCGCAGTTGGAAGGCGACCCCCGTATTAGCATCATCGAAACATCTGATGTCGGATCCAAAACATCAAACCAAAGTGACGGTTCGGAAGGGGATATGGTGTCAGACCTGGTGTCAGGCAGCGTAACAAGCAAGCCGCCGCAAATGCCATCTCATTATGCTCCTGTCATCACCGATGAAATAAAACCATCAGCTGAGCTGATAGTAAAAGCTAAACCAAGCCGGAAGAAAAGCTAATGCGATATGCCGAATCCAACGACATGTTAAAGCGTTATGGCGAACAAGAGCTGTTGCGTCTGACCGATTTGGGCGGTTTAGGAGTGATTGATATTGCTGCCTGTAATGTGGCGCTGGATGACGCAAGTGCGCTAATTGATGGTTATTTGGCAGGGCGTTATCCATTGCCTTTGCTGCATGTCCCAACCGCATTAGTGCCTATTTGTTGCGATATCGCTCGTCATCGGCTTTACGGTGAACAGGCTCCGGAACAGATAGCTAAACGCAATGAAGCCGCGCTTGCATTTCTCAAGTCGGTTGGGAAAGGCGAATTAGCCCTTGGATTAGCGGTCGATGGGGGAACGTTGGAAAGCCAGAATTTGGCGCAGTTGCAATCGGATGGCCGAGTATTTGGCCGGGATAAAGGCGGATTTATATGAGTGATGAACTCGACTATCTATCTGCTGGCGGGCGGCTGAAAACACTGCTGGAGCCCCTGAAATCTCAGGGGTTGCGAGAAGTGTTTATAGCTACCGATATCGATGATGCAAAGCAAAAGAGTCAGATTTCACCTGCGGTTCACATCATGTATCGCGGTGATCGGCTGGAGGAAAACACGCAGTCAGGCCGTGTCAGTAAAGCGACTCAGACATGGCTGCTTATCCTGATCCATCGATCGCAACCAAACCAAGCATCAGCTGGCGTGTTTTTATCCCGTATTTTGTCTGTTGTTGCAGGCCAAAATCACGGTGAATCCACATTTAAACGGGTGACTGCACCAGTCGCTCCAGGTTATTCCGGTGGCTTTGTGTATTTGCCGCTGGCATTTGAAATTACAGTTAAAACCAAAGGAGAACGGCAATGAGTAATACTTATCAACTGGCTGGTGATCTATATCTTGAACCGTTTATCAATGGCGTGTCAGGTGGTCTTATCGGCCCAATTGATGTTGATGCATGCGAAGTAAAACCCTCCAGCAAAAAAGTGAACATTCCGTCAAAGCGACGTGAGCGCTATGGTCAGTCACGGGAAACATATCAGATCCCTGAACCGGCAACGATTAGCATTAAAACAACGGAAATTCCTCCGGTCATGCTGGCTGCTGCATTTATGGCTGAATCTGTGGCCATTAATCAGGGTAGTGGTTCATTATCTGCAGTGAATATTGCATTACCACCGTATCCAAAATGGATTGAGATCGGTAAAACTAATATCGCTAGTACGGGATTAACGGTGACGCATGAGTCATCACAGCTTGCCATCGGTACTGATTTTGAATTGAACTATGCGCTGGGGTTGATCCGTGCGGGTAAGGATGGTGCTGTAAAAGATGGCGGGGCTGTTGTATTGGCAGCGACATATAATGCGGTCACTGGCACTCGCATGCGCGGTAATATCCAGCCTGAAGTCCGTGCGCGTATACTGCTGGATGGCAAGAGCTTGATTGATGGTGAATCGCTGACGCTGAACGTGCCAATGGCATCATTATCGCCAAAATCCGGTATCGATTTTATGTCTGAAAAGCCGATGGAAGTCACGCTTGAAGGTGACTGCCTGATTATTGAAGGCGAATCAGCCCCGTTCTATGTTGACCAGCCAAAACCCGCTGCATAAACTATTACCACACCGTTTTATCCCATGTGAACTTTTGACCCGCCTTGTGCGGGTTTTTTTGTATCAGGCACCATAACCCCGCGCATGTTTAAACAATCTTTAAATTGGTGGTAAACCCCGTTTACCGAGCTGCCAATGAGTACTAAAGATTTAAAACTTGCACTTGAAATAGCCGCCAAAACGTCAGGCCGTGAAGACATCGCTGCCATTGGCGCTCAAATTGAAACCCTTGGCCCAATATCAAATGAAGTTGAGCAGGAAACGCAGGCGCTGGCAAAGCGCATGCAGGAACTGGCTAACCAACGTGAACATATCGCCCAATTTAACCAGTCGAAAGAAGCACTAACGCAGTTAGAACTTGCCACTGCGTTATCAAGTGATCGCCTTGAAAAGCTCCGTCAGGCACAGACTCTGAGTGTCGGTGATGCGTCCCGATTAGCCAAACAAGAAAAAGAGTTAACCAGCGAAGTTAGCCAGCTGAGAACGCAGTTAGTTCAGCAGGCATCAGCGCACTCGCTGTTAGGGCGAGAGTTAAAACAGTCTGGTGTTGATACAACCAAACTGACGTCTGAGCAGAACCGTCTGCAACGTGAAATAGCAGAGACAGCAAATCGAACAGTTCAGCTGACTAAAGAGTTAACCGGCGCTGGTAGCACTGTTGGCGGTTTTACGTCTCGAATTGGCAGTCTGGCTGGCAACATGACGGCCTTGATCGGCACGTATTTTGGTGTTCAGACATTAAAAGATCAGCTCGTGGCCATGTTTTCCAGTGGCGACCAGTCAGAGCGGTTATCTGTCCAACTGAAAGCTGTCATGGGGTCTCTGTCCGGAGGTAAAGAGGCCACGGCTTGGATTCAGCAGTTTGCTAAAGACACCCCAATGCAATTGGATGAAGTCACACGGGTCTTTGTGAGACTTAAAGCGTTTGGCATCGACCCTATGAACGGCACGATGCAGGGGATAGTTGACCAAGCCTATAAGTTGGGCGGCGGTTTTGAAGAGGTTCAAGGTATCTCTCTTGCACTGGGGCAAGCCTGGGCGAAACAGAAATTGCAGGGTGAAGAGATCCTGCAGTTGATTGAACGCGGCGTGCCAGTATGGGAAATGCTTGAGAAAGCGACCGGGAAAAATACAGCAGAGCTGCAAAAAATGTCAGAGGCTGGTTCATTAGGCCGTGACACTATTTCATCATTGATGAATGTCATGGCCCAGTCATCAGCTGGTGCCGCCGCTGACAATATGAGTTTGTTGTCAGGACTTATTTCAAACGCGAAAGATAACATTGAAAAGTTTTACCGCATGGTTGCGGATAATGGGGCGTTGGATTGGTTAAAGCGCCAGCTTAGTGATTTGAATTCAGAGTTTGATCGCCTATTAGCAAATGGGACACTGCAGAAGTGGGCTAAGGATGTATCTGATGGTGTCATCAGCGTAGGGGAGGCTCTTAAATCTGGCGTGGCTGCGTTGGTCGAGTGGAAAGCGCAGATCGTCACACTTGGTCAGGCATGGATTGGGTTAAAAGTAGCAAACTGGACTGCAGAGGTGATTCGGTTTGCAGGCAGCTGGAAAGGTGTTGGAACTGCTATTTCAGCACTATCTACATCAGCACCTATCATCGCTTTACTCAGTAATCCAATAGTCGCTCTTGGTGTCGCGTTAGCAAGTACGACAAAACTGACATTAGATTTAGCCAAGGCGACATTCGATCTGGGTGAAGGCCAGGAAATTAAAAATCGAATCGCCGAGCGTGAGCGAGAAAACAATCAGCAATTGATTTCTCAGGGCAACCAACTCATGGCTCAGAATAGCCAATATAAAGACCTGCAATACCAGACAGCAGACGCCATTAAATATATGTCTGATGCAGACCGTGAGCGTTACAAGCAATCGCTGGATGGAAACAAAAACTATATCGCAGGTCAGTTGAATGTTAATGCAGCGCTGGAACAGGCGGGATCATTAACGGAAGACCAGAAAAATAAAACTGAAAGTGCGACTGCTGCTATGCGTCAAGCTTACGCTGATTTTGCCGCAGGCGAAAAGCTACATCTCGAACAAGCGAGTAAGTCAGTCAATGATTACGTGGCTGATATTGAAAAAGCGAAATCAACCGCCGAAGGGCTGGCCAATTCAGCGCTGGGTGATGTGTTCAAGACAGCTGGTCTTGATTTTGACCAGATATCTGGTCGGGTTGGTAAAACAGTGCAGACCTTTGTTGATGGCCTACAAAAGATGGAGCAAGCGACTGGTGTTACTGGGCCTGCAATTAATGCATATCTCACCAAGGCGTTTGATAGTACAAAAAACCAAACGGAGTTAGATGCCCTCATTTCCAAGGTAAATACGCTGCATAACCAAGGCAAGCTAGTCGGTGATGATTACATCTCATCGCTAGGTGCGGCTGCGAACGCGGCAAAATCATTGTCTGCAACCAACACAGAGGCAGGGCAGGTTTATATTAATTTGCTCAAGCAACAGAAAGCGGCGGCTGAAGATGCGTATAAAACAACAGGGCTTGATCAATACAAAGCCAAGGTTGGTGAGATTAACCAGGCAATAGATAAAGCCACCAATGCCCAGAAAAAGAACGTCACCGCATCTAATGAGTTAGAGCAAGCGTTCGCTGATTTGGGCATGAAGAGTGCTTCACAATTAGAGGATTTGGCTGCAAAAGCTGAGTCAGCATACTCCCGAATGTCATCATCTGGCGCGGCATCGTTAAACCAGCAGAAAGAAGCATTTTTAAAGTATGCGGAAGCTGAAATACAGGCGGCCAATGCATCGGGTCGCCTGCCATCAGCAATGCTACAAAGTCAAGCCGCAGCACTTGGTTTAACAACAGAACTGGATGCATTGAATACCAAGTTAACTACTGTTGGAGGTGAGTCACTAATTGCGGCAGGTGCATTAAATCAGTTAGGTGATTCAGCGAACGATGCAGGCAAAAAAGTCGCCAGCGTGGGTGACTCTACAGAAGGCACTGTTAAAGCTGTTACTGCACTGACACCACTTGTCGTCGGTCTTGGCGCTGAAACTAAAGATCTGGCTAAGGCATCGGAATATGCCGGAATGTCAGTGAAGGACTTGGCTGCAGAAGTAGATAAACAATCCGCGGCATACACTCACAATCTTAATCTGACTCGTGAACTGGCTGGCGAACGTGCAACCCGAACAGGGGATTGGTTATATAGCATCGAAGCAGAAACAGCGGCGACCAACAAATATAATCTGACTTTGGCCAAGTCAACGTTGGAATTAAAAGGAATACAGACAGCTCTTGCCGAAAACCCGTCAGAAACGCTGATTAATAGAGCTGAACATGCGTTATTGAAATTTCACGATTTGGGGGATGAAAACCTGTCTGGCCTGAAAGCCGCAATTGATTCAGCGAAACAAAAAATGGATTCACTGACCGACTCAGTACAGTCAGGGTTAAATAGCCTGAAAGACGAACTGGATGAGCTTGATGCAAACCAGACAGCAATTGAGAATCGCCGCTATCAAAGCCAGATTGACGAATGGCAAGGAAAACTGGCGGAAGCCCGCAAAACTGGGAATAAAGAAATCATAGAAGCAGCAAGAGAGGCATTGCGTCTTGCTGAAGAAGTTCACAACAGGAAGCTAGCCACAATCAAGGCTGAACAGGATGCTACCAAGGCTGATATAACGTCAACTCAAACGACTGCAACTAATACAACATCGTCAGCTAGTACAGGTACATCATCTTCCAATGCGGATAAAAAAATCACTGTTGCTTTACAAAGTCCGGCAGGAACGGCTGAGGTAACGGTGAATGGTGAGTCGGATTTAAACAATCTTTTATCGCTGCTTAAACAGCATGGGTTGCGTACATCCTGATTGATATGTAACGCAGCATAAACCCGACTTTCACGCGCCCGCGAGCAAACTGGTGAGCAACAGTGTTCACCAGAGTTTTATTGTGACAACACCAACTTTAGACAGTTTGCTGTTACCTGATGACATGATTTGGGGAGATGAATTTGATTTCTCCCCAGTCGGTCAAACCATTACCCCTACATTAACAGGGGCGCTGATCATTGAAGAAAGCGCATTGCCAGCTGGTCGCCCAATTACGCTAAAGGGCGTTGGTTCTCGTGCGCTGGTTAAACAATTAAAAGCCTTGGAAAGCCTTATTAATCATCAGATGCCGCTGATTATGCTCGATGGCATCCAGCGTACTGTTGTTTTCAAAAGACCAGGTGTTGTTGCGGTGCAGTTAGTCGCTGAGTACGCAGACCCTGATGACAGTGACCCATACAACATCACATTGAACTTGATTGAGGTGGCCTCATGACAATTCTTGAAGGCGACATCAAGCTCCTTGCCTCTGAGCGATTAGCCGATACCGAAGACGGCGGCGGGCGCATGACCGGTACGGAAGTAGTGACTGGTCAGCACAACAGTCTGTTTGCCGATATATCCGATCTGAACAGAACAACGGGTCGCGTTGATATGCGCAAAGTGTTTTTGGATATTGATACTGATAATGTGGATGTGTATTTCGGGTCGCATGTTGCAGTGTTGAAACCGCCAGCTGACCCAAATGTGGCGATCACGCTATTTACTACTAAAGACCACTTTGACGAACGGGCTGATGCGCGTGATTTTGTTGAGCGTTATTTAGCAAAAGGACCGCGTTGGCAGGGTTATCTTTATGATACGCAAGTGCAGGGGCAGCGTGCTATTCGCTGGATACAACGCGCGACGATTAGACTGCCAAGTGTCGGAGATACCTTTGTTTTAACTGGTGCCGAAGGTAGTGTCAGCGAATTTGAACAATATGTTCGATTTAAAGATATAAAGTCGGAATTAAATACATTTTCCATTTCGTCTGGGAATGGTGTTTTAGAATTTACCCGATTAGTAGTGACTGCTGAAATAACAGCACCACTTCGTTTTACATTCGAAGGTAACAATCCAACCCCCTATGATAATGAGTCACAGAGAACAGCATTTCGTGAAACAGTAGTTGCTGATGCCGCCAATTATTACGGTACTGTTCCAGCAAAACTTGCGGCGAATTTTGGGTCAATGCAAATCTATGCTGAAACCATTTTTACACAATTGGTTCCGTCTTCTCGTGAAGGAACACCGGCGATTGATTTAACCGCTGGCGGGCAGGTGAGCACATTAACACCGTCTGATAATGGACTAGTTACAACCAATACGACGCTATTAATCGGGCCGAGTAAATCGTGGTATTTAGGGACTGCGGCACAACCAAGCAGCATTAATATATCGATTGGATCTGCAGTTATTAAAGATTCTGGCGGCGAGTTGTTATTAGGTAACACAGTCGTTGGTAGTGTTGAATATCAACGTGGCATCATGCTGTTCAATACGCAATGCCCTGATTATGGTGTTGTTTCCAAAGTTATTTCATTTAAGCCTGCTGCCAGTGTGACCCGCATCTGTGACACCATGCTGATACCTATCACAGAAAGCTCTCGCGGTTATTCTTACACCGCGACCCTAAAACCTATTCCAGACCCTAGCACATTGACCGTTAGCTTCATGGCGCAAGGGAAATGGTATGACCTGACAGATAACGGGAAAGGCGTATTAACCGGTGCTGACTCTACCTACGGTTCGGGTTCTATTAGCTTTACCACGGGTTCACTCATATTAACGTTAGGTGCATTACCTGATACGGGTTCATCCATCCTATTCGCATGGGGTAGCCCTACTACCTCATTCAATCGTGCGAACACGCCAACAACACGAGCCGGGGTTTCTGGCGTACTTGGCTCAACAATCACCTTTAATGAATACGCAGTGATCTCGGGATAACTTCATATGACTACAACAACTCAAGGCGCGATTGTGGCTGGGTCAGTCAGTGCATCATGGACGGTTAATAATTCGGAAAAAACAGCCTCTGCTGATGTCAGTGGTCTATTTTCGGGAGACGCGACCGGCTCAGTAGATCATTCGCATGGCACATTTTCTATGTTCCCAAATGTATTACCGCCAAAGGGAACTCCGATCCGTTATCAGTGGATAAAAAAAGGCGATAAAACTGTAGCCAACGTGAATGATCTTTCATTGTCACTGAGTGGAAATAGTGTCAGTGGGGTAATACCCGATGTGCCATTGATCCCCGGTCAAACCACATTTAAGTTGCTGTTATCTATCGCTGATAGTAGCGAAGCAATCAGTGATACATCGCTGATTGTTATTGATGATGGTGCTGGGAATTTAAGAAAATGGGGGACATCGATACAACTCGGTACGCTCAGTTATTCCACTGGTGCATTTATTATTAATGCGCCATCCAACGCTATTTTTAGTGTAAAAAAATATGAGTATCGATATGCGCCTGGTGATTTTGGCGCGGCTACCTGGACATGGGTTTCAACACAACCAGAGTCTCACCCATGCACTGTAAATTCACCAGGATTAATATCCTGTTCATATTTATCCACCAATTATGAAAACCAGCATGACATTACGACATCACTGGATGAAATAACCTTTAACTTTTCACCGAACAGTAGTGAAACGGTTGCCGCCGGATCTGTACGATTGGTTTTTGGTGGGCGAACTTATGTTGACCGATTAGGTTATCTCTATAGCAATGTTGATCCGCTTACTGGCAGTGGTGAGCAATCAGGTACTTTTGATTACAACAACTGCATTGCCAAAATAACAGCATGGACGGAAGGGGCAGAAAATACACCTATTGTTGTTGAGTCAATGCTGACTTATTTAGATGATCATACTGTTTCTGATATTGCCTTTCGTACCCCTGGAGCCCCCGTTCGTGCTGGTAGTATCTATATTCAATGTCTGGATGCAACTGGTGCTTCTCATGATGTATCCGTTCCATCAACGGGGATCATTAGTGACGGCATTTTTCATGGTTCAGCAGCGCATGAAAACGGCATTATTTACATTAAATTTGGCACTAAAGTAAAAGCAGCAAACCATACGAATGAAGCTTGGTATCGTGAAGATCTTGTTGATGCAAATGGCGATATTTTAAAACCAATTCAAGTCAAGGCTGATAGTATTCGCTTCAACTGCGTGACCTATTCTTACCTGCCGCTCGATGCTGACATAATCAAACTGGATCCAGTACGACTGCCAACCGATGGCAAAGTACCCATTCTGCGTAAAGGTGGCATCGGTATCATTCACAGCACCAAGCGCACCCCATTTCAAAACAATGTTACCGCTGGCTATTTGCTTGATGTAGGCCGTACTCGCTTGGCGAAATGCTGGCTAGAAGATGCAAACGGGCTGACCGTGCCAACCAGTAAATACAGCGTCGATCTTGATTACGGCAAGGTCACGCTGGCAACACCGCTGGATTTAACCGGCTACGCACAACCGCTGGAAGCCGTTCACCGCGTTGAAGACATGAGCATGATCACCGATGTGGAAATCAGTGGTCGTCTCACACTGGCCAGACCGTTATCACATAACTATGACCCTGCAGACACCTACATCAGTTCCGCGCTCATTATTGATGATTTGTGGGCACGTATCAGTGATGTGTTTGACCAGCAAACTTGGACGAACGCCTGGAGTGACACCCACATTGGCAGTCAGTCTACTGCGCAATTCAATGCTACTGATTATCCGATCACCGTTAAAAATCGCGGTGCCATTACGGAGCGATTTGCCCTGATTTTCACCAGCAGCACGGGTTTTAACGTGATTGGTGAACATCTTGGCCTGATTGCTATCGGCTCTATCAATGAAATTTGCGCCCCGATAAATCCAAACACCCAGACGCCTTATTTCAGCATCAACCCGTTGGCGTGGGGTTCTGGCTGGAGTACCGGCAATGTGCTGCGTTTCAATCTGCATGGTGCAAACGCGCCGTTCTGGATAGCCCGAACAATTTTGCAATCGGAAGCGGCTGTGGATAGCGATGAGTTCGCTCTGCAACTTCGCGGCAACATTAATAAAGATTAACCGGAGTTGTCCATGGTCATGTACGAGCAGCTTATCGCTATCGGGTACATGGTTCATACCAGCCATGACGGTTGGTGGTTAGGGCGAGATTTTGAGTTGTGGGTATTGTACGAACAGCGCCGACTTTATGGTGAACACGCAATTGCTACACCGGAAATTCAATCAGCACTAGCCATCCTGACTGAACAACATCAAACAAGTGCTGCATAAGCACAGGAGAATATAATGACGTTTCCCGTGAAATGGTTTTCATCAGCTATGGAAGGTGCGCCATTGCTATCTAGCGGTGTTGCCGGTTCTGCACATACCACTAATCCAGGTAGTCTGATTGCTTTATTGAAAACGGTGTTGGTAACCGGATTTGGTATTAAATCAGTGTCATCGCTGGTTTATAGCAGTGCCGCACAAGCCATCACCGCAACTGTGGCTGCAGGGCACAAATATTTAGTTGATCAAGTCGTTGAGTTATCGGGCGCCAACGAATCAGGCTTCAACGGTGAATTCCGCGTGTTGTCGGTTACCAGCACAAATGTGGTCGTGGGGTTAGATAACGGTACACCTGCCGCGGCCAGTGCAACTGGCACGCTCAGCATGAAAATCCCGTCATTAGGATGGGCGGTTGAATTTGAAGATGTAGCTAATTATAAAATTATTTTCAAACGCTCCAGCTCTATCTCTGCAACTCCGCTTAGGATTTATATTGATAATAGTGCTTGGACTGGATGGAATAATAACGGCGGATGCTTAGCCAAAGTATTGATGATAGAAAATCCAACAGATATCAATACGTTTACAACAGTGTATGAAACGCGCTGGCCATGTTCTCATAACTATGGAGCAACAGAGTGGCAAATCGTTGGTGATGGTTGGCTGTTATATTTTATGCCGACTTATGGATCTGCAGTATTAACAACTATTCGTCGGTTATTTGCATTTGGTGATATAAGTTCAATCAGGCCTGGTGACAATTACAATTGTCTAATGATTGGTTATTACTCGTTATTGAATGATAGTTCGTTATTATCCTATGTCTGTGGTAATAACGCCTTAAAATTCAGAGACTCAACGCACTCTCGATTAGCCAGAAGCCATCATCAATTGCCCGGAGCGGTGCCAGCATATTGGTTAGGGTTACAGGATTATTTTGGCGAAGGAATGAGTTTTCCAAATCCTGCTGATAATGGTTTTTACGTTGTTAATCAGCCTATTCCCGTGTTTGATGATGTCAGCTATCGCGGTTCTTTACCTGGCATTCGATGTCCAATGGCAACGACAAATGCCTATGATACAACCAACATAAAAAACCTGCCGCTCATGCCTGACAGCATTACCAGATTATTGTTAGTGCAAAAAATTCACATTGTGTCAGGGAGTGATTATCGTCGATTAATTGGCTTTGATATTAAGGGGCCATGGCGATGAAATTGGATTATTTCAATACGTTTGATGTAACGACCTCACCAAGCTACTTCGCGTGGGTCTGCGCTGGCGGCGGGTCAAACAATCTTGTTTATAACGCCACTTATCAAGCTATAGATTGTCCTGGATTCAACTCCACATTTGCTGGCGTGTCTACGCTGACGAAAACAAATTTTGATAACAATTGCGTATATGAAGCAGATCTTGAACTTGTTGCCGACCGGGCTGGAAACAAAATAGCTGGTCTTAGTTTGGTCAGTAATTTCACCTCTGGTGCTATTGCTTCGTATATTTTTTATCATTTCAATTCCAGTTGGTATGCCGCTATTACCACGCGATATTCAGACCATACAGATGTTAGTTCAACTATTTTATCGCTAACGCCATTAAGCAATCCGACATTTAACGTCGGAGAGCGGAAGGTTCTGAAGATTGAGTTTCAATATGGTTTGTATCGCTGTTATGTAGATGGTACTGAAATATTCCGGTTTTCTAACGTCACCATCACTGGGTTGATGCCGGCTGTTTATTACGGCAATGCGACACTGCGCATTCACAGTATGAAGTTTCAGGTTGGTGATGATGCAGTTGTATCGTTATCCACCTTAAAGTCGGGGTTTGTGTGGGCAAATAATGAGACTCGGTCCCAGGCATGGCCAGGTGAAATAAGCCTACACCCCATCCAGCAGCAACCCGCTAAATCATTTTCTGTTTCATCATTATCAGCCTTGTTCTCACCGCCTAAACGAGATGAGCTTGGGTATCTATCTGGACAAGTAACAAGGAAAAAAGTACCTGCGGCAGGTCAATTAGTTTATTGCTTTGATGAGCGATTTAATTTAGTTGCAGAAAAAGTGAGTGATGCAAACGGCATGTACCGATTTGATGGATTGTTAAAACAAAAGTTATATACCGTCATTGCCCAGGATAACTTTGACTTTAAATACGCTCCGGTTGGGGCTGATCGTCGCACGCCGGAGTCCTACCCATGAGCATGAGATATTCTGTTGATGTAAAAAATGCACGTGCTCAGGCTACCGCCAACAAAATTGATGTTGGTGCCGGTGCAGGCTCACTGACTATTTATAGCGGAGAGTTACCTGTGACGTTGGGTAACATCACAACACAAACGGCTATATTGACATTACCCCTTCAAAAGCCATGTGCAGCCATCATTGAAAACGGCGTGACAACATTAGCCGCTATTGCAGAACAAATGGTGATGGTAACAGGCACTGCCACGTGGGCACTCATTAAGAACGGGGATGGTATTCCTGTGGTTGATTTGCTTGTCGGCGTGAATGGCAGCGGCGCTGATATTGAATTGCCAACTACCGATCTTATTCAGGGGGCTTTCATCAGGGTAACAGCAGGGCAAATCAGCGAGGCCTAATTCATGTCTGAACCGGTCAATCTCGACCTATGGCAATCTGCCGCAGCACAGGGGCCGGTTAACCTTGATTTAGGGGCCAGCCCTGATGTAGCAACAATCTATGTAGCGACTATTGCCGCAATCTGTCAGCCAACGTCGGCTGACATCAATCCCGATGTTATTTATGGTGGTTTAATTGCAGCAGATTCAAGCCAATCGGTAACCGGCCATCTGCCTGCTGATTACATTATTACCGGGACGATATCGACCGATTCGAACCAGATGCATTTTCATGGCAGTGGTAATTACGACATCAATGTCTATCGTGACCCCGCCGGTTACGGCGGCAATGTCTGGGCAAAACAGGCGGAACCTGCTCACCATGAGCCGGGCATTAGTGATTGGCACATGGGTGCCAGAACGCCATCGGATAAGCCAGTTGAATGGCAGGAAGCCAGCAGCATCAATGCCAAATCGGCTTATCCGTTTGGTTTAATACCCAGAGCGCAGTCGCAAAAAACCGAGCGCTATGCCGAAGCCGCGCGATCTGAGTTACGGACAGAATGGTTATATCTCGACCTGCCAAAAGCGCATAGAAGTCGGATAGAGAAACACGCAGAGGCCATCAGCTGCGGCCATTCAGCGTCCGCTCCATTCTGGTTGTTGTTGCCACGCAATCACCGAGATAGAACAGAACAATGGCAAGCGCCGGGCTGGCTGGATGTGTCATTACAACGACAGTTGATCCGCAAAGGGCGCTGGATAGCAAAACAATCATTCGCACTGTATGAAGAAGCTATCTGGCCATTGCCCGGTATCAGTGACCATACACTGCCACCCATCACGCCACCGCTTAATATTGGCGATGTTAATCTAAACTTTTACCGCGAACGTCAGTTAAATACCGATCTGGAATTCTGGGTCGATATCGGCGCTGCCCGCATCATTCCAATCCGGAGGGTTTATCTGGTGAGTAACACGGCATCTATCGTCAGAGCCCGCGACGGATTAGAAATTCCATCAACCAGTGTTAGCATCGATTACGACGATGACAGCTGGGCATGGCAGTTCTCGGTCACAGTGCCGCTGATTTCCATTGCCGAAGCGCTGGACGGCGAAGAGGTGATCATCACCCTCAATGGGTATGAATGGCGCATGTCAGTCGATGGTTGGAGCGATAACAAAGCCTGGAACAGTCAAAGTGCCACCGTCACAGGCCGTAGCCGGACGAAAGAGCTATCCAGTTCAATTCTGCTACCGGCCAGTTATGCCGAAACACAAGACCGCACCATGATCCAACTGGCAGAACAGGAGTTAATCACCAGCTGGACGATAGACTGGCAAGCAGCGGATTGGTTGGTGCCCGGCGGTGCATGGAGTTACAGCAACAAAGCACCGATGGATATCATCACCGAACTCGCCCAAGCGGCAGGGGCCTTTGTGATGCCAGATCGCGTAAATCGCCACATGACCGTATTACCAAAATATAAGACAGCACCTTGGCATTTAGATGGGGTATTGGCAGATATTCAGATCCCAGCTGATATCATGATCAATCGTGGTCGTAAGCGGGAATATGGCACTAACGCGAACGGGATTTGGTTAACTGGAGGTCAGAAAAATACAATTACCGCTCGAGTAAAACGAGCCGGTTCAGCGGGGGAGAGATTACTGCCAGACACCACAAACGCCCTGATATCTCATGTTGATGGAGCCAGAGCATTAGGCACCAAACTACTGTCAGAGAGTTTAAACCGCAGCCTCGATACCATTGAACTGCCCATTTCCAGCACTGATACCGGCTTGATATTGCCCGGCATGATCTTAGATATCCCGGATGGTAAATCGTATGCGCGCGGGTTTAAAGCTACGGCCCAGAAGAACAGCGACCATAAACTGGTTGTTCGTCAGAGCATCGACATTGAGCGGCCAATAATTGTTTAAGGAGTGTTTATGCCGAATCTATTTAAACAGTTTGTAGCGTTATTGCCAGAAAGAGACCAACGGAATATAGGTGAGGTGGTGGCTGTTAATGCAACGGCTAACACCACAACTCTTTCCACATTTGGCGGTGGCTCTATCGTTGTTGTCGGTACTGGTGTTGCGATAGGTGATAAGGCGTTCTTTAAGGGGGGCTTACTTGAAGGGACTGCACCTAACCTTCCGGTTTATGAAATTGATGTGTGATTCTGGTGTTAATTAAACGCGGATACACAAATTTTGTTTCTAGTGGATTGATAAATATCACCATCATTATTGATAAAACTATCGATTGCTTGTTTTTCAATCTATCCGACATGAATCATCATTTTTCGCGGCTGGCTACACAAAAAGTGTCTGTATTGGTTTGATTGCCGAATTGATGAGCAGTTTCATTCAGGTTTTTTTTATCAACAGCAAGGCAATGCCAGTGGCGACAAGGGCTGGCGTCGTTTACCCACAGAATCTGTGGATAACCCTGTGTGTTGTTTTATTATATCTCTGTCTAAGCCATGTGGCTCAAGGGCTACAAAAAACCCACGCAAAAATATTGCAAATTTAAAACACAGTAAAATCAAATGATTAGTTTTTTAGGTGTGGACAGTTGAGATCTGGGTATGAATAGAATGTGAGCAAAAATGCAGCATGACTAAATGTGCATTATTTTGGCGCAGTAGAGAGGTAAACCGTGGATAAGTGGGTTCTTGCAGTATGAAACGCTGAGAAATTTGGCTCCCTCGACTGGACTTGAACCAGTGACATACGGATTAACAGTCCGCCGTTCTACCGACTGAACTACGAGGGAATGGGCCGATAATCCTACGCATATGAGCAAGGCCGGTCAAGACAAAAATACGCGCAAGATCACACAGTGCTGAAAAGTTCATCGCAATGGCGAAAATGTATACGAAGCTGCTGCTTTATTGCTTTTGTCTGGGTGTAATTGTGTCGCGGTAATGCGGGAACATATTATGATGTTGTTAAGATTTCTGGTGTGGTAATCAATATGAGTAAAGCCTTTAAGCTGGCGAGTCAGTTTCAGCCAGCAGGAGATCAGCCCAACGCCATCGCTAAATTGTTGGAAGGCATTGATGCTGGTTTAGCCCATCAAACCCTGCTGGGGGTGACCGGTTCCGGTAAAACATTCACGATGGCGAATGTGATCGCTAAGTTGAATCGCCCAACCATGATTTTGGCGCCGAATAAAACACTGGCTGCTCAGTTGTATGGTGAGATGCGGGAGTTCTTCCCCGACAATGCGGTTGAGTATTTTGTCTCTTATTATGATTACTACCAGCCAGAAGCCTATGTGCCGACTACCGACACCTTTATTGAAAAAGATTCGTCGATCAATGATCACATTGAACAGATGCGTTTGTCTGCTACTAAAGCATTGCTAGAGCGCCGTGATGTCGTGATCGTGGCCTCGGTTTCTGCGATCTATGGTTTGGGTGATCCGCAGGCTTATCTCAGTATGATGTTGCATTTACGGCAAGGCGATATCATCAACCAACGCGATATTTTACGCCGTCTGGCCGAGCTGCAGTACACCCGCAACGATGTGGTGTTTCAACGTGCCACCTTCCGGGTACGTGGTGAAGTGATCGATATTTACCCGGCGGAATCAGACAAACTGGCATTACGTGTCGAGTTGTTTGACGAAGAGGTTGAACGGTTGAGTTTGTTTGACCCGCTGACCGGTGCGGTAGAAAAAGTGATCCCACGATTTACGGTGTTTCCAAAAAGCCATTATGTGACGCCGCGGGATACCATCTTGCAGGCGATTGAAACCATCAAGGTCGATCTGGCCGAGCGGCGCGAGCAGCTCTTATCGGCTAATAAGCTGCTCGAAGAACAACGGTTAACCCAACGCACACAATTTGATATCGAAATGATGCAGGAGCTGGGTTATTGCTCCGGTATTGAAAACTACTCCCGTTATTTGTCTGGCCGCACGGCGGGCGAACCGCCACCAACATTATTTGATTATCTGCCCGCGGATGGCTTGTTGATCATCGATGAATCGCATGTAACCGTGCCGCAAATCGGTGGTATGTATAAAGGTGACCGTTCCCGTAAAGAGACGTTGGTGGAATATGGTTTCCGTTTACCTTCGGCTTTAGATAACCGTCCGCTAAAATTCGATGAGTTTGAAGCATTGATGCCGCAGACGGTTTTTGTTTCCGCGACACCTGCCGCCTATGAGTTGAATAAATCAGGCGGTGATATTGTGCAGCAAGTGGTACGGCCTACCGGGTTGCTGGATCCTGAAGTTGAAGTTCGCCCTGTAGCTACACAGGTAGACGATCTGCTATCTGAAATTCGCTTACGAGTTAAGTTAGAAGAGCGTGTTCTGGTTACGACCTTGACCAAACGTATGGCCGAAGATCTAACCGAATATTTGCATGAACATGATGTCAGAGTTCGTTATTTGCACTCGGATATTGATACCGTTGAGCGTATGGAAATCATCCGTGATCTGCGTCTGGGTGAATTTGATGTGTTGGTCGGTATCAACCTGTTGCGGGAAGGCTTAGATATGCCAGAAGTGTCGCTGGTCGCTATTCTGGACGCAGATAAAGAGGGGTTCTTACGTTCTACCCGTTCCATTATTCAGACCATTGGGCGTGCCGCGCGAAATCTGAATGGCAAGGCGATCTTGTATGGCGATCGCATTACCGATTCTATGCGTACCGCAATCGATGAAACGGAGCGTCGACGTGCCGTTCAGCAAGCCTTTAACCTGGAACATGGTATTACGCCAAAAGGGCTTAATAAGAAAGTCGTCGATGTGATGCAATTAGGTGGTGTGACTAAATTGTCAGCCAAAGCGAGTCGTAATAAAGTGGCGGAAGAAGCGGCACATTATCAACGGTTACGCCCTGATGCGTTGGCGAAAGAGATCAAACGGTTAGAAAACCAGATGTTTGAACATGCGCGCAATCTTGAATTTGAACAAGCCGCCGGCTTACGCGACCAAATTCATGAATTACAGCAACAATTGTTGTTGGGGTGATAAAGGTTATATTGCAGGAAATAGCCACTGCTAAGATGCAGTGGCTATTTCTCGATTAAGCGCGGCTCAGAAACTCATGGCGTGTTGCGGCATTACTTTTAAATACGCCACCCAATGCGGTGGTTGTTGTCTGGCTCAAGGCATCCATGATCCCACGCGATTTGACGCAATAATGTGTTGCCGTCATGGTGATCGCCACATTGTCTGTACCCAGTAATACCTGTAAGGCAACGAGGATCTGTTGTGTCAGTCGTTCCTGAACTTGCGGGCGTTTGGCAAAAAAATTCACGATGCGATTTATCTTTGATAAGCCAATAATTTTGTCTTTTGGTAGATAAGCCACCGTTGCCCGGCCATCAATAGTAACGAAATGATGTTCACAGGTACTAGTTACACCTATGTCTTGCACCTTGATCATCTCATCCGTACCCATTTTGTTTTCAATCAGGGTAATTTTGGGAAACGTGCTGTAATCAAGTCCGGCAAATATTTCATCGACATACATTTTGGCAATACGGTGCGGTGTTTCCGCCAGGCTATCATCAGCTAAATCAAGGCCAAGCAGCGTCATAATGGAGGCCATATGTTGCTCTATCTGCTGCTTCTTTTCATGGGCCGAAACAGAGGTATGCAGCATGGGGGTTTCTAACCCTTTCGCTTCCAGAGCAGAACGAACAATTACAGCTTCTTTACTTAGTTGAGTCATTGTCTCTTTATCTCCTGCATCGGGGAGATGCCATACTCCCGACACATAATTACGGCTTCTGAACTTATTATACACATCCAATGCGGCTTCGGCTTATCGGGCCGATGCAAACCTGTGTTAGCAGTACGTATCGAAGTTATAGATAGATTGCTGATACGGATAAAAATTAATGGGAAATAAAGTTAAGCCGCCTTCTTGTATATTTAGTGAACAAGCTTTCATTCGATATGCAATTTGCGAAAATGCAAATCGAATGTGGATTCATTTGCAAATTGCAAAAATGCGCAATTTGCAAAGTCTTTTGACTCTGTTGTGTTATACTTTAGACAAAGAAAGAGGTTTGATTGAGGCCCTTTTTGGCTAAAACCACTAAAAAAGTGCCTCATTTATATCTTTATAAAAGAATTTGAATATATATGGAATGTTGGCACGGCTTTTTCATATATAAATGTGTAAACCAGTTTTATCCCGTGCTCTCTTCAGCAAAAGCTGAAGTTCGGTCAACTACATTGTGGTTGACCTTTTTTTTGCCTGTCATTTGCCCTGCAAATACAACGCCAGCGATTTAATGATGTTCCATTCGCGTGAACCCTGTATTTTTCCTTCCAGCAATTGCTCCAACCGCAATAAATAAGCTTCTGCCTGTCGGTTCAATGCATCAACACAGAACTGTTGCCATTGTTCTTGTTCGCGCAATGACAGTGTATGAGGATAATTTCTGGCTCGGTAGCGAAATAATAAGGTGTGCAAGCGAGGATCATGAAACTGATAACGGCCTGGGGTTAATTGTTCTACCGGCGCTTGCTGGATCAACTCAATTGTTGCCCTATCTGCTTCGGAGAAAAAGCCTTGATACAGCATATGTTCGGGATCCTGATTTTCGGGGGGAACAAAATCATCATTAAACAGGGCGACCAGTTTTTCTCTAATTGCAGGGTTTTCTCGGATCAACAGCAGGTTCTGCATACAACGATCACGATTAATACCTAATTGTTGTGAACGTTCTTCACTCAGACTGGCGGCGGGAGCCAAAATTGGGCACTTATTGATGTGTATCAATTTGACAGGAACTGGCGATTCGCCTGCTAATTCATTACGTCGGGTATAAAGGCGATCACGCAAAGCTGCAACATCTAACTTGAGCAGGGAGGATATGTCTTTATGTAAATCTACGACAATCACAGCATTATTATTGGTAGGATGCCAAGCTAATGGTGCAATCCAACTGGCACAGCCTTGCCAAGCGGAAAACATGCCGGAGACATGCACCAGCGGTTTAATATTAATGATATCGATCAGATTTTTAACTTTATTTTTGCTGCGGTGTTCTAACAAATAATCAAATAAGCGCGGTTGGGCTTGTTTCAGACATTTGGCTAAACCAATAGTGGCGTATACATCAGACATCGCATCATGTGCATTTTCATGTTTGATGCCATTAGCAACAGATAGTTTTTCCAGACGAAATGAGGGTTTACCTTCATCATCGTAAACCCAATTAATTCCCACTGGGCGCAAAGCATAAAACGCACGCACCACATCTAATAGATCCCAGCGTGAGTTACCTTGTTGCCAGCTGTAAGCATACGGATCGAAAAAATTGCGGTAAAAACCGTAACGCGTAAATTCATCATCAAAGCGGATATTGTTGTAACCTAGAATACAGGTTTCTGGTTGCGCAAATTGCTCATGAATAGAGCGGAAAAAATCTGCTTCACAGATACCGTTTTGGTTTGCAATCTGGGGGGTAATGCCGGTTATCAGGCAAGCTTCTGGCGCTGGCAAATAATCAGGTGCCATCTGGCAGTAAAGAACGACAGGATCACCACAAATATTAAAGTCAGCATCGGTTCGAATTCCGGCAAACTGCGATGGTCGATCGCGAGCGGGATCAATACCGAAAGTTTCGTAATCGTGAAACAAAAAGGTTTTTTGCGGTTTAGTCGTCAAAATAGCACCACTTGTGGCTGTGAAACGAGTAATAAGTCTATTCTGGATGAAATTCAGGAATAAAAAAACCCAGTCAACTTTACGTCGACTGGGCCAAGACTCAATGTTTAATTGCAGTGGCACTAAGTTAGAGTTCAGACATTGTAAAAAGTTCCGTTAAGTTGCATAAAAATTGTGATTTCCTTCTCGTTACACATCACGCGGCACCATAATTTTTCAACAGATCAATAAAAAATAAGCGGAACATCCGCTAATACGGCGCTTTTTCACTATCAATTTCATTGAGATCGAGAAAATTTTATATTAAATTAGTTTTATCTAATTTAAATGACCTTTATGTATGCACAATTTTACACCGTGGAGTTCGTTGCTTGGCGGGCTCCTGATTGGTTTAGCAGCCCTGATACTTTTATGGGGTAAAGGCCGGATCGCGGGTTACAGCGGAATTATCTCCGGATTATTTTCAATCTCAGACAGCAAACGCTGGCGAATCTTGTTCTTAGTGGGGACGACCCTCGGAGCGAGTGCGGCAACGTATGTATTACATCTTAAAGTCGCAAAGCTTGAAATATCACCATTACTGATATTGGCAGGTCTTTTAGTCGGAGTTGGTTCTCGCCTGGCAAATGGCTGCACGAGTGGGCATGGTATTTGTGGCATTGGCCGCTTTTCAATCCGTTCGTTGGTGGCAACTGGATTGTTTATATTTTCTGGTGCATGCATTGTTGCAATGACCCATTAAGAGGTGAGCTGTGATTACTTTAATTGCCGGTGTTCTTTTTGGCTTTGGATTAGCACTTTCTGGCATGATGCAACCCGATAAAGTAGTGGGGTTTCTTAATATTGCTGGGGAATGGGATGCATCATTGATGTTGGTGATGGGCGGTGCTTTGGCTGTCTTTACTCCGGGGTATCACTTTTTTATTAAGAAGCGCCAACAAACTTGGAGTGGCGCCGCTTTGCATTTGCCAACTAACAAAGCGTTGGATCGCCAGTTGGTTTTTGGTGCTCTGATATTTGGCGCAGGGTGGGGCCTTGCGGGTATTTGTCCTGGGCCCGCAATTGCCATGGTGGCACTGGCTGGTTGGCCTGCGATTGTCTTTATTTTTGCCATGGTCGCAGGGATGTTAATAGCTGGATATTGGCAGCAGAAAAAGAATCTATTGGCTGAACAAATGACACAATTAGCTGCATCGGAATAAAAATAATCAGCCAACCATTTTCTAACGAGATGTCTGGCTGATTATTAAGTTGTTAAGCGGTGATGATGTTTCGAATTTCTTGAATAGATAATTTGTATTGGCGTGGGCAATCACGCCATTCGGCCAACATGCGCTCATATTTGTCATGCATAGCCATTTCAGAATTTAAGCTTGCACAGCATTTACCTAAATCTGGGAATCGTTTTTCTACATCTAACAGATAACAGACATAGTCCGCTAGTTCCCGTTCATAGCCTCTGGCATAACCAATGAAATCCAAACGTGATGCAGAGATTTGCGCCTGATCTTCAGCAGATAAGTTTTCATAAGAAACTTTAAGAGCATGATGCATTTCCAATGTATCAATTACTTCTCTGCACGTTTCTTCGGTCAGATGACCAAATTCTTTTTCCAGTTCCAGCATCTGTAAACAGTAACCACGTTCAACAATAGTCTTGCAGCGATGGTAATAATCAGCTTTCTCAGGATTCAGCTTACTCAGTATTTCATATTGATTACTGAGTATCAGTCGCTGAGCATGATTCATATTCATAAGTGGTATCCTGCCAGTAATAGATGTATTTAGTGTATAGGTATCACGCGTTACGGTTCTTTATCTATATCAAAAAGCAGGTGAAAACGATTGCTTCGACTGTCAAGTTATCTGAATGGATATATTTTTATGTGATCAAGCCATCACTCTCTGTTGTTTCTCTGTGTTCTGAATTAGGATTGGCGCAAACAATAATGAGGTCAGAACTAATGATGACTCGTGGCGTTAAATTTCTCTTTATCCTGACGTTTCTGGCACTGAGTGCCTTTTACTTATATGTGCTTTATCTTGCCAAGCACCCTGATGTGTCAATGGCATATCGTATGTATTATTTGGACAAGAAAACCCATATTTGGAACCGTAATCAGACTCTCGCATACATTCCCGGCACGTTAATGGATCTCACCAATGAACGTGAGCGCTGCCCTTATCTCTCTCGCGATGGTTGGGATATTCCTGAAAAAGATGGTTCCGGTTCACCGTTTACCGATAAGGGCGGATTATATTTCACCTTACATCAAGAACCTGGCGCCCTGAAATTCCAGGGCTCCTTGACGACAAAAGCAGCGAATACAGAACTTAGTGTTAGTATTGGAGATAAATGGTCTCAAACGGTTAAATTTGATAAAGCAGGCCCACAACAATTTGAGTTATTACTTCCAGCGGGTTTATTCATCGCAGATCCGCTAGAACCAAATTATGTGTCACTGCATAGCAACCAATCTATCATGTTCAAAACATTCAAATTATCCCATGTGGGATGAGGTTATTATGAGCAAACAATCATTCACCGTTTCATTAGTTGTTCCTGTTTATAACGAAGAAGAAAGTATTGATACCTTTATTGAAACGATCGACAAAGAACTGGCACCACTGCGTGACCAGTTGGAAATCGTTTTTGTCAATGACGGCAGTCGTGACCGCACTCGTGAAGTAGTTGAAAAGGCGATTGAAAAAGACAGCCGTGTAACTCTGATTAACCTGGCCCGTAATTTCGGTAAAGAAGCTGCGATGACTGCAGGTCTTGCGCATGCTCGTGGTGATGCGGTTGTCCCAATGGACGTAGATTTGCAAGACCCACCAGCATTAGTGCTGGAATTTGTCCGTATGTGGAAAGAAGAAGGTTATGACACCGTTTACGGTGTGCGGACTGACCGTAACGCAGACACCGCAATGAAACGTCTGACCGCAGGTGGTTTCTATCGCTTCTTTAATGCGGTATCAACTACTACCAAGATCCCAGAAAATGCCGGTGATTTCCGTTTAATGGATCGCCGTGTAGTAGAGGCGATCAATCAATTGCCAGAACGTAACCGCTTTATGAAGGGGCTGTTCGCGTGGGCCGGTTTCCGTTCAATTGGCGTACCTTATGCTCGCCCGGAACGTGCTGCTGGTACAACGAAATTCAATTACTGGAAACTGTGGAACTTTGCACTGGATGGTCTGTTCAGCTTCTCTAGCTGGCCATTGCGTGTTTGGAGTTATATCGGTGGCGCAGTTGCCGGAATCAGTTTCCTTTATATGCTTATTATCATCTTAAAAGTGATTTTCGTCGGTGTTGATAGCCCCGGCTATGCTTCATTAATGTGTGTGATCCTGTTCCTTGGCGGTATGCAGCTGTTATCGATTGGTATCATGGGTGAATACATTGGTCGTATGTTCCTCGAAGTAAAACAGCGTCCGGTATTCCTTGTGGAAGGCGTTTATGGTCAGTATTCACGCCCGGCAATAACAGATGCCATGGAAGAAGATAAGTAAGCATGATCACAAAGAGTGAATTCTGGCGTTTGTTCCGCTTCGGTATCGTTGGTGGCGGAGCAACCGTAGTTGATTTAGGCACAGCAACACTCTGCCTGCATTTGTGGCCAACCATGTCTGAACATTGGGTGACATCAATTGGTTTTTTTGTTGCCTTTTGGGTTTCATTTTTTGGTCATCGGTACGTGACGTTCCAAAAACACGGCAAAGTGAGCAAGTTTTTGTTGGTAGCTCTCTTTTCGCTGGCGGTCAGAAATGTGCTGTTATCTGGTTTGTTGTGGATCGGGTTATCCGGTTTGCTGCCGATCGTTATTGCAACATTAGCGGTAACGATACTGACTTATGTTTTATCCCGAATTTGGGTTTTTGCCTGAGTAATGCTGGAGTAAGTTGTGCCAACAGATAAGGTAGATGTAATTTATTCTCCGTTGCAGATCAGTCGGCAAGACTGGGGCATCATTGCGCTGGCCTTTTTGGTCAGCCGCATCATGCTGTATGCAATTGGTTATTTTGGTGCCATGCACTACAACGTGGAAACCGATCAAATAGGGCAGATCAATCTGCTTGAATCTGTTGAAACAGATGTTTGGAATGTCTTTTGTCAATTTGACTGTACTTGGTTTAAAAGTATCGCCGATATTGGCTACGATACTTATCCCCATGGTTTGACTACTGGTCATGCGGCGAACTGGGCCTTTTTCCCCATGTTCCCGATGCTGGGTCATTATATTGGTGAATTATTTGGCATCAGTTCTTTGCATGGTTTTTATGTCATTGCCAATATCTCGTCCTTTGCTATGTTGCCGCTATTCTTCTTGTGCTTGCGCCAATTAGGTCAAGAACTGGATGTGGCGCGATTTGGCGTTTGGATGTTAGCTTTTTCACCATATTCCGTTTATTTCATCGCACCATATACCGAATCTTTGTTTATCACGTTGACCATGGTGGTGTTTTTATTCGCATACCGGCATCAGTGGTTCTGGGTTGGATTGGCGGGTATGCTGATGACCGCCACCCGAAATATGGGCGTCATGGTGGTTTTTTCGGTAGGAATCCTTGCATTACAAGCTTACGGCTGGCGTGAGTTAGTAAAATTTGGTGATCGTGGGTTTCGGGTTATTTTAGCTATCTGGTTTATACCACTGGTTATGTTCATGTATATGTTCTACATGCATTATCATGTCGGGGATGCATTTTCATATAAAAATATTCAGTTAGCTTGGGGACGCATCTTTGGCAATCCATTTGAATATTGGCTAGAAGGTTTTGAGACTGGTGGTCGGAAAATCTATCTGTCGATCATGATTGCGATAGGATGGGCTCTAAACATCTATCTGTTTAAGCAAAAACGCTATGCAGAAGCTTTGTTTATGTTTATTTGTACATTGATACCATTATTAACCAGTACAAATGCAGTACCCCGCTATATGTTTGGATTGTACCCAACATCATTGGCCATTGTATTGATCGCCCGTGACAGGCCAAATCTACGGCCTATCATGCTAGCAATTAGTGCAATGCTATCGAGTTATTTTGTCATTGCATGGGTAAACGCGAAATTCTTTACTGTTTAGTAGTTATCCAAAGAAATAAAAAGCCGGAATGACATTTCCGGCTTTTTTGTTGTAATCATAACGAGTCGAGGTAGTCGATAACTATTTGATGATGGTTGCTGGTCTTGAAGTTATCAAATACATGTTCGATAACACCTTGTTCGTTGATCAAAAAGCTAATGCGATGAATACCATCGTATTCTTTACCCATAAATTTCTTAAGCCCCCAAACACCGAATGCATCAGCTATTTTATGCTCTTCATCCGCTAGTAAGGTGAAATTAAGTTCATCACGAGCTTCAAATTTTTTCAGTCTCACAGAGCTATCAGGGCTGATACCCAGAACAACTAAATTCCGTTTTTCCAACTCAGCTTTACTATCACGTAACGCGCAAGCTTGTGTTGTACAACCCGGTGTCATTGCTTTCGGATAGAAATAAACGAGTACCTTTTTCCCCTGTAATGAACTTAATTTGATTACTGCGCCATTTTGGTCTGGTAATTCAAAATCAGGGGCAACAGTTCCCGCTGTTAATCGATTCATTTTTATATCCTTATTGGTATTTTAAAGCGTAAAAAATATCATAATAACAATACGCTACTCATGTGAGATCAGATCAGCATTTTAGTCTTGGAACCGCGTTTTGCCTTGTTTTTGTGTATAGGGCGCCGTACCATTGGCTGCTTGTAAAATGGAGTCTGTGCTTTATGTTAACCGGTAGTCTCGTTGCTCTGATCACACCAATGAACCGCTCTGGTTCTGTTGACTGGCCAGCGTTAGAACAGTTAGTTGAATATCATATTCAAGCTGGTACTGATGCTTTAGTTGTAGCTGGGACAACCGGAGAATCGGTGACCTTAAGCGAAGATGAACTCTTTACTCTCTTTGACAGAACACTCGAATATTGTAATGGGCGCATTCCAGTCATTGCTGGTTGTGGCTCAAATAATACCTCTCATGCTAAGCAATTGGCCAAGCAGATCAGTAAACTTGGTGTGACAGCAGGCCTTTCTGTGACGCCATACTATAATAAACCTACCCAAGAGGGGTTATACCAGCACTATGCGGCTATCGGTGAATACAGTGGGTTACCGCAAATTTTATATAATGTGCCTGGTCGTACCGGATGTGACTTAAAGGCTGAAACGGTTGCTCGCCTTGCGGGTAATTTTGGTATCTGTGGCATTAAAGAAGCGACGGGTAATTTATCTCGTGTTGCCCAATTACGAGAATTATGTGGGCGAAACTTTGCACTTTACAGCGGTGATGATGCTACTGCTTGTGAATTTATGTTAAAAGGTGGCAATGGGGTTATTTCGGTGACCGCAAATATCGCAGCTAATGAGATGAGTCGTATGTGCGCGTTTGCACTAGCGGCTAATCAAGTCGCTGCATTAGAAATCGATGAACGTTTACGACCACTTCATCAAGAACTGTTTATCGAATCTAACCCGATTCCTGTAAAATGGGCAGCCGCCAGAATGGGGCTAATAAATTATGCCGATTTACGCCTGCCATTGACTTTGCTTTCCTCTACGGCACAAGCAATAGTTGAAGCGGCACTTGTGAGAGCGGAGCTGATCTAGCGTGCAAAATAATAAAATGAAAATGTCCCTGTTTCCTTGCAGTATCATTTGTATCTGCGTTCTTTCTGCTTGTAGTTCTGAGGCCGAAAGAAGACAGGCTAATCGCGATTTTGACTATACGTCTGCCGTTTTGCATCCACAGTTGAAAACTCCGGCTCCATTGCAAAATCCTGCATTTTCACAAGCGTATAGTTTACCTGTTGAAACCAGACAAGGGGCTTTGGCCCAGGACGTCGATGTTCGTCCTCCTGAACAAATCATGACCTTTGTATCAAGTAGCCGCGCGGATAATAGCCGTGATGCTATCATATTATGGTTTTCTGCTCGTAGTCTGAGTCAGCATATTGATGACGATCTTTGGTCATGGCTGAACAGTTACCTGACAACGAATAAGATGGCGATAACACGGCGTGATGATGCAAATAAAGTGTTAGAAACAGGCCCGGTTGCTGTTACCTTTGATGCAGAAAAAGCAGACGATATTCCACCTGCGCCAGCCCAATATTATCAATTCCAAGTTAAAAGCGATCCGACTACGCATCGTGCTGGCTTAATGGTTAAGTGGTTGAGAGCTGCTGATGAACAAGTTACTCCAACTGTTTTTGAACAACGCCACTATGCCACACGTTTGCTGAACAATGTCAGTGCATATGCGGATACACAAGGCCGAGGACAAACTGCCGTGGCGAGTAACGGCCCTATCCAGTTGCTCTTAGGCCAAGAATCCGGTTCTCAGGCTATCATTGCTGAAAATGGTTTTGTTAATACTTGGCAATGGTTACTGACAGTGTTGCCGAAGGCTGGTTTGCCTATAGAACAGAGTTCGCAGTCACAAGGTTTGATTGTATTCAATTATGAAGGCGACTCATCAACGAGCGTGATGCAAGTATTGACCTTCTGGAAACCTGTTGAACAAACAGATGGCTTAGCATTGTCTGCGGGTAAATATCGTCTACAGTTGGCTGACCGTGGTAATGAAACTTCGATTACTTTACTGGATGACAGTAATAAACCGGTATTGGCCTCAGCAGTTGAACGACTGCATCAGCGCCTGCTGAAATTTACGAATGTGTCTGCTATTGCTACTGTTGAGAGCCATAACAGCCAAGATGCTTCAGCACAACCTGAAGTTAGTGAAAAGCCAATTCATTTAGTTAAGGTGAAAGATAAATGGGTTGCTGATGCGTCGGTTGATAAAGTAATGGACCACATGTCGGCTGATTTATCACAACTTGGTTGGATAGTTAAAGATGCTGATACTGCAGCACAGCGTATTGCCGTGGAATATAAAGTGCCGGAAGGAAGCCTCTTTGATGCTTTAGCTATTTGGAAGCCATTGGCGCCGAATTATGAAGGGTTGAGTTCTGGTTCATATGTATTCCAGTTGCACCAGATGGACAAGGGTACACAAATTGAGCTGCAAACCGCATCACAACAAGCTGTGCCTGCCGGTACTGCTGAGCAAGTTTATCAAGCTCTTGCCAAGAAATTACTAATGATTAATAAAAAGTAATTTATTTACTGCATTAGACAAATAGGCGGGCTATATAAGTTCCGCCTATTTTTTTTCGTCTTCGTCTTCGTCATCCGGTATTTTTCTGATTTTATCTTTATATTTGGGTAATTCTTTTTCCAACCGTTTCATGTCTTTTATGGCATTCATAAATAAGCCAAGCAAAAAAAGCAATGGAATGCCAATTATTAGCCACAGACTCATAAGTTGTGATTCTCACTAATATTTGTGATAAAGCGTGTCCAGATCTGCGGTAAATGAAGCAGGATCTGTGTATTTTCTTCTATGGCATTTTGTATTAATACATCATGCAACATTTCAAGCGTGAATTGTTCTTGTAATAATTTTGCCTCAGGATAATAACTGAGATGCCATGCTTCTGGCGCGATCCCACCTTTATCTGTGACATAGGGCCGGAAAAAACCGAAAGCATGCATATTCTGATCGAGCCATGTGGTCAGCTGGGCAAAATAGCCGTTAGTGACATCATATTCAGCGGGAGTTAATTGTAATTTTTGGCCAGCAGGTAATAAATCGGGGGCATAGACATCCAGATCTGTCCCCCAATGGTGCCTGCTGGCTCCTGGAAGGGCACTCCATCTTAAAATGGCAAAAATCCGATCCTGATGCGATAACTGTGCCCAATTAGCTATTGGGATCCCTTCACCGTCAAGAACAATACTTTCACCACGATATTTACGATTCCAGATCTGGGTTTGTCGTTCGAATGAACGATAACTGGATGCGATAGCAATGTTTAGTCCATCATTCAAAGCAGCTTGAGACATATTTTGGAAAGCGGCTGCAGTGGCCGATGTTAAAAAATGCCCTGGAGTCACAGGGCATAACGCAGAGTCATCCAACCCGACTAGTTTGTGATTAATCATGCTCAACCAGCAACTGTTGCATCATGCTGTAATAGATATCACTCAGTGTTTCCAGATCGGCAACGCTAACGCATTCATTTACCTTATGGATAGTTGCATTGATCGGACCCAATTCAACGACTTGAGCGCCCGTTGGTGCGATAAAACGACCATCCGAGGTGCCACCTGATGTTGATAATTCAGTGGTTCGCCCAGTTACCGTTTCAATCGCCTTTTGCGTGGCTTCGACAAGCTTGCCCGAGCCAGTTAAAAAAGGTTGGCCGCTTAATGTCCATTTCAGCTCATAGCGCAGACCATGGCGGTCGAGTAGTTCACAGACCTGCTGCTTTATTTGTGCATCGGTAAGCTCTGTACTGTAGCGGAAATTGAATTGCACTTGTAACTCACCGGGGATCACATTTGATGCGCCAGTACCCGCATTGATGTTCGCGATCTGAAAGCTGGTTGCGGGAAAAAATTCATTTCCGGCATCCCATTGTTTAGCAGAAAGTTCAGCCAGTGCTGGCATAGCTAGGTGGACGGGGTTTTCGGCTAGGTGAGGGTAAGCAACATGCCCTTGAACACCATAAATAGTAAGGTCGCCCGTTAATGAACCACGACGGCCGTTTTTGACTACATCGCCAACCGCATTGGTTGATGAAGGCTCACCAACCAGACACCAGGTAATTTTTTCCTGGCGAGCCTCTAATGTTTCAATAACTTTGGGCGTGCCATTAATAAATGGGCCTTCTTCGTCGCTGGTGATAAGAAAAGCAATGGATCCGTTATGTGCCGGATAATCAATCACAAAACGCTGAACGGCGACCAACATTGATGCGATAGAACCTTTCATATCCGCAGCACCGCGGCCATATAAAACGCCATCAATAATAGTTGGGGTAAATGGAGGAGTGTTCCATTTATTTTCCGGTCCGGGTGGAACAACATCTGTATGACCGGCAAAACAGAATAATGGTCCCGATGTTCCTTTTCTTGCCCACAGATTCGTCGTGTCATGAAATACCATTGGTTCAATGGTGAATCCCAATGGCGCTAAAAACGCGGCCATTAGTTGCTGACAACCTTCATCTACTGGGGTTACAGAAGGACGTGCGATCAAATCCTTAGCCAGAGACAAAACAAGAGAATCGGTCATGCACAATCCTTATTCATTACCAAATTAATTATTCAGTGCGTTATACGCAAGTTCAGAAAATCCGATCAATATTTTATGCTGGGCTGTCAGAACTGGACGCTTGATCAGTAGGGGATGAGCTAACATCAACGCTACTGCTTGGGCTTCATCAGCAATCGTTTTTTCTGTGGGGGATAATTCCCGAAAGGTTTTACTTTGTTTGTTAAGTAATTTTTCCCAACCTGCCGAATGGCACCATTGTGCTATCTGAACTTCAGTGGGTGGAGTCTGTTTAAAATCAATGAATTCAAAAGGAATATTGTTTTGTTTTAACCAAGTTTGAGCTTTTTTGACACTATCACAAGTTTTGATGCCATACAGAGTGATTGCCACGGTTTACTCCAGTGTATATTGCGGCGAAAGAGCCTGCGCTAACCCTTTATAGACATTAAATACAGCAGTAGTTTTTGCCGTAGGTAAACCTTGATCATCAAGGAAGTATTCGCCTTTGAAGACTAAAACGCCTGATTTTTCGTTTACATCGGTGACAGTCATGCCAGCCAGATAGTCATCATGCTCTTTCATGATCTGGTTTGCCAATTCGAGCAAAGATGCTTTCGCGATAGGTTCTTTAGTTTCCATATATAACCTCTGGTATGTATATCAAAACAAAACCGCACATAAAGCGCGGTTTTGTTGTCAGACGGTAGTTAAAAGATTTATTTAACTACTACGGTCTTGCTACCTTTTACTTCAACGTTTACACGGCGATCAGGAGCCAAGCAAACGATCAGATCTTTTTTCGCTTTGATTGCTTTACAGCTTGCTGGACTTATTGGATCTGCTTTGCCTCGGCCAACGGCAGTGATACGAGTAGCAGACAGACCTTTAGAAGTCAGGAAGCTAGATACGCTCTTAGCACGATCTTGAGACAGTTTCAGGTTATAACCGTCAGAACCGATGCGGTCTGTGTAACCATAAACAACGATATTTTTGTCTTTCATTTCCAGAGTCTGGATTTGGTTATACAGCTTGCTCAGTGCAGACACACCAGCTGGTTTCAGAGTGGCTTTATTGAAATCAAACAGCACATCTGAAGTCAGAGTGAAGGTTTTAGTTTCTTGAACTGGTTGTGGAGCTGGTGCTGGTGCTGCAACTGGAGCTGGCGCTGGAGTTACAACAGGAGCTGGTTCGCTAGTACGAGTTGGGTAATAAACTACGTCAAGGTTTACGTTGTTGCTATCGGATTCACCAGTTTTAGCGTCACCGATACCATCAATGTGGCGATAACGCAGTTGCAGATCAACTGGATCTGATACGCGATAAGCCAGGCCAGCACCAAAAATTGGTGAAGTACCACGGTCGTCAACATTGGTTGCTTCGTTATCAGCTTTCCAGCGCATAACGCCTACTTCACCCAATAGTGACAGATCATCAGTCAGGGGATAACGAGGAATTAAAGACAGGTTTGCGCCGTGAGATTTGAAACGACCGCCGTTTACATGGCCATTGCCCAGCCAGTTATAGCCGGCTTCAGCACCTAAAAATTCGTTGAAAGTATAGCCACCAAAAATATGTGCTGTTGGTGTGCTGCTTTTGGTTGCAGTACCTACATCACCCAGGTCAGCGTAGTTATTCCAACCGAAACCGGTACCCAAGAATGCGCCTTCTGCATCGTTGGCAAATGCAGTCATTGATACTGCAGATGCTACAAAACCGGCAACGATTGTTAATGCCACTGCTTTTTTCATGATTGTCTCCAGATTATGCTCGGAAAGATCCGATAAGGTTCGACATATTCATTATCTCTCAGACGTTCAATTATGCAAGATTCAACTGCGATAGACGCAAAAATGTTACACAGAGCACATTTTTAACTACCGCTTGTGTCGTCCTTGATAGTATAGATGTTTACGTGAGGTTATTTAGCGATTAATATGTGCCGCTTTTATACATTCTAAAAATACAGACTATAATAAAACTATAATAATGTGGAGCCGGATAAAGCTGTTGAACACCAAAGGTAGAGTAATTATTGGTAACAGCGAAATATTCGCAAACGCGTGAGGAAACATATGAGTCTCGCTCCTGTGTCTGTTGGTCAAAAAATCCGTCATATTCGTGAAACAATGGGGCTTAGCCGTCCGAAATTTGCGGAACTGCTTGGCGTACCACCAACTACACTGAAAAACTATGAACTAGGTTATCGTGAGGTTGGCGGTGCATTTCTGGTGGCTTTGGCACATCAGGAACAACTGCATAAATTCACTTTATGGCTATTGTCAGACAAAATTGCCCCTGAAATCGGCCAGATCAGTCCTGCTGAATACGTAGTTCAAAAATAAGCCGATTTGAATTGAAAAAGAGCCAGTTAATAACTGGCTCTTTTTGTTTGGTGATTACATTACCATTTTTTCTTTGGTTGGAATAAGACGTCGAGATCGTCTTGTTTTTCCTGTATTTCTTCGCGTTCTTTTTGCGATTCTCTTTCTAATTGGTCGTTAATATCTCGAAGGGTTGACTTCATTTCCTCTTCACTGGCAATCAGATACGCATCTTTATCGGGAATGACACTCAGAGCATTAATTCCTTTCGTCAATAATTGTTTTGCTGTACCTATTTGACGCTGAACTCGGGCATCCATGGCTTTTTGCAGCAAATTAGCAATATTGATTTTCAGCAACATTAATTCCAAGCGACGATCTTCAACTGAAAATGATTGTGGATCAATTTTGCCTTTATTGTGTTCCATACGGACTATCGCCCGTAATTTCTTAGTAGTCTGAAGCATTTGGATTGCTTGTCTATCGGAGTCCGGTGAACGGAAGTGACTATCTTCTCCCTTATAGTGTTCGTTTACATACTTGATCTGATTTCTTACATCTTCAATTCGTTGGTTAATTGCTGACACGTTCGGTGTTACATTTTGGATGGTTCGCAGCGCATCTAATAATCGGTTTTGTAATAACATAACCAAGGTTTTACTGTAAGACAGTCTATTTACATTGAGTAAAATGTCTTCAGCTTCTTCGATGATCACCTTTTGTCTTGCAACGATAGCCCGACGATCGATTTCCTGTTGCTGCTTATGCTGCTGGAATATGTTGTAAGCAATCGTAAGAAATAACAATGCGCCGATTGCGAGTAAAACCAGAGTTAAAACCATGCTGGCTCCGTCAGATTTTGTGAGTGCTCAAGTTTGTCGTCATACATTTCATTCTACTGTCAAATTTAATCGTCGGCATGGTTGATATAGCAATAACATCTCTTTTGTGCAGAAAAATGATCTGAATTGAGATGTATTGCATTTTTATCGCAGTCTGTAGACGAAGTGATGATGTTTTTTGCTACTATCTCATAGAAATCAATAGCATTGGAATATTATGAAACTCCAGCAGCTACGATATATCGTTGAGGTTGCTAATCATAGCCTGAATGTCTCTGCAACCGCAGAAAGTTTATATACCTCGCAACCTGGTATCAGCAAGCAAGTTCGCATGCTGGAAGACGAACTGGGTATTCAGATCTTTGAGCGCAGTGGTAAACATTTGACACAAATTACTACTGCTGGGCATGAGGTCATAAAGATTGCGCAGGAAATTTTGGCGAAAGTAGAGTCTATTCGTTCTGTCGCAGGCCAGTACACTAATCCAGATCAAGGTACCCTGCATATTTCAACAACACATACTCAGGCGCGTTATGCATTACCTGCGGTCATCAAAGGTTTTATCACGCGTTATCCCATGGTTTCGTTGCATATGCATCAAGGGTCACCATCGCAAATCAGTGAGTCGGTTGCTAAAGGAACCTCTGACTTTGCGATTGCCACAGAAGCATTACATTTGTATGAAGACTTGATCACGTTGCCGTGTTATCACTGGAATCGCAGTGTCATTGTTCCAAAAGATCATCCGCTCGCAACTTGTTCTATGCTCACTGTCGAAGAACTTGCTAAATATCCTTTAGTTACTTATACGTTTGGTTTTACCGGTCGTTCAGAGCTGGATGCTGCATTTAGCCGCGCAGGGTTAATTCCTCGCATTGTGTTTACGGCAACAGATGCTGATGTGATAAAAACCTATGTCCGATTAGGTTTAGGTGTTGGCGTGGTTGCAACTATGGCTGTTGATCCAGAAGTAGATAAAGATTTGGTACTACTGGATGGTAGTCATTTGTTTCAGTCTAGCACTACTAAGATCTGTTTTCGAAAAGGCATCTTTCTTCGTAGTTATATGTATGATTTTATTGAACGTTTTGCACCACATTTGACTAGGGATTTGGTGGATAAAGCGCTTGCGATGAAAGCACCTTATGAAGTCGAGGCGTTATTTGCCAATATAGAATTACCGACCTATTAATTGATGGGGAAATAAAAAGCCGCATTATGCGGCTTTTTAAAGTTAGCTTTATAAGGCTTTACGTAAAATTTCTTCACAAATATCGAGTGTCACAGTGCCGTGTTCACCAATGCCGGTCATACCGTGTTTTAATAATGTCGCTGCAATATCAGGAATTTGTTCTTCCTTGATATTATACGCAGAGAGATGAGTAGCAAAACCGAGAGATTCAAAAAAGGCGATTGTTTTATCAATAGCTTGTTGAATGACTAAATCCTCATTCTTACCTTGAATACCCCAAACGCGTTTCGCGTATTGTAATAATTTGGCTTTTTTCTCGTCTTTTCGAACAGCCATAGTTCCTGGAAGAACAATTGCTAATGTTTCTGCATGGGCAAGACCAAATAATGCAGTTAACTCGTGCCCAATAGCATGGGAACTCCAGTCTTGCGGAACGCCAGATCCTATCAAGCCATTAAGTGCCATGGTGGCACACCACATCAGGTTAGCTCGACTGTCGTAATCATCCGGCTGCTGGTAGCTTTTTATGCCGTCATCCAACAGTGTGAGCATGATGCTTTCGGCAAAACGATCTTGAAGATTAGCATTAACCGGATAGGTTAAGTATTGCTCAATGACATGACAGAAGGCGTCGACAATACCGTTAGCGATTTGTAGTTTTGGCAGTGAAAAGGTAGTCATTGGGTCAAGAACTGCGAATTGCGGAAACACTTGATCGTTTGAAAAGGAAAGTTTTTCTTTTGCAATTTGGCTATGCATTGCCATTGCACCGTAATTGCCTTGTGAACCACTAGCGGAAGGTAAAGAAATCTGACGATTTTTTCGGCTAATGACTGCATGTTGGTTCATCTCGGAACCTGTCGCTGGTAAGGTTAAGATGCAGCCAAATGGGATCACATTTCTAATACCTTTTCCTTTGTTATGCAGGATTTCCCAAGGGTCGCCTAATTCCCAGCAAGCTGCGGCGGCAATAAATTTAGTGCCATCAATGACTGAGCCACCACCAATTGCCAGTAAAAAAGTGATTTGTTCTTTTTTTACAACTGCAACAGCCTGCATCAAAGTTTCATAATCTGGGTTTGGTTCAATGCCGCCAAATTCAATAACATTACGCCCTGCTAATGCTCGTTTGGCGAGATCCATCGTGCCATTAGCAATAATACTACCACCGCCATAGATAATTAAAATGCGTGCATCAGATGGGATCTCATGACTGATTTTGGCTATTTGACCTTTCCCAAATAACACCTTGGTTGGATTTTGATATTCAAAATTCAGCATATGGCCACCTCGGTAAATTTACATAATTAATATAGATTATTGGTACCTACAGTAACACTAACAGGTTCAGATAACTTGAGTTTTAGAAGTACAGGAGGAAAATGAATCCTACTTCACAAAATCGCTATATTGTTGTTTTCTCGGCCCTGATGGGTTTGAATAATCAGAAATAACCTTATATTTTCAGATAAATTGTTAATGACTAGTTGGTGGATTGGGTCAATAAGCTCAATACGAGCCGGTATAGCTCAGTTGGTAGAGCAGCGCATTCGTAATGCGAAGGTCGCAGGTTCGACTCCTGTTACCGGCACCAGTAAATTCAATTAGTTACAGTCATTTTTCTTGCACCAAAGACAAACCCGTATCGTATTTGTTTCGTTAGTTCGTCGGTATCACCTCAACAAAGATCTCTGTGCTTATCACAAGACCGCATACCATGCAGCCCTGTGAATGGCGGCCATGAATTGAGTGTTAAATTGAGGTGATTTTTTGAATTCTATTCGCGAACATGCGTTCCACAATTTTAGTGGTCATTCGGCGCGTAAGGATTCGTGGTAGAAGTGAGGTGAGATAATTGACAAATCCAGGAACAATATAGGTATTTCCTTTGGAAAAGGCACTAAGAGCTGATGAGGCTACGTGTTCAGGGCTAGATGCAGCCATGCCCGTTGTGTTTGCTTGTGCTATTTTCGCGAAGTTCGTTGACGTATTACCAGGGCATAGCGCCATAAAATGGACCCCGCTATTATGATATTCAGCAGCAAGGGCTTCCGTCAGATTTAACACAAAAGCTTTCGAGGCCCCATACATTGCTATGTACGGTAGCGGTTGAAAAGCTGCTGTCGATGCAACATTAATCACTCCTCCATTTCTTTTAGCTAGCATTGACGGAATAAACAAATAAGTAAGTTGAGTTAATGCATTAATGTTTATGGAGAGCATTTGATCATAGGTATCTAAGCTCTCATCTAGAAAATGTGCCCATTTTCCAAAACCAGCATTGTTGATAAGCAGATCTACGGACAGTTTACGGGCTTGTACTTGGTCAAATAATTGTTGTGCGCCACCGGGGATGGAAAGGTCGGCAATCATTACATCAACTGTTACTGAGAATTCTTGTCGAAGTTCCGAGGCTAGGATTTCCAATTCGGCTTTGGAGCGGGACGTTATGATCAGGTTTGATCGTTTTTGTGCTAATTCTCGGGCGAAGCATTTTCCGATCCCAGAAGATGCTCCGGTTATCAATGCTGTCGAACCTTCAAATCGATATGAAGATGTCATGGAATACTCCTCTTTGCGGATGAGGAGTTCAGCTTAAACAATACCCTTAGGGGGAGGGTCAAGTGACATTTTTGATGGTTTATCCTAGTCCATAAAGTTCATTCAGTTCTTTGTACAGAATTACCAGATTTTGTTCAGCAGTCTCAATGGTCAGTTTTTGCTGCTGCAATTGTATCTGTTTTTCCGCAATGAGCTGGTTGGCAATTCCTATTGGGAAACTGCCTGTACTGGCTTTTGTGGCTGTAAGTTCATTTAGTTCAGCAAGACTAAAACCAACAGATTGTGCTCGACGAATCATCTTCACCAAATGGACGTCTAGCATGGTGTAAATGCGGTAGTTACCTTTTCTCTGCGGAGAGGGGATTAAACCGATAGACTCATAGTGCCGTATTGCTTTCCGTGTCGCGCCTGTTAACGCAGCTAGTTTACCGATGTACATATATGCGATATCCGAAAGCATATAATGCTTTGTTAAACTTATTTTTTGTGATTTCAGGTTTTCTTAGCCCATTCAGATCGAGAGCATGTCCATTTTCGCTCCATATATTTCTGAGTCTATAAGAGACTATCAAAGCACTATGATATATCCAAGATGAATTGCGGTACTCATATGGTTCAATGCCTGACACTGTAAGCTACGCAGGCGATCAGGTATTCATCGACCTGCTACAGCTTCCAGACTGCTTTATTGCCATGGTTTGTAAGTTTGATGAAACCGACGTGCATAGTTAATCAGACTAGGGCGAATTAATTCATTCCCTAGATCGCTACGGTTTAATCCGATATCTTTTAACTGGTAATCATTCAGTTGAGTCAGAATGCGATAAGTCCGGTAATCCAACCACCAGGTTTTGATTGCGCGCCATAAAGATTCCATGCTGTTTCCTCCTTAATTAATTACGAGGAACAGCATGCCAACATCACTAAAAACAATACAGATGCAAAAACTGGCTATTTTAACCATACAGATTGAGTTTTTTGCGATCTGAATGGTAATGTAAGGCACGATCTGTATTGTTTAATGTTTACGAATCATAAGTGATCAGGGATGTGTATGTCACGTTATGCGGAATTGGCTGCAACACTGCAACAACGAATAGAAGATGGTCTTTATGCTCCAGGGACGCGGTTACCCTCAGTTCGTGAATTAAGCCGCGAATATGGCGTCAGTATCAGCACCGTACAGCAGGCCTATTTACAACTGGAAGAACTGCGGTTGGTGATTCCTAAGGCAAAATCAGGCTATTTTGTCTGTATGCGTCCGGCAGTTTCTTCGTTGCCATCTGTTTCACGCCCAGTGCAGCGGCCCGTGGAAATATCTCAATGGGATCATGTTTTAAACCTGATGCAGATAGAGCCTTCTGCAGATTGGGTGCAGCTGGCGCGCGGAATGCCTGATGTTCATGAATCTACCTTACGTCCATTACAGAAAATCATGGCTCACTTGTGTCGCCCGAGCGATTTAAAAGCTCTGTATTACGATAGCATTTACGGTTTGAAACCGTTGCGGGAAGAGATTTCCCGTTTGTTGATCGATGCTGGATGTCAGTTACAAGCCGATGATTTAGTTAGTACGAGTGGCTGTTCTGAAGCTATTTCAGTGGCATTACGTGTCTTGTGCCGGCCCGGCGATATAGTAGCAGTCGAATCACCCACCTTTTATGGTTCGATGCAGGCATTAAAAGCACTAGAGCTGAAAGCGCTGGAGATCCCGACAGATCCGGTGACGGGGATGAGCCCGGAAGCCCTTGCGTTAGCGCTGGAACAATGGCCCATCAAAACTATTTTGGTAACGCCTAATTGTAATAATCCTCTAGGCTATATCATGCCGGATAACAATAAGAAAAAGATCCTCCGACTAGCTCAGCAGTATGATATTTCGATCATTGAGGATGATATATACGGTGATTTGGCATATAGCTGGCCGCGGCCTTTAACTATCAAATCATTTGATGATGATGGACGGGTGTTGCTTTGTGGCTCGTTTTCTAAATCGATTGCGCCTGGATTACGGGTAGGCTGGATCGCGCCAGGCAGATATCTGCAACAAGTTGTTCATATGAAATATATTGGCAGTGGACCGACTGCGACACCTTCACAAATGGCTGTCGCACAGTTTTTGGCTCAAGGTCATTATATGCTTCATATTCGCCGTATGCGGCAACGTTATCAGCAAAACTATAAATGCATTTCACACTGGATCGAGCTTTATTTTCCGGAAGGTGTTCGGATAAGCCAGCCTCAGGGTGGATTTTTACTCTGGATTGAATTACCCGAGGAAATTGACGTGTTGCGGCTTAACCGTAAGTTGGCTGAATTGCGAATTCAAGTTGCTGCCGGAAGTCTGTTTTCAGCGGCGGGGAAATACCGGAATTGTCTGCGTTTAAACTATGCATTTCCAATGACGACCGCTGTTGAAACGGCTATTCGCTCCTTGGGTGCGCTGATTAAAGAGGAACTTGCCGTGATGTGTACAGATTTGCCATAGTCTTCTGAATAAGTAGCAGGCTATGCCAATTGGTTCATTCTGTAATCCGGCCACGCAATTCTTTTATCTTGCCTCGTTGTGTTTTGCTGTCCATGCGTCGTCGTTGTGAACTTCGGGTTGCTTTTGTTGGCAGTCTTGCTTTTTGCACTACAGCGACACTTTTTATCAATTCTTGCAGGCGCAGCAGCGCGTTATCCTTGTTTTGTTCCTGTGTCCGGAATTGCTGCGCTTTAATTACGATCACGCCATCTTTGCTGATGCGTTGATCGCGCAATTCTAACAACCGTTGCTTATAAAATTCAGGCAGTGACGAGGCATTAATATCAAACCGCAGGTGAATAGCAGAGGACACTTTATTTACGTTTTGCCCGCCGGCGCCTTGTGCTCTGACCGCAGAAAGTTCAATTTCATCGTCAGGGATGGTGACATAGTTCGATATTTCCAGCACTAACGGCGTGTCCTTAATCTAAAAGAATTTCTGCTGACGAGATATGAAAGTAGTTTTTCGCTTGTTAGATACATTTAGCTGGTTTCGGTAAACCTGCAATTTTTGTGGCCTGTTTGGCGGGGCCTTCCGGGAACAGACGATATAGGTAGCGGCTATTGCCTTTATCTTCCCCTAGTTTTAGCGCCATCGCTTTCACTAATGCACGGATGGCGGGGGAGGTCTTATATTCTGTGTAGAAATCGCGAACAAAGTGGATGACTTCCCAGTGAGCAGCACTCAATGAGATCTGTTCACCAGCCGCAATCAATTCGGCTAATTCGGGTGTCCAGTCACTCATGTTTTTGAGGTAACCATGAGTGTCAGTCTCAATTTCTTTGTTGCCAATTACCAGCATTTATCTACTCCAAAAACGTGATTTATCTGGGCCATGACTTTGGATCAACGGCCTTAGCAATCGGGATAGTTTTAAAATTTCGCCGGTCATAATACCGATAAGATTCATTTCTTGCTGAATTAATCCTGCTCGTTGATCTACACAAGCCTCTCTATCTGTGGGGGGGAGGCTTGATAGTGAAGATAAATCGATAGGTGCGTCATTATTTTTGCCTGACAGTGCTGCAACTGATTCATCTAGTGCCTGGAAAAGAAATTCTGCATATCGAATTAGTTGCGGTTCGAATAATGAGCCGTGTAGTTCCTGATGTACGCCAAGGGCCGAAACATAAGAAAGCAGACTGTGGTTTCGATAAATGAGTGCTGCACATAATTTAGTGTAACGGCGTTGTTGTTTCGGGTCGGTTTGCATGTTGACCCAGGCTTGCGCCAATGCACTATCGGCATGGTGTGCGGCGATGCGTTTTTGGTTAAATGACGAATCCTGATTAGATGTTTGTAACGCAGAAACGATCGCTTTCATATATTCAGAATTACAACGTGTTGCTTTAGCTAACAACTCGGGTATGCGTTGAAATTGCCATTCAGGCCACAGCAAGGTTACTGCGCCAAAAGAGAGGATGCTGCCGAGCAAGGTATCTACAAAGCGTGGCAGTATGATGCTTTTTTCTTCTATTCCGAGTAAACCAAATGCGGTCATGGCGTATAACGTAATAAATATGACAGCTAGGCTGTAATTACTTCTTAGTTGTGCAAAAAATAATATTGCAGCGATAGCCATTAAAATGAGCTGAACGCCGGGTGTTGGTGAAAACCAGAGTAAGGGGAGGCTAAGTAGTAAGCCACAACAAGTGCCAGCAATACGCTGAAACAGTCGGCGACGTGTTGCTGTATAGCTAGACTGACACACGAATAAGCAAGTTAATAGAACCCAAAAACCTTGTTTAATATCGAATAAAGCCAGTAAGCCGTAACCGGTTACCAAACATAGGCTCATGCGGCAAGCATGCCGGAACAGCGGTGATTTGAAACTTAAATGTGACCAGATTTGCTGTACGGCTGAGATGGCATCTGACTTCACATTAGTCTTATGACTTTTATTTTGCTGTTTTACAGATGCATTTATTGTTTCATCTGCATGGTCTAATAAGGTTACTATTTCTTGCAGATTTTTTTGTAAAAACCGTAACGCATTAACAGTCGAGGCTGAGAACGGCGTCTTCTCATGGCTGAACTGTAATTGATCGCCTAATGCTTGCATACCCCACAGCAGGCCGGGTGATACTTCATAGTGATTATTCATCAATGTGGCATAGCCCAGTTGCTGAACTGCACTGCCTAATTGCCGAAGTTGTTCTCTGAACCCATCCAGTAAGCGATTGCTATGTACGTCTTCTTTCAGACGGTTATAAAGATAATGACTGGATGTGATCCGTTCATGGATTTGCTCATTAATAGCCTGAAGAGCAATCAGTTGTTGTAGCTCCTGATCGGGATGTTCGGTGCGGCGGGCAATCATTTCCTGACATAAATTAATTGAAGCCATGCAATCGACATTTAATATGGCTAATTTTTGATGGATCGATGGCTGTTCATCGGCACTACTTGGGAATAACCAAGCTTTTTGTGTGCAATAGCGGGCCAGCGAAAAACAAGTCTGGGCAAGTTGTTCCCGCAATGGTTTGTTTGGCGTAGCTCGCAGCCAACATAAAGAGATAAAACCATACCATAATGCGCCAGTGCATAACCAAACTGGTTGGAACCAAATCGTCGGTGCTTGTGCTGCGCCCATCATCGAATATACCGCGACCAACAAACTACCAAAACTGATGCTGCTATAGCGTTTGCCTAAGCCGCCTAACATGATAAAAAACCAAGTCGAGCAGAATAGTCCGGCAGCGAATAACCATGGATATGGAAACAGTAGCTGTACTGATAGTGTTGCAATCCAGAAACAAATCAATGTTAGTAACAGCGATTTTATCCGTCCGGAAAGAGAGTCGTCGGGTTCGGCGATGGCGCCGGCAACAATACCGAGCGACATTGCTACTGTCTCATGGATCATGTCCAGATAAAGGCCGGGCAATAATATAACAACCAAGGCACATGATACTTTTAAGGCGAAAAAGACGTGTGTATCAGTAATAAAACGCTGTAAAAATCGGCTGAAGGCAAGCATGTTATGAGTTAACCACAAAACAAGTATGTGATTTATAATAAACAAAACTGAGCGAAGGGTAAAAACAAACAGTATATTCTGAGCTTAACGAATGATTTAGCTCAAGATGTGCTCATTTAGCTAGGCTCTCAAAGTATTCATGTTTACAACTAAAATGAGCTTTAGTATATTCGCGATACTTGGAAGGATGGCAGAGTGGTTAAATGCACCGGTCTTGAAAACCGGCAAGGGTTTGTAGCCCTTCTAGGGTTCGAATCCCTATCCTTCCGCCAAATTGATGTTCAAATACTTCCGTTGAAGTCTAAAAGCCCGCAAGGTGTCAGCCTTAGCGGGTTTTTTGTTGTCTATAACATTTCATATTAATGTCGATGAATATTTAGGTTTTAGGTGCACGTTCAGTTCCTGATCTGGAAGGTTGTGCCACATATGAATCTTAATGTATATAAAAATAAATCTTGAATCTACAGCGTGTTAACCCTGTTTGATCCATTATTAATTCATCAGGTATCTAATAATTTTGCGTCTTGCACCTATAAAGAAAAGAGGTGGTGTATGCGTGTATTAATCAACGGATATGAACTAAAAACGCTTGATTTGTGGGTTGATGGCCGTGATGTGTCAGTTGATTTTTTGCGAAAACATAACGCTATTTCTGATGAAGGAAAGTTAAGCGCGTTTACATGGGTAGCAGGTAAACAAGTATTTGAATGCACACATGATGCTTATGTTTATTGGCATGATGTATTTGAAAACCAAGCATATTTAATGCGCCATATTGAGTTGTTTAGTCGGGTTTGCGGTAGAGATATTGTTGAATTGGTTCTGAAAAAAGCAAGCGAGAATCGAACAGATCACAGTCTGTCTGAAGCCATCAAATCGGACATAATTGCTTTAGAAGACGCTTTTATCCGTGTGCCAAACATAACGACTTAGCAATCGCATATTTGAAAGGCCAATTAAAAGAGACGTTTATGACATCCAGGCAAATTTGTATATTCATTGGTGGTCCGTTTGATGGTGAGGCTATCGCGGTACCATCTGAAAGTAATACGATTGAGGCAAAAGATCACAAAAGGCCGGACAAAAGTCTTCAATACCAGCGGGTAGAATTGAGCAGTAACGGCAAGTCGTTTTCTGTGTTTACGTTACCAGGTGTCACCGAACAGCAGATTGAGAAAGTTAAAAAGCGCTGGAGTGCTTATTTTCAGTAGTTAAATAAAACTCGCTATCCCTAGTTCTGCTGGCTCTACTACTGTTCTAATCTTTGAACTAGCCAAGACCAGCGATCTTCTGGTGATAAAATTAAAAAAAGCCCCAAACAGAAGGCTGCTGGGGCAGAAATGATCAAGGAGCTGGTATGGGATAACAAGTAACTTGTTCAAAGATAGTTTGTAATCATGGATAGCGTAAACATAGCTGCAACATATATCTTCAATTGGTGATCATGGCAACATTTCGGGTTCTTGCTTGATCGTGAGGTCAAAAGCTCAGCCCCTATAACCCGTATCGTGAGATTCATGAAAATGTTAAAAAAGCAGTTGAAGCTGCGCGAGGTGATTGGTTACATGATGGTGAATTACTTAATGCAATTGTTGATGCGATAAAATCTGCTAAACATGCCAGTGCACAGGTAATGAATTTACTAAACAGCATGGTCGAAGCAAAATTTGCTCACCAATAAGCTAGGATTGTTAATAGTCTGTATCACTTGGTGCTGAATATGGGAAAAATTACTGTTTATAAATTTTTTATTTTTGATCCTACGCAAAAGCGAACTACGCTCAGCAATGTATTTATCACTAAAAATGCAGGAGGATGTCTGGATTTGCTAGATACCTCTGCGTTAGAAATTGATGATTCAGAACTCAATTCAGATGGCATTTATGTCCCAAGTTCAGATCGTTATTTTTTACCGTCAGAATATGAAGACTCTATGACACAAAAAATAGACGAGACAAAAATCGCTGTTTATTGAGCACGGGATAATCATTATCAATATGAATGTGGGAATAAAAAACGGTCTTTTTATTGTCAGTGATTTTTTAATGTATTGTTTTTATTAAATAAAATGTTCATCGAATCCAGCTACATCTGGTTCATCCAGCAAAAGCATTGCACCATACATATTTAACAGATCGGCAGAAATAACCGAAGCTTCCGGTGATAGATAATAGATAGATTGGGTATCAGTCTGTTTGTGATAGTACCGAGCATTCGACAGCGGAAATGGATTGTTCATATAAGCAGTAAATAAATACTCTGGTAAATGCTTGCTCGCAATCATATGGGCTTCATTAGTTTTTTCAAAAACAATGACATTCCATGCTGGGATAGGGTTGAAAGCCATCAGAAATCCTTATCGTAGCCAGACGAAGTGATTTGCAGTGCAATGAATCAGCAAAAGCATTTCTCTTTATTAAGGATAGCAGTTCGAATGAATAAACAAGGATAATATAATTAACGGGCTTCTTTTGAGTTCTTGATGGGTAAGCAAAAATGAGGAAAAGTAAGAATAATCTTTAATTACAATCAATTAAAGAATGTGCACTTCTAAATCGGTCACATCTGGCTCACTTAATAAAAGTGCCGCACCATATTTATTCAGTAAGTCAGGGGAGATAACTGCAGCCTCAGGCGACAAATAATAAATTGATTGTTCATCCGTGTGTTTATAAAAATATCGAGCGCCATCAATATGAACAGGGTTGTTCATAAAGGCAGAATATAATTCATTGGCAAAATTCATACTTGCTATAAATTGTGTTTCTATGCAGTTCTCAAAAATAACAATATACCATGCTGCCATATGAATATTTTCCGGGAAGTAGTTATTGGACTTACAACAATATGGCTGAATATTAGACATATCGGTACTATTAAGACAGCAAAGATTCGTTCGATTTTGTTCGTGTTTGTTACTAAATGTTATGCTGATTTTCGCTTATAGTTTTATGTTATATTTTTTAAGGTATTCACTCGCCAGCATTTGTGCTTCAAACTGATCGTCTGGTGTTAACTGAGCTGCGACAGAATCGCGCGATTTTGTCGCTTCTTGATTGTGCATTGCGGCAACAGAGAGCCAGGCATAGGCTTGTTTATAATCTTTTGCAACACCTAACCCTTCAAAATACATTCCACCTAAAAATGCCTGCGCGTTGGAATTGCCTTGTACTGCGGCTTTTTGATACCAATATGCAGCTTGGCTGTAATTTTGTGAAAATCCCTGACCCTCATGGTACATAGTTCCTAGACGGAATTGTGCGTTATCATCTCCCTGCTCTGCGGCGAGTTGATACCAGTGCGCTGCTTGCATGTAATCCTGATTTACCCATTGCCCTTCAAAATACATCGCACCGACGAGCACCATAGGGTGAAGAGTGACTTGTCTTGCTGCTTTTTGAAACCAGAGTGTGGCTTGCGTATTATTTTGGGGAACTCCTTTACCTTCAAAATACAGTGATCCAACAAGAGCCTGAGCATTTACATCACCATCTTGGGCTGTTTTTTGAAACCAAAATGCAGCTTGGGAATAATTTTGGGTGGTGCCTTCGCCCCGGAAATACATAGAACCAACTAATGTCTGCGCAAAACTATTCCCCATTTCTGCCGCTATTTTGCAGTAAGGAAAAGCTTCCTTATGCTTGCCTTTGGTGTCGAATGAAATACATTTTTGCGTTGATGAAATGTTATTTTTTCTCATTTCTGCGGACGAATTCATATTGTCTGAATCACTGGAGGCACATCCGTAAAGTGATAGAGCAATAACAGATGTCATAAACAGAGGGATATGCTTTTTTATAAGATACATAGGCCAATCCTTATTTCTTATTGATCAGGGGAAATGGTTGTAATTATTTTGAATCCATATCCATCAATTAGAGCCGCAAATAATCAAAGCAGTGAAACATCTGTAAAAAAGCATAATAAAGATTATAGACCCTATCAACGTACTTGTGTGTTCGTTCTGACTACTCGCTGTGCGGTGCCGGTTTCCCTCGATAGGGTTTGCCTGTAATAATGACGAACTGACTTCGTTATTTTGAATCCTACTTTCAAGAGTTTTTTTCCATGTCTGAGCGATGCACCGGATTTACAGTTGTTCTGGAACAACCTGATTTTTTTGTTGTGAACAAAGAGGCAGGTATTGATATGCACGATGATGCCGGTGTGCCTGGCTTAGTGTCTCGTGTATCGGCCTTTTGGGGGCAAAATGTTTATCCGGTGCATCGTTTGGATAAAGTGACGTCTGGATTGGTGTTATTGGCGAAAAATAAAGACGCGACTTCGGTGCTTAGTCAGGCGTTTGCGGATCGATGTGTAAAGAAAACCTATTTAGCTATCAGCGACCGATCGCCGAAAAAGAAACAGGGGTGGGTAAAGGGAGATATGGCTAAAGGAAGAAATGGTAGTTGGAAATTATTGCATTCGTCTGACAACCCGGCGATCACTTATTTTCAGAGTGTTTCTTTGGCTATTCCTCATCATCGTTTATATATCGTTTCTCCGCACACAGGAAAAACTCACCAAATTCGAGTCGCATTAAAGAGCATTAGTGCGCCGATTTTGGGTGATGAGCGTTATGGCGGTACGGTAGCAGATCGAACCTATTTACATGCATGGCGACTGCAATTTAGTTATGCCGGAGCAGAATATAGCGTAGAAGTAGCGCCCGAGTGGGGTGAAAAAATAGACGATAAGCTGGATTTGCAAAATTTTATCCCTTAAAAACACTTTTTTTGCTATCTTATCTTCTTGAAGTGAGTGCTTTTGAAGTCTTTCCAGTTGTTTGTGCTGACAAACTGGTTTGTGGTGATTTTTACTTCTGGGTATTGAAGCAAACTATCGAAACAACGGCCGCATTTGTCGTGAAAATCTTGATTTTCGACTGTCCGCACCAAAATGGTGTTCATGGATGGTGCTGCAAGGGAATGTTGTTCATTAAACCGCCAGAACAGAGGGGTTTTCTGCTTTGCAATGTGGCCTGATAGTTGCTTTTATTGATTACAGGTGCTGACTAGCAGGGTCTGCACTAATCAAATAATGCTATTCACTCAACCTCGCAGGGAAGAAAGTATGTCAAAACTAAAATATTTAACCGGTGTTGCATCAGCTGTAGCTTTATTGATCGTAGGAAATGCACAGGCTGCTTCAGGTGACACTCTGGCCAATGTTAAGAAAAAAGGCTATGTACAGTGTGGCGTGAATGATGGTTTGCCTGGTTTTTCCAGCCCTAACGCAAAAGGTGTTTGGGAAGGTATGGACGTTGATGTTTGCCGTGCCGTAGCTGCTGCTGTTTTTGCTGATGCAAGCAAAGTGAAATATATCCCGCTGGGTGGTAAAGAGCGCTTTACTGCACTGCAGTCTGGCGAAGTAGATATTCTGTCTCGTAACACAACCTGGACTATGACTCGTGACGCGACTCTGGGTCTGAAATCAACTGCGACCACCTATTACGATGGCCAGGGTTTCATGGTTAACAAATCTCTGGGTGTGAAAAGCGCTAAAGAATTAGATGGTGCAACCATTTGTACAGAAGGTGGTACTACCACTGAAATGAACATGGCTGATTATTTCCATGCTAATAACATGAAATACACACCAGTTGTATTCGACAACTCTGATCAAACTGTAAAAGGTTTTGAGTCTGGTCGTTGTGACGTACTGACCTCTGACAAATCACAGCTGTTCGCTGTACGTGTAAAATTGGCTAAACCTGATTCTGTTGATGTATTACCAGAAATCATTTCTAAAGAGCCTTTAGGCCCAATGGTTCGTCAAGGCGATGAGGCATGGGAACTGCTGGTTAAATGGTCTGTTTTCGCCATGATCAATGCGGAAGAATTGGGTGTTAACAGCAAAAACGTTGATGCCATGAAAACTTCTGGCAGCCCAGACGTTAAACGTCTGCTGGGTTTAGACGCTCCGGATGGAACCACCTTGGGTGCGGTTAAAGACTGGGGCTATCAGATCGTGAAACAAGTAGGTAACTACGCAGAAGTTTTCGATCGTAACGTAGGTAAAGATTCACCACTGAAAATTGTTCGCACAGAAAACAATCTGTGGAGCAAAGGTGGTTTCCTGTACGCGCCACCAGTACGTTAATAGCATCAGGAATGGGCGGGTTTTCACCGCCCATTTAAGTTCAGCGTTTTACTGGAGTTAAAATTTAGCATGCCAGCTGAAAACTCAAAAAATCAAAATAATGTAGTAGCTACGCGCTGGATTTATGATCCTAAAGTTCGTGGGATTATTTTCCAGACATTAGCTGTTGCATGTGTTGCATGGATGTTGTTCTATTTTATTAGCAACGCTTTGCACAATATGGAAAGCCGCGGTATTGCGACGGGTTTTGCATTCCTTCATAACCGAGCCAGTTTTGGGATCGTTCAGACGTTAATTTCTTATTCTGAAGACGATACTTACGGGCGAGCCTTTATCATCGGGTTGCTGAATACACTGTTAGTGTCAGTGATCGGGATTATTCTGGCCACCTTGCTTGGTTTTATCGTCGGTATTGCGCGGTTATCTAAGAACTGGTTATTAAGTCGTGCTGCGGCTGTTTATATCGAAACCTTCCGCAATATTCCTTTGTTGTTACAGATTTTTTTCTGGTATTTCTGCGTACTGCGCAACTTACCTGCACCTCGACAAAGTATGTCGTTAGGTGATGCATTTTTCCTGAATGTCCGTGGATTATCGATCCCGGCCCCGGTTTTGGAACCTGGTTTCTCATTCGTCTTCGGTGCTTTTATCGTTGCGATTATCGCTGTCGTTGTGCTCCGTAAATGGGCGAAGAAACGTCAATATCTGACAGGCCAAATATTCCCGGTATTTTATAGTGCACTAGGTTTGTTAATCGGTTTGCCATTATTAGCATTCCTGTTCAGCGGTATGCCTTTGCATTGGGACATGCCTGCATTAAAAGGCTTCAATTTCCGTGGTGGTTTTACCATTATTCCGGAATTGTTTTCGCTGGCAGTTGCGCTGACCATTTTCACTGCTGCGTCAATTGCTGAAATTGTTCGCTCCGGGATCATGTCGGTATCCAAAGGGCAAGTCGAAGCGGCAAGCGCCCTTGGTTTGCGCAGTGGGTTGACTTTACGGTTTGTGATCATCCCGCAGGCTATGCGTGTGATTATTCCGCCACTCACCAGCCAGTTCCTTAACTTGGTGAAAAACTCCTCTCTGGCGACTGCAGTAGGGTATCCGGATCTGGTTTCAGTCTTCATGGGAAGTACATTGAACCAAACTGGTCAGGCAGTGGAAATCATTGCAATGACAATGGCCGTATATCTGACGATCAGTCTGGTTACCTCTGCTTTGATGAATGTGTACAACGCGAAGAACGCGTTAGTGGAGCGTTAATATGGTTGTATATCGCGAACAGCCCAGTTTGCCATCACCAGCTGGACAAAGTAGTTTTGCTGCATGGTTACGTAAAAATCTGTTTTCCTCGTGGTTAAACAGTATTGTTTCGCTAACGTTACTTTATATTCTGATCCCGCAACTCTGGCATTTGATCCATTGGGCATTTATTTCTGCTGATTGGTTTGGAGCGAGCCGTGATCAATGCGTATCTGGTGGTGCGTGCTGGGTGTTTATCACCAACCGCCTGAACTTGTTCATTTACGGTTTTTATCCGGAAAGTGAACACTGGCGTGTGAATTGGGTTTATGCGCTGACTGCCTTGCAGGTCGCTGCGCTGTTGTACCCTAAGACACCACATAAAACGATTTTGACGGGCATTTTCTTCATTGTTTATCCGTTTGTGGTGTTTTACCTGCTTTACGGCGGTGCGTTTGGCCTTGAAGTAGTAGAAACTCATAAATGGGGCGGCTTAATGCTAACCTTGTTGCTGGGTATTGTAGGCACATTAGCTGCGTTACCTATTGGGATCGTGTTGGCATTAGGGCGTCGTTCAGAGATGCCAATGATCCGCGCGCTGTCGATTGTATTTATCGAGTTCTGGCGTGCCGTACCACTGATTACCGTGTTGTTTATGGCGTCAGTGATGTTACCCCTGTTCCTTTCTGGTGAAGTGAACATGGATAAACTGCTGCGCGCCATGATTGGTATCATCCTGTTTGAATCAGCTTATGTCGCTGAGGTTATCCGCGGTGGTTTGCAAGCCATTCCGAAAGGGCAGTATGAGGCAGCTAAAGCATTAGGTTTGAGTTATTGGAAATCAATGGGTTTGATCATTATGCCGCAGGCACTTAAGATCACCATCCCATCACTGGTAAACACCTTCATTGAGCTGTTTAAAGATACCAGTCTGGTTACTATTATCGGGTTATTTGATTTGCTGGCAGTTGCGAAAGCCGGGTTGTCTGATCCTGCGTGGTTAGGTTATTCCACTGAAGCATATGCTTTTATTGCGTTAGTATTTTGGGTTTTCTGTTTTGGTATGTCTCGTTACTCTATGTATCTAGAGAATTTGTTACATACAGGTCATAAGCGCTGAGGACATATTGATGAATATCGGTAAAAATGAAATCGTTGTTGAACTGAATGATGTCAACAAGTGGTATGGCGAATTCCATGTTCTCAAGAACGTTTGCTTGCGTGTGAAAAAAGGTGAAAAAATTGTTGTTTGCGGACCATCAGGCTCCGGTAAATCAACCATGATCCGTTGCATTAACCGTCTGGAAGAACACCAGCAAGGCGACATCATTGTTAAAGGCACGCCGTTAACCAATGATCTGAAAAACATTGAACATGTGCGTCGTGAAGTGGGTATGGTGTTCCAGCACTTTAACCTGTTCCCGCATCTGACAGTGTTAGAAAACTGCTGTCTGGCACCAATGTGGGTGCGTAAAATTCCACGTAAAGAAGCTGAAGCTGCTGCCATGAAATATCTGGAGCGTGTGCGCATTCCTGATCAGGCGCTGAAATACCCTGGTCAGCTTTCTGGTGGTCAACAGCAACGTGTGGCGATTGCCCGCAGCTTGTGTATGAACCCGGAAATTATGCTGTTCGACGAACCAACCTCGGCACTCGATCCAGAAATGGTGAGTGAAGTGTTGGATGTAATGATTGAACTGGCAAAAGATGGTATGACCATGTTGTGTGTAACACACGAAATGGGTTTTGCCCGTAAAGTGGCTGACCGTGTTATCTTCATGGATAAAGGTCAGATCGTTGAAGAGAATACACCTGAAGAGTTCTTTAACAATCCGCAATCTGACCGTGGTCGTTTGTTCCTGAGTCAGATCTTGCAGCATTAATCAGCGTAGATTAAATGAAAAGCCGCTCAATCGAGCGGCTTTATTTTTACTGCTAACTTTATTATTACTACAGAATTAACTTACCCAATAAACCCGGATTTCGTAAGGTTGTAATAACAAGCGATTTACGGCGGTGTGCGGGAACACTGCGTAGTTATTCAGCCACAGATGATCATGATAGAGCTTAAATTCCTCATGATGATATAGCGCTTCGTGATCACTCATGTTGCAGATGATAACCACTTTCTGCGAATTCAATGTCCGTGTATATGCATAGATTTGCGGATCATCGGCCATTAATAGCTCATAGTTACCGTATACCAGCGCGGATTCTGCTTTACGCAGACGGATCATCTGGCGATAAAAATTAAGCACTGAATCTGGCTGGGCTTCCTGTTGCTGCACGTTGATCGTGATGTAGTTAGGGTTTACTTTCAGCCATGGTTTTGTTGTGCTGAAACCGGCATTGGCGGTGGCATTCCACTGCATCGGGGTACGTGCGTTATCGCGAGAGGTCAGCGATAACCAGCCCAAAATGGCTTCATCGGTCATGCCTTCTTTTTTCATGCTGTGATAACGGTTTTTTGACCAGACATCATCAAAATCTTCAATGGATGAGAATTTGGTATTCGTCATCCCGATTTCTTGCCCCTGATAAATAAAAGGGGTACCTTGCATCAGGAAATACATGGCCGCTATCGCTGTTGCACTTTCCCGCCAGTAGCGATCGGTATTACCCCATTTAGAGATAACGCGTGGAATGTCGTGGTTCTCGACATACAGCGCATTCCAGCCTTTCCCGTGTAATTCTTCTTGCCAGCGGGTGAAGATTTTCTTCAGTTCACACAGGTTTAGCGGGCTGGTTGGATCGCCTTCCCATAATTTCACATGTTCAAACTGGAATATCATATTTAAGCGATTGTGACGTTCCGCAACCCATTCATCCGATTGGAGTGCTGAGACACCGTTCGCTTCACCCACGGTCATGATGTCGTAATGTGCGAAGGTGTTTTTGCACATATCGTCGAGATAATCGAGTACACCATCCGCATTGAGATGTTTATCGAAAGAGGGCACATATTCCAGACCATCCGGGTTGGGCATATCGGTCAGGCCATCTTCTTTTTTCATATGGCTGATGGCATCAATACGGAAACCATCAATGCCTTTGTTCAGCCACCAATGCATCATGTCATACACGGCTTTACGCACATCCATGTTGTCCCAGTTCAGATCGGGCTGGCGGCTGGAGAACAAATGCATGAAATATTGATCAGTTAATTCATCTTTTTTCCAGGCTGAACCTTTAAAGATGCTTTCCCAGTTATTCGGTTCTTTGCCATCTTTTCCATCACGCCAGATATACCAATCGCGTTTGGGATTATCTTTCGAGGAGCGAGACTCCAGAAACCAGGGGTGATCATCACTGGTGTGGTTTACCACCAAATCAAGGATCAAGCGCATGCCACGGCTATGTACTTCACTGAGCAGGCGATCAAAGTCGGCCATGGTGCCGAATTCATCCATGATGTCCTGATAGTCGCTGATATCGTAACCATTATCATCGTTCGGTGATTTGTACATCGGACAAATCCAGATGACATCAATGCCTAGGTTTTTCAGGTAATCCAGCTTGCTGGTGATGCCATTCAGATCACCGATGCCATCGCCGTTGGAATCCATAAAACTGCGCGGGTAGATCTGATAAGCAACAGCTTCTTTCCACCAGCGTTGCGTAACTTGTTTGCTCATAACATTAATCCCTAGTTGCCAAATTCATGCGCCAAATTCATGCCATTGGTTGCTTATAAGCAACAGCAAAAGATTCATAAGGTTGTAGGGTGATCTCATCAGCCAGGCTGTGGTGTGACTGATAGTTACTGATCAGGCTTTGGCCTTTGATGTACTGAACTTCAGCAGGTAACGATAAAGTGATTTTTTTCGCGCTGAAGTTATTGATCACGACGATGCGGTCATCATCTTGCGCCCGTAAATAAGCAAAGACGTCAGGATGATCTTCCAGCAACGGGATATATTGCCCGTAGGTCATGATCGGCTGTTCTTTGCGTAGTTTGATCAGTTTCTGGTAGTGGAAGAAGACAGAATCGGGTTCATTCAATGCGGCTTGCACATTGATTTCGGTGTAATTCGGGTTAATTTTCAGCCATGGTTTGGCGGTGCTGAAACCGGCATTGATTTCATTGTTCCACTGCATCGGCGTGCGGGCATTATCGCGACCGTTTGCGTAGATCCCTTCCATCATTTTTTCATGGGGTACGCCAGCCGCAGTACGTTCGTAATACAGATTCAGCGATTCGATATCCTGATAATCATCAATCGAATTGAAGCGCACGTTAGTCATGCCGATCTCTTCACCTTGATAAACGTAAGGCGTGCCTTTGAGGAAGTGCAGGGCGGTTGCCAGCATCTTGGCCGATTCCACGCGGAATTCACCGGTATCACCGTATTTAGACACCGCGCGTGGCAAGTCGTGGTTATCCCAGAACAGGGAGTTCCAGCCATTATCTGCCAGCTCGGTTTGCCATTTGGTGAAGACTTTTTTCAGTTTGATCAGATCGAAGGCTTGTGGTTCCCATTTCCCATGCTGCGGATGCCAGCCGATGGTGATGTGTTCAAACTGGAATACCATCGACAGTTCATTACGTGCCGGATCAGAATACAGTTTGGCGATCTCAGGTGTGGCGCTCCACGCTTCACCGACGGTTAGGGCATCACGATGTCCGAAGGTGGCTTTATTCATTTCCTGCAGTAATGGATGCAATCGGGCACCATTCGCCATAACTTTTTGATCGATCTCTTTACCGATCAGATCGATAACATCCATGCGGAAGCCACCGATGCCTTTATCCAGCCACCAGTTCATCATGTTGTGCACTTCGGCCTGCACTTTGGGGTTTTCCCAGTTCAGATCGGGCTGGCGTTTGGAAAATTGGTGGAAATAATACTCGCCAGTGGTGGTATCAAACTCCCAGCCGCTGCCACCGAAGTAGGAGTGAAAATCGTTGGGGGCAGAGCCGTCAGCTTGTGGCTGGCGCCAGATGTAATAATCCCGGTAGGGGTTATCTTTGGATTTTTTGGCTTCAACAAACCATGGATGTTCATCAGAGGTATGGTTAACTACTAAATCCATCACGATCTGGATATCGCGTTGTTTCGCTTCCGCGATCAGATTTTCCATCTCGGCCAGTGTGCCGAATTCGGCTGCGATATCCTGATAATCCGAGATGTCGTAACCGTTGTCATCCATCGGCGATTTATAAACGGGGGACAACCAGATGATGTTGATGCCCAGTTGCTGCAAATAATCGAGTTTGCTGATAATGCCGGCGATATCACCGATACCATCATTATTGGCATCGCAGAAGCTGCGTGGGTAAATTTGATACACCACTGCGTTATGCCACCATTTTTTAGCTAATACTTTACTGTCCATCATGCACGGCCTGTTAATTTCGTAATGGAAACCGGAGACTGGCAGCCTGAACGACTGCCAGAGAAATTGATTAATGTTTGTTTTGTGTCGAGCTCAGGCGTTGGAACGCGTTCCCGTCACCATCAAATAAGTAGCAATGTTCTACGGGTAACTGCACACCCACCGTTTGTCCGGCAGAAATGACCGAACGCTCTGCATTGCGCACCACCCATGGTTCGCTGGCATTGCCGTTGTCAAGATAGAGGTAGGTTTCGTTACCCATGTGCTCAACAAACATGACGTTGGCCTGATATTGCGATTCCTGCACATTGCCCCACAGAATATGTTCTGGGCGGATGCCTAAATTGACGCTCTGACCTTCCGCATGGCGAGGTGTGCTGATCGGCAGCACTAATTGTTTGCCGTTATCCAGACGCACTACGCTTTCTGTCTCGCCAGCCTGAATCAGACTGGCGGGGATCAAATTCATTTTTGGGGAACCGATAAACTGCGCAACAAACTCATTGGCCGGGTGGTCATACAATTCCAGTGGTGTGCCGACTTGCTCAATGTTGCCTTTGTTCAGCACCACAATACGATCGGCCAGAGTCATGGCTTCCACCTGATCGTGGGTAACATAGATGATAGTCGAGCCCAGACGTTTATGCAGATTCGCGATCTCCATGCGCATCTGAACGCGCAGGGCGGCATCCAAGTTCGACAGCGGTTCGTCAAACAGGAACAATTTTGGTTCGCGGGCAATGGCACGACCAATCGCAACACGTTGGCGCTGGCCACCGGAGAGATCTTTCGGGCGACGCTGCAACAACGGCTCTAATTGCAGAATACGCGCACTGTTTTGTACTTTCGCATCGATCTCTTCTTTTGATTTACCGGCCAGTTCCAGACCAAACGCCATATTTTGATAAACGCTCATGTGCGGATAAAGGGCGTAGGACTGGAACACCATGCCGATGCCGCGCTCAGAAGGGGTGTCGTCGTTCACATAGGTGCCATCGATATACATGCTGCCAGCGGAGATATCTTCCAGACCGGCGATCATGCGCAGCAGGGTCGATTTACCGCAGCCAGACGGGCCAACAATCACGATGAATTCACCGCTATTGACCTGCAGATCGAGTGATTTAATGACCTGTGCGTGTTCGCTGTAACGTTTGTTTAATTTCTCTAATCTTAAATGAGACATGGCTTTACATCCTGTACTGTGGGGCGTTCCCGTGGGGAACACCATTAATCACAAAAGTTCGTTCAGATAATCGGGCTGATGCGGTGTTAACCTTTCACCGCACCGCTGGTCAACCCGCTGACAATGCGTTTCTGGAAAATCAGTACCATCACAATGATCGGCAGTGTCACCACAACCGAGGCGGCCATGATGTTGCCCCAAGGCAATTCAAACTGAGATGCCCCCTGTAACATGCCGATAGCGACCGGTACGGTGCGTTGTTCATTGGAGATAATGAACGTCAGTGCAAACATGAATTCATTCCAGGCCCCAATGAATGCCAGCAGACCGGTAGTGACCAGCGATGGGCCCATGATGGGCGCGAAAATCCGGCTGATGATGACCCATAAACCAGCACCATCCACGATTGCCGCTTCTTCCAATTCCACTGGCAGTGACTTCATGAAGGTGGTCAGCACCCACACCGTAAATGGCAGTGAGAAAGTGGTGTAAGAAAGGATCAGCGCACCCAGTGAGTCATACAAACCGAGGAAGCGTACCAGCTCAAACATGCCAGACAGCACAGCTACCTGAGGGAACATAGAGACGCACAGGATGGTGAACAGGATATATTTACGCCCTTTGAACTTGATACGAGCCAGTGCAAAGGCAGCGGTGATGGACACCAGTAAGCAGATCCCAACCGTCACAGAGGCGACAATGAATGAGTTCAGCAGACTGCGTGCAATGCCATTCACCATCAGCGCGTTTACGTAGTTTTCCCAATGGAACGATGTTGGCAGATAGTTAGTCAGAAACAACTCCTGACCAGTACGCAGTGATGTCAGAATAGCGTTATAAAACGGGAACACACAGATCACACTGACCAGCGCTGCAGCAGCATAAATCAACGTCTGGTGAGTAATATGGCGTTGGCGACGAGTTAATTTCATTATTTGTTCTCCTTGCCTTCGTCATTCATACGGCCGATGTAGAGGAAGCAGGCCGCGATACCGGCAACCATCATGAATACCAACACGGAAGCGGCCGAACCGGAGCCCATCTGTTGATAAGAGACCATCTGTTCACGGGCATAACCAGAAATTGAGATGGTGGCTTCACTGTTGGAAGTGAGCACATAAATCAGGTCGAATACACGCAAGGCATCCATGACCCGGAAGATCAGCGCCACAATCATGGCTGGCATAATCAACGGCAGGGTGATGCGGGTGAAGCGTTGCCATGCAGTCGCACCATCAACGCGGGCGGCTTCGTAAAGATCTGCTGAGATCATTTGCAAGGCTGCCAACAACATCAGTGCCATAAAGGGAACGGTTTTCCACACATCAGCAAACACGACGGCCCACATAGACAGATCGGCTTCGGCGATCCACGCCAGCGGTTCATGAATAATGCCTACCCGAGTCAATAAGTCGTTAATCACACCGTATTGATCGTGGAACATCCAGCCCCACATTTTAGCGGTCACGATAGTCGGAATCGCCCATGGCACCAGAATGGCTGCACGAACCAAGCCTTGTCCGCGGAATTTCTGGTTCATCAGCATTGCCAATAACATGCCGAAGAACAATTCAAACGAGACCGAGATCCCAGTAAACCAAAGGGTGTTTAATACCGCTTTCCACCACAGTGGATCAGCTAATACGCCAAAACTTTCACCATCAACCCAAGATAGGTAGTTATCAAAGCCGACCATGTTATACACATCCGGGGTATCTAATGCAGCGTCGGTAAAGCTGTAAAACAGGGTGCGCAGCAATGGCCAGCCAGCCACCGAAGCCAGCAGGATCAGCGCCGGTGCAATTAAGATCCAAGCGGCGCGGCTACGGCGTTGTTGCAGACTGCGTTTTTTCTTTTGCGGAATGACTTCGTTTTGCAGCGTTGCCTTCGAGCTACTTCCCTTGGAAGGCAATGATTCGGAATGGTGGTTCATCATCAACGTTTACTCCTTGTGGTTCGAAAGCAGAACGGCAGTGCTGCCCTGAGATCAGGACAGCACTATCATGCTTACTTCCACTCTTTACCTTTGATGCGTTTCAGTTTGCTTTCCAGATCGGCGACTGCTTTTTCACCGGTCGCACGACCGCTCAACACGTCATAGGCCGCATTGAAAACAGCTTTTGATACTTTCGGGAACTGAGCCTTGGTTTCAACTGCAGGACGAGGAACTGCAGAGGCGAATACATCCTTGAATTCAGCCAGATAAGGAGCAGAGGCCATGACTTCAGGATCTTGATACACGTCTAAACGAGATGGCGCGACACCCACTGTTTTGAACTGCATCTTCTGCGATTCGGCATCAGTCAGAATGCGGATCAGCTGAATAGCTGCATCAGGGTGTTCAGTGTAAGCGCTAACTGCCCATTGCCAGCCACCCAGTGTCGCTGCATGCTGACCATCAACTCCGCCTTTTGGCACTGGAATAACACCGACATTACCTTTAACCGGGCTGGTTGGATCTTGTGCCAGTACATAGGCATATGGCCAGTTACGCATGAAAGCCGCATCGCCATTTTGGAATACCGCGCGGGATTCCTCTTCCATGTAACCCAGCACACCCTTCGGAGAAATAGTGCCGATCCAGCTGGCAGCGGTATCTAATGCTTTGGCTGCTTGTGGATTATTCACGGTGATTTTGCCGTCTTTATCAACGAACGTGCCGCCTTTGTATGAGGCAATCCATTCCAGCGCATCACAGGTCATGCCTTCATAGGCTTTACCCTGGAATACAAAACCCCAGAAGTTTTTCTTGCCGGCTTCACGTTCACCTTTCTGGATTTTCGCGGCAATACGGGCTAACTCTTCCCAGGTTTTTGGCGGTTGTTCGTTATATTTAGCCAGCAGATCTTTACGGTAGTACATGGCACCTGCATCGAGGAAGGCAGGAATGGCTTTCACTTTGCCGTTAACAACATCGTTGTTCCAGGCAGACTGGAAGAATAGCGGTTGCAGATCTTTTACTTTGTCAGTCAGGTCTAACAGATGCTTGTCTAACACACCCAACCACACGGTATCGGCCTGGAATACATCAACGGCTTTACTGTCTTTAGCAGCGAAAATTTGCTGGAATAACCCCAGTTTTTCATCAGATGCGGGAGGTAACTGCACAAATTCCAGTTTGTGAGATGTTTCTTTTTCGAAGCGATTTTTGATGTAATCACAGTAGGATTTACCGGTGCTGGTGCTGGCACATTCCATTTTCAGCGTATCGGCATGCGCAGTATTCAGTGCGCCGGCAACCAACGTAGCGATAAGACCCAGGGTGTGTTGTTTCATAGTAACCTCTCGTCATCGTTATTAGAGTATTCAGCCGGATAATCATCCATAAAGCCTAGCCAACTGAACGTGTGATGCTTGAACGGGGGCTATGTTAATGAGGCAAAAGGTCAAAAAGAAATGCTTTATTCTGGCTGTGATATAGAATTAATCTATATCAGGATGTCAGAGAGTGATCATGGATAAGATTTTGCAGCAATTCCTCGAAGTCGCCACTTTACAAAATGTGAGTCATGCAGCGAAAAAACTTTGTTTGAGCCAACCAACGTTGACTCACAATATGAAGAAGCTGGAAGAGTCACTCGATGTTCAATTGTTTATCCGTACTTCTAACGGCATGAAATTAACGGAGTTTGGTGAAGTATTACTGGAGCAAACCCGGATCATGCAGCGTATTTATGATAATACGCTGACAAAAATAGAGATGTTGAAAGAACGTCACGAACGGGAATTACGCATCGGTTCTGGTCATGCGTGGTGGTATGTTTTTCTAAAAGACACAATAGATGCCTATCGCCAGGAGCATCCTGCCGCCAATATCTATATCGATATTGGTAACCATCTGCGATTAATGGATCTGTTATTGAGTGGTGATATTGACCTGTTTATCGGCCATGAAATATCGGGCTTGAATAAACGTGCCGGTGTGTTGTTTATTCCTTTATTTATTTCACATGATAAAGTTTTTGTCAGGGAAGGGCATCCGTTAAGTTTACGATCTTGTACGCTAGATGATTTAGTGGAATATCCCACAATTGAAATTACACCGGATGAAATACGTCATGTACACGTTATGGAAGATTTACAGCCGAAAAAGTTAGAACGTACCCAATTACATTTAACAGAAAAGATTCTGTATCGCAGTAATTCAATTATAACATCGATAGATTTGGCTTGTAGTACAAATGGACTTTTGCCATTTCCTGGTTCGATGGCCAGTTTCTTCGATAAATTTAATTTAATTAGTTTGGATTTGTCTGAGGAATATACAAAAGGTTCGGTTGGTATCTATCTTATCAGAGAGAAACAAGACGATATACATATACAAGATGTATTGAATTTAATTCGAAAGAATCTTGATAACAATCGTCATTTAATTATTTAATCATTAATATAATCAGTCGGGCATGTGGGGAAACCATATACCCGACTGTGATTATTAGTTTTTACTGACTAGATCAGATATTACTTTTACGGCTTTCTGCACAGGGTTCAGTGACCCTGGTGCTACTTCTTGTGGCGCTGAGTCGATCAATTGTATCAATTCATCATGAGCCAATTTGACCTTACCCATACCCAGGATGATCTGATATTGACCACCGGTACGGAATGTTCCTGTGACCTCAGTGATTTGTGCCAGTTTATTTTCATCGACCACTGAATCGTCATTGAGTACAAACCGCAACCGCGTGGCGCAATAGACCAATGAAATGATATTTTCATTACCGCCTAGCGCTTCAAAAATTTGTTGCGCGACCACTTTAGCATCCATGAGGTTACTCCTGTAGTTGACTGGATCTATGGCATGCTAAACATCCTTTTACTAATAATGAAATATTTTTTTTCGCTCGAGATATAGATTGAATCTATACCATGGGTTATGAGCTTGATAAAAAGCACATATTTTTATTATTAAGCTGCTGCTAACTTTACAATAAGTGTGATCGTGATCGCGGTTTATTTGAAATGTAGTACTCATTCAAAACAAATTAGGTCACCTGTACATATCTTGTGCAGAGAAGCTAAAATTAGTAACGGAAGTGGATGAAGGAAAATCTGCGGCATAGACATAAGTGTCATACCAACATCACTGCTGTCAGGGATAGTGACTAACAGCATCGGCATAAAGAGGTGTTTCCAGTGATGTCAAAAATTCTGGCTCTAATATCACTATGGCGTCATCTCGTTATCATTGTTGCGGTAGCTCTGCTGCTGACAATGCCATTATTGATTAATGGCTGTATGAATGGGCATGATTTTTTCTTTCATGTGATTTTCAGTCATCACTTTACCGAACAGTTTTGGAACGGCGATCTCTACCCGCGTTGGATGTCAAAGATGAATGCGGGATTTGGAAGCCCTACCTTTTTTTTCTATGCGCCATTGCCATATTATATAACTAGCTTTATTTCATTATTTTTTCCTATCGATAACTCAAGTTGTGATGCGCTTGTTGTTTCGGCATCACTGGCGTTGATAATGTCTGGAGTAACGGCTTTTTTTTGGCTTAATAAATTTACTAGTACTCAATTCGCTTTAATAATTGCAGTTATATATATGGTGTTACCCTATCATTTTGTTGTTGATATATATATTCGATTTGCTTTTGCTGAATTATGGAGTTTTGTTTGGATGCCATTGATTCTATATTGGAGTCTTAAGGTTTCTGAGGGTTCAACTAAATCAATCATATGGTTAAGTGTCAGTATCTCATTGTTGATTTTTACACACTTACCAACATTTATAATTTTTATGCCTGTATTCGTCGGACATTTTTTATTTGTTACTGATAAAGGATTAAGAAGAGTTGTTTTTTTAAAACATTTAATGGCGATCATGCTTGCTGTTGGCTTGTCGGCAATATATTGGGTGCCAGCAATGACAACGCAAGATAATGTTTCGATGCAAAGTATGTTTTCAGGTATGTTTCACTATACTAATAATTTTCTGCTCAGTGGTCCTATCTATGGGCATAGTACAACATTCTGGCGTTATCTGACTTTTATCACGGTATTAATGAGTACCCTGGCATACGGCGCATGGTTATTTAGCCGAATGCAAACACACCTGATTATTAGAAGAGAAACCAACTATTGGATTGTCGTAGTATTTTTATCATTGTTTATGACATTACCTTTCAGCCAATTTATTTGGGATTTATTACCGGCTTTGCAAAAAATTCAATTCCCATGGCGCTTTAATACCATATTAACTATTGCTGCAATTACAGTGTTTGCATTAGCGGTTTCCCAATTCGATGAAATTAAATTTCGTATGCATGGACGAAATCCTTTGATCATCTGGTTTTTGTTGCTGAGCGTATTATTAAGCAGTGAGTTGATCTATGGGGTTAACGCTATATTTTTCAATCGAGTAGAAGAAAAAGAGATCATGAAATCTCTGATGATTAGCCGAAGCCCGGTTGAATATCGCCCATATTGGGTGCCGGAAGAAAATTTTAGGTACGATAATATTAGCAAACTGGGTCATGAGACTCCGCAGTTGCAAAGTGATAATACAGACGTGAGTTGGCAAATCAAAGGTTGGCAACCACGCTCGATTCGTTTGTTGATTAATGCCAGTGTTGAGTCAAAGATAATTGTTCATCAGTTCTATTACCCTGGCTGGGCCGCCATATTAGATGACAAAACCCAATTATCTGTCAGCCCGTCAAATAGAGGATTGCTGCAATTATCTGTTCCTGCTGGGAAATATGAAATTCTGCTAACACTCGATACTCTGATCGAAGAACGCATCGGGCAAATTATCAGCACTATTGTGTTGTTGATATATTTTTTATTAGGTGTGAAAAATTATATTTATGCGAGATTTTTACACAGATAAATATGATGTGGCGTCCCCACCGGGATTTGAACCTGGGTCGCCCGCTTAGGAGGCGGGTGCTCTATCCGGCTGAGCTATAGGGACATGCCGCCCGAAAGCAGCGGCAGCATTATAACAAAATAAGAGCTAACTACCAGATTTAGCTCTTATTTAATAGTTGCTAGTATGCATATGACATACGAATATGAATAAATTTCGCGTCATCCCACCGCATGTTGTCCATTCCAAAACCCAGCTCCAACTTATTCCAGTTTGTTGTTAATTCGATGGATTGATCAATCGGGCGATACCAAGCAAAAACCTGCCAGTTGCCAACTTGTTGTCCGATACCAAAGCGAGGGACATAGTCTTTGAATTGATACTGTAATCCTGCGCCGTATTGCCAGTTGTTAGGTTGATAAATCCACTGCGTATCAAAGCGAAGCGGCAGTGTTTGTCGATAAGTGCTGTAGTTTTTTTCTGTGCCAGAGATCAGCGGTGCCCAAGTGGTATAACCACTGGAGCTGGTATGCTGGCGGTCACTGTAAGCAACAGCCTGTGTGTAGGGAGCATTTTTCCACCAAATGGCGGCAAATAAGTCTTTGACTTCCGTATGATTATGCCATTGTTCTGTCGGCTGCCAGTCAAATGAAAAATCAAGTGCACCACCGTATCCTGTTAATTGTTCGGTTAGCTCTCGGTCAAAAAGCAGATCATCACTGTAGGCATAATCTACATTGGCGTTATATTCATATTCTTTAGTATCTGTTGCAGAAGCTGTTCCGTGCAGCTGGCCTTCAATCAGATAATTGCTCTGTAAAAAAGAAAGACCTAGTGTGGTTTTAAATGATGGTTGCCATTTGTTTTCCCAACTAATCCGCAGACCTTTAGCTGTAATAGCATGTGCTTTTAGGTCTACGTCGTAAGTTCTGCCTGTTTGAAGATCTTCATCATTACGGATGGATCCATAGAGTTCTGATGTATCGCCTGAAAAGTTCAGCGCATAATCTCGCCGGTATAAAACACCCAGACCCCAATTGTCTAATTTGGCTCCGGTTTCAAACCAGCTATAAATATATTGTTTTTCACCGCGTTGATGTTCGCCTTTCCAGCCATGAATAGTATTCATAACAGATATAGGTTCGCTGCGTGCGAAAACATCAGTATATAAATAAGGCTGAAAATCAGAAATTTCGGAAGTGTATGCTGCATATGGCAGGATACAAAGTACACCAGCAATAAAACGCCCACCGAAGTGGGCGATAGAATTAAATTTTTTCATCAGAATTACTGTAATGTCTCAAAAGTGCCATCGGTATAAGTGATTTTTACTGCCCCATTATCAAGCGTTTTCACTGTGGCTACTTTATTTGTTCCAACATACAATGAACCAGATCCGGTCTTATCCTGAATCGACACATCAGTTAGAGTTAATTTTGTACCTAGCGGGTCGGTGATAGTGATGGAACCGGTTTGTTTTTCTACATCTACATTATCTAAGTTGATTGTGTAGTAATTATTACCCCAAGTGAAGGCCAGACTGGCTGAACCACCGGTAAACGAGTTACGATCCACAATAGCAGATACTTTAGCATGTGGTAAACCGGTCACATTGGTTAGCTCAAACGCTGCATTTGCATTTACTTTCAGGAAGTTAGAAGAAGACTCTTCATAAGAACCAAGTTTAATTTCACCATATAAATTGTTATATGTTTGCGGGCTTGCGGTTTTAAGACCCCAGCCCCCAATCTGAATATAAGCGGATTGAACTTCTGAGTTCGGGATAGTTGCATAATCACTGACAATAACTTTCTGCATTTCACTGACAGGATCCAAGATAGTTGCATACTGTTGATATGCTTCCTGAGTATTGAATGTATTGCCACTCCAGCTCGATGTATTGGCATTATACATAGAATAATCCGCTGAATAGTTACTATTATTCCACGCATTATACTTACTGTACCCATAATTCAGATGCCAGTCATCAGGATTTGGGTAAAGTGAAATTGCTGTTTTTAGCTGGGCCAATTTAGTGTCATCAGCAATGCTGTCTTTATGTACCCAGACAGTGTTTTCATTATTCAGGAAAGCTTGCAGGTCAAAGGTTTCTGAGTTTGCCAGATCCAGACCCACTGAGGCTTTAATGTCCTGACTGTCACTGGTCGTGAAGTTACCACTCAGCGCCACTGATTTTAAGGTGAGAGGGAATGAGTCATATAAGGCTTTGGATATTTTGGTTACATCTGGTTTAACCAGTTTAAATTTGGCATTACCAGTAAAGGTTGAATCATTAGCCTGTAATGACAGGTCTAGATTTTTCAGCTCGATGACTGTCAGCGCATTGCCTAAATTATCACCAGTTGTATCGATCAGTGCTGATGCAAAGGTCGCTTGCGCCTGACCATTGTTGACAGACATGCTGGTTGAACCATCAGAAATACCACCGCTGATATTGACGGTATATTGTGTTTTATCTGTTTTAGCGTAATTGATCTCATCAAAAGATAGATCGGTGCTTAAAGTTAGATTGTTTACTGTTATGGTGCGGGCGTTGGGTTCAGTACCTTTCAGTGAGCCGGACAATACCGCACTTAAACCTGCACTGGTATTGGTAGTTGTCAGTGTAAGGGTTCCTAATGTATCCAAACCTGATTTGATTTCTACTGGGAATGAACCACCGAGATGGACTTGCTGATTATTAATTAGCTGCGAAAACATTTCGTCCACGGCCAAGCCCAACAAACTGGCCATTGCTGCAGAATCTTTATCGAAAACCTCAGCTGCTTGAGCTGCACTAGCATCGATAGCGTTTAAAGGCGAGTCGAAGTCAGTATTGGCAATGTTATAAACTAAGCTGCGAGTGTTTGTTATTAATGCTTTGGCTTTTGCTATATCTGTTGCGCTATATAGAGGGTTTGCCGCTACAGATAGTGAACCATCATCACTTATATTTTGTTCAATTACAGATGCTTGTTGCTTAACACTATCAATCGTTGTTGATGGGAGTATGGTTTTATAGGTATCGCTATCAGCAATCTCAACCCAACTTTGTTCCAATTCGGCTGGAGTTATGCTGTCATTTGAATCCAATTTGCCATCTTTAATTGAATCAGCCAGCTCCTGAATTACATCAGCGATAGATTTATTATCACTGGTAAAGCTCATCAATGCTGCGGCCATGGTAGCGGCTCGTTGTGCCGTAGCTGACTCCCCACTTATGTCAGTGGCAGTAATATCAATTGCTTGAGTATTAGCAACATCAAATCCCACAAGATTTGTTACTTTTGCCAGAGCATCAGTTACAGCTGCTTTTTTGTCTGTATTACTAGCTAAGTTGCTCTCTGCAATGGCTGCTGCCATATTGGTGTAGGGGGTCACTGGAATATTGGCTAGAGTAGCTGTCGAAACCGTTGGTAAAACAGCTGCCATTGTGAAGTTTTGTGGTAAAGCTACAGACTCACCAAAGGCTGCATTTCCGCAACCTGAACTGCCATCACACTTCATTGTCGTATTGGTGCCAGCGGTAATTTCAATCTTTAATACTCCACCAGCATAGCCTGCGAGAGCCAGAGAATAATCACCATTATCATCTGTTAAAGAGGTTCCGACAGTATTCCAGCTTCCATTTACATATTCTTTAGCTGTGACAATTCCTTTTTGAATAACGCCTTTAGCTGCGGTACCTGATATTGTATATGTGGAAGTTGTTGATGAACTATTTGATGAACTACCACCGCCCCCACAAGCTGTTAATGCTGTACTAATTGCTATTGCCAGTGCTATTTTTTTTAATTCCATTTGAAGCTCCATATAAACCAGTTTGTAAATATCCGCAAAAATATCAACATACAAGGTTATCGAGTGCAAATGTTTACACATAAAACATAGGGATTTTATTGGGTCAGATCAATTTTTTAATCAGCACTATTCCAATTCCGCCAAATCATTCACCTGAATATTGCCAGCGGCATATTGTGATAATGGCCGAATCACCGCATTTTCCGGATACACCTTTTTCACTTCCATCACACCAGATGCTTCGTTACGTAATGGATGTTCTTGCCCATAACTATCGGTAAAATCGGCTTTATGCAGAATGCGGAAGCGGTCGCCTACTTTCAGGCCGTTATTTTTGCCAAGGTTAATATGATAATCGAGACCTTCCACGCGGATGATCCGCGCAGTAGGGCGTTCGCATTGCAAACGGCCTTTCAGTTCTTCGGTGGCACGGTTAAGCGTCGCAGTCACTTCCATACCGTAAGAGGATTGCCAGAAATCTTGACTGATCGGGTCAACAATAGCTTCTCGATCAAATGTCCATTGCGCCTGCGTTTGATAAAAAGGCTGGTCCAGCAATTGCCCGGTTAGCCCATCGTAGATATACAGCTGCAAGGTAAAATGGCGTAATGGATTTTTATACCATGTTCCCGGAAAAACATTGTCGAGAATACCTTGGTCTGGTTTCTGCAGCGAGGCATCTACGATGCTGCCAAAAATGAGATATTGGCTGTCAGTCTGCACGGCTAAGCTTTGGATCTGCTGCGCAAACGTGCTGTCACCTTGATGTAATTTGCTGGGGTCTACCCCCAGATTATTATCTAACCAGCTGTGAGTGACAAAAACCTGACGCTGTTGCCCTAAGCGGTCGAACAATGCTCGTGTTACGGCGCGATCCAATTGATAGATTTGGCCATAACGACCATCATCTTTGTGTTGCCAGTTAAACCGGATCAGTGAAATATCTTTGGCATATAAGCCACCCGCACAACCAGACCGATCGGCGACTATATAAGAGCGCACATTAACAAAAATACGCTGCTCTCGGATCTCTTCATCCAACAGTTGATATTGCCGAACCTCACTATTGGCACGGATCTGGAAATCATCTCGAGTCAGTGCACCATTGCTCAGTTGCTGAATGCTGGAAACAGAGGCGCCTGCTTTCAGCATTGCTTGACGTAAGGCATCCTGAATCGCTTGCTGGCGCGCGTATTCCTCATCATTATTGATGATAGCCGCGCTACCAATGGTTTTATACCATGCAGCTTGTGAGGGCAGGGCGATCATGCATAACAGCAGAATAATCCAATGTTTCATGGCATTTGGCGAATGGGAGATAAGATAATTTTGCTATGCACAATCTATACCAGCGGAAAATTGACATCCGGCCTCAAGATATTATTTGAATGGTCGATAAGTGGTTATGCCAGGAGAAAGGTTGGGTCTAATAATGAAAAAATACAGACCGTTAATGGTTATTTTAACCGCCGTGTTTGCGTTGTCGGCCTGTGCTGATCGAACCGGTATGAACTATGACGGGCCAAAAAGAGAAAATGGGTTGGCGCTAAATCGTTTGGTGTCAGATATGACGGATCGCTTGTTTGCTACGAAGATCCCTGGCAACACGGTTTTATCGCCTATCGCCGTGACATCCATGGTGAATCTCAGTTCTCTGGAAAGTACGAGTCCAATTGGGCAGCAAATCTCTGAAGATTTTGTGCATGAATTACACCGCCGTGGTGAAGTCGTTCTCGACTATAAGATAACCGGTAGCATCAAAGTGACACCGGAAGGTGATTTCACCATGAGCCGTGATTGGACCGAATTGTCAAAACGGATCCCTGCCGGGCGTGTGCTGACAGGAACTATGTCTCGAAATGATTTAGGTGTGGTGCTCAATATGCGCATTATCAACATGCGTACTCGCTTGGTCGAAGCGACATCACAGGGCTTCGTACCAAATGAAATGCTCAAAGGTAATTTTGAATCTGGCCGCACCGTACTGGTAACGAAAGGTATGGTGGTTCGTGGTGAGTTTCCGTATGACCAATACGGCAAACCCCTTACGATGACACATTAGGAGGCGACTATGTCTCGCTGGTATTGGATATTGTTGCTGCTGAGTTCTGTTTTCTTAGCCAGTTGCACCACGCATCGGGTAACACATTATGCCCGTGAAACACCGGATGAATTTCCGGTATTGCGTTCGGTTGGTTACGGTATTGTTGATGTACAACCTGGGCCAACGCGTTCGGAAAAAATCCTGCAGGCAATCAGAGCGTCAAAATTAGATGCTTACCGCGAATTGACGGAACAGGTGTATGGCAATGCCATTCAAGCAGATACGACTTACAACGATAATCGTCAGGCCAGTAATCGTATGCATGCGAATGTCGATGGCTTATTACGCGGTGCGCGTGTCGTGAAGAGTTATCCAGTGGATAATATGTATGCGACAGAGCTGGAGTTGGATACCAAGGTGCTCTACAACATTTACCAGATGGATCATGCCTATTAAGTGCAGTTAACTCCCGCTAAAACGGGAGTTTTGTTATGCACTTTTGTCATACACCGTAGTGCGATTCCATCCAACTTTCTAATATCAATTGGGCGGATACCGCATCAACACGGCTTTTGCCTAACGCTTTATAGCCGCCGTGTTCAAAGAGACGAGCCTTGGCATCAGTCGTGGTTAGTCGTTCATCTTTGAATTCCACCTGAAAGCCGAAACGTCCGTGTAGACGTTGCCCAAACTTGCGGGCGCGCACGGTCATCTCTTGTTCAGTACCATCCATATTGAGCGGTAAACCGACGATTAACAGATCGGGCTGCCACTCTTTCAGTAGTTTTTCCAGCTGCACCCAGTCTGGAATACCCTCGTTGGCTTTCAACGACGTTAGTGGTGACGCAGTGCCGGTAATTTCTTGCCCTGTGGCAACACCAATACTGCGTGTCCCAAAGTCAAAACCCATGAGTGAACGATTACCGATTTCTTTCATGCGTGGCCAGCTCCTGGTGCAAGCTGCCAGATATCAATACCGATTGATTTACTGGCGGCTAACCAGCGATCTTCAACCGGCGTATTAAAGATGATCTCTGAAGAAGCAGGAATCGTCAGCCAGACATTATCCAAAATTTCCTGTTCTAACTGACCTGCCTCCCAGCCTGCGTAACCGAGCGCAATCATGTAATTTTTCGGTTCAGCAGAGGTACCAAGCGTCGATAAAATATCCAGTGATGAGGTCATCATGAGTTCATTGGTTATTGATAACGAAGCGTGAAAACCATCCATCGGCGTGTGCAAGACAAAACCACGATCGGTGTTCACTGGCCCGCCAGACATGACGGGTTTACCTGAAAGTAGAAAAGCTGAGTTACCTAATTTCATCTGCGTCAATAACTGGCAGATATCAATATCCAGTTCCACATTCAGTACAATTCCCATCGCGCCTTTTTCGTTATGTTCACATAAATAAATAAGGGAACGCTCAAAAACAGAGTCGTTGAGCGTTGGCATTGCAACCAGAAAATAATTCTGTAATGACTGCATCATTCCTAAAGAGGGTTCCTTAACTGGCTTTACTGATGCGGCGTTCAATCGCATCCATCAGCAAACCACAAATATTAATATCAAATTGTGCTTCGATTTCCCGAACACAGGTTGGGCTGGTCACGTTAATTTCAGTGAGTCGATCACCGATAATATCTAAGCCAACAAAAATCAATCCTTTGGCTTTCAGGGTTGGACCAACAGCACGTGCAATTTTCCAGTCCGCTTCAGTCAATTCGCGCGGTTCACCGCGTCCGCCTGCTGCCAGATTACCACGCGTTTCCCCCTGTGAGGGAATGCGAGCCAAGCAATAGGGAATCGGTTCACCATCAATCACCAATACACGTTTGTCGCCATCTTTGATCGCTGGCAAATATGATTGCGCCATACAATAACGGGAACCATGCTCGGTCAGTGTTTCGATAATGACACCGACGTTAGGGTCATCATGCTTCATGCGAAAAATAGAGGCACCACCCATACCATCCAGCGGTTTTAAGATCACATCCTGATGTTGCTGGTGGAAAGATCGTAATTTGGCGGAAGATCGGGTCACCAGTGTTGTTGGTGTATGTTCTGCAAACCAGGCGGTAAACAGTTTTTCGTTAGCATCACGCAAGCTTTGCGGTTTGTTAACAATCAGGGTGCCTTGTTCTTCTGCCCGTTCGAGCAAATAGGTCGCGTAAATGAATTCCGTATCAAACGGTGGATCTTTACGCATCAGGATCACATCAAGCTCATGCAATGGCTGATCAACGACTTCCCCAAGAGCATACCAGCAGGTGTAATCCTGACGGACTTCGAGCGGACGCATAGTAGCATAAGAGATACCTTGCTCGAGATAGAGATCACTCATCTCCATATAATAGAGTTCGTAACCACGCTGCTGGGCTTCCAGTAACATGGCGAAGCTGGTGTCTTTTTTGATATTGATGGACTGAATAGGGTCCATCACGATGCCTAATTTAATGCTCATTTGCTCTCCTAAGACAGATCGCCGAAACGACATTGCAGCGCGGTAATGGCGGTCAAAGCTGCGGTTTCAGTGCGTAATACACGCGGGCCAAGCAGCATTTCCTGAAAATGATATTGTTCGGTTAATGCGATTTCATCATCTGACAAACCACCTTCCGGACCAATCACCAGTCGGACACCATTTGCTGGTGTGGGCAACGTACCTACCGAATAGGCAGCTCTGGGGTGAAGGGTCAGTTTAAGCTCATCAGTTGGTTCAGCAAGCCAGTTTTCCAGTGACATAACCGGGCGTACTAACGGGACTGTATTACGGCCACACTGTTCGCAGGCGCTGATGGCAATTTTTTGCCACTGCTCTAATTTTTTATCCAGACGATCACCGTGCAATTTGACGCCGCAACGGGAAGACCATAATGGGGTGATGACATTGACACCCAGCTCAACCGATTTCTGGATAGTGAACTCCATTTTATCGCCACGGCTGATGACTTGGCCTAAATGGATCGTAAGCGGTGATTCTACTGAGTGATCATTAAAACTATCAATCCGAACAATCACTTGTTTCTTGCCACTTTCAATGATTGTGGCCTGATATTGACCACCTTGGCCGTTGAACAGGCAAATTTCCTGCTCGGGTAACATACGTAACACACGCCCGACATGATTTGCTGCATCTTCTTGTAAGTTAACTGTGGCGCCAATGCTCAATGTTGAGTCTTGAAAAATTCGTGGAATGCGCATTTTAGCGACATTGCTCCTTCACTATATTTTTACCATAACCGCATAACTATGGTGTAAATCAGATGTTGCAAGGATAACATGCTTGTGATTCTTGATAGTAATCTTGTTAAGCGTGAATTGGCATTCAGAAAGGAGCAGGCGATGGATTTAACCAAGATGATTGGTTTTGGTGTGGCAGGTAATTTTGCTGGGCATTTGGAACAGGCAGGCGAAGCCAGTGATTTTGTGAATGTTAAAGTAAAAGACGCTATTCAGCCGAAAGCAATATTCCCATTTTATGTTCCGCACATTGAAAACAGTTTTCTGAATGTATTTCCAATCTCTCATCATCAGATCCAGTTTCCTGAGGGGGCAGATAATCTGCAGATCGAACCGGAAGTTTGTTTGATCTGCGATGTGGTGTATGACAACCAGATCGTTAAAGACCTTATTCCCCGTGAGTTTGCTGCTTTTAATGACTGCTCTATTCGTCGCCCTGGTGCTCGTAAGATCAGTGAAAAGAAAAACTGGGGATCGGCCAGCAAGGGTATGTCATCACAGCGCATCACACTAGATAAATTCGCCGAAGGTGGAGAGCTAGATTGTTACCATATCGCCAGCTTTTTACGCCGTGATGAGCAATGTTATCCGTATGGTTTAGACAGCCCGACAGTGGAATACAGCTATTTTCACGAAACCTTACTGAATTGGGTCATCGATAAGATGAATCATCAGCAGGATGAAGGCCCGGCAGAAGATATCGCAGCTTTATTGAAAGTGGCACAACATCCGCAACAGGTGATCATCAGTATCGGCGCTACTCGTTATACACCATTTGGTGAGCAACACTTCCTGCAACCGGGCGATGAAAGTATTGTGGTGGTTTATGATGCCCGCCGTTATAACGCAGAACAGATCCGTCAAATGGCCAGTAGAGGTGAATTTACGGGCGAGGGAATGAGTCTGTTACGTCAGTTAGTTGTTGCAGATTAGCCCCACAACGACGACAGCAATATTGCCGGTCACCGCGTAAAATGGCGCGGTGACGTCGCACCGATAATTGATGTTGCTGGCAGTCACAATGATAAGCGTAAACGGCGCCCTGAACTTTAGTTACATCCATTTTATGGGTTGTGCGGGGCGTAATGTTAAACACCTCTCCCATCACCTTCCGCCATTCTGCACCATGCGGTTTCACTCGTCCCCAGATTGCATGCACTACTAAATGGGCAATCTCATGTGGGATCACCTCATTTTCAAACTCAGCCTGGTTATCTTGTAGTAAAACCGGATTAAGCCGGATATGCCAGTCGCATAACCGCGCAGTGCCAGCACATTTGCCGCGCTGATCTAACGTGATTCTGGGGTGATTAAATTCACGCTTGAAGTAACGAGCAGCCAAAGACAGGTAATGGCTGGCAACCACTTCGATCTGGATCAGGTTCGTGATGTTGGGTCTATTTAGCATGTGCAGGGTGAAAAAAGGACTTCTTTGGCGGGAGTATACAGATAAAACAGCAGAGTTTATCGATAAAACAAAGGGGCCGAAGCCCCTTAAAATCACGAATTATTTCAAACCAGCTAAGTCGCGCAGTAATGCGGCTTTATCGGTTTTTTCCCATGGGAACTCTTCGCGTCCAAAGTGACCGTAAGCGGCGGTTTGTTTGTAGATCGGTTGGATCAGATCCAGCATTTCAATCAGGCCATATGGGCGCAGATCGAACTGATCACGAACCAACTGAGTCAACAATTCTTCATCGACTTTACCAGTGCCAAATGTCTCAACACTGATAGAGGTTGGCTCAGCAACACCGATTGCGTAGGAAACCTGAATTTCACAACGATCGGCTAAACCGGCAGCCACAATGTTTTTCGCCACATAACGCGCGGCATAAGCGGCTGAACGGTCAACTTTAGATGGGTCTTTACCAGAGAAAGCACCGCCACCGTGACGAGCCATACCACCGTAAGTATCTACAATGATTTTACGGCCAGTCAGACCACAGTCACCCATTGGGCCACCGATAACAAAACGGCCAGTTGGGTTAATAAAGTATTTGGTATTTTTGCTCAACCATTCTGCTGGCAATACGGGTTTCAGAATTTCTTCGTGCACCGCTTCGATCAGATCTGGCTGGCTAATATCTGGTGAATGTTGCGTAGACAGAACAACGGCATCGATACCTTCGATTTTACCTTGTTTGTCATAGATAAAAGTGATCTGACTTTTTGCATCCGGGCGCAACCATGGCAGTGTGCCATTTTTACGCACTTCAGACTGACGTTTAACCAGACGGTGTGCATAAGTAATTGGTGCAGGCATCAAGACATCAGTTTCGTTTGATGCATAACCAAACATCAGACCCTGGTCGCCAGCACCCTGTTCTTTTGGATCGGCACGATCAACACCCTGATTGATATCAGGAGACTGTTTACCGATAGCATTCAGTACGGCGCAAGAGTGCGCGTCAAACCCCATATCTGAGTGGGTATAGCCGATATCACAAACCGTTTTGCGCACCAGCTCTTCAATATCAACCCATGCGGAAGTAGTGATTTCACCACCAACCAGCACCATGCCGGTCTTGACGAAAGTTTCACAAGCGACACGCGCTTTAGGATCCTGCTCCAGAATGGCATCCAGCACCGCGTCGGAAATCTGATCCGCGATTTTATCTGGATGTCCTTCAGCAACGGATTCGGAGGTAAACAGTCTTGCCATTTTAATTCTCTGTGTAAAAAGTTGAAGGCGATTGCAATGGGGTTGATAACCTGATTGCAAATAGCAGTATCCACATCTGGACGTCTATCTATGTGACTATTGTCGCAGTCAATAGAGATATCGTCAATGTACGGGGGAAATTAAGCCTCAGATCATTAAGTAGAGATGTATCGCAATAAAATAACCGAGATAACATTTGCGCAACCGGTGATCAGTTTGGGACAATACGCACCTTACTTAAATGTATAGACCCAATTGAAAGCAGGAGTGACAAATGCCCTCTCGTAAAGAGTTAGCCAATGCCATCCGGGCATTGAGCATGGATGCAGTTCAAAAAGCCAATTCCGGCCACCCGGGCGCCCCGATGGGCATGGCTGATATTGCTGAAGTGCTGTGGCGCGACTTTTTGAACCACAACCCAGCTAACCCAAAATGGAGCGAGCGTGACCGTTTCATCCTTTCCAATGGTCATGGTTCGATGCTGCTGTACTCCTTGTTGCATCTGTCTGGTTATGACCTGTCCATTGAAGATCTGAAAAACTTCCGTCAGCTACATTCTCGTACTCCAGGTCACCCTGAATATGGTTATGCCCCTGGTGTTGAAACAACGACTGGTCCATTAGGGCAGGGTATTACCAACGGTGTTGGTATGGCGCTGGCTGAAAAAGTGCTGGCAGCTCAATTCAACCGTCCTGATTTTGATATCGTTGACCATCACACCTACGTGTTTATGGGTGACGGTTGCATGATGGAAGGTATCTCGCACGAAGCGTGTTCACTGGCTGGCACACTGAAGCTGGGTAAACTGATCGCATTCTGGGATGACAACGGTATTTCTATCGATGGCCATGTTGAAGGCTGGTTTACTGATGATACGCCTGCTCGCTTTGAAGCCTATGGCTGGCATGTGATCCGTGCTGTTGACGGCCATGATGCAGATGCAGTTAAAGCTGCTATCGAAGCGGCAAAAGCTGAAACTGACAAACCAACACTGATCTGCTGTAAGACAGTGATCGGTTTTGGTTCACCAAATAAAGCGGGTTCACACGATTGCCACGGTTCACCATTAGGTGCTGCTGAAATCGCTGCTGCACGTGAGTTCCTGGGTTGGAACCATGAGCCGTTTGTTATTCCTGCGGATATCGCAACCAAGTGGAGTGCGAAAGACGCAGGTGCAGCGAAAGAAGCCGCATGGAATAAAAAATATGCAGCCTATGCCGAAGTGCATCCAGAATTGGCTGCGGAATATGAACGTCGTGTCAATGGCGATTTGCCAGCTAACTGGGCGGAAGCTTCTCAAGCATTCGTTGAACAGTTGCAAGCCAATCCATCAAAAATTGCTTCTCGTAAAGCCAGCCAAAATGCGATTGAAGCATTTGGTAAATTACTGCCTGAATTCCTGGGTGGTTCAGCTGACTTAGCGCCATCAAACCTGACCATGTGGTCTGGTTCTGAGTCGCTGACAGCAGATGATGCCTCTGGTAACTATGTTCACTACGGTGTGCGTGAGTTTGCGATGTCAGCTATGATGAATGGTGTGGCGTTGCATGGTGGTTTCATTCCTTATGGCGCGACATTCCTGATGTTCATGGAATATGCCCGTAATGCACTGCGTATGGCTGCGCTGATGAAACAGCGTGTCATCTTTGTTTATACCCATGACTCAATCGGTCTGGGTGAAGACGGCCCAACACACCAACCAGTGGAACAAATGGCTTCTCTGCGTCTGACCCCGAACATGAGCACATGGCGTCCATGTGACCAAGTTGAATCAGCGATTGCGTGGAAATATGCGGTTGAACGCAAAGATGGCCCAAGTGCGCTGATTTTCTCCCGTCAAAATCTGGCACAAATGGATCGTACTCCAGCGCAGTTGGCTAATGTCTACAAAGGCGGTTATGTCCTGCGTGACTGTGAAGGCACTCCAGATGCGATCCTGATTGCAACGGGTTCAGAAGTTGAACTGGCAATGTTGTCTGCTGATGAACTGACAGCGAAAGGTCATCAGATTCGCGTCGTTTCAATTCCATGTACCGATGCATTTGATGCACAGTCTGCAGAATACAAAGAATCAGTATTACCAGCAGCGGTCACTAAACGTGTTGCTGTAGAAGCGGGTATTGCTGATTACTGGTACAAATATGTCGGTTTGAACGGCCAAATCATCGGCATGCGCTCCTTCGGGGAGTCAGCACCCGCCGAATTATTGTTCCAACAATTCGGCTTCACCGTCGAAAATGTGGTGCAAACTGTTGAAAGTTTGTTCCAGGCGTAAATGCAATGTTAAACGGGAGCTTCGGCTCCCGTTTTTTTCACAGAAAATCTGTGTCAAGTATCGCGTTTGATGCATAAGCACAGTAAACTCTTTGCGTTTGAATGATTAGTAGGTCACAACATAGCTGTTGTGGGTATGACTTCAGTCTCCCTGGTTTTACATCAGGAAAAAAACAACACACACAACTGAAGTCTCCCCTCTGTAATCCGGCTGGCGTACTAACTTCATAAATTGAGTCTTATTCAGGAAGATCAAAATAAGACCAATGGCACTGACTTCGTTATATGTCTAAAAAATATAGGGGACTAACATGTCTGTTATCAAAATGACTGATCTGGATCTGGCTGGTAAGCGCGTACTCGTTCGTGCAGACCTGAACGTACCAGTGAAAGATGGTAAAGTAACTTCTGACGCACGTATCGTTGCAACTCTGCCGACCATCAAACTGGCTCTGGAAAAAGGCGCCAAGCTGATGATCACTTCTCACCTGGGTCGTCCGACTGAAGGCGAGTACAACGAAGAGTTCTCTCTGCTGCCAGTAGTGAACTACCTGAAAGACAAACTGTCCTGCCCAGTACGTCTGGCTAAAGATTACCTGGATGGCGTTGAAGTTGCTGCAGGTGAACTGGTTGTTCTGGAAAACTGCCGTTTCAACAAAGGCGAAAAGAAAAACACTGAAGAGCTGGCTAAGAAATACGCTGCACTGTGTGACGTATTCGTAATGGACGCTTTCGGTACTGCTCACCGAGCTGAAGGCTCTACTCACGGTGTTGCTCAATACGCACCAGTTGCTTGTGCTGGCCCTCTGCTGGCTGGTGAATTGGACGCATTGGGTAAAGCAATGCTGAAACCAGAGCGCCCAATGGTTGCTATCGTTGGTGGTTCTAAAGTTTCTACCAAGCTGACTGTTCTGGAATCACTGTCAAAAATCGCTGACCAGCTGGTAGTTGGTGGTGGTATCGCTAACACTTTCATCGCGGCTGCTGGCCACAATGTTGGTAAATCTCTGTGCGAACACGACCTGATCGACACTGCTAAGAAACTGGCTGCTGAAACCAACATCCCAGTAACTACTGACGTTGTTGTTGGTAAAGAATTCTCTGAATCAACTCCAGCAACTATCAAATCAGTTGCTGACGTAACTGATGACGATATGATTTTCGACATCGGTCCAGATTCTGCTAAAGCACTGGCTGACATCATAATGAACGCTAAAACCATTCTGTGGAATGGCCCAGTTGGCGTGTTCGAATTCGATCAATTCGCTAAAGGCACCGAAATCATTGCTAAAGCGATTGCTGAATCACCAGCATTCTCTATCGCTGGTGGTGGTGACACTCTGGCAGCTATCGACAAGTTCGGTATTGCTGACAAAGTATCTTACATCTCTACTGGCGGTGGTGCATTCCTGGAATTCGTAGAAGGCAAAGTTCTGCCTGCAGTTGCAATTCTGGAAGAACGCGCTAAAGCGTAATGATTTAACGGGAGGCTTATGTCTCCCGTTGCTTTGCCAATCGGCACAAATAATTTTTTAGCAACTCGTTCAACTCGCATTTTGTAGTTGAACACCTGATAGGACCTTTGAAATGTCTAAGATCTTTGATTTCGTTAAACCAGGCGTTATTACCGGTGACGACGTACAGAAAGTATTTGAAGTAGCAAAAGCGAACAAATTCGCTCTGCCTGCTGTTAACTGTGTTGGCACTGACTCAGTAAATGCTGTACTGGAAGCTGCTGCTAAAGTTAAAGCGCCAGTAATCGTTCAGTTCTCTAACGGTGGTGCAGCATTCATCGCTGGTAAAGGCATGAAACTGGAAGGTCAGAAAGCGGCTATCATCGGTGCTATCTCTGGTGCTAAACACGTTCACGCAGTTGCTGAAGCTTACGGTATCCCTGTAATTCTGCACACTGACCATGCAGCTAAAAAACTGCTGCCATGGATCGACGGTCTGTTAGACGCGGGTGAAAAACACTTCGCTGAAACTGGCAAACCACTGTTCTCTTCTCACATGCTGGATCTGTCTGAAGAGTCTCTGGAAGAAAACATCGACATCTGCTGCAAATACCTGGAACGCATGGCCAAAATGGGCATGACTCTGGAATTGGAACTGGGTTGCACCGGTGGTGAAGAAGACGGCGTAGACAACAGCCACATGGACCAGTCTGCTCTGTATACTCAACCAGAAGACGTTGCTTACGCTTACGAGCGTCTGAGCAAAATCAGCCCGCGTTTCACCATCGCTGCTTCTTTCGGTAACGTACACGGTGTTTACAAACCAGGTAACGTTAAACTGACTCCAAGCATTCTGGATGCTTCTCAGAAATATGTTTCTGAAAAATTCGGCGTTCCTGCTAACACTCTGAACTTCGTATTCCACGGCGGTTCAGGTTCTACTGATGCTGAAATTAAAGAATCTGTAGGCTACGGCGTAGTTAAAATGAACATCGATACCGACACTCAGTGGGCAACTTGGGAAGGTATCCTGAACTACTACAAAGCGAAAGAAGCTTACTTGCAAGGCCAACTGGGTAACCCAGAAGGCGCAGATTCACCAAACAAAAAATACTACGATCCACGCGTATGGTTGCGTAAAGCTCAGGAAACTATGATTGCTCGTCTGGAACAAGCATTCAAAGAACTGAACGCTATCGACGTATTGTAATTTCAGAAAAGTATTCTTTCTGAACTAAAGCGCCTGCATTGCAGGCGCTTTTTTATTGCGTAGCTTATTATTTAGTAAAGCAAATAACGATTTGTTGTCTATGCTGTATGTGACGGTAATGTTATGAAAAGAAAATTGTTTGTAGTAACATTCGACACCTTCGATCCTGAGATTCAGGCTTTATCCGGGTAGAACAAGGACAAATATGACAATTGCAGATGGACGGCAAGATGCATTATTAGAATGTTTGCTGTTTATGTCTCAGCACTACGGTATGGGTAATACCCGTGAAGCTCTCACTGCAGGATTACCATTACAAGATGGGAAATTAACATCTGAGTTATTTCCTCGTGCCGCACATAGAGCGGGTTTTGTTGTAGATTATTTTTCATCACCTTTAGATGCTATTCCTGCGTTGTTACTGCCATGTGTTCTATTGATGCGCGATGGTCGGGCTGCAGTTCTCCTTTCTATTGATAAATCTAAAACGCAAGCCACGCTTTTTTTCCCAATTGGTAGTGTTGGGCAACAGTCTGTTTCTTTAGCTGTACTAGCAGATGAATGCTCGGGGAACGGTTTTTACATTAAGCGTCGTTTACAATTCGATGCTCGTGCACCAGAAGTATTGAAACCAAGAGAAGGGCATTGGTTTTGGAGTACATTACTTGAATCATTGCCGATCTATAAAGATGTGCTGATTGCTTCTATTCTGATCAACATATTTGCTATCGCCAGCCCTATTTTCACCATGAACGTCTACGATAAGATTGTTCCTAATCTGGCATTCGATTCGCTTTGGGTATTAGCCATAGGCGTTTCATTGGTTTTTACCTTTGATATCATAATCAGGCAGCTTCGTAGCTATTTTATTGATATTGCAGGTAAAAAATCTGATTTATTACTTTCAGCTAAGATTTTTTCTAAGGTCATGGGCATTCGTATGGAGTCCAGACCTAATTCAACAGGTGCCTTTGCTCGTCATCTGCAAGAATTTGAATCTATCCGCGAGTTTTTTACTTCAGCAACAGTGTCAGCACTTATCGATTTACCTTTCGCATTTTTATTTTTGCTGGTTATCTGGATCTTTGCGGGTTTACTCGCAATCGTGCCATTGATTGCTATTATCTGCATGGCTGTATATAGCCTTTATATTCAAGCTCCACTGCGTCAAAGCATTGAAGAAAGTAGTCGTTTATCATCACAAAAATATGCAACAGTCATAGAAGCTATTGCAGGGCTCGAGTCCGTTAAGATTCATAATGCAGAAGGGCAGTTCCAGCATCGCTGGGAGCAAGCGGTTAGTCATATGGCGAATTCGGGTATTACTACCCGCAAAATTACCAATATGGTTTCAGGTCTGGCTAATTATGTGCAACAGATGACAACCGTTGCTTTGATCGTTTTAGGTGTTTATCAGATCTCTGAAGGCAATTTGACCATGGGGGGAATGATCGCTGCCGTGATGCTTGCTGGTCGTGCTATCGGTCCACTTATCCAATTATCTGTATTATCAACACGTTATAATCAGGCGAAGGCTGCATTGTTGTTACTCGAAAATATAATGCAGAGCCCGTCAGAGCGAGAAGATGATAAACATTATCTTGATTATGACACCTTAACTGGCCGGATAGATCTGGATGATGTTTCGTTCAGCTACCCAGGTTCAGAACAATCAGCACTTAAACAGCTAACGTTAAGAATTCGCCCTGGTGAGAAAATCGCGATTATTGGTCGCATTGGAGCTGGGAAAACAACGTTAGAGAAATTGATTCTGGGGTTGTATAAGCCGCTATCTGGTTCTGTGCGTCTTGATGGTTTTGAATTATCACAGTTACATCCTTCTACAATCCGAGACAATATCGGTTGTGTTCCGCAGGATTTTACGCTGTTTTACGGCTCAATTCGGCAAAATATTCAACTGGGTCATCCTCACTCAACCGATGCACAGATATTACGGGCGGCCCAACGGGCGGGGGTTAGTCAGTTTACCAATCATGACCCTAATGGCTTAGAGCGACAAGTTGGTGAAGGTGGACGCAATTTATCGGGTGGTCAACGACAATCTATTGCATTAGCCAGAGCACTTTTACTCGATCCGCCTATTCTTATTTTGGATGAACCAACTGCGAATATGGATAATCGTTCGGAAAGTCTGGTGAAACGTGAATTGGCAAATTTACCTGTCGAAACAACGATGCTTTTGATTACTCACCGCACTTCAATGTTGGATATTGTGGATCGTATTATTGTTATTGAACAGGGAATGGTTGTTGCTGATGGTCCGAGAGATCTCGTTTTACAACAACTTAAAGAAGGTAAGGTTCGTGTAAGGGAGAACGCTGATGCCTAATCCTGAACTGAATCAAAGACAATTAGATCTTATTGATGACGCTTCAGCGGCAGTAATGCTGACGGCTCCGCGTCGGGCCCGAATTTTACTTTGGTGTTGTTTCCTTTTCTTCATTGTTGCAACTATCTGGTCTGCTTGGGCAAAACTGGATGAAGTTACCCGAGGAGAAGGAAAGGTTATTCCATCAAAACAACTCCAGGTAATTCAAAATCTCGAGGGCGGTATCGTCAAGGATATTTTTGTTCACGAAGGGCAAATGGTGAAAGAAGGGCAAGAGTTATTGCGCATTGATGACACTCGTTTTCGTTCAGATTTTCGTGAGAAACAACAAGAGTTAGTCAGTATGCAAGGTGATGTTGCCCGCTTGCGAGCTGAGATTGGTAGTCTTTTTATTTCCAATGATAGTGCATTGCCTTGGCGTGATCAGGTGACGATCAATGAGCAATCAATGATTTTTCCTGCTGGGTTCGAAAAAGTTTTCCCGGAAAATGTTATCCGTCAAAAAGGAGCATTGCAGGAAAACATCAGTAACTTAAACAATCAGCTGGTTATTATGGGTCAGCAGATTGAACAAAAAGAAAATGAAATTTTAGAGATCAACAATAAAATTCGTACGTTAAGCAGAAGTGTTGGTCTGGCTAGCAGAGAAGTTGAGATGAATCGACCTTTAGTCAAGGAAGGTATTGTTTCACAAGTTGACTTATTAAAGATGCAGCGTCAACTCAACGATATGCAAGGTGAGTTAGAAAATGCGAGATTATTGTTACCCAAACAAAACTCTTTGCTAAGAGAGGCTATTCTTAAACGTAAAGATGTTGCCTTCAAATTCCGTGTTGATGCTCAAAAAGAGATGGAAGAAAAGCAAAGTCGTCTTTCTCAACTCAAAGAAGGCCAAGTTGGATTAAAAGATCGAGTATCCAGAACAAGCGTAACATCACCAGTGAATGGAACGATAAAAACACTGAAAGTGAATACGGTGGGCGGTGTTGTACAACCTGGCATGGATATTGTTGAAATTGTGCCATCTGAAGACAATCTACTAATTGAGGCAAAGGTTTTACCGAAAGATATTGCTTTTTTGCGCCCAGGTTTAACGGCAATGGTGAAATTTTCTGCTTATGATTTCGCCATTTATGGTGGATTACATGGAAAACTGGAACATATCAGTGCTGATACAATCCAGGATGAGAAAGGTAATGCGTTTTATCTGGTGCGAGTCAGGACAGATCGCAGTTTTCTTGGGAGTGCGGCGGTTCCTTTACCGATCATTCCAGGGATGATGGCGAGTGTTGATATCGTAACAGGCAAAAAAAGTGTTCTCGAATATCTGATGAAACCCATTTTACGTGCTAAGCAGTCTGCACTGCGTGAACGATAGGATAGTAAAGGAGATACACCATGGACAAAGTAGGTAAATTATCGGCACTTGCGGTATTTGTAGCTGTTATGTCAAGTTCCGCAGGCGCAGCATCATTAGATGCAACAGTATCGCAAGCTTTGCTTGATCACCCTCAAGTAAAACAAGCATATGACAATTATGTCACCCGAACCCATCAAATTGACCAAGCTAAAGCGGGTTATTTCCCGAAAGTGGATGCGGTTGCTGGCATAGGAAAAGATAATTATGACAGTAATAGCCCAACGGCTGATGATGGCCATAATTTAAATCGACAGGAATTTGGCATTTCATTAACGCAAATGTTATTTGATGGTTTCGCAACCAGCAGTAATGTTGATAGAACAACCGCTGAAGCACAAGCACAAAAGTTCGCTCTATATGCACAGGCAAATAACACAGCACTGCGTGTCACAGAGGTATATTTAAACGTCTTGCGCCAACAAGAGTTATTCCGTTTGTCACAAGAGAATTTGGCTACTCATCAGGCGATTTTAGCTGACATAGGTAAAAGAACCGATTCTGGCGTAGGATCTACTGCAGACTATATGCAAATCAAAGGCCGTGTCGCCAGAGCTCAGGCTAACCTTTCCGCAGCCGAAAATAATATGCTGGATGCAGAAACTGAGTTTTATCGTGTGACTAATAATCAGCCAACTGATTTGACACAACCAGTACCAGATACCACTAAAATTCCAGCTACATTATCAGAAGCTGTAGCATCAGCCCAAAAAATACATCCAACCTTGCTCTCTGCCGATCAGGATATTGAAGCTACTCGAGCTCAATATGAAGCTTCTAAGGCTAATTTTTATCCAAAATTATCCATAGAAGCGAATAAAAATTTAAATAAAAATAGTAGCGGTGTTGATGGCTATCGAGTTGATGATACCAGCGTTATGCTAATGGTGCGTTATAACTTGTCGAATGGCGGTGCCGATATAGCGCAAAAACGCGCCACAGCCTCTCAGATTGGTGAAGCTAAAGACATTAAACTGAATGCTGCGCGTCAAGTTCAGGAAGGTCTGGGCTTAGCTTGGAATGCCCGAGATGCGCTACTGAAGCAAAAAGATTTTATGCAGCAGCATGTTCAGGCGAGTTATGACACTGTAATGGCCTATCGTAAACAGTTCTTACTAGGTACTCGTTCATTATTGGATGTGCTCAATACAGAAAATGAACTTTTCGAAGCACGACAGAATGCCGTGAACACTGATTATGATGAATTATATTCAGAATACCGGATACTCAATGCAACTGGTAAATTGCTGGATAGTGTGAGTTTTAAAGCTCCGGCCGAATGGCAGAAGTAGCAACATATGTGGTCTTCGACCATATTAGCTAATTTTCGACGGTTTCAATGCGCCTTATTATTACTATTAGGCGCATTGTTAACTGTTGGTATTTATCCAACTATTCTTGCCGATGTTCTTGATGCGAAAGATCGGCAGTTAGCTGATTTAGTTCAGGAAAAATATGGTTCAAGGGCCGCTCGTCGAGTCATTGATTGGCGGTTGCTTGTACAGCGGGCTCGTGCTGAAAAATGGAATCAGCAGCAAGCATTAGAAGCAACAAATCGCTTTTTTAATCGGCAAATATTTATTGATGATATTAAGTTATGGGGGCAACCAGATTATTGGGCTTCTCCTGTGGAGTTTCTTGCTGCGGGTGGCGGGGACTGTGAAGACTTTAGCATTGCCAAGTATTTTACGTTACGCGAAATGGGCTTATCAGATGAAAGCATGCGGCTGATCTATGTTAAAGCAATTCGCTATAATCAGTTTCATATGGTAGTTGCAAATTATGCAACACCCGCATCAATGCCAGTAATATTAGATAACCTTGATCCCGCAATTAAACCCGCCAATTTACGAACGGACTTAATTCCAATTTATAGCTTTAATGGTAGTCATCTATGGTTGATGAAAGCAAAAGGTCAAGGCCAGTTGGCTGGAAACTCAGATCGATTGAGTTTATGGACCGACCTACAAAAAAGATTCAATACTCAGCATATGAACCGACCAATTTTAAATTTGGATAACTAATCATGACTCTTTATAAGCAAATACTCGCTTTCGTGATATGCCTTTTTGCTGGGTTATTAATTATTGCTTACGCAGTGCAGTTTCAATCTACGAGAGACTATCTGGCCGAACAACAGCGCATTTCGGTTATTAACACCGCTAATTCAGTTGGCCTGGCATTAACCCCTTATTTGGAAGCGGGTGATAAGGTTGGTGCGGAATCAGTAATTAATGCAGCGTTTGATGGTGGTTATTACCAAAAAATACACCTCGACCTTCTTGCGTCTAAACAGACAATTGAAAAATTGAACAAAACCGATATTGAAGGTGTTCCACATTGGTTTACACAGCTGAATTTGTTTAAAAGTGAAAGCTACGAAACAATATTAACATCTGGTTGGCTACAGCTCGGGAAGCTAGAAGTCAAAGGGCATCCTGGCGATGCTTATTTCCAGCTATGGCGAGCCATGTCAAATTTGTTGTGGGCATATATCGTCTGCTTTGTGGTTGTATCCATCTTAGTCACTTCAGCTTTGCGATTTTTGCTTCGTCCTCTGGATTGGATCCGCCGACAAGCAGTGGAAATCGAACAGCATCATTTTAATCAAACAATCCCGTTACCAAAGACTTTGGAACTAAGACAAGTTGTTCAGTCGATTAATACACTGACTATTAAGTTGGCAAAGCAGTTCAAAGAAGAAGCCGAAGCAGCTGATCTATTGCGAGAAAGAGCATTCCGTGATGCGGTATCTGGATTAGGCAATCGTGCATATTTCATCGGCCAGGTTAATGCGTGGATCGCAGATCATGGCCGTGGCGGCGTTATGTTGATCGCTGTTGACTCATTAGATGAAATTTATCGTACAGATGGTTACACCGCTCGAGATAAAATGGTTAAGCAAGTTGCTAATATTCTTAATGCTAAATTATCTGTATTTGAAGGTATGGCTTTAGCTCGCATCACTGCTACTGAGTATGCCGTGTTGCTACCTGGGCTTACTAGCGATGAATTATTAGATACTGCACATGTACTTAATATTGCCATTGCTGATCTTATTGTGAATCCGTTAGATGCGGATACTGCTTTGTCTGTCATTGGTGTTGCAATCAGAAACCCTGATGAAGATTTATCTGTACTTCTAACTAAAGCCGATAATGCTTTGCGCAGAGCACGAAACGAACGATTGGGTGCAGTAACCATCGAGCAGGCAGAAAGTGCGGATACGATTGGTCGTTTAGCTTGGAAAGAAATTATTTTGGAGGCATTAAAACATAACTTATTTGATTTCCGAGTGCAGCCTGTGACCATGATCAGCGGGGAGTCAGCATTACCAGCTGAACTCTTCACAGGAATTAGGCATCAAGGGCAGCGTTTTAGTGCAGCTCAATTCATGGCTGCAGTTGAAATGTTTAAGTTGGGTGAGAAACTAGATCGTTATGTGTTAGATCACGCAGTTTCTGTTCTTCAAACTAACACTGGTATGAGTATCTCGGTCAACTTAACCATCAGCAGTATTTCTTCACCTTCATTTTTGAGCTATCTGAAAGATTTTTTCATTAAAAACAATATAATAACTAAACGTATTGCCATTGAGATTCCTGAAAATGCCATTATTCACCAACGTGAAGCAGTAAAATTGTTGAGCGAAATATGTCAACAACACAAAGTCATGTGGGGGATTGATCAATTTGGCCGACATTTTCAGTCATTAGAGTATTTGACCGAATTGACACCTGCCTATGTGAAAGTCGATCAGGGGTATATGAGTATTATCAGTAAAGATGAAAATGCCCAAAGCGTATTAGCTGCTGTATGTCGTACTGCACATAATGCTGGTGCTATAACAGTTGTCACTCGGGTAGAAAGTCAAGAGCAAGTTGAACTGATTAATCAGCTGTTTGTAGATGGTTATCAGGGGATAGTACAGCCAGCACGCGATATTTAAAAAATAGATAAAATAATGGTTATGAAGGGGTGCATATGCACCCCTTTTTATTTTTAACTGAAAACCACGTCCTATGGACGTGGTTATCTACTTTTTGGCTCTGCCTATAGATGCTACTCATGGAAAATCCAAATCTGTTGTCCCCACAACCGATAAGGAAAATCCATGAGTAGATTTGAAAAAGCATCCCATGTGATCTGGCATTGTCAATATCACATAATTTGGACCCCTAAGTGCCGTTTTCGTATATTGAAAGACAATGTAGGGAAAGAAGTTTATCGACAGATTCGGATATTGTGCGACCAATTGAAAATACAGATAGTTGAATTAAATGTCCAAATAGACCATGTGCATCTTTTGGTAAAAATTCCGCCTAGGTTATCAGTATCTGAAGTTATGGGTCATTTGAAAGGAAGAACAGCGATCCGATTGTTCAATAAATTTCCCTATTTGAGAAAGCATAAGTTATGGGGAAATCATTTTTGGGCAAAGGGTTATTGCGTTGACACCGTAGGTGTGAATGCAGAAATGATAAAGAAATATGTAAAGTACCAAGAGAAACACGAGCTGGATGATAAACAATTGTCATTGCAGAATATCTAAACTGAAAGGCGAAGGCCCTCAGGGTAAAAGCCAAGTACGCCCCTATGGGGCGCTAAAGCAATGCCGCCTTCTATGAAGGCGGATTTTTACTCGATTTCCTGCATGTATTAGTGTTCTTCCTCTCTTCATTACTCCATTCTTTTCACTGCTCACAATGTAACCGAAAATTACACTTATATTAACAAATGTGTAACATTGTGCTGTTGGGGTGGACTATGAAAAATATTACTATCACGGAAGTTTCCCATGTGACGACTATTGCTGGCGTTGCCAAATTTCGCACGCCTGATGGTGTTTTACATGAGCTTCAGGTTGGTGACATATTACAGCCAGGAATGGAGATTATCTTAAGTGATGCCTCTAATTTCGCCTTTGAAAAAGGTCTTCCAGAGGCAATACAGACGCCTGAACAGTCCGCAGATCAACAACCCTCTATGCCTGCAATGGGAGCCGTTAATGGCGAGCAAACTGCAGTTGCTAATGGAGATCAAACCACAGCACAAATCAATGCATTACAGCAATCCATATTATCAGGGCAAGATCCTACTCAGGCATTTGAAGCTGCTGCTGCGGGTATTGCTGCTGATGCTGGCGGTACAGGGCCTGGTAGTGGAAACGGAGGTTTCATATCGGTTGCACGTGTAGGCGATGCAACTATCGCTGAGTCTGGTTATGACACAGCTGCACCAACAACAGATCAGTTACTTCAGATAAATGTACCTGCTGCACCGACAGCAAATAGCCCAACAATTGTTACTCCCGATACAAACACCATTGCTGAAGATACAGTGGCGACAGGTAATGTATTAGTTAATGATAGTGATACTGATAGTGTTTTATCCGTAGCTGGTTTTGCGGTGAATGGATCTAATTTTTCTGCAGGCAATACTGCCAATTTGAATGGTATTGGCACATTAGTAATTAATCCAGATGGTAGTTATGTTTTTACGCCAGATCCTAATTGGAATGGGGTTGTTCCCCAAGTTACATACACCACCAATACCGGCGCTAGTTCAACATTAGATATCAATGTTACAGCCGTTAATGATACGCCTAATGCTGTAAATGACGATCCTATTGCAAACCCTGATGCGTTAACAACAAAAGAAGATACCCCGTTAACTATTTTACCTGCAGCTCTACTGGCGAATGATACTGATGTGGATGGGGACACGCTTATTATTACGAGTGTACAGGGCGCAACGAATGGGACTGTGGCCTTGGTGGATGGCAATGTGGTGTTCACACCAGCTGAAAATTACCATGGCTCAGCTAGTTTCACGTATACCATCAGTGATGGCCACGGTGGCACTGATACTGCCATCGTAACTATTAATGTCTCACCTGTTAACGATAGCCCTGTCGATGATAATGAAGCGCATGTGCTGACTGAGGACTCTGGAATTTATGTGGCTGTAGGCAATGCATTAACCAATGCAAGTGATGTCGATGGCGATCCATTGACAATTAGCGCTGGTACCGGAGAAACAAAAGGCAGCTATGGCACATTAATACTGGGAAGCAATGGGGAATATACCTACACACTGGATAATGCCTCTGCAGCAGTACAAAGCCTGAAAACTGGCGATACGGTACAGGATACATTTACTTATACGGTATCAGATGGTAATGGAGGAACTACCGATTCAACAATTACCATCAATATCTTGGGTGCTGACGACAGTGCGCATGTGACGGTGTCTGCGGAAGGGGCGGATGCCACTGTGTACGAACACGGGCTGTTAACGGTACCAGATACCAGCGAAACCGACGGTGGCAGCTTCCAGGTCTTTGCCAGTGATGGCATCAAGGAAGTGGTGATTGGTGGCACGACCTTCAGTCTGGCACAGTTACAGGATGCCGGCTATCTGGCGGCGCACACGGTGAATACCGGGGAAGGGACGTTAACCCTTACCGGTTACAGCAGTAGCGATGACCAGAGTGCGACCATTACCTACAGCTACACCTTGGATGCAGCCCAACAGCATGGTCTGCCAGGCAGTGCCACTGACAGCACGCTGACCGACAGTGTTGGCGTGACGGTGAATGGCGTGGGCGGCAGCAGCGATAGTGCCAACTTAAGCATCAGCATTATTGATGATGTGCCGGTTGCCACTGGCGATGGCTCACAGACTGTGACTGAAGACGGCAACGGTACCACCACTTTGCAAAGCGTGACCGGTGGGGTATTGGGCAACGACAGCTATGGCGCAGACGGCGCGAATGCGGATGCCGGTACGGCGTTCAGCTGGGATGCCAACACCGCCGCCAAAGCGGCACTGGCGACTTACGGCACCCTGACGCTGGGCAGCGATGGTACGTATACCTTTACGCTGGACAACAGCAGTGCCGCGGTACAGGGGTTGACCAGCAGCAGTGTGATTGAACAAACCTTAACGTACACCATTACTGACCATGACGGCGATACCAGTCCGGCGAGTGTGACCATTCGCATCGTGGGTGCTGACGACAGTGCGCATGTGACGGTGTCTGCGGAAGGGGCGGATGCCACTGTGTACGAACACGGGCTGTTAACGGTACCGGATACCAGCGAAACCGACGGTGGCAGCTTCCAGGTCTTTGCCAGTGATGGCATCAAGGAAGTGGTGATTGGTGGCACGACCTTCAGTCTGGCACAGTTACAGGATGCCGGCTATCTGGCGGCGCACACGGTGAATACCGGGGAAGGGACGTTAACCCTTACCGGTTACAGCAGTAGCGATGACCAGAGTGCGACCATTACCTACAGCTACACCTTGGATGCAGCCCAACAGCATGGTCTGCCAGGCAGTGCCACTGACAGCACGCTGACCGACAGTGTTGGCGTGACGGTGAATGGCGTGGGCGGCAGCAGCGATAGTGCCAACTTAAGCATCAGCATTATTGATGATGTCCCAACCTTTACTCATATAGATAATGCTATTGCGGCTAATGCCACAGGAACTTTGATTGGCGCTCATGATATTACACTCGGTGCTGATGGAGAGGGCGTGATTAATATATCAGCTCTGACTACGATCAGTGGGTTGAACTATTCAACACCAGTACATAACAGTGATGGCTCAACGGTGATTACTGCAGGAACTGGAACAAGTACTACTGGTTTCTTCAGTCTGACCATCAATCCGGATGGAGAATATTTATTTAATCTCTTAGATCCTCGGCCGGATGTAACGAAAATTGCTGATTTCGGGAGTATCACTGGTGGTGCAGGAGTGACTTCTCTGACCTTGAATTCAGGGCTTGATGCGATCACCTTTACTGGCGATGGTGGTGATAAAATTAAACCAACCAGTGCAGGCTTTGGTGTAAACGATGGTAACTTGGATCCGGGTGATGATTTCCATGTAAGTTTTGCTGGAAATTTGGTTGATAGCGTTACCTTTACGATCAATCAGGAATCCAGCACACCGTTTAAACTCCAGTGGCAGACCGATACAGATGCTACTTGGCATGAGGTTACATATGCTGCTGATGGTAATTTAACTATTGATCCAAGCACTGACTTCTCGACTATTTACTTCGAGGTTTTGGATGGCAAGGCAAAGGTAGACCAGTTCAGTTATAGCCAGAATCTGTTACCAGAAAATCAGGTACTGCAATTTAGCGTTTCCGCTACTGATGGTGATCACGATCTCACGTCACCACAGATTTTGAATGTTGAATTGTTGGGCGGAGCCATTGGCGCAGATATCCTTGGTACCAACGGTGATGATGCCATCATGGGAACAGCTTCTGGTGAACACATTACTGGCGGTCTAGGTAATGACATATTAACTGGCGGTGATGGAGCTGATACATTTGTATGGACTGCAGCTGATGTTGCTGGAGACCATTACAAAGACACCATTACTGATTTTTCAATAAATACAGTTAATGGTGACAAGCTTGATTTATCGGCAGTGCTTAATGGAGATACCGATACTAATTTAGATAATTATTTACAATTCTCTAAAGACAGTGCTGGTGATGCTGTAATTTCGGTACATAAAGATGGAGACCTAACCTCAACTCCAGATATGACGATAGTTGTTGAGGGTCATGGTGCGACAGATGCTGATTTGACAGCTTTGCAAACATATTTATTATCACAGGATGGCTTGATCCACTAACGGAAGACAGGGGAACAGTTATACTGTTCCCCTCTATTTAGCTGAGTAACACAAAATGATTAACTGGATTTCTGTGGATGATGTGCTTTACCAGTGGAACGGACAAGAAATAGTCTGTGAGACTGGTGTTGGCTATTCAACCCATCTGGATGATCACCAGCTCGATGGCCTTGAAATAACAGACTCTAGTGGCAATGTAACTGGTCAATTGTTTGTTGATTTTTCGGCCGGAACTATTGCGTATGAGCCTTTTGATGAAACACATGCGGACGGCTCTATTCTCTATTCGCTCGATGGTCTGGAAATTACAATAGCGTTATCACAATTACCTGAAGTGGCAACCTTACATGATGTCATTGCAATAGATGATGATATGGACTTATGGTCATCTATCGCCAATGTATCGCAAGTGCATACTGATGCTGTTCATTCTTATATTAATGAACACACCACGGCGTTTACTTACCTCGATCATCAAACAGTGTTAGATGTTAGTGATAACTCATTAGACCTGACATTACAAAATATTGATGGCACAGCACCATTAATTGTGGAAAGAGCAGACTCGAACAGTTTATACGATTTGAGTGAAATGAATATTAATACTGGCGGTGTTGATCCGTTGGATAGTTTATATTTCTATAATGCGGGGCAGGGTAGTTAATTATTTTTAATAACAATGAGTTAAATAAAGAGCTTACTTTATTAAGTAAGCTCAGTGTCATTGAGTTTTAATTAAAATTAATCATGCAACATGTGGCCTAATTTGCCGGCTTTGGTTGACAGATAAAATTCATTAAAAGGGTTTTTCCCTTCTTCCAAAGGAACGCGTTCTGCAACAGGAATACCGTGCTGTTCCATTGCTTTGATCTTTCTTGGATTATTGGTCATCAGACGCAACGATTTCACATTAAGCAATGTCAGCATATCAGCACAAATGGTGTAATCGCGTAAGTCGGGTGCAAAACCTAATGCCACATTAGCTTCTACGGTATCCGCGCCTTGATCTTGCAGGTGGTAGGCATGGATCTTATTTAATAAACCAATACCACGACCTTCCTGACGAACGTAAAGTAAAACACCGCGTCCTTCGGTAGCAATGCGCTGAAGTGCGGCTTGTAACTGGAATCCACAATCACACCGTAAACTAAATAAGGCATCACCGGTCAGACATTCAGAATGAATACGTGCTAAGACGGGATCGGCTGTCGTGATGTCGCCCATTGATAACGCAACATGATCTTTACCAGTAGCCTCTTCTTTGAATCCGGTCATAGTAAAGACACCCCAAGGGGTAGGTAATTCGGCACTAGCGACCAGAGAAACACTACTCATGGATTTCCTCTCTGCTTCATATAGGTTCTGCCCGATTGTGACGATTGTTGTCCATGCTGGCAACTGCAATTAAGAATAATTCAATTTGTTGCAGTTTATCTTTCGAAAAGATGAACCTGTTTTTTTATTGGAGATGTAAAATTAATATAAGAAGTGTATAAAAGCGGCAGTATCTTTATGAGGCTCAGGTGAACCATGAAAAAATTAGTTTCTAGTTTGGTCGTTCTCTTATCACTGACCATATCAGGTTACGCTTGGGCAGACGGTTCTTTTCGTTGTGGTAATGCGCTGATTTCTGTTGGTGATCCTTCCGCTATATTACTCATCAAATGTGGTCGACCTTTAACTATCGACGATACTACTCGTGTAGTGGTCGATGAGTACGGTCATAGACAAATTATTCGGACTGGTGAAGTTTGGACTATGTATATGGGGCATGATCACTTCATACAACTCGTGACAGTCGAACGTGGTGTGATCACAAACATTGTTGATGGGCCTCGAGGTTAGTTAGTGATCATGGTTTTTAATGAGCTCAGATTACGAATTTCTTTGTTGATCTGAGCTAGAACTTTTTTCCACCGTACATTCTCTACATCGTCATAACAGGCTCGTCCGGCATCAAAGTGAAATGGGCCGGATTGCTCAATATAAAAAGTTCCCCGATAGTAGCTACGAATGTATCTAGCGATTTGCAACGCCTGATGTTCGCGGAAAGAACGTTTCATGAAATAACTCCAATAGGTTAGATACCCTAATGGTTTCATTTGCTTATTACTTTTTTGTTACATAAAAGTAATAAATTTATGAAGCGTAGTCGATCTTGAAAATATGATGAAAAGTCGCACTATTGCGGCTTCGCGAGAGCCTGTTTTTCACGATTTTTTTCACCTTTTTCTTCCGTCAAGACTTTCGGATGAACATCTTTCTGTCATAATGCGCCGCGTCTATCCACTGATGATTAATATATATGCTGGAAATGTTTAATGGGCTCAGCTTTGAACTGGGTCTGGGTTTAGCGTTGGCATTAACGTTTGTTATTGCTTATGAATTTATCAATGGTTTCCATGACACAGCGAATGCTGTGGCAACGGTTATTTATACCAAAGCAATGCCACCCCATATGGCTGTGGTTGCATCCGGTATTTTTAACTGTGCCGGTGTATTAGCCGGTGGTTTGGGTGTGGCGTATGCCATTGTTCACTTGTTACCGGTGGATCTGCTACTAAATGTGGCATCTGCTCACGGTCTGGTGATGGTATTTGCATTACTGAGTTCAGCCATATTGTGGAACTTGGGTACTTGGTATTTAGGTATTCCAGCATCAAGTTCGCATACCTTAATTGGTGCAATATTGGGTGTTGGCTTAGCTAACTCACTGATGACCGGTGTTGAAATCAGTAAAGGTATCAATATACAAAAAGCCATTGATATCATGTTGTCTCTCATCATATCGCCAATTGTCGGTTTAGTTATTGCTGGCGGTTTGCTGCTTTTGATGAAAAAACGCTTTACGAGCTCGAAAATTCACAAGACACCAGAAGAACGTCAGACCTGGGATGGTAAAAAACGCCCACCTTTCTGGACTCGTTTTACGCTGATTGCTTCAGCCATGGGTGTGAGCTTTGTGCACGGCTCCAATGATGGTCAGAAAGGTATTGGTCTGATTATGTTGGTTCTGATCGGCATTGTACCGGGTCAGTTCGTGTTGAATATGGAAAGCACCAGTTATCAGATCGGGCGAACCAAAGATGCTGCGATCCATATGGGTGATTTCTATCAGCGTAATAGTGCTTATTTGAATCAAATGATTGATTTAAATAAAGTGCCAAATGCGGATATGCCACAGGTATTTAAATGCGACTCTAAGGACTCAATGTCATCGATCGCGACTGTTGCTAGTTTGCTGAATACGACTGAACACTACAATCAGCTGGATGTTGAAAAACGCCGAGAAGTTCGTCGTCTGTTGTTATGTCTGGATGATACCGCTAAAAAAGTCAGTAAATTGCCTGGTATTCCAGCGTCTGAAATTTCTGATTTGAACAAACTGCGTAAAGACCTGACGTTGACCACTGAATATGCGCCGATGTGGGTTATTTTTGCGGTAGCGTTAGCACTGGGTGGTGGCACAATGATTGGCTGGCGCCGTATCGTTCAAACCGTTGGTGAAAAAATCGGCCAGAAAGGCATGACGTATTCCCAAGGTATGGCAGCACAGATCACCGCCGCGGTTGCCATCGGGATCGCCAGTATGAGTGGTCTGCCGGTATCTACTACGCATGTTTTATCATCGGCGGTAGCGGGAACTATGCTGGCTAACCGTACCGGTTTGCAGTCCAGTACCGTAAAAAATATTGCTTTGGCTTGGGTTCTGACGTTGCCGGTAACGATTGCATTGTCAGCTGGGTTATTTTGGTTTGGAACTATTATCTTTGTGAATGGTTAAAACCAGCATTTAATATTTTAGCTAAAAGGCCAGCAATTGCTGGCCTTTTTCATATTTGTTTAAGCATATAACATGCGCCTGCACCATACTGCGCTTCATCAATGACATAGTTATGAGATTTAAACCCATGTCGCTGCCAGTAACCAACGGCTTGCTGAAGGGAGACCAGTGATAGTTCTCGATAGCCCTGTTGTTTAGCCCATTGTTGAAGATATTTCAGCGTTTGGCTGCCAATTTGTTTACCTGCATGTATTGGTGCGATAGCCATATCGTGGATATAGAGTAATTCTGATTGCTGAGGTTTAGGATAAATTGTATGCAAACTAGCCGGGTATCGGTGCCATGGATGTGCTAAACAATAGCCTGTTACATTATGTTGTTGATCTGTGATCACTAGGCAAGTTTGTGGGCCAAGGTGCATTTTTGATCGGAGTACTGTTTCTGTTTCGGGTGTTATATCAGGATAAACGCGAGCCTGTATGCTAAGAATGGAAGGCCAGTCAGTATCGTTAATAGCGCGGATAATCATAGAAAACATCATTATTGAAAGCGTTAGTTTACAATGAATTGATAAAACAGGAGAACTATATGACGGAAGAATGGGTAGATATTGTTGATGCCAGTAACAACGTTATTGATGCTGTTCCTCGTTCCGTGATGCGTCAGCAACGACTGCTGCATCGGGCTACCTATATTGTCATTGAGAATGCACTGGGCCAGTTGTATGTGCAAAGACGAACGGCTACAAAAGATTATTGCCCATCGATGCTAGATGCTTGCTGTGGCGGGGTTGTGTCTAAAGGTGAAGAGATCCAAGCGTCAGCATATCGTGAATTAGCAGAAGAAATGGGTATTACAAATGTTCCTCTGAAATTTCATGGCTCATTTTTACATCAAGATAACGAATGCAATGTTTGGGGGGCGGTATTCAGTTGTCAGTACGATGGCGAATTAGTCTTGCAACAAGAAGAAGTGGAATATGTATTGTTGATGACTACGGATGAAATCCAAATCAGAGCATCAGAATTTACCGCAGATTCTCTGGCCGCCATTCAAATTTGGTTAACTGAAGCTGATAATCAGGGCCATGATACGTTGTAATAACATTCTCAGTTGTCGCCATATTCAGGGAAATGGCGTTTAAAATACGTTAAGCTTTACAAGATAAGTTTGATGGAGAGTGATATGCAGCGTTTCGCCGATGTGTCAGCCCAAAAATGGGTTTGGCGAGCAATGGTCCGAAGTGCATTAGTACCATTAGTATTGGTAGAAACGGTACTTATTGCAGTCTATCTGATTAGCAATAATCTCATTCGAGAAGCAAATATTAACTATATCTATCAGCAAGCTGATAAAGAACTCCAGATATCCGCACAGCGTGAGTCAGAAGTTATTCGGGAACAGCTATTGGCCATTTCTCGCCAAGCAGAAATATATCGAACGGAAACGCAACGAGTTTTGTTGGATAAAAATATTGCTATTCCCGATACGGAAAAATCTAATTACACAGTATCACCTCAGGGTGTTTTTTACTCAATGAAAGATACGGGTGGTGCGGCTTCTTTTTATTCATCAGCAACACCAGTAGCACAGCAAGATCATGAAAAGGCACTACGACTCTCACAGTTAGATTCTTTAATGAAAGGAATTAAAGAGAGTAACCCTTTAATTGCAGCGGCCTATTTTAATAGTTGGGATTCTTATAATCGAATTTATCCATGGTTTAATACCTTAGATCAATATCCGAATGATATGGTGATTCCTGATTATAATTTTTATTATTTAGCCGATAAGAAAAATGATCCGTTACGTACAGTAGTATGGACAGATGTTTACATTGACCCGGCAGGAAATGGCTGGATGGCATCTTGTATTGCACCTGTATATCGACAGGATTTTCTTGAAGGCGTTGTCGGGCTTGATGTTACGGTTGGTTCTATTGTTGAAAAAATTCAACGGCTATCTATCCCTTGGGGGGGGTATGCTATTTTGGTGAACAGTAATGGTAATATCATGGCTTTGCCTCCAGAAGGAGAAAAGGATTTTGGTTTGCGCGAGTTAACCAACCATAGTTACCAAGAAGCAATAAAAAAAGAGATATTTAAACCAGAGCAATTTAATCTCTTTTTACGAAAAGATTCGCAAAAAATCGTTTTTGATATTAAAAATAGTTTAAGCGGGAAAGGTTTCATTACTTTAAATGGTAATAAAAAATTAATGGCGTGGAAGTCGATTCCTGAAACTCGTTGGAAATTGATTACTATCGTAGATGAAAATAAAGTTTATAGTGAAACACGAACTTTAGCACAACAATTTGCTCAAATAGGCTATCTGATGATAGGTGGCTTGGTTGTATTTTATATTGTATTCATATTCTTTATTTGGCTAAGTTCAAGGCGAATGAGCAAAGCTATTTCTGATCCATTATTACACATGAAAGAAATGGTTGATCAGATCAGTCACGAAAAATACCAACTTGATAAACCGGCGTTTGCCATTGCTGAATTGCAGGAAACAGCTTTTGCAATTGTAGCCATGGGGGAAAAATTGGATGAGATTACCTGTGATCTGCGGCGAGCAAAAGAAGATGCCGATGCAGCAAATAAAACCAAAAGTTTATTTTTATCAAGCATGAGTCATGAATTAAGAACTCCACTTAATGCAATTCTTGGCTTTGGGCAATTACTCCAAAAAGATAATAATAATTTATCATCAAGGGATCGCCAGGAATATATTGATGAAATCATGACTGCTGGGGATCATTTACTTAAATTGATTGATGATGTGTTGAATTTATCACGCATTGAAAATAATATATCTTCACTGAATATCGAGCCCGTTGATGCAATAAAAATTTGTTCTGAATGCAATGAAATGCTTCGAGCTATCGTTGAAAAAGAACAATTAAATTTATCAGCAGAATTGCCGGCGTCTATGATTATGGTAATGGCTGATAGCACTCGTTTACGCCAAGTAATCATTAATCTTATTTCTAATGCGATTAAATATAATCATCCTAATGGCAGTATAAAAATCACAGTAACTGTGAATAAAGATCAATTGCGAATCAGTGTTCATGATACTGGCAGTGGAATCCCTGAAGATAAACAGAAAGAATTATTTAAACCATTTAGTCGATTAGGTTATGAGACCTCTGGAATAAAAGGAACAGGTATTGGGCTGTCTATATCAAAACAGCTAATTGAATCTATGCACGGTCGGGTCGGCTTTAGCAGTAAAATTAATGAAGGTTCTGTATTCTGGATTGAGCTACCTTTAGCAAATAATTCGGAAATGCCGTTGCCTATTGTTGATTTATCAACTCACTTCGACAATATATCTGATGCTGATATAGTTACAGAACATCATCATTTATTGTGTATTGGCTGCGATCAAGTATCAGTCAGACAATTAGCCAGATTGTCAACTAAACAGCATCAATATGTGATATCCAGTGCATCAACTGTAGACGAGGGATTCAATATACTGTCACAAGTACAACCAGATATTATTTTACTGGATGCTAATATTGAAGACATGGATGCATATGAATTACTTTATCGTTTGCGACAAAATGAATTAACGGCTCACACTCCTGTTATTGCTATAACGGATGAAATTATGTCTGTGTTACAAAATGCCACGTCAGAATTATATTTTGACTATGTTCTGATCAAACCAATTGATATTCAACATACTTGGGCGGTAATTCACAAAATGCTAAATCACGCACCATAAGTGCGCTTTAATTGATGTATTATTACGGCATGATTGGATGGAGTGTAGTTTGAGCCATTATGACACCATATGAAGAAAACGGAATAACAGGACAGAACTGTTTGGAACACATTCTGGTTGTGGATGATATCCCAACCAATTTGCGTTTGGCGAAAGCGTTTTTAAATGGCGGCGGCTATCAGAATATCTATCTTGAAAGTGATCCGGTTCGTGTTTCTGAATGGCTGAATAGTGTTGATATCAACTTGCTGATCCTTGATTTAAGCATGCCGCAAAAAGATGGCATCAGCTTATTTGTCGAATTGCAAAATGAGTTTGGTGAGCGGTTACCGCCGGTTATTTTTCTCACTGCACTGCATGATGACAGCTGGCGTATACAAGCGATGGAATTGGGTGCCAAGGCCTTCATTACTAAACCGTTTGATCAAACTAAAATGCTGAGTTGTATCAGTGAAATACTGAATAGCACCACTTAGAAAAACAAATCGCGAATATCCGCTTCTTCTATTTCTGGATCGGTTCTGACCTGTTAGCATTCGCAGGAATAAAACCACGCAGTGCTTATTCGCCTGTTTGTGTTAACCGATCTGGAGTCACGTTTTGTCTGAAGCCATTCTTCGTTCGTTGCAAAGCCAACTGTCTGAATGTTTACCTGTCGATAAAGCTCAGTTATTACGCCGTTTACAAGGCGTACAACGTCTGCCTGTCAATAAACAAACTGCCGTATTAACCATCATTGGCCAGGAGCTGGAAAAAGCCAAGTTACGGGCACAGTTACGTCAGCAGAACGTTCCAAAATTGCATTATCCTGACCTGCCTGTTACCGATAAACGGCACGATATTGCTGAGGCGATCCGTAAACATCAGGTTGTGATTGTGGCCGGTGAAACAGGCTCCGGTAAGACAACGCAGCTGCCTAAAATTTGTATGGAAGCAGGGCGTGGCGTTCAGGGCATGATTGGTCATACGCAGCCTAGACGTTTAGCTGCCCGCACTGTCGCTGCGCGCATTGCGGAAGAGTTGCAGTGTGAACTGGGTTCTCACGTCGGTTACAAGGTTCGTTTTCACGATCAGGTGAATGAAAACTCTTACGTCAAATTAATGACCGACGGCATTTTGCTGGCAGAAATTCAAAGTGATCGGATGTTGATGCAATATGACACTCTGATCATCGACGAAGCGCATGAGCGCAGCCTGAACATTGATTTTATTCTCGGTTATCTCAAACAATTACTACCGAAACGCCCCGATCTCAAACTGATCATTACGTCGGCCACTATCGATCCGCAACGTTTTTCCCGTCATTTTGGCAATGCGCCGGTGATTGAAGTGTCTGGGCGCACCTATCCGGTCGATGTTCGTTACCGCCCTTGGCAAGATGAGGAAGATAGCGACCCGCTGCAGGGGTTGTTTAATGCGGTCGATGAATTATGCGCCGAAGGTTTAGGCGATATCCTGATCTTTATGAACGGTGAACGTGAGATCAGAGATACTGCCGACGCATTACGCAAGCGCAATCTGCGCGATACGGAAATTTTGCCGCTTTACTCCCGGTTATCGAATGCTGAACAAAATCGGATTTTCTCGCAACATGCCGGGCGGCGTATTGTGCTGGCAACAAACGTGGCGGAAACATCACTGACAGTACCGGGCATTCGTTATGTTATTGATCCGGGTACCGCACGGATCAGCCGCTATTCTTATAAAACCAAAGTGCAGCGCTTGCCGATTGAAGCAATTTCACAAGCCAGTGCCAACCAGCGTAAAGGGCGTTGTGGTCGTGTAGCGGCCGGTATCTGTATTCGTCTTTATTCGGAACAGGACTTTTTAGGTCGCCCTGAATTTACTGATCCGGAAATTCTGCGAACCAATCTGGCCTCTGTTATTTTGCAGATGCTCGCGCTGGGTCTGGGCGATATGAGCCGTTTCCCCTTCGTGGAAGCGCCTGATAGCCGTCATATCAAAGATGGTTTACGTTTATTGGAAGAGCTGGGCGCCATTAATGGTTCGATTGATGGTCAGCATCCACTACGTCTGACGCCGCTGGGACGCCAGTTGGCCCGTGTTCCGTTAGATCCGCGTTTAGCTCGAATGGTGCTGGCTGCGCCACAGTTTGGCTGCCTCGAAGAGATCCTGATCATTACTTCCGCGTTGAGTATTCAAGATCCGCGCGAGCGTCCGATGGATAAACAGCAGGCATCGGATGAAAAACATCGCCGCTTTGAAGACAAAGATTCTGATTTCCAGGCCTTCCTCAATTTGTGGAACTATGTGCAGGAACAGCAACAGGCGCTGAGTCAGAATCAGTTCCGCAAACAGTGCCAGAAAGAATTTCTCTCGTATTTACGACTGCGTGAATGGCAGGATATTCATTATCAGGTGCGTCAGGCAACACGTGAGTTGAGTTTGACGATCAACCAAGACGCTGCGCCAGAGCAGGCCATTCATAGCGCCATTCTCACCGGGTTGCTCAGTCATATTGGTATGAAAGACGGCGACAAGTCGGAATATATAGGTGCTCGTAATGCCCGTTTTATGATTTTCCCTGGCTCCGGTTTATTCAAGAAACCGCCGAAATGGAGCATGGTGGCAGAGCTGACAGAAACATCGCGTCTATATGGTCGTACCGCAGCGCGCATTCAGCCGGAATGGATCGAACCACTGGCCGGGCATTTGCTGAAACGTAGCTATAGCGATCCGCGTTGGTCGAAGAAAGCCGGGGCCGTATTAGCGTCAGAGAAGGTCACCTTGTATGGCGTCACGATAGTCGCTGATCGTGAGGTGCAATATGGCGATATTGATCCGGTAGTCAGTCGTGAACTATTTATACGTCGTGCGCTAGTGGAAGGGGATTTCGAGACGCGTCATCGTTTCTTTGCTGAAAACCGCAAATTGCTGGCCGAAGTTGAAGCGTTAGAAGCGAAATCGCGGCGCCGAGATATTCTCGTTGATGATGAGACCTTATTCCTGTTTTACGATGCGCATATTCCCGCGGATGTGGTTTCAGCTCGTCATTTTGACAGTTGGTGGAAAACAGCCAGTAAAGAGTCGCCAGAACTGCTCAATTTCGAACGCGAAATGTTGTTGCAGGGCGATGCTTCACACATCAATGAACATGATTACCCTAACCAGTGGGTGCAAGGCCGTCTTAAATTCCGTCTTTCTTACCAATTTGAACCTGGTGAAGAGGCGGATGGGGTCACGGTGCATATTCCACTGCCATTACTGAATCAGGTTGAGCCAGTTGGTTTTGATTGGCTGATCCCTGGCATGCGGCATGAATTACTGGTTGCGCTGATCAAGTCATTGCCAAAACAATGGCGCAAGAATTTTGTGCCAGCACCCAATTATGCTGATGCACTGATGGCGTCTATTTCACCGGAACAAGGCCCATTACTGGATGCGATTGAACGCCAGTTGAAACGAATGAGCGGTTTGACTGTGCCGCGTGAATGCTGGGATTGGAATTCGATCGCTGATCACCTGAAAATGACATTCCGCGTTATTGATGATAAACGTAAAAAAGTGGCAGAAAGCAAAGATCTGCTGGCATTGAAAGAGCAACTTCGTGCGCAAGTGCAACAGACGTTGTCGCAGGTTGCAGATGACGATATTGAGCAGGAAGGTTTAACGCTGTGGAGTTTTGGTCCATTACCACAAGAATATAGCCAGAAACGCGGTGGTTTTGAGGTTAAGGCTTATCCGGCGTTGGTTGACCAGAAAGACTCTGTGGCTATCCAACTGTTTGATTCACCGGTAGCACAACAGGAAGCGATGTGGGCCGGACAACGGCGTTTAATGTTGTTGAATGTGCCTTCACCGATTAAATATCTGCAGGAAAAGCTGCCAAATAAAGCCAAATTAGGCCTCTATTTCACTCCGTTTGGGAAAGTTGCCGAGCTGATTGATGATTGTATTGCTTGTGGTTGTGATCAGTTGATGCACCAGCATGGTGGTTTATCATGGGATAGCGACACGTTCCAACAACAAAAAGAAGTCATTCGTGGCGAACTGAACGAGGCGGTCGTGAAGATCGCTGCGCAAGTGGAGCAGATCCTGACTGCGGCACACGGTATCCGGAAATTATTTAAAGGCAAGATGACGCTGGAACTCGCATTTGCACATTCAGACATTCAAGCGCAGTTGGAACGATTAATTCATAAAGGCTTTGTCACTGCGACAGGTGCTGCCCGATTACCGGATTTATTGCGGTATATGAAAGGTATCGAGCGGCGCATGGAGAAAATCCCGGTGGATGCTAACCGAGATCGTATGTACATGTTGAAAGTTCAACATGTCGAGCAGGCTTATCAGCAATTGGTCGGTAAGTTAGGGAAGGGGCAGCCAATACCGGAAGAAGTACGTAATGTGCGTTGGATGATTGAGGAGTTGCGTATTTCTTATTTTGCTCAGGTGTTGGGAACACCATATCCGGTTTCTGATAAACGCGTACTACAGGCAATAGAAGCCATTAAAATCTAGCTATTTTGGATGAGTCAATAAAAAGGCCACCTAATCGGTGGCCTTTTACTCTCTGAATATTTCTTATTTTTTCTGCGGCAATTCCATACTGCCTTTAACGGCCAAACCGTCTTTTTCAAAATCCATGCTGGTCAGCAGACGCACACCACGCATTTCATCCAACATCGTCACAACTTGCTTCATCTCTTTCTGCTCATTGGTTTCTGTTGGTATTGATGCAGAAGTTGCTGGCGCAGCAGATGTTACTTCTGCCCCTGAAGTGGCTGACAACTCATCTATTGCATTTGCTTTATTGGCTTGTTCAAGTTGGTTACGGCCAAATTGTGCCATATCAGCCAGCAAACCATAATCCAGACCTAACTGATAAAAACCGTTAGCGGCCAACGGCTGTTTCGCCAATGATGCGGCAAATTTTGCGCCTAGATCACCGGTAAACACGGTAATGTGCTGGCCATATAAACCGAGCTTAATTTTGCCAGGTAACTGCATAATTGGTGGCACTGGCAAATCAACCGATTGACCATCAGAAGGTAATTTAACCTGCGCTGCCAATTCAGGAGAAGCCATACTGAGCATTCCCCACAATTGTTGTGGCTGTTTACTAGAAACAGAGGCGACAAAAGAGAGTTTTTCTACTGCCGGCATCTCGGTGGCATTATTTTTCAGTTTCAATTCTTGCAGATCGAGACTAGCCCCTTGTAATCCTTGAACCATTGCTGTGCCCATTGCCAGCATGGAAGGATTAGTCATCTTCAGACTATTCTGAATATCTTTCAATGACGTACAGGTAAATTGAGCCTGAGTTGCCCGATTCCACAATTCGGTAGTAACCGGAGCCAATTCATCAACATTCAGGCCAATGGCAGCCTTGAAGAGCGATTTATCCTCTTTGCCATAGTCTGGAATAAAGCCACGTAGTTTTTGTAACGATGCCATTGTGGCAGCATCTTTAGACTCAACTTTAAATGTGCTGTCAAAACGGATCGGATCACCTTTAGTGTCCAAATTGGTATAGCCAAATATTTCTCGTGGCCACAGGCTTGCAATGCTTTCGATATCTTTCTGACATTCTGGTGTACGGTATTCAGCCAGACTCTTGTTGCTTTCGCCTTCACTGATTTTATCCAGCAGTTTAGCCAATGGGCTATCTGCGCGGGTCAGCGTTTTGATCAGTAATTCATTGTTAATGAAACCGAGCGAATTTTTACGGAAACCGTAACTTTGTACCAATTGATCAAGTGTTGCTGCTTGTTTCAGTGATTTTGCTGGTTTGGTAATACCAAACGCGATAGCGAGATCATCGGCAGGAACCATGTCGCCCAGATCCAATGTCAGGATCGCGAAACCATCTTTTTTAGCAATGGCAAAAGCAACAGGGTGTTTATCTTTATTAAAGAAATAACGTTTATAAGTGAATTCTTTTAATTTTGCGGTATCCGCTTTTGCTTTAGTGCGATTTTCTGCGGCGGCAATTAATTTGTCGAAATTTGCTTCATTTTCTAATTTAAAACGTAATACCGGTAATGCACCGACGGTATAAAAAGCAGCATCTAATTTATCGGAAAAACCTAAATCCTGAGGATTAATTGTTCCTTTGGTGAGCATGGTCACATATTCAGCATAAAGACCAAATATAACGCGTAAGCCATCATTCCATTCATCAGGTTTTGCGTCGATTTCTTTTTGCAGACGTTCAATTTCCTGAACTGAGGTTGATGCACCACCAGTAAATAGTTGAGAAAAGCGCGCTTGTAGAGGCGAAATGGTCTCTTTCCAAGAGGCTGGTTCAAGATCGCCCATGAACACTAGGGTGTCAGCGGGTACATAGTTCAGTGTGCCTGCTGTGTCTCCAGCATTCTGTTGTTGAATAGCGTAGTATGCGCCTGCGCCAAGAGCGGCAGCAATTGCTGCATACAAAATCCCGTTTTTCATGATTGTTATCCTTGGTGGTGTATCTCAATTAAATACTAACCAATTGTAAAAGAAATATTATTTTTTTCACTAATGTTTTTAATTGACTTCATCATGAAATGCTTTAGATTACAGTTAACTGATTGAGCGCCTGCGCTTACTTGGCAAATGTTTTCTTTCCCATAAAGAAAGTCGATATTGTCTTATTAAGTAAACCTCTTTCAGCGTTAACGGCCGAGAGGCTCAAGTATTTTGTGTTAGGAAATGTGTTATGTCTGTACGTACTGGCAAAGTAAAATGGTTCAACGAAGCTAAAGGTTTTGGTTTTATTCAGCAGGATGAAGGTCCGGATGTATTTGTTCACTTCCGTGCTATCAACTCTACCGGTTTCAAAACCCTGGCTGAAGGCCAACGTGTTCAGTTCACTGTGACTCAAGGCCAGAAAGGTCCACAGGCTGAAAACGTAACTATCCTGTAATTATTTACAGTGACAGATAAAAAAGCGCCCTGCGGCGCTTTTTTTTGTCTTCGATTTAACAACACCGCAACATCATACCGACAACTAATATGTCTATTTGACGGTTAATTGTTGTAGCTGATACAGAGTCGCATAGTGCTTATTGGCGGCCAGTAAACTGCTGTGGTTTCCTCGCTCAATAATTTTGCCATGCTGAAGAACTAATATCTCATCAGCATCGACGATAGTCGATAACCGGTGTGCCACAATGAGCCAGGCATGTTGGTGCCGAATAGAGGCAATCGCTTGTTGCAAATGATGTTCTGTCTGTGAGTCCACATTTGCGGTTGCCTCATCCAAGATCAGAACGGGTGGGTGGGTTACCAGTGCGCGAGCGAAAGAGAGCAACTGACGTTGGCCTGCAGAGAGATTTTTCCCTCCTTCCTGTAACTGCATTGATACCGTTTCATTGTGGTTAATACTTTCAAACCACTGCACATGATTTAATACCTGTGTGATGTCGTCATCACTGATATTCGGGCGTCCGAAGCGGATATTATCAGCCACGGAACCGGCAAAAATAAACGGGTCTTGCTGAATAACACCCAGCTGTGAACGTAAGCTGCTGATGTTCCATTCTTCAATCGGGTGTTGTTCTACGATGATGTTGCCTGATGTTGGCTGATACATGCCACTCAGCAGGTGCAAAATAGTCGATTTTCCGCTGCCGGTATGACCGACCAGGGCCATCATTTTTCCTTTATACAATTCCAGATTGATGTCCTGCAAGATGGGGTCACCATCCTGCTGATAGCGGAAATGGATATGCTGAAATTGAATGATACCTTCTATCGGTTGCTGGTATTTACCTGCTGGTTCTTTTTGCTCATCAAGCAAAGTAAATATACGTTCGCCAGCAATCAGGGATTGTTGGATCTGCGTTAATTGGTTGGTGAGATCGTTTAATGGTTCGATCATTCGTCCCATATAGCTGACAAACGCATAGATCACACCAACTGCAATCTGCGAGGTTCCCTGTATGGCGAACCAGCTGAGTAATGTACCGATCGTGAAGATATACAGCAGGTCGATCATGGGGCGCAGGAGTAGCCCGTTGAGTTGCAGTACTTTTTTTCTGGCCTGCAATTGTTGCTGATTAGTAGCTGCAAATTTATCAGCAAAATGTTTTTCTTGTACCAGCGATTGAATGATGGGAATACCTTGCAGTGTTTCACTCAGCTGGTGATTGAGATCTGAGGTGAGTTGTCGAGCTTGCCGTGACCATGGCATGGAACAGCGCTGGTAGATTTGCATCACCGCAATGGACATGATGATCATGATGGAGATCAGACAAGCCAGCTGCCAATTGAGCCAGAACATGCCGCCTAAAATACCTGTTAGTAATACGACTTTATGGATAGATTGACCGATCACCTGAATATAAAGCTGGAGTAGTGTCTCGGTGTCATTACTGATGGTTGATATCAGATGACCAGTCTGATGATTGTCCAGATAACGGGCTGGTAATCGTAGTGCAGCAGAGAAGGTTTCTTGTCGCAGTCCTTTGATAATGTATTGTGCCACTCGGCTGAATAACAAGGCTTGCTTATAACTGCTGAAAGCTGCGAGCCCTTGCAGCGACAGATAGGTGATGATGAACAAACCAATTTCATGTGCAATCCAATGCCCGGTTGCCAGTGAAGTATCAATAAAATATTTGATCAGTAACGGGCCGCTCACTTCGGCTAAGGAAGAAGAGAATAAAAATCCCAGCCCGATGAAGATCAAACGTAGATGTGGCCGACAGTATTGCAGCAGACGCAACAAGGTATTACTCATTTTCGTCCTCTGTCAGTGCTTGTTCCAGTTGTTGATAGCGCCAAGTTTTTGCATACCAGCCATTTTGTTCTAACAATCTTTGGTGACTACCGAGTTCACGTTGCTCGCCTTGTTCCAAAACCAGAATTTGTGCAGCATGTTCTAGCCCTTGTAAGCGGTGGGTGACCATCAGCAACGTCATGTTATGGCTATTTGAGCGGAGGTTATGCAGTATGCGTGATGCGGTTTTGGCGTCCACGGCAGAAAGGGCATCATCTAATAACAAATAAGGGCGTTGGGTTAACCAGGCCCGGGCTAATGCCAGCCGCTGTTTCTGACCGCCAGAAAGGGTGATACCACGTTCGCCAACGGGGGTTTGATAACCTTGTGGTAAACCCTGAATATCTGAATCTAATTCAGCCAGTTTGGCTGCGGCAATCACTTGTTCTAATGTTGCATCAGGGCGGCCTAATGCAATGTTGTCGGCTACAGACAGCGAGAATAAATAAGGTTCTTGAGGTACATAAGCAAACTGTTGGCGAAGATCCGATAACGACCATTCAGGTAATGGTATTTGATGTAAAGAGATATGACCCTGCATTGGATCGGCAAACCGTTGTATCAGTTTCAGCAGCGTACTTTTTCCGGCTCCTGTTGGGCCGACGATACCCACCAACTTACCGGGCTGGATCCGCAGGTTGATCTGTTGCAAGAGTGCAATGCCGGTATCATTTTCAAAACGCTTCAGCTGAATATTGATATCACCGGGAGAGGCTGGTTTTTCAGCTATTCCTGATGTGAGTTGTGCTTTTGTATTCAGCACCGTCTGAATGCGTTGATAAGTTGCATTACCTCTTTCCAGAATGTTAAACAGCCAGGCGATAGCAAACATGGGCCAGATCAGTTGGCCTAAATAGAGACTAAAGCTGGTGAGCTGGCCGATGGTTAACTGGTGTTGCCAAACCAGCCAGCTACCACCAGAAATAGCCAGTAAATAAGCGCTACCAATGCACAGATAAATAACCGGCTCGAATTTGGCGTCTACTCTGGCGACTTGCAGATTGGCTTGATTGGCTTGCTCAGCCTTGAGTTGCATTTGTTGTTCTGCATATTGCTCGGCGGCAAACAGTCGCAAAGTCCGTAGACCGCTCATATTTTCATGAGCAATATTGTTCACGTCACCAAAAGCGGCTTGTGCTTTACCAAAGGCAAGGTGAATTTCCCGGCCAATGCGGGCAACCAGAAACGCCATGATAGGCAAGGGTAATAATGACATTAAGGTGAGCGGTAAGGAGTATTGGGTGATCATGATCCCCAGTACCAGACACCCCATGAATATGGAGTCAACCAGTGTCAGTATGCCTTCACCAGCCATCATTTCTACCGCTTGAATATCGTTACTGACATGTGCCATCAGTTCGCCAGTACGGTGTGTCTGGTAGAAATGCTGATCCATCGCCAGATAATGCTGGTAAAGACGTTGGCGTAATAAGTAGCCCAGCTTGTAAGCTGCGCCGTATAACGCGACGCGCCAGACATAACGCAAAATATAAACCAGCAGCCCAATAGCAAGTAACGTCAGCAGCTGTGTTTGGAATTGTGGCCGGATTGAAATATTGCTCGCTGCATGCACGACGGTATCAATCATCCCGCCTATTAATGCCGGGACTTTGGTTTGCACGACCGCAATCAGACAGAGGATGGTGACCGTCAGCGAATATCGCTGCCAGTTAGCGCGGAAAAACCACCTAAGTTGCCAGATCAGACTCATTTATGTTTTTTCGACAGCAGCATGTCACAACGTTCAGGTAATACGGGCATCGGATTGGGTACCGGTTTGCTACTGACTACCGCAGGTTTGTTGAGCCAGGATTGTAATTCTTCTCCACAACCGTCACCGGCTGGCGATGGTTTCTGCGGTTCACAGTCTTTACTGCCAACAGGGCAATGTAAACGCACATGAAAATGAGCGCTGTGACCAAACCATGGGCGTAATTTGCCTAACCAGGCATGGTCCGTATCGCGAAATTGCTCACACATGGCTTCTTTGATCGGTGGATTGACGAAAATTCGCTCTACACGTGGATCTTGTGCCGCGAGTTTCAGTAGGGTGATTTGTTGTGAACTGAAGTTTTTGTTCACTTTATTCTTACTAAAATCGACCATCTCAAGCGGCTGGATATTATTCCGTTCCGATGTACTCAGTTTTTTAGTCGCAAAGCGGAACCAGAAATCAGTGTCCAGTCCACTTTGATGGCTGCGATGCCCACTATTAAACGGGCCGCCTTTGGCCATGGCCATATCGCCGACCAGAATATCCGGTAGCCCCATTTTGCGAGCCTGACGAGCCAGATCGAGCACGTATTGCCGCATGATCGGATGACCATAAAAACGTTTTTGTTTGGGGCGCAGAATTTGATATCCCGTACCATATTCAGGCACGGCTACTGCACCTTGCAGACAACCGGCGGCATAACCACCGATTGCTTCTGCTGTACCACTACTAGGTGTGCTTTGAAGCGCCCATGGATTACTCATGGCAGCAACTAATATCCATTGATACATGACGGCTGAGAATTCCTGCAATAGTTAAATGGTACAAGTTAAGCGGTACAATTAATCATTAAGCGGTTTGCCAGACCATATTACCAGCTAATGTTGGGCTCTGATCATACTGAGCCAGTGCTTGCCACAAGGGTAACAGGCTTTGCTCCATCTCCAAAGCCCGCTGCAATGGGAACAGGCCGAGTTCCATCGCCTGCTGATCGCTGATTTCACCTTTTTGATGCGCAATCAGCGCGTTAGCTACACGGTGGTTGGCCCGGATCCAGATAGCATCTTCCGCTGCTTCACCGGCATTTTGTGCAACGTCATCGATCATGAGTGGTTCCATCCACCATTGGCGATCAGGGCGGAAACCGCCGCGTAGCTGGTAAGCATTTTTACTGCCAATTAGGGTAATATCGAAATGCAAACCCGGTTTTGGCCACGGACATAACATCAGGTCAACCAGTGCATGCTGGCATTGCATTTGGGCGGAAATATTACAACCAGATCCTTGGCGGGCGTCAAGAAACTGCATTTCGCCAAATAAATGTGTCAGCAGCGAAATAGGGTGGATCATATCCTCCATAAACCATTCCACCGGTGTTTTTGGATAGGGCAGGTTAACACCGGCAACAACAGTAATACGCAATAGTTCGCCAAAGTCACCACTGTTGATCAGTTGCTGCAGTTGTTTGGCGGAATTAAGAAAAGGAAACGGGAAACTGACATAACTACATTTGGCGTTGAGTGCTAAAAACTGAGCTTGATTATCTGGTGTCAGGCCAAGCGGTTTTTCGCACAAAATGATTTTGTCTTGTAGTGCCTCAAGATAATTCAGATGGCTGGCCGTTGGCGTTGCAATAGCAACTACATCGCAATCCTGAAACACAGATAAGTCTGTGCCATGAGTAGGTATGCTTTCTTCCATGGCAATTTTTGCAACTATGTCAGCATCGTGTGCCATCATTGCGATGACGTCACAGCCTGCTTTTCGTAGCCCCTGAACGTGAACCCGTCCCCAATTTGTTCCTATCACTCCAGCTTTCATAGGTATTCCTCCAATAAGGTCTGGAAATAGTTTACGCTTATCAAACGGGATTCATTTGTAAAAATATTTAGTTAAGGAAGATGTATTTATTTTGTTGTTTTATCTGGGCGGTCACGTTTTAATTTAACGGATTAAAAGTAAATCACGGAGATAGGTATGTTTAAGGAATTTAAAGAGTTTGCCATGCGTGGCAATGTGGTTGATATGGCGGTCGGTATCGTTATTGGTGCGGCTTTCAGTGCGATTGTGAAAAGCATGGTCGATGACGTGTTGATGCCACCGATTGGTTTATTGCTCGGCGGCGTGGATTTTTCCGACTTTTTTGTGGTGCTAAAAGAAGGGGCTAAAGCTGCCGCACCCTATCATAATCTGGCTGATGCCAAAGCGGCTGGAGCCGTAACGCTGAATTTTGGCTTATTTGTGAATGCGATCATCAGCTTTACTATCGTAGCTTTTGCGCTGTTTATGCTGGTAAAAGGCATGAACCGTCTGCGTGCCAATGAAGCGCCTAAACCAGTTACGACCAAAAAATGCCCGCATTGCTGTTCCGATATCGCGATAGAAGCAACGCGCTGCCCGCATTGTACTTCTCAGTTGTAAGGTCAGTTGTAACACCGACTCAGCGACGTAATTTGTTGAGTAAACGAATGATGTCGTTGAGTAACCGATAGCGCTGCAATTCAGCCTGCCCGTAGCGAGTCGAGAGGGTAGATGGATTGTTGCGCTGTTTCAGATAACGATTTAATTGCAGACGGTTAAAACCACCCACTTTAAATATCAGCGGTAAAAGTTGCTGGATATTTTCTTCATCGAGCCCCATGGCTTCGCTGTATTTTTCATCATCGGGCAGACTGATTTTTACGCTGACCTGTCTTATCTTCTGTTGTTCTTGCAGATATTCGAGCCACTGTTCGACATACATCGGCTTGGTGCCAGCCAGCAGATTGAAAAAACCGCCGCTATCGCTGCGACACCCGCTGAGTAACAGACAAGCCAATTGATCATCATTACAAGAAAATGAGACATCTCCTTGAATAGACCAATCCACCGCCAGCACTGATATATCAGCTTGTTCACCATTAAAACCTTCGCAATGAAAACGAAACAAAACAGCACTCCAATAGCCAGTCAGCCGTTTAGTTTAACATTATCTCGCTGTTGTTAATAATTTATAGTTTAGATGTTAATTAGTCGCATTATCGATGAGAGCTAATGCGTCCCGCACTGTAGTGGTATTGTCTGGCCGTACTAAGCGGGCGATCTCTTTGCCATTACTGAGAAATATCAATGTCGGCCACAGTTTAACTTTGAAAGCGCGGCCCAGTGGTTTACCTCGGCCATCGGCAATTTTAATGTGTGGTATTTGCGCATGTTCGGCCATTGCCGTTGATATAAACGGCAATGCGGCCTGGCAAAAGCCACACCATTCATTACCAAAATCCAACACAACTGGGCCGGTAAATGCTTCCACTTCACTCAAGGATGGTTCGGTTTCCTGATAGGCATTTGTGGTCATGGTATGGCTCCTGCGCTGGTGATCAGCGAGATATGAATCTCTGTCTATCTAAACAATAGCAGTGTCTAAACTATTGCTGCCAGTAATCTCGTTACGACATAATGAAAAAAATGACGAAATTTTCGGATAAATTTTTAATAGGAATCATGATGATAAGACATCTGTTATTGCTGCAATTTACACCGGAAACAACCGAACTGGATATTGCTGAGATCTTGGCGTTATTTGTTGCTGCCAAAGATAAAATTGATGGGATTGTTGCAGTAACTGCGGGTGAAAATGTGAGTCCAGAAGGGAAGAATAAACAATTTACCCACTGTATTGCGATGGATTTTCTTGATGAAGCGGCACGAGATAACTACTTGCCACATCCGGAACATCAGAAAATGAAGCCGCGGTTCAGACCGCATATTGCGGATATTCTGGTATTCGATTATTCCTGTTAAAGTGGCAAAGCGAGTTCATCTATTTCGATCGATGAGAAAATTGATCTGTCTGGCAGTCTCGTGCGCTTGTGCTAATAATGTCGTGTTACAATCACTCGTTATCTATTGGTTAAGGAAGAAGCGTTATGTCATTACCAGCCGTATCCGATCTTGCTCGTCTTGCACTTTATATGCGCCCATCTTGCCCTTACTGTGTTCGGGTAACTGATTTTTGTCAGACAGCAGACATTAAACTTGAGAATCGTAATATCTCTGAAGGTGCTCATTTGGAAGCATTGATGGTTGGTGGTGGCAAACGTCAGGTACCATGCCTGCGTATTCAAGGCGATGATGGCCAAAATCATTGGCTGTATGAATCCATGGATATTATTGCTTATCTGAAACAGCAGTTTTCAAATTAGATAACCAAGGCCTCATTACGAGGCCTTATGTTGGATCTTGCTTATCTGCATCGAGTTTTGTCAGTTCATCGCGAAGCGTTTTTAATTCCCGTCGATAGGCTTCGGCATCACCATAATCCACAAAACCGCTGTAATAGGAATGTGTCTGTAGTGTGCGACGAGCATGCTTGATTGGGCACCAATATTGTTCTGTGCGAGCAGTAATTTCTTTCAGATATGATGCCAAACCATTGCCATAAGAGCAGTAGGCGCAATTGATTTTTTCGACCAGATTTAGATAAGCCAGATGTGTACGATCGAAGACCATATAATCGCTTCTACGTACGCGTGGAATTCGGTATAACGGGAAACAGATCAGTTGATAAATGGTCACGAAAAGATCCAGCAGGAGCAGCGGGAAAATCATTGAGTAAATGAATGGCGCGGATATTAAATGGCGTATCTTGGCGTGTAAGACATATTTCACCAGACCCATCTTAAAACGACGTTGTTGCGCTTTTACTTCTTGTTCAAATCTAACGCGTTTATTAGCGAAGTCAGCATGCAGTTCGGTTCGGCGCCGCTGCACTTCCTGATCGATTTGATCTTCAAGCTGGTGAATGCGCTCAAGTAACTCTTTAATTTTAGGGTTCATAAAATCCTTTTACTGCATGCGTTATTCTTGTCAGACAAAAAAATGGATTTATATATTTACAGTAGCAGTAAAACACCAGGGTATTAGGAAACATCTTTTTTTGATCGTGAAAATCAATCATTTGACCGTAATTCGGTAACAGAACAATGATTTAGTGGCATACTTAACGCAATGTCATCGATTTTCGGCATCTCACTCTCTCACTACGAGCTCATATCATGACGAACAGTTTTTTGGCTATCGCCGCATTGATTATCACCAGTGCGTTTTTTTCTGTCTCGGAAATCGCTTTGGCTGCCTCCCGTAAACTGAAATTGCAGCAACTGGCTGAAGCGGGTAGCGAACAAGCCAGCAAGGTTATTGCGCTACAAGAACAACCGGGCCATTTTTTTACAGTTGTTCAAATCGGCTTGAATGCGGTTGCGATCTTAGGCGGTATTATTGGTGAATCGGCATTAACGCCTTCGGTGTCGCAGATCCTGACTTACTGGGTTGAGCCGCCGCTGTTAAATAGCATCAGCTTCGCGATTTCATTTGTGGTGGTGACGTCAGTGTTTATCTTATTTGCTGATTTGATCCCAAAACGATTAGCAATGATGTCACCAGAACGTATCGCGACCCATATTGTTACGCCGATGCTGTTTTGTGTGGCCGTATTTAAACCATTGGTCTGGATTTTCAATGGGCTGGCAAACGTATTATTCCGTATGTTTAATCTGCCAACCACACATAAAGAAGTGATCACACCGGATGATATTTACGCCATGATGACGGCGGGTGCGCAGGCTGGCGTGTTACGTGAGCAAGAACATCATCTGATTGAAAACGTGTTTGAGTTGGACTCTAAAACGGTTCCTTCAATCATGACTTCCCGTGACGGCATCATCTATTTCGAGCGCCGGGAAACTGAAGAACAGATCAAACAAATCATCGCCGAACACCCGCATTCTAAATTTCTGGTTTGTGATGGCAACATTGATACCGTGTTAGGTTATGTCGATTCCAAAGATATTTTGCTCCGGGTTTTGAACAAACAACCTATCGCACTGACGGATGATAAACTGATCCAAACGCCGTTGATCATTCCTGACACACTGACATTGACGGAAGCGCTGGAAGGCTTTAAAGGCTCTCGTGAAGATTTTGCCGTTATTCTGAACGAATATGCGCTGGTGGTGGGAATTTTGACGCTGAATGACATCATGAACACACTGATGGGCGATTTGGTAAACCAGCATCAGGAAGAACAAATTGTACAGCGTGATGATAATTCATGGTTGATCGATGGCATTGCACCTATCGATGACGTCATGCATGTACTGAATATTGAAGAATTTCCTGAGTATGAGAATTACGAGACGATTGCCGGCTTTATGATGTTTATGCTGCGTAAAATTCCGAAGCGTACCGACTATGTCATTCATTCCGGTTATAAATTTGAAGTGGTTGATATCGATAGTTACAAAATCGATCAGTTGCTGGTAACACGAGTGGCTACGCCAGATACAAACAGTGTGATTGCATCTGGCAATAGCGACAAAAAATCAGTTTAAAGATCAAACGGTGGCAGTTGGCTGAAGATTTTTTGCAGGCCTTCGCCCCATGCCTGACGCAAAGCCAGAAAGTGAGGGTGTTTTTCGGTAATGCGATATTGTTGCGCTGCACTGAACGAATCTTTTGGATAAATCAGCGTATCCAACGGTAAGCCAACCGATAGATTGCTACGCAGTGTTGAGTCGATAGAGATCAACGCACACTGCATGGCGGTTTCCAGTGAGGTGTTAAAATTCAGCACCCGATCGATGATCGGTTTGCCATACTTACTCTCACCAATCTGGAAATAGGGAGTGTCTTCGGTCGCTTCGATGAAGTTACCTTCAGGGTAGATGTGATATAAACGATGCACGTCGCCTTTAATTTGGCCACCCAACAGGATATTACAGCCGAAGTTGATATGGCCTTGTTGTTGCCCACCGTCACGCTGGATCACTTCCCGAATGACATTGCCGACTAAGGCGGCAGCATCATATAACGAGCTAACGTTCATCAGATTAGGGCAATCTTGATTGACGCGTTGACGTAATAAGGTCAGCACACTTTGTGTTGTTGCCAGGTTGCCAGCACTTTGCAGCACTAATACACGATCATCTTTTTCAAAAACGTGTAATTTTTTGAAGATGGCAATATGGTCAACACCCGCATTAGTGCGTGAATCTGACGCAAATACCACACCCTCAGCAAGACGCATGGCAACACAATAAGTCATTTCGCTTCCCTTAATACTTCAATCATCAGCGTGACAGCTTTCTATCATTGTTGCTGTTGCACGTCGAGTAAATTTACCGCCGCTTTTGCCTGCATGGCTTCACTCCCGCCACCAAAGCGCACACCACGCACAGGGCAGGCATCCAGATAATCCATCCCGACAGCCAATTTCAAATGCTGGTTAGGTGAGCAGGTATTATTGGTAATATCGAAAGTATTCCAACGATCGTTCAGCCACACTTCAGCCCAGGCGTGCATAGCGACATGTGCGCAGTCAGGCGTGTAAAGATATCCGCTGACATACCGTGCTGGAATGCCAGCACTGCGGCAACAAGCCAGAAACACATGCGTGTGATCCTGACAGACGCCATTTTTGGCGGCTAATGCTTCATCGGCAGAAAATGAAACATCAGTGGCGCCGGGGGTGTACGGCATTTTTTCCAGAATAGCTTGCATCAGCGATTGCAAACCAACTAGTGGCTGGCTGTCGTCGAGATGTTGCTGAGCTAATTCGCGTATGGGCGCAGTCGCATGTGTTAATGATGAACTGCGCAGGTATGTCAGCGGCGAAATGAGTTCTATTGCATCATCTAATTCATCTTCCAGAATTTCGACTTCACCGTGCGCATGAATTTGAATGGTTTCATGCGGGGTGTCGAGGCTCAAGACATGCAATATGTTGCCATAACCATCTGTCGTAATGGTGGCTTGTTCTGGCAGATCTAATTGCCAGCTAACAATGCGCTGGCGTTGCGAGGTTTGTGGCGTCAGACGCAGATATTGAGTGCTGTGACGTACCATCTCGGCATAATGATATTGCGTATGATGATCGATGGTTAATTTCATAAGGCCTCCAGATAGGCTCTGTGGATGCTTTGTCCAATGGCGCCGATGTCATTCAGGAATCGGGTCAGATATTGATGGACACCTTCCGCGAAAACTTCTTCAATTTTGCCAAACCGTAAGTTGGCGTTGAGCACCGTGGTCAGACGACGCGGTTCATAACCGGCATTACCTTCGATAAGCGCCAATAATTGTTCAACCTCTTCAAGGCTGGCGCGCAGTGAGCGTGGTACTTCATTGCGTAAGATCAGCAGCTCTGCAACCGATTGGCGCGATAAACCCTTATACAACGTCTGATGTGATTCATACGCGCCGACGGAGCGCAGTAACGAGTTCCAGCGGTAGAACTCGCGCACACTGTCTTCGTCTTCCTGAATGACCTGATATTTCACATCCAGAATGCGGGCAGTATTGTCCGCACGTTCAATGAACGTACCGAGACGGATAAACCACAACACATCACCACGCATGATGGTGCCGAACGTCGCGCCACGGAACAGATGTGAGCGCTCTTTTACCCAATCGAGGAAGGCCTGTGCACTGTTATTATTAATACCTTTTTTGTGTAAAGTTTTAATTTCCAGCCAGGTTGCGTTGATGCTTTCCCATACTTCAGATGGGATTTTGCCGCGCACGGAGTGTGCGTTATCACGGGCCATACGGATGCAGCTAAAAATGCTGCTTGGGTTTTCTTCATCCAGCCCAAAAAACGCCAGTAGATTATCCATGCTGACGTTTTTGTAACGCGCCATGAATGGTTCATGGGTACCAGTGATGGTGAGAGGGGCAATCAACTCACTGTTGTCAGCATCAATCAACGGCATCAGCGACATGGTTTGCGTAACATCCAGCATACGCGCTGTGTTTTCGGCGCGTTCCAGAAACCGGGCCATCCAATAAAGTTCGCTTGCGGTACGACTCAGCATAAGTTGTCCTCCATAACCCAGGTATCTTTTGTGCCACCACCCTGAGAGGAGTTCACCACCAGCGAGCCTTCGGTGAGCGCAACGCGCGTTAAACCACCAGGGATCAGCCGGATTTCTTTACCGCTTAAGACAAATGGGCGTAAATCAATGTGCCGCGGCGCTACACCAGATTCGACAAAGGTCGGGCAGGTAGAAAGCGAAAGGGTCGGTTGCGCGATATAGTTGTCTGGCCGCGCTTTCAATAAATCGCGGAATTTGGCGATTTCTGCTTTGCTGGCGCAGGGGCCGATCAACATGCCGTAGCCGCCAGCACCATGAACCTCTTTCACCACCAGTTCATCTAAATGCTCCAGCACATAACGCAGATCATCTTGCTCTCGGCACTGCCACGTCGGTACGTTGTGCAAAATCGGCTCTTCATCCAGATAGAACTTGATCATGTTCGGCACATACGGGTAGATCGATTTATCGTCGGCGACACCCGTGCCAATCGCATTGGCCAATACCACGCCACCAGAGCGGTAAGCCGACAGTAACCCCGGCACCCCGATCAGTGAAGTTGGGTTAAACGCCAGCGGATCAAGGAATGCATCATCAATACGGCGATATATAACATCCACACGCTGTGGGCCGGTGGTGGTGCGCATAAATACTTTGCCGTCACGCACCATCAGATCGGCGCTTTCAACCAGCTCGACACCCATCTGTTGCGCTAAGAAGCTGTGTTCAAAATAGGCGCTATTGAAGCGACCCGGTGTCATCACCACCACATTAGGGTTATCGACCGGGCTACTTTCGCGTAATGTTTGCAGCAGTAGGGCAGGGTAACGTTCTACCGGTGCAATCCGTTGCTGGCGGAACAATTCAGGGAATAACCGCATCATCATTTTGCGGTTTTCCAACATATAAGAAACGCCAGATGGCGTGCGCAGGTTATCTTCCAGCACGTAATAACTGCCATCATGGTTGCGGATCATGTCCACGCCAGTGATGTGCGCATAGGTGTTACGGTGTAGATCAACGCCTTGCATACAGGGCTGATATTGCGCGTTAGCCAGCACTTGTGCTGCAGGAATAACACCGGCTTTCAATATGTGCTGTTCGTGATAGATGTCATGTAAGAATGCATTCAGTGCGGTAACTCGTTGGCGAATGCCTTTGTCGAGCTGTTGCCATTCGCTGGCAGGAATGATGCGTGGGATATTATCGAAAGGGATAAGTCGTTCGGCGCCGTCTTCTTCACCGTAAACGTTGAACGTGATGCCAACTCGGTGGAACAGCAGATTTGCTTCTTCTTGTTTCTGTTTAATCGTTTTTTCGTCAGTTCGGGTCAGCCATTGCCAGTAGGTCTCGTAATGGCTTCGGCATTGTCCGTCAGGTTGTAACATTTCATCGTATAACCCGGGACCCGGTAGGTGGACTTTTAGCATAACTGTCTCCTCGGGACTTCCTTGTAATTTAACTAACGCAAGGGTCATGCCAGAGCAGCTTGAATCTCAATTTTAAGGTAAATATCTGTTACGTCTTTATAAATCACTAAGATATATGCATCTTTTGTCAGTGAGCTGGGATGGTTGCACTCTAATGGGGCTTACTAAAGGCGTGGTTTGCTCGTTATTGGTGGCGTGATGAAAAGTTGTTTGTATCTTGAATGTATTGTGAGGCAGCTGTTTCAGGTGGATGCACCAATTAAGGTGTTTTTTAGTCAATGTAAAAAGGGGAGTTTTAAACTCCCCTTTTTATTTTTAACTGAAAACCACGTCCTATGGACGTGGTTATCTACTTTTTGGCTCTGCCTATAGATGCTACTCATGGAAAATCCAAATCTGTTGTCCCCACAACCGATAAGGAAAATCCATGAGTAGATTTGAAAAAGCATCCCATGTGATCTGGCATTGTCAATATCACATAATTTGGACCCCTAAGTGCCGTTTTCGTATATTGAAAGACAATGTAGGGAAAGAAGTTTATCGACAGATTCGGATATTGTGCGACCAATTGAAAATACAGATAGTTGAATTAAATGTCCAAATAGACCATGTGCATCTTTTGGTAAAAATTCCGCCTAGGTTATCAGTATCTGAAGTTATGGGTCATTTGAAAGGAAGAACAGCGATCCGATTGTTCAATAAATTTCCCTATTTGAGAAAGCATAAGTTATGGGGAAATCATTTTTGGGCAAAGGGTTATTGCGTTGACACCGTAGGTGTGAATGCAGAAATGATAAAGAAATATGTAAAGTACCAAGAGAAACACGAGCTGGATGATAAACAATTGTCATTGCAGAATATCTAAACTGAAAGGCGAAGGCCCTCAGGGTAAAAGCCAAGTACGCCCCTATGGGGCGCTAAAGCAATGCCGCCTTCTATGAAGGCGGATTTTTACTAAATCGGATTTATTCAGCGATCAGTTGATACTGTTCGCGCAGAATATCGATGATTTCCTGTTTCGGATTTTCACTCAACGTCAGTTTCTGACCGATGATTTTTTCTGCGATACCAACATAAGTGCGGGAAATATCCATCATAACGGCTTCCGGCAACTTGTTATCGCGTGCCAGTGCAGCACGTTCAGGCATACGGTCTTTATTGAGCAGAATGTCAGGATCAGGGAAATGGTTCAGCAACCACTGACGGAAGCCTTCTTTGGATTGCTCAATGATTTTGCCTTCACGATAAGCAGCGCCATCCCAAATGCGAGAGCTATCTGGTGTGCCAACTTCATCCATATAGATCAACTTGTCGTTGCCGGCCGCATCTTTGACATAACCAAATTCAAATTTAGTATCTACAAAGACTTCATCCAGTGCGGCTAAGGCGTCGCTGATCACATTGAAACCTTCTTTCAGCAATTTTTCATACAGATCGATATCGGCAATGCTTAGGAAATTGAAGGCTTTATAATGACGTTCCAGATCGGCGCGGGAAACGTTAACGTCATCCGCTTCTGGTACACCTTCCAAGCCACGCATAATACCTTTGGTGGATGGGGTGATCAGTGTTTCTGGCAGTTTTTGTTCTTTCTGCAGCCCTTCAGGCAGGGTAATGCCGCAGAATTCACGTTCGCCTTTGCTGTATGCACGCCACATGGAGCCTGTGATGTACTGACGAGCAATGGCTTCAACCATTACCGGACGGGCTTTTTGCACGATCCATACAAACGGATGCGGAATATCCAGAATGTGGCTGTCAGCCAAACCTTTTTGTTTGAACAGCTTGAACCAGTGATTAGAAATGGCGTTTAGTGCAGCACCTTTACCTGGCACACCGTTTAGACCGTCTTCACCTTGCCAAATGCAATCGAAAGCAGAGATGCGATCACTGATCACCATGATGGCCAGCGGCGCATCAGCAGGCACATCGTAACCTTTTTCACGGATCAAACGGGCACTGTCTTCAGCTGTAAGCCAGTACACGCTACGTACTTTACCGGAGTGGACTGGTTTATCAGTGCGAATTGGTAAATCGTCGTTTACCGCAAGAACTTTATCTGCAAGGCTCATAGAGTTCCTTTCTATAGATATAGGCTGATGGGAAGGGCTGAATTGTAGCAGAATCACTTCGATGCAACACTATTCACAACGTTTTCCTTTCTTTTTGATAACAAACAAAAGAGAGTTGATTGACACTTTTAATGAGAAAATAAGTGCAATATCAGCGAGATATTTATCACAAACTTAGCGTTGTTCTCATTTTTTGATATCCACATTAGCTACAGATGAATCAATCATAATATTATTGCGAAAGAACATATTGCGGCATTGATTCAGCTAACCTATTGATGTGCAGAATATTAAGGGGATGTTTGTGAGTAGTACAAAGCAGTCATATGAAGCACTCTTAGTGGAGCGTGCCTGGGATAAAGATACACAAATCAGTTTTTTTCTTGAGTACATTGAAGAATATAAACTCGCTGATCATTTCTTATCTTATTTGGGCTTAAAGCCAATTGCGACACTAAGCACAATTATCTCTTCTAAAGAGTATTCGACAGAGCAGCTCATTGAAATAATAGTTAAAAATGAACGAATTTCTGAAATTATCAAAGAAAACTCGTTAGTAACTAAAGATGAGAGCCCATGGACTACACCGAACATTGTTAAATGTGTCAGAGAGTCGCTTTCTGTGGCATTGGAACCTGAAGATGAGCAGTTAGAAAAGGAATTGCTGGCCTATTTTAATCTGCGTCACGCCTCGTTTATTAAACCATTACAAGAGCAGAGGCCGACTGAATCACAGCCATCTGATGGCGATGAGTTTTTTGACAATATTTTCAGTCGTTATGCAAAATTTGGCTAACCGACCCAATACTGAACATAGCTAGTATCGTTTATACCAGTTGATTCTGCTCCAAAAAATAGCAGGAATAGCGAATTCCTGCTTTAAGCATTTCTTTCACCAAAATCGTGCGCTCCGGCACTGGATTTGCATTTAACCTTTTTAGTAGTTCATTGAGACCAATGAAGGTGTGTTTAATGCGTAAAAGAGGGGAATGATGCACATGAACGGAGCAAAACAGCAGTATGACGAGTTAGTTTCAGCCCGTTTGTGGGATAAAGAGACGCAAATCAATTACTTCCTTGAATATGCGGAAGAATATAAATTATCCGCACATTTTTTGTCTTACCTGGCACTAAAAGCTTCGGCAGCGTCTGAGCCAATTATCTCTTCAAATAATTATACACCCGAGCAACTCATTGAAATGCTTAGTCAAAGCGAACGTATTGCAACGGTAATAAAAGAAAATGCACTGGTGACTCAGGCTGTCGATCCTTGGTTGGCTCCGCGTGTAATTGAATGTATTGCCAGTTGTATTTCTGTGGCTGTGGACCCGGACAATAAACAATTAGTGCAGGAACTGTTGACCTATTTTAATGTAAAACACTCATTTTTAATTCGGTCGATGCATAAATCATCAAGTGTTGAATCGGATGTGGTATCGGATAAATATCGGTTCGGAGCAAGAGGGTAACCAGATCATTCGCTATCTGTATTGAGATCATGTTAGTTTGAGATAACCACCTTATGTTCACATGGTCCGTTCGCATTCCGCTGAACTGAATCCTGGTTCATATAAATCAGGAGATAAGATTGATGAGCAACCAGCAATGGAAAGCGAAGTGGAAGCGTGATGATATCGCGTTTCATCAGTCAAAAATTAACCCGCTGTTACCGCAATTCTGGTCAACACTCGACTTAACTGTCGGCGATACGGTGCTGGTTCCTTTATGTGGCAAAAGTCTGGATATGGACTGGCTGCTGGATGCGGGCTATAAGGTTTTCGGCATTGAGTTGAGTCATATTGCGATTCAGGCTTTTTTTGCGGGTCGAGGTTTGGTGCCAAATCGACAACGGCATGGCCGTTTTGTTCGTTGGTCGCATGGTAATGTGGAAATCTGGTGTGGTGATCTGTTCGATCTTTGTGCCGCTGATCTACTTAATATTAGCGCTATCTACGATTGTGCTGCATTGACTGCGTTGCCTGAACAGACTCGTCGGCAGTATGTTCGTCATTTGGGGGAGTTGTTACCTTTAACGAGCCAGATCTTATTACTGACAACCGAATCTGCCGATGACATCACGTCGATATTACCATTAGCGATAGACAGTGAAGTGGCTAGCCTCTATGCGTCTCGCTATAGCATTGAATTGTTGCATGGTAAGCAGTGTATGAAGATCGACCCGGAATATCCGCATGAACCAGCCAGAATGCTGGAAGAAAAAGTATATCGAATGCGGCCTCATTAGCGGCTATGGTGTGAAGAAAAAGTAGCGTCAGTTTAATCAAAGCTAATGTGTTATAATAACCATCCAAGATCATACCGTTAATTTGTATGTCGGCCACTCACTCTGAATTTTTGGGGTAAGCAATTCTGCTGGCGGATTCTCCTTGTGTTATCTCCATCTCTTATTGCCGCGCATCTGTGGCGATCCCTCCATAATCTATTGATTTTCCGACGTTCGATCGATCATTGAAGGTTTTATTGTCTCAGCTGTTTTCAGTTGGGCACGGTTTCCTTTTGGTGTTTGAAACGATGTCGATCATCTGAGGTCTTACAACATGATCGCATATCTTATTTTAGTACACCGTTATCCGAACCAGTTCAAACGACTCTTCAAGGCGATTTATCATCCATCCAGTCATTACATGATCCATGTCGATAAGCGTTCTGGTGCCGAGTTGCAGACAGAAATAAGCGATTTTCTGGCGGAATATCCGAATGCCTCGATGTTAAAAAGTGAAAAAGCGTTGTGGGGTGGATACAGTCTGGTTGATGCCGAATTACGCGGTATGAACGAATTATTAAACATGGGGTTGGAATGGAAATTCTTTATCAATCTCAGTGCGCAAGATTTCCCGCTAAAGTCACAGACATACATCCATAATTATCTGAATCAGCACATTGGCAAAGACTTTTTGAAGGTGGCTAATCAGGCCGAAATTAGACCGGATACCATGCATCGCTTAGAAGAGTTTGTTACGGAAACAGATAATGAAATTATCAGTGAACCCGTTCAAAAACGGGCATTTCTTAAAGGTGTGACGCCTTACATCGGTAATCAGTGGATGATCCTGAGCCGTAAATTTTGTGAATTTATCTCTCGTAGCCCGGAAGTCGATCGTTTCCGCGATTTTTATCGCAACACCCTCATTGCCGACGAAGGTTTCTTCCAAACCGTGATCATGAACACCAGCTATAAAGCCGCGATTGTGAATGATGATAAACGAGCGATTGACTGGATACCGATGGGCACTATCAAGTTGCGTCCACGTGATTTTACGGCTGACGATGCTGAATTCTTGAAGAATAGTGACGATTTATTTGCCCGCAAGTTTGATGAAACCGTTGATCAGAATATTTTAACGATTCTTGAAGAACATCTGGTTCAGTCATCGGCGACGCCGGCAAAACTGATTGCGCCGCAGAGAGCTAAATATCCAACCGGTATTGCAGCTAATGCGATGACAGAAGCATTAGCTGAATAACCATCATGCATTACGCAAAAAGCCCGGACGATTGGTTTCATCCGGGCTTTTTAATGTCTATTTTTAAAGCGCAGTTAAACCAACCGGATGCCACCATCTTCAATGGTGATCAGCCCTTGCTTAAACAGGCCGCCAATGGCTTTCTTAAATGTACCTTTGCTCATGCTGAACTGAGAGTAAATCAGCTCAGGTGAACTCTTGTCACCGACAGGCAGGAAGCCGCCTTGTTTTTGCAGACGCGCCAGAATTTTTTCACCTGCTTCATCTTTACGTGCTAAACCCGGCTTATTCAGCGTGACATCGAGTTTGCCATCTTCATGAATTTTTTTGATATAGCCTTTGGTGCGCTGACCGATTTTAATGGTCGTGAAAATTTCGTTGTAGAAAATCAGGCCCCAGAATTTTTTATTCACGATCACTTTATAGCCGAGATCGGTTTGTTCGCAGATCAGCAAATCAACTTCTTCCCAAGGTTCATACTGAGGCATTTCAATGCTCAGGTAATGATCGAGGCGGCTGGTAGCAGTCGGGCGGCTTTCGCGATCGAGATAAACATAGACTACGTAGGTATGGCCGGTTTGCATTGGTTTGGCTTGTTCATTGGCGGGCACAAACAGGTCTTTCTTCAAACCCCAATCGAGGAAGGCACCAATGCGACTGGCAGAGATCACTTTCAGGCCAGCAAATTCGCCGACCTGGACTAACGGTTTATCGGCGCTGATGACCAGTTCACTATCGCCATCAAGATAGGGGAACACAGCCAGTGTGCTGCCTTCTTTAATGGCTTCCGGCAACTGACTTTGTGGCACAAACACATGGCCTAAATCATCTGCATCCAACCAGGCGCCTTTTTCATCGATTTTAATTATTGGGAGGGAATTCATGCGGCCAAGTTGGATCATAGTGTGGTTCTCTTCGACAAAATTACATAACAAATAGACTGGAATGATATCACTTCAAATCAGGTGTCGGGGATTTTTACGAAACAAGATGCCCTTAGTTTATGTAATCGATTACATGCGAGGTGAGTGGCATGTTACATTTCTTTTGTCATTAACCGCGTTCACCTAGCAAAAAACAACGCAGATAAGCGTGATAATTCAATGTTCTGACAAGAAAAGCAGCCAAAACTATAGCTTTGTTGTTGTGAAACAGGAAAATAGCCGCATGAATAATGGAAGTATGGCTTCCAGATTGAATTAACCGATATCAGGTGGAGATACACAATTTATGGCGACCATCAAAGATGTTGCCCGTCTGGCGGGCGTGTCGGTGGCGACTGTTTCCCGCGTGCTGAATAGTTCACCGAAAACGAGCCCGGAATCGCGGGAAGCGGTGAAAAAAGCCATGGATGAACTGAAATATCATCCAAATGCCAACGCGCGCGCACTCTCTCATCAGGGCAATGAAACGCTGGGGATTGTCGTGGGCGATGTGTCATCCCCTTTTTTCGGCATTATGGTAAAAGCGGTCGATCAGATTGCTTATGCCACCGGCAATTTTTTGCTGGTAGGGAATAGCTATCATGATGCCAAGCGGGAACGGAAAGCCATAGAGCAACTGCTGCGGCATCAATGTGCCGGTATCGTCGTGCATGCCATGATGCTGTCAGATGAAGAGTTACAGCATTTTATGGCGCATGTGCCGGGTATGGTGATGATCAACCGGACGGTGCCGGGTTATGAGTCGCGCTGTATCAATTTAGATAATCGCTTTGGCGCTGAATTGGCAACAAATCACCTTATTCAACAAGGGCATAGGTCCATTGCCTTTCTGTCATCCTCCTACCGCATTGCGGATGCTTTTGAGCGTCAGCAAGGCTATATCGATGCATTAACCCAGCATGGCATTCCGGTCGATGAGCGATTAATTATTCAGGGAACACCTGACGAAATTGGCGGTGAGCGCGCAGTCGTTGAGTTGTTAAGTCAAGGTCGGAAGGTGACCGGAATTGTCTGTTATAACGACCCGATGGCGGCAGGAGCACTGTCGGCGTTGACGGATAATGGTATTAAGATTCCAACCCAGATCTCGGTTGTTGGTTTTGATGACGTGCTGATTGCCAACTATTTGCAGCCGCATTTAACGACAATCCGCTATCCGGTTATCGATATGGCAACCCAAGCTGCTCGTTTAGCCATTGCCTTGGCGCACGGTGAGCCAGCCCCTGATGTGACTAATTTGTTCATACCGACACTGGTGCGCCGCTATTCTGTGACACCGGTGGTTCCTGCCTAAATATTACCTATTATTACACGACTGAATAAGTTTGATTTGGAAACGATGCCATATAGAAATAAGACTATTGTCTATATGGTTATCGCTGCCTTTTTAGCTTTTAATTACCTAAAGGTTAAAATAAACACATATAAATCAATATCTTAATTTTTTATTTTCTTCCCAATAAAGCAAAATCTTCAAATTCCTGCTTATTTTGATGTTCATCACGTTTGCTGACTTGTTTTGCCTCTGAATTTGATGATTGTCACGTTTCGAATCAACGAGGATATCTATTCAGTTCTATACCTCGCTAGGATTGGGTAATCGTTTACACGAAAGTGGTGTAAACAGGTTCGGCGGCCATCTCTGTGGAATTTTGTTGGCGCGGTGTCAGCGTCGCTGAGTGACTTTAAGTATCTGCTGAGTTTGCTTCAAACCGGAAGCGTTCATGGAGAACATCACTATGAGTTTCGAAAAAAACAATCTCGTTCGTAACCTGACTCTGGGTGTCGTTGTGGCAACCTGTAGCATGTCTGCGCTGGCTAAAAAGAATGAACTGACCGTTTGGGCATGGGACCCTAACTTCAATATCGCGATCATGGAGCAGGCGAAAGCGACCTACCAAAAAGCTCATCCTGATGTTGCTATTAAAGTCGTTGATTTTGCGAAAGCCGATCTTGAGCAGAAGATGCACACCATGCTGGCTTCCGGCATGACCAAATCATTGCCTGATATTGTGCTGGTGGAAGATTACAACGCCCCTAAATTCCTGAGTTCATATCCCGGCGCTTTTGCGGCGATGGATGGCAAAGTCGATTACACCAAATTTGCCCCCTACAAGGTTGAACTGATGACCATGAACGGCAAAACCTATGGTATGCCATTCGATTCCGGTGTCACGGGGATGTATTACCGCAAAGACCTGCTGGCTCAGGCCGGTTTCAAACCAGAAGATATGCAGAACATTACCTGGGATCGTTTTATTGAGATCGGTAAAGCCGTGAAAGCGAAAACCGGCAAAGCGATGTTAGGTAATGACCCGAATGATCCGGGTTTGGTGCGAGTCATGATGCAGTCTGCTGGCAGCTGGTATTTCGATGAGAAAGGCGCATTAAACATCAAAAATAACGAAGCGCTGAAAGAAGCACTACGTATTGAAAAAAGCATGACCGATGCCGGTATTGTACGGCCAACCATGGGTTGGTCTGAGTGGGTGGGGGCGGTGAATCATGGTGATGTAGCCACGATTACCACGGGTGTGTGGATCACGGCTTCCGTAAAAGCCGGTGCGGATCAGGCCGGTAAATGGGCGGTTGCACCAACACCTCGTTTGAACATCAAAGGTGGCACCAATCAATCTAATCTGGGTGGTTCCAGCTGGTATGTCATCTCTACCTCTGACAATAGCGATCAAGCCATCGATTTCCTGAATAGCACCTTTGGTAAAGACAGTGCCTTCTATCAGCAGATCCTGACTGATCGCGGTGCGGTGGGTTCTTATCTGCCAGCGCGTAGTGGTAAAGCTTATCAGCAACCGGATGCGTTCTTTGGTGGTCAGGCCATCTACAGCGATTTTGCCAACTGGTTGGGTAAGGTGCCGAAAGTGAATTACGGTTACTACACCTATGAAGCCGATGCTGCCCTCGCTGCTCAGTTACCTGCTTATTTTCAAGGAATGCCACTGGAACAAGTGCTGGAACAGATCGACAGCCAGTTAGCGGCTCAAATTCAATAGCCAAACTGAGGATCGGCTGATGTGCCAGTCGATCCTCCCGCTGAGGTTTTCATCATGTCACATACAGGTGTTATGCCTATGACTCCGGTTCGTAGTCGCAGTTTTCATCGGTTTTACGATATCAACGGTTGGTGTTTCGTGCTGGGCTCACTCGCGTTGGTGATGCTGTTCATGATTTACCCGATCATTAATTCGCTCTGGTTATCATTGCATTCTGGCAAAGGTGTTATCGTGCAGTTTGTCGGGTTCGGTAACATTACCCGCCTGATGCACGACCTCGTTTTTATTACCGCATTAACGAACACGCTGATTTTTCTGATTGTTCAGGTGCCGGTGATGATTTTGTTGTCATTGGCGACGGCATCTTGTCTCAACTCACCGAACGTTAAATTCCGCAGTCTGTTCCGCATGGCGATTTTCCTGCCTTGTGTGACCTCGCTGGTGGCCTATTCGATCTTGTTCAAAAGCATGTTTGGTTACGACGGTATTGTGAATTCAGCGCTGATGACGATTGGGTTGATTGATCATCCAATCGCGTGGCTGACCGATCCGTTCTGGGCAAAAGTGACCATCATTCTGGCGATCACCTGGCGCTGGACTGGTTACAACATGATTTTCTATCTGGCAGCAATGCAGAACATCGACAAGTCGATTTATGAAGCGGCCAAGTTGGAAGGTGTTACGCCAGTACAAACCTTTTTTAATATCACGGTGCCATTGTTGAAACCGGTGATCCTGTTTACTTCGGTGATGTCGACCATCGGCACGCTGCAGCTGTTCGATGAAGCCATGAACATCACCAAGGGCGGGCCAGCAAATTCCACGCTGACGCTGTCGATGTATATCTACAACTTGTCATTCAAATTTGTGCCGAACTTTGGTTATGCAGCTACGGTCTCGTATGTGATTGTCTTTTTTGCTGCGGCGTTGGCGTTGGTGCAGTTTAAATTTGTACAGGACAAAAAATGATGGCGACTAATGTCTCTAAGCAGAAGATCTATCAGGGTCTGATGTATCTGTTTCTGGTGCTGATTGCGTTTGTCTCACTGTTTCCATTTTTCTGGATGGTGGTGAGTAGCACCAATACCACGACGGATATCAACCAAGGCAAATTATCGTTCGGTACGGCGCTGTTTGATAATCTGGCCAAGCTCAGTCAGGCGGTCGATCTGCCGCTGATTTTCTGGAACACCACCAAAGTCTCGCTGTTGGGTACCTTTCTGACACTGGCGATTGCGTCGCTGGCTGGTTATGGCTTTGAGATCTATCAGTCTAAGCTGCGTGATAAGGTTTATAACCTGTTGCTGCTGACCATGATGATCCCGTTTGCGGCGTTAATGATCCCGCTGTTTAGCATGATGGCGAAAGCCAATCTGTTGGATACTCACTGGGCGGTGGTGCTGCCATCGATTGCGTCGGTTTACATCATTTTCTACTTCCGCCAGTGCACCAAGGCGTTTCCGAAAGAGCTGCTGGATGCGGCACGTGTTGACGGTGTCAGTGAATGGCGCATCTTCGTGTATGTCTTTTTCCCGGTGATGCGTTCGACCTATGCGGCGGCGTTCATCATCACCTTCATGGCGAATTGGAATAACTTCCTCTGGCCATTGATCGTGTTGCAATCGCCGGAGACCAAAACCATCAATCTGGTGCTGTCGTCGTTATCTTCCGCCTATTTCCCTGATTTTGGTGTCGTAATGGTAGGCACGGTGGTGGCGACGTTACCAACAATTGCCGTGTTTTTTGCGATGCAAAAACAGTTCGTGCAAGGCATGGTGGGGTCGGTGAAATGATGAATTTCTGTGAAAAGTTTAACCACCAGTGGCAGTTCATTGCGGGTGATCACCCGCTGTTTTCTGCGGCGGAATTGGCGGCGGCAGAACAGGTTGATTTACCGCATACTGCAGTGGAGTTAGATTACAACTACTTCGATGAAACCAGTTATCAACGGCCATTCAGTTATCAAAAAACCTTATTTTGGCAGCCGGAATTTGACGGCAAACAGGTATGGTTGCAATTTGACGGCGCTATGGCCGATGCCAAAGTTTATGTGAACGGGCAGTTTGTTACGGGCCATCGTGATGGTTACACGCCATTCGATGTGTTATTGACGCCGCATCTGCTGCGAGGTGAAAACCAGATCACCGTGGTGATCGATGGCAGTGAAAACCCCGAAATAGCCCCGTTTGGTGGCCAGATCGATTACCTGACCTATGCCGGTATTTATCGCCATGTCTGGCTGAAAACGACCGATGATCTGCGCATTAAGAATGTGCAGGCGATTGCTGAGGATGTATTGGCCGATGAGAAGACGCTGAATGTTTCCGTCTTTTTGGAACAAGTAGCCACTGGCGAGCATCAAGGTGAGTTAGTCGCACTGCTAACGACGTCAGCAGGTGAGTTGGTTGCTTCGCATGTACTGCCTATTTCCGGCTCACAACTGCGCGTTGATTTCTCTCTGTCCAACCTGACGGGTATTCGCTTGTGGGACGTGGATAACCCCGTGCTCTATCAGCTGAACGTCAGCATTTGTGGCACAAACTTTAGCCATCAGTTTTCCACCCGAGTTGGTTTTCGACAGGCAGAATTTACCGCGGAAGGTTTTCTGTTAAACGGCAGGATACTGAAACTGCGCGGCATTAATCGTCATCAGTCTTACCCGTATGTGGGTTATGCGATGGCTGATCACGCGCAAAAAGCCGATGCTGATCTCATCAAAAATGAGTTCAAATTTAATCTGGTCAGAACCTCACATTATCCGCAAGCGCCCGCGTTTTTAGATCGTTGCGATGAACTGGGGTTGCTGGTGTTTGAAGAGATCCCTGGTTGGCAGCATGTCGGGGATGAGGTTTGGCAACAGGGGGCTATTGCCAATGTCAGGGCGATGATCGAGCGCGATTGGAATCATCCGGCCATTATTTTATGGGGTGTTCGGGTTAACGAGTCGCGCGATTACGATCAATTCTATGAGCAGACCAACCAACTTGCACATGCGCTTGATCCGAGTCGTCAGACGGGTGGGGTGCGTTGTCACGCGAACAGCACCTTGCTGGAAGACGTCTACACCATGAATGATTTTGTGTTGAATGGTGGTGATGTTGCTTTGCGTAAACCGCAACAAGTGACGGGGCTTGATCGCCCGGTGCCTTATATGGTCACCGAGTTTAATGGCCATATGTTCCCGACCAAACGTTTCGATTGTGAAGAGCGCCAGCATGAACATGTACTACGTCATTTACGCGTTTTAGATGCTTGTTACGCTGACCCGAATATTGCTGGTTGCATTGCCTGGTGTCTGTTCGATTACAACACACATAAAGATTTTGGCAGTGGTGATCGCATCTGTTATCACGGCATCAGCGATATGTTCCGCATGCCAAAATTTGCTGCCTATGCCTATAAAAGCCAGTGCGATGTCGCCGATGAGCCTGTGATGCAACCCGTCACATTTTGGGCGCGTGGTGAGCGTTGCGAGTGTCTGATTTTACCGCTGATCATTCTGACTAACTGCGATGAAATTGAATTTAAGTTTGGTGACTACCCAACGAAGCGGTTGAAACCGGCATTTGACCAATTCCCGTATTTACCACATCCGCCTGTCATTATTGATGACAAAACCATCTCACCGGAAGAGTTTGGCGAATGGGGCATGAAATGGAATACCGTCACGTTGCATGGGTTCCATAACGGTCAACTTGTCAGCGAATTGAATATGTCGGCCAACCCGATTGCCACGAAATTACGCGTGAAATCAGATTACCAACGACTGCCTGCCAATGAAAAAGCCGCCACCCGAGTAACGATCGAAGCGTTAGATCAAGATGGCAATTTGATGCCATTTCTTGATGACATCATTCAGGTAGCCGTGACTGGGCCAGTCAACGTGATTGGGCCGGAGCAGTTGGTGTTGAAAGGTGGTGCGGTGGGTTTATGGCTTGAGGCCGGAAAGCAGCGTGGTGATGCGGTAGTGACTTTTACCAGTCGGCGCTTAGGCTCTCAGACTCTCACGTTAGTGATTGAATAATTTTTCCACCTGATGCGTGAGCGCGTCAGGCTTATCTCGATGGAGACAGAATAATGGCTGATATTACGCTGCGTAAAGTCGTTAAGCGTTACGAAAAAAATCAAACGATTCATGGTGTTGATCTGCAGATCGACAGTGGCGAGTTTGTGGTGTTTGTTGGCCCGTCGGGCTGCGGTAAATCGACCCTGTTGCGCATGGTTGCCGGGCTGGAAGAGATCACCGAAGGTGAACTCTATATCGACGGGCGCAAAGTGAACGATGTCGACCCTGCGGATCGTGGCGTAGCGATGGTGTTCCAGTCGTATGCGCTTTATCCGCATATGACCGTGGCGGAAAACATGGGTTTTGGTTTGAAAATGAATGGCGTGGCAAAAGAAGAGATCGCCAAGCGCGTCGCCATTGCCGCTAAAACATTAAAAATGGAAGCGTTGCTGGATCGAAAACCGAAAGATATGTCGGGCGGGCAACGTCAGCGTGTCGCGATTGGCCGTGCGATTGTGCGCGATCCGAAAGTGTTTTTGTTCGACGAACCATTATCAAATCTGGATGCCGAATTGCGCGTGGAGATGCGCTTGCAGATTGCCAAATTGCATCACGAATTAGGTAACACCATGATTTACGTCACTCACGATCAGGTTGAGGCGATGACTTTGGCCGATAAGATTGTGGTGTTACGCAGTGGGAATGTTGAGCAAGTTGGCTCGCCGCTAGAGCTTTATCATGCACCGGCCAATGAGTTCGTGGCCGGGTTTATCGGCTCGCCGAAAATGAATTTTGTTGATGCGCTGGTGGATGATTTAGATGGCGATCAAGCGTCAGTGCGCTTACCTGACGGGCAGATCATTGCTCTGTCTGTAAATGCAGATCTGGTGAGTCAGGGCGAAAAAGTTCGCTTAGGCATCCGGCCTGAGCATATCCACATGCAGGCAAACTTGGGCGATTTCTCGGTCTCTTTCCAAAGCGAAGTCGTGGAACGGCTGGGAAATTCCACCTATCTGTTTGGTAATTACTGCGGCAAAGACGGCTTTAAAGTGCATATTCAGGGCGATAAATCGGTCGGGCTATACGAATATGTTTCATTAGGTATCTGCCTGAGCGATTGCCACCTGTTTAATGCAGATGGCGTTGCGGTTGGTTTGCGTGAGATCCCAGCTGATAGCAAACACTAGTTTTTAGCAGACTGAGTTTTTACTGGCCTGAATCGTGCTGCTTTAAATTTTCGGTTATTTAAAGCAGCGATTCAGGCCATTTTTATAAGCGATTACAGTATTTTCAATTGGAATAAGACTGCGCTTTCCGGGTCCATCACCGGCAACGCAATACCGACTTTTTCCAGCCATTCGCCAGATAAAACAGTTTCTTCCTGAGTTAGCCATTCCGGCTGTATTTTCATTACGCCACCATCAAAACGAGCTGGTTTTTCCAGCACAGTTAGGCAGTAGTTTTTATCTGCCACTAACCCCGGAAGACGCAGCGAACCCGATAAAGAATAGTTTGGCATTGCCAGTTGACTTAACAGGAAAACCGCTTCGGTTTTGTCTTCCGCTACCACGCCATTGATCATCATCGCTGAGTCATGATGGTCAACCCGCACCACTTTGCCACTGTGTAGTAACGGGCGCAGTTGCTTATGCAATTTAATGAAATGCGCAAAGCCCGCTTGTTCTTCGGCAGTTTCTTTGACCGGATCTAACTCCACCCCCATGTGTCCAAACAGTGCGGTTAAACCGCGAAATTGAATGCTGTGCGAACGGGCGGTGCAATGGCAATGCGCACTACCAATATGCGAACCCATGACTTCAGGCGGGAAAAAATAGCTCATCCCACGTTGGATCTGTTGGCGCTCTAATGCGTCGTTGTTGTCCGATGTCCAGAAGCGATGCGTGCGTTTTAAGATTTCAAAATCGATCCGCCCGCCGCCAGAGGCACAAGATTCGATTTCGACGAGTGGATGCCGCGCGCGCAACTCATCAAACAGTCGATACACCGCGTGAGTTTGCCCCGTGATCGCAGCTTTACCTTCGTGACCGGGCTGTACGATTTCGCGGTTCATATCCCATTTGATATAGCTGATGTCATAGCGATTGAGCAGGTCGTCTAACCGCTCCAGTAAGTAGGCAAACACATCGGGGTTTTGTAAATCTAACGCATACTGATTGCGGCCAGTTGGCTGGTTATATTCCGGCACTGCCAGTAGCCAATCGGGGTGTGCGCGATAGAGATCCGAGTCGGGGTTTATCATCTCGGGCTCAACCCAGATCCCAAATTCCATGCCTAAATTGCGCACATGTGCCACTACCGGTTCCAGACCGTTTGGGTATTTTTTCTCATCTAGATACCAATCACCCAATGCCGCTCGATCATGGTCGCGGCCTTTAAACCAGCCATCGTCAATGATGAAACGTTCAACGCCAAGCTCCGCTGCTTGCGTGGCCATCTGCATGATGTAATCCGGATCGTGCTGGAAATAGATCCCTTCCCACGTATTCAAATGCACTGGGCGCGGTTTATCGGTTGGGAAATGCAGAATTTGCTGACGCACGAACTGATGGAAGGCATGACTCATACCATTTAGCCCTTCTTTGCTGTAAGTGGCATAGAGCCATGGCGTTGAAAGCGTTTCATGCTCGGCGAGCTGAATTTCACCGGCAAAATAGAGTGCTTCGGCCTGCATAAAACGGCGGCCATCAGTTTTTACGTCGGAGCGCAGGCGGTGGTTGCCGCTCCAGCCGAAATGGAAGCCCCACACTTCGCCTTGCTGCTCTTTAAAACCAGTGGTGCCTTGAATAAAGGCAGGAAAATTCTCATGGGAGGTGCGGCCACGACGGTTTTCCTGATGATAACCGCCGTGTTTTAGATTAAGACGATGCGGTTGGAACTCGCGCACCCAGCGGCCATGAAACGCCAACAATTCATCCGCCCGTTCTGGTAATGGCAACGTGATAGCAAACCGATCTACCTGATAGTTTTCGGGCTTAAGATTGGTCAGCGTATGTCGCAATTGCAACACATCGGTTTGTGGATCTAAGCGCAATTCGATTTGCAGTTGTAACCCGGCAATGGTGTCTTCACTGATAAGTTGTAATGCATTGTTTTCGCCTGTCAGTGATTTTAAATGGAACACCGGCGACCAATCTTTGCCGTTGCGATGACCCTCTAAACCTGGGCTGCTGAATAGGCCTCGACCATGCTCTGGGCTCAGCGTGAGTGGTACATCGGCATCCAGACGACCATGCGGCACTGCGCGTTTTAGTGCTGAGAGAGCGTTTACATCAAAGGCTGCATTTAATTTTTCTCCCCAGTATAAAATTTCAACGGCAGGGGCTGTTTGTAAAATAAGCGTTGAATTGGCGCTATGTAATTTAACTATCTGAGCATTCATTGGAAATATCCTTCCAGATAACAAATTATTGATAGGTATGGCGATATTGTATTTTGTGGCGAGAATTATAAGTCGTCATAATTTTGGTGACTGTGATCGCAATATAATTATGGAATCGTTTACACGTGATTCGCATTTTTACGTGGAAATGTGCCGTGGCATAGAAATTTTGACAGGCTAAAAACATGAATCAGGTTTATAGGTTAGACTTGAAGTAAGGACTGCTGGATGTTTCGGTGACGCTAACCTGACGCGATAAGAAGGCTGCTTATGAAGAGCATTATTCGTTTGCTATGCCTGTTCTCCGTTTCCGCATTACTGATTCTTTTCAGTGAGCAAGCTATCGCCACCACAGTTGCAAACCCGGATCAAATTTCCTCCAACTTTTATGATTGGGCTTATGCATTAACCGAAATTATCTTCGGGTTATTGGTTATTGCTATCACCCTCGCAGGTTACATTTTTTATCAAAATCGAAAATTAAAAGCCGCGTTATCTAAAAGCCAGCAACACGAAGATCGCTTGCGGACCTTGTATACTGCGATCGAGCAAAGCCCAGTTTCCGTCGTTATCGGCGGTGTTGATGCATATATTCGCTACGTTAATCCGCAATTCACTGAGGTGACGGGTTATTCACCAACCGAAGTCATCGGGCAAAATCCGCGTATGCTCGGTTCTGGTTTAACAAGCCCTGCCGTGTATCAAGCCATGTGGAGTGCACTCTCGAAAGGAACTTCGTGGTCGGGCGAGTTTATCAATCGCCGTAAAAATGGTGAGATTTATTGGGAGCAGGCTTATATCTCGCCGGTTTATAACAAAGCGGGTCGAATCACACAATATGTCGCTGTGAAGCTGGATATTACCGAGCGAAAACGGCGCGAATTACACGAACATTCCCACAATCAGGTGCTGGAATTGTTATCCAAAGGGGCACCGTTAAAGACGATCTTACTGGCCATTGTGCGAGGTGTAGAAGCGGAATACCCGAATATGATGTGTTCAGTTTTATTGTTAGATAAGGAAGAAAAACACCTGTTGCATGGTGCAGCACCGAGTCTCCCCGAATTTTACAATGAGGCGATTAATGGTGCAGAAATCGGGTTAGGAGTTGGTTCATGCGGCACGGCAGCTTTTACTGGTAAACGCGTTATTGTTGCCGATATTGCCACACATCCGTATTGGACTGCGTATGCCAAATTGGCTGAAAGTGCCAAATTAGGGGCCTGTTGGTCGGAGCCAATTTATGGTTCAAAACATAAAGTGCTGGGTACATTTGCCATCTATCACCATGAACAACATGTCCCCAAAGCAGAAGATATTCGATTAATCGAGGAATCAGCAAATCTGGCCGCGATAGCCATAGAGCGTTTTCAGGCGACAGAAGCACTACGCTTAAGTGAAGAACGTCATCGCTGGTTGGCACATTATGATGTACTGACAGAATTGCCAAATAGAGTGTTGTTTTCTGATCGCTTGAAACAAGCAATGCGTTTGAGCAACCGTTACAACAAAAAACTGGCCTTAATGTTTCTTGATTTGGATAAATTCAAACCCGTTAACGATAGTTTTGGGCACGACATCGGTGATTTATTGTTAAAAGAGACGGCCAAACGAATGCAGCAGTGTGTGCGGGCATCGGATACGGTTTGCCGGATTGGAGGTGATGAGTTTGTGATCTTGCTGCCTGATGTGTCTGATCAACAATCTGCGTTCCAGATTGCAGAGAAAATTCGTCATGCGTTGAATCAGCCATTTCTGTTGGCCGGGTTGGAATTAAATATTTCCTGCAGTATCGGTATTGCTCTTTATCCAGAACATGGCACTGATGAGCTGACATTAACTAAAAATGCCGATCTGGCGATGTATCGGGCAAAAGAAAACGGTCGCAATCAGGCGCAGGTATTTTAAACTACAGTTCTGTCTTGTTTATCTAAGGTTTCCGATGGCACTTAAAGCCACAATTTTTAAGGCAGTTTTGAACATTGCCGATCTTGATCGCGGTGTTTATCTCGATGCTAACCTGACTCTCGCGCGTCATCCTTCCGAAACGGATCTACGTCTTATTGTCCGTCTGCTGGCCTGGGCGCTGAATGCTCATGATGATTTGGCTTTTACCAAAGGCTTGTGCGCCGATGATGAGCCAGAACTGTGGTTGAAAAACTTACACGGCGGTATTGAGCATTGGATTGAGGTGGGTTTACCCGATGAACGCCGCTTGAAAAAAGGTTGTAACCGTTCCGAACAGGTGACGTTGTATACCTATGCAGGCCGTGCGGTTGATCTGTGGTGGCAACAAAACCAAGCTTTACTCAATCGTCAGGATAATTTGCGCATTATTGATTTTTCAGAAGAAGAATTAGCACCGCTGGTGGATCTGGCTGAACGCAATATGCAATGGCAAGTGACGATCAGTGAAGGGCAGGTTTTTATAAATTCCGGTGATGTGAATTTAAGTATTACTCCCAGTATTCGGAAGGAATGGGCGTAGTACCTCGCGACTCAGCAGCTGGCAGATAGTGCATGATATCGGATCATTTATCTATTCCTGCTGGCTTTTTATGTTATGTAATCCAATACTTTAAGATAGTAACTCATTTAGCTCCATCTCTGCATTTCTACCAAAATGCGTGTACAGTAAATATGATCGTTCAGTATTCACACAAACATCTTTCGCTTAGATTGTCGTAATACGGGATTCAGACATATGAACAAAATCACTAAATACTCGCTTTATTCCGTTGGTAGTGTTGTTGTTTTACTTGCGGGCTCAGCGTTTTATATCACAGCTACTTTTGACGCTAATTCGCTAAAACCAAGGTTAGAAGTATGGGTCAAAGCCGAAAAACAGCGCACATTAAAATTCAACGGCCCCATTAGTTTATCGCTGTTTCCCAAACCAGGCCTCACGTTATCTGATGTCAATTTATCAGAACATAACACCGATGCTCTGTTTGCCCATGTATCAGATGCGCGAGTGACGATGCAGTTCTGGCCGTTGTTATCGAAGAAATTCATTATCAATGAGGTAGATATTCAAGGTGCCACGATCAATCTGATTAAGGATAAATCCGGGCAATTCAACTTTGCTGATTTGGCGGGTAACAAAAAACAACCGGATGATAAAGCGCCCACAGAAGCAACGGGTGCAAACCAGGCCGCTGATACGGCATCAGCGGGTTCCGATTTTCATCTTGCTCAATTCAATATCGCCAAGAGCAGCATTAAGTATCTTGATCAGCAATCTGGTCAGCAGGTGATGTTAAGCGATCTGTCTTTGTTTGGTGACACCATCACGGCACAAAGTACCGGGCATATTGATTTCAGCTCTCGCTTACAAAGCACAACGCCAGTCTTAGATCTGCAAGTGAACACCAAATTAGACCGTGTGAACTTTGATAAGAAAACCGGACAACTGCTGCTGGATGGGTTGTATAACGTACTGGATGGCAAGCTGGGTAAAGAGACATTCAAACTGACGCTGACGGCACCTAAATTGAATGTAACCGATAAAAATACCAGTGCGGATACCATTAGTTTTTCAGCCTCATTAAACGGTGCAACCCGCAAAATTGATAGCGGCCTTAAACTGGAAGGATTATCTGGCGATAATCAGCAAGTTAACGTCAAAGCGGTTAAGTTTGATCTGAATGCGAACCAAGAAACACAAGCGGTCAAATTATCCGCCAGCAGTCCGTTAGCCTTAAAACTGGCAACACAAGCCTTTAACCTGCCGCAATTGGTGATTAAAGGTGATGTGACCAGTGGTGATATGAAAGCGTTGCCGGTAGATCTTGCCGGTAAACTCGCGGCGGAAGTGAAGGCACAACATATCAACACGGCATTAACTGGTTCGCTTGATCACAATGCGCTAGCGCTCAATGCCGATATAAAAGGGTTTAGTAACCCTGCGATCCGATTTGATCTAAAAGCACAGTCATTGGATCTGAATCGTTATATGACAGCGCCTAAATCTACTAATTCAAGTACCAAAGAGAATGCAGGACAAGGCTCTGGCAATAAAACGCCGCCGAGCAAAGTCGACCTCTCTGGGTTAAATGCACTGAATCTGGATGGACAGATTCACATAGGACAATTGAAATACGCCGCCCTGGATGCCAAAGAGCTGGCTTTGGTCTTTAATGCCAAAAATGGTTTGCTCTCAGTACCAGCATTAAGTTTGAAAGCATTTGGTGGTGATATTGCCTCGAGTGGTTCGGCGACAACAACCGCCAATCCTCGCATTAACGTGAAGCCCAACATTACAGGTGTCGATATTTATGCCTTACTGAAACAGTTTGCTGGCTTTGAAAAAATAGAGGGCAGGGCAACGGTGAGTGGCAATTTGGCGATGCAGGGGGGAGATACCAGTGCATTAAAAAATAGTCTCACCGGTAACTTAACTACCCGTGTTACAGATGGTGCATGGCGTGGAATCAACGTCGCTAAAACTATTCGTGATGCTAAAGCTGCATTGTCTGGTTTGAAAGGCGGAGAACAAACTGTCGCGACCAGTATTGTGGAAAAAACTGATTTCACTGAGTTAACGGCATCAATTTTATTCAACCAAGGTGTAGCTACCAATAAAGATTTAACAATGAAGTCCCCCTTGCTACGGATCAATGGCGAGGGCGAAGTGAATCTAAAAGCAGATGATATTAACTATTTGCTGAAAGCGGCATTGGTAAATACCAGTAAAGGGCAGGAAGGTGCCGACCGAGATAAATTACACGGTGTCACTGTTCCGATCCGCATTAAAGGCCCGACATCCGCGCCTAAATATTCTCTTGATCTGACGGCGGCATTAAAAGAAAACGCCGGCGCTAAACTGGAAGAGAAAAAACAGGAAGTGCAGCAAAAACTGGAGCAAAAAGCCGGTGATGCTTTATCGAAAGGGCTGAAAAAATTGTTCTGATTTTTTATTACGTTTGATTAACGCCTGAAAGAAGCCATCAGAAATGATGGCTTCTTAATATTGCAATTATTGTTTTCATACGCGTGATTATTTTTCATGTTATATCCCATAGCATCGTGATTATGAGCATGGGGTATATATGAAACGTTCAGTGTTTTATATCTCTGATGGCACCGCCATAACTGCCGAAGTTTTAGGGCATGCAGTGTTATCACAGTTTCCGTTAGAGCCTGATTTTTATACCATTCCTTTTGTTGATAACGTCAGTAAGGCGGCTGAGGTCTGTCAGAAAATCAACGACATCTACCTGCAATCGGGCAGCAGACCGCTGGTGTTTTTCTCGATCGTCTCTGAACCGGTGCGAGAGATCATTCTGGCTAGTCACGGTTTTTGTCAGGATGTGGTGCAGTCGCTGATTGCCCCGTTACAGCAGGAACTGGGTATTGAACCCATCGCTTCATCGCAGCGGCGGCCTTACGGGCTGACGGAAAATAACATGCTGAAATACGATGCCCGCATTGCCGCGATTGACTATACACTGGCACATGATGACGGCATCTCGCTGCGTAATCTGGAATTGGCTCAGGTGATCTTATTAGGCGTATCCCGCAGCGGTAAAACACCAACTAGTCTTTATCTGGCGCTGCAATTTGGCGTGTATGCGGTGAATTACCCGTTTATTGCCGATGATATGGATCACCTGCAACTACCGTCTGCGTTGTTACCTTATAAAAACCGGCTGTTTGGCTTAACGATAGACCCGGAGCGGTTGTCGGCGATCCGGCAGGAGCGGCGTGAAAACAGTCGCTATGCATCGTTGCGACAATGCCGTATGGAGTTGGCTGAGGTGGAGGCGCTCTATCGTAAACATCAGATCCCTTATCTCAACACCACGAACTATTCGGTGGAAGAGATCACGGCTAAACTAATGGAAATCATGCATCTACAGCGTCAGAAATAAAAAGGGCCACCACATCATAGAGGTAATGTGGTGGCAAACGGACTATATGCTATTCCGCTAATGCTAACCAGGTCTGCACCACGGTATCCGGGTTCAGCGATAAACTATCGATCCCTTGGTCTTTCAGCCATAAGGCAAAATCGGCGTGATCTGACGGGCCCTGACCGCAAATACCAACGTATTTACCTTGTTTTTTCGCCGCGGCAATTGCCATTGCCAGCAAGGATTTGACGGCGTCGTTACGCTCATCAAACAGCTCTGATACCAGACCAGAATCGCGATCTAAGCCCAGCGTCAATTGCGTCATATCGTTGGAACCGATAGAGAAACCATCAAAATGTCGCAGGAATTGTTCGGCCAGCAATGCATTCGATGGGATCTCGCACATCATGATGATCTTCAGGCCATTCTCGCCACGTTTCAGCCCTTCTGTTTCCAGCTGTGAAATCACGGCTTTTGCCTGCGCCACCGTTCGCACGAACGGCACCATCAGTTCGATATTGGTCAGCCCCATGCAATTGCGCACCCGTTTCACCGCTTCACATTCCAGCGCAAAACAATCATGGAAGGTCGACGAAACATAACGACCAGCCCCACGGAAGCCCAGCATCGGGTTCTCTTCCTGCGGTTCGTAACGCTCACCACCCAGCAGGTTGGCATATTCGTTCGATTTGAAATCAGACAGCCGCACGATCACGCGTTTTGGCCAGAACGCGGCGGCGAGGGTAGAAATGCCTTCTGCCAGACGGCTGATATAAAACTCAACCGGGTCATCATGGCCCTGCATCAATTCGCGGATCTGCTGCTGTAACGCGGGGGTCTGCAGATCAAATTCGAGCAGCGCTTTCGGGTGCACGCCAATCATGCGATTGATGATAAATTCAAGCCGCGCCAGACCCACACCATCATTGGGTAAACGGGCAAAATCAAAGGCCCGATCGGGGTTTCCCACGTTCATCATAATTTTCAGCGGTAACGCTGGCATTTCATCAACCTGCAACCGACGCACGGTGAAATCCTGCAGATCTTGATAGACGAAGCCGGTATCGCCTTCGGCGCATGAAACCGTGACGTTTTGCCCAGCCAGCAAAATCTTTGTGGCATCACCGCAGCCAACTACGGCTGGAATCCCCAGTTCACGCGCAATAATCGCTGCATGACAGGTACGGCCACCACGGTTAGTGACAATCGCCGCCGCCCGTTTCATGATTGGCTCCCAGTCCGGATCCGTCATATCGGTCACCAGTACATCACCCGGTTTTACCTGATCCATTTCACTGATGCTGTGAATTATTTTGACTGGCCCGGCACCGATCCGCTGACCAATAGCGCGGCCTTCGAGCAGCACTTTGCCGCGCGAAGCTAGATGATAACGTTTCATCACCTGCTCGTTCGAACGCACGGTTTCTGGCCGCGCCTGCACGATATATAGTTTGCCGGTGTGACCGTCTTTAGCCCATTCGATATCCATCGGGCGACCATAGTGCTGTTCGATCAATAATGCTTGTCGCGCCAACTGCTCAACTTCGACATCCGTCAGGCTGAAACGCTGACTCAGCTCGGCGGGGATATCTTCAATTTGTACCTGTTTGCCGTGCTCTTTACTGGCCGCATATACCATGCGGATCTTTTTTGAACCAATGGTGCGGCGCACAATTGCTGGTCTGTGATTATTCAGCGTTGGCTTATGCACATAAAATTCATCGGGGTTGACTGCCCCTTGCACCACCATTTCGCCCAGCCCATACGCAGAGGTAATGAACACTACCTGATCAAAACCGGACTCGGTATCCAGCGTGAACATGACACCGGCAGCGGCTAAATCGGACCGCACCATACGTTGCACACCGGCAGATAAGGCAACGCCCCGGTGGTCATAGCCCTGATGTACACGGTAAGAGATGGCCCGGTCGTTAAACAGTGAGGCAAAAACATGCTTGATGGCGACCATGACTGCATCAATGCCCTGCACATTGAGGAAGGTTTCCTGCTGCCCGGCAAACGAGGCATCCGGCTGACCATCTGCCAGTTGCTGATAGGCTTCGCGAATCGATTGTTCTAATTCCGGTTGGAAGGAGGTATCAATGATCCATTGGCGGATCTGGCGTCCGGCATCAGCCAGTGCGTTGATATCGTCAATATTTGTTTTATCGAGCAATTGATAAATGTTCTGGTTAACACCACTTTGCTCCAGAAAATTATTAAACGCCTGTGCGGTCGTGGCGAAACCATTAGGCACAGAGACACCCAATGACGCCAGATTCGTGATCATTTCGCCCAGAGAAGCATTTTTGCCTCCCACCCGATCAACATCGTGCATGTTGAGTTGGTTATACCAAAGCACGTTAGTCACATCGTTCTCCCTATGAAACAGATCTTACGACTCATCATGGAAAGGAAATAAACCAGACATACAGAGTGGTTTGATTTCCCAGTTATTAGAATTTGTCGCGACAGCAGTTGAATGCGGCCAATATTTCAAAGGCAGAAGTAATAAGGAATCAGTTAAAAATTACGAAACTTTTTAAAGCGCAGGGAATTAGAGATGGTGCAAGAAACAAATATAAAGGCAGAATTTAAAGGTTCCAATAAAATCCATTAGCTGTTTGTTATGCATAAATTAAATATGAGCTTAAATCATAAATAATAGCCTTATTGATAGTTGGGTTAAATAATAACCAGACAACAGCTCTTGGCGTATCTATAAAATGGTGTCACATCAACATATTAGAAATATAGAGGCGCTAAATGTGGCATTTCAGCTGGCGCCAAAGAAGGGGCATGCTAATCTGAAATGAGACGTGCCGGCATTGTGAGCCGCATTTATCACCATCTGACATAAGGATTGGTCAGGCAATGCGGACTCTTCCATCAACAGATGCTGGGATTATCAAATGGGGGAGTTATCTCCTGTTTGCCTTCTTGTGTTTGACTCTGTCGCTATCGACAGAGGCTGCTCCGCTGGAAAAAATTACCTTACAACTAAGGTGGTTTCATCAATTCCAATTCGCTGGTTATTATGCTGCCAAAATGAAAGGTTACTACCGTGATGCTGGTCTTGATGTCAGCATTATGGACTCCAAGCCGGGCATGGAAGTCGTTAATGAAGTCATTTCTGGCCGAGCACAATATGGTGTTGGCAACAGCTCATTATTATTAGCGCGGCAGCAAGGGAAACCCGTCGTTGCTCTGGCGGCTATTTTTCAGCATTCCCCGTTAGTTTTTATTGCGCGTGCTGATGCGGGTATTTCATTTGTTCATGATTTTTCTGGCAAAAAAATTATGCTGGAACCCCATGCTGATGAATTGGTGGCTTATTTAAAAAAAGATGGTGTGGCAACAGGGCAATTAAAATTATTACCGTATAGTTTTGATTTTGGCGATTTGATGGATGGAAAAGTTGATGCAATCAGCGCTTTCAGTTCTGACGAACTTTATTATCTGGATAAAAGTGCATTCCGTTATCTGATGTTTACACCACGTTCCGCCGGTATCGATTTTTACGGGGATAATTTATTTACTACAGAACAAGAAATACAGACGCACCCTGATCGTGTGAAGGCTTTTCGTGCAGCCAGTATCAAAGGCTGGATTTATGCGATGCAACACCCGGATGAAATCGCCGATGTCATTATCTCTCATTATGGGTATCGCGACGACAAAGCGCATTTGCTCTATGAAGCTAAAAACATGGCTCCGTTATTAGGCCATGACAATATCGAACTGGGCTATATGTATGCTGAACGGTGGCAACATATTGCCGACACCTATACTGAATTAGGGCTCTTACCCCCTCATTTTTCATTGCAAGGGTTCCTATATGAACCCGAAACTGAGCAAAAAGATCTGAGCCGTTTCTATATCGTTATTGTTGTAGTTTTGTCTATTTGTGGCCTGTGTTTGATGGTGGTTTTTGTTTTTATACGCCTGAACAGAAAACTCATTAATGAAAGTAAGGCCCGTCAGTCGGCCATCTCCGACATGGAAGAGAGCGAGCGCAATCTGCGTTTTATTACAGAAAATTCAGCAGATGTTATCTGGACGATGGACATTGCTACCGGCAAATTTACCTATATCAGCCCATCTGTATATAATTTGCGCGGTTTTACGGTGGAAGAGGTCATGCAGCAATCCCCCGAAGAGTTGATGACGCCGGAGTCTTCCGAACGAGCCTACAAATCCTTAGTGAACGCCATCGAATCTTGGTACGCAGGTGATCATAGTGATACCCGCCGCGTTACCGAAATTGATCAGCCGCATAAAGATGGTCATATTATCTCTACAGAAGTTGTCACGACATTACATGCCAATGCAGCTGGGCGTCTGACATCGATTATTGGTATTACTCGAGATATCACGGAGCGGAAAAAAGCCGAAGAGGTGATCCGCAATCTGGCTTTTTATGATTCGCTGACCAAATTACCCAATCGTCGTCTGTTGCTCGATCGTCTTGAGCAAGCAATTACACAGGCGAAAAGAAATGAATCTCGTCTGGCATTAATGTTCATTGATTTGGATAAATTCAAACCGGTTAACGACAGTTATGGTCATGAGGCGGGTGACTGGTTGTTAAAGGCGGTTGCACAACGAATGTCGACTTGTTTACGCGAATCAGACACGGCGGCCCGAATTGGCGGTGATGAGTTTATTGTTTTATTACCTGAAATTAGACGGATCGCAGACGCAGTGGCGGTGGCCGAAAAAATTCGTGATGTATTGAATCAGCCATTTGAAATGTCAGAAGGAAAATTACTCAAAATCTCGGCTTGTATTGGCATTGCTGTTTATCCAGATCATGGCGTGACAGAAAAACAATTAATGAAAAATGGTGATACCGCCATGTATCAGGCCAAAGAATCGGGCAGGAATAGAGTTTGGGTTTACAAGCGTAATCAGGATAGTTCCATTTTGACGGAAGATGCATTAATTCGTCTGCATTGGAAAAAAACGTATGAAAGTGGTGAATATACGATCGATCTGGAGCATAAAGAATTATTTCAACTGGCGAGTGAATTGATTAATACTGCGATAAAAAGAGAGGAAGATCCAGCTGCTTTTGACGAGGCTTTTCAAGCGTTACTGAACCATGCTGCTAAACATTTTGCTGCCGAAGAGCAGATCCTTGCTGGGCTTCAATACGACGATCTGGATGAGCACGCCCGATTGCATCAAGAGCTTGTACAGCGCGCTCATGTTTTGCATCTGGCCGCGATCCACAGACAAATGTCGATGGGTGAATTGATCGATTTCATCATTGATGATTTGGTTAAAGGCCATATGTTTAAACAAGACCGTAAGTTCTATCATCTGTTTAAGAAATAGATTAATTTCCTCAATCACAATAAATCTAAGCATCGATACGTGATTTATTCAGCTCAATTCTTAATAATGCCGCCTGCAAGCAGTTAATAAAACAGGAATAACAATGACAGAGATGGTTTTCGGCTTACCAGTATTCGTGCTGGCTGTTTTGCTGGCTAGCACCGCGGGCTGGTTTTTATCTTATGTCCGTTCACAAAAAAACATCGCTAGCCAAGATGTGCAGATGGGGCGTTTGGAAACAGAACGTGAGTTATTGCTGGAACGTATCGAAGAACGCGAACAGCAGCTTGGGCAACGAAATCAAGAATTGAATCAGCTGCAACTTAAACACACGGAGTTGTTACGACAACACACGGAACTTCGCACATCGCTCAATGAGAAACAGCTGCATTTCAATGAACAATTGCGCCAATTATCGAATAGCCGTGAGATGTTGAAAACCGAGTTTGAAAATCTGGCTAATGAGATTCTGGAGCGGAAGGGCAAAGCTTTTAAAGAGCTGAATCAGGAAAGTATTTATCACTTACTCAAACCTGTACAAACCGAGATGCAGGGGTTCCGGCAAAAAGTTGAAAGCATTCATGTTGAAGAGCTGAAACAACGCAGTGAACTGCGGGCCGAGCTGATTAATCTGCAAAACCTGAATCGCCAAATTACCGATCAAGCCGATAAGCTAACCAATGCACTGCAAGGGCAGAAAAAAGTGCAGGGTAATTGGGGCGAGCTGATGCTGGAAAATGTGCTGGATAACTCCGGTTTACGTTTAGGTGTCGATTATAAACGAGAGGTGAGTTTTTCTACCGTCGATGGGCGGCAACGCCCCGATGCCATCGTTTATTTACCGCAACAGAAACACTTGATTATTGATGCTAAAACTTCATTGGCTGCGTATACCCGTTATGTGAATGCGGAACATGATCTGGAGCGTCAGCAAGCCTTAGCAGAACACGCACAAGCAGTGAGTGCGCGGATCAATGAATTGGCTGACCGTGATTATTACAAATTACCTGGGCTGAATTCACCGGAAGTGGTGATCATGTTTATCCCGATTGAATCGGCGTATGTGGAGGCCTTGCGATTTGATAACACGCTTTATCAGCGCGCAATTGAGCGCAATGTGCTGGTGGCAACACCTACCACTTTGTTGACTAGTCTGAACATTGTGCGCCAACTGTGGCGGTTTGAAGATCAGAACAAGCATACCGCGGAGTTGGCGAATCGGGCAGAGCGCTTTTACAGCAAATTGAATAACTTCCTGACCAGCATGCAGGATGTGGGTAAACAGCTCGATAAAGCCAAAGGCAGCTACGAAAAAGCCTTCTCGCAGCTGTATTCAGGTAAAGGAAACCTCATTAAACAAGCCTCAGAGTTCAAAGATCTTGGTGTTTCGGTGCAAAAAGAGCTACCGGATGAATTGGTCGAACTGGCGCAATTAGAGGTAGGTGAAGGATAAAGCCCTCTTTAAGTAAGAGGGCTGATGAGAGGTTTATGGCCTGTTAAGGCACGGGTGTCTCTGTCATCTGCAAATGATGATGTAGCGCACCGACCAGATTGGCATCGTTCATAAAATGACAGCGTACGACCTTAGGAATTGTCAGGTGCATTGGCAGGTGTTGTTCGAGATAAACTAAGTTTTGTTGAATATATTGCAAGAGCAGCGGTTGTGCGCTGATGCCGCCGCCAATGGCAATAACATCTGGGTCAAACAACGATTGTAAGTTGAAGAATTGCATAGCGAGACGATAGGTGTAGGCGTCCAGTGCTTCACAAACGTCCTCATCACCCTCATTTGCCCATTCAAATACTTGCTGTCCATTCACACTTTTTGGCGGCAGACGCTTGATGTGTTCAACTGCACGGCATAAGCCGCGGCTGCCACCGTCATGCCCCCAATAATGGTAAGGCTCACCTTTCGCATGCCAGCTATCGGTGAGTAAAAAACTGAGTTCGCCCGCAGCAAAATGTGACCCTTTATACAGTTGCCCATTCAGAAAGATGCCACCGCCAACAGCGGTTCCTAACACAACAACGACGCCATTTTTGCAACCGACCAGGCAGCCTTGCCAAGCTTCTGCTAATGCTGCGCATTTGGCATCATTTTCAATCGTGATTGGCACCGGGCAATGTTGCTGAATATCGGCAACAAAATTTCGTTTATCGTTATAGGTCAGTGAGCCGCCAGTGATGCTGAAACCTTGTTCGCTATCTATGACACCAGGCAAACTGAAGGCAATTCCCGCAATTTTATCCTGATATTTTTTGTATAAATGGATAATTTCAGCACTAAACTCCGCAAAACTATCGTGTGGTGTCGGTACCTGACCTTTTTCTAACGTCACGGCTTGTTTATCCATTAACGCATATTTAATGGCTGAACCGCCGACATCGATAACCAAATATTTCATGGTAATGCACTCCAATGCGTTATTGATTTTCCTACATTAATAATAGTCCATGAAGTACATGTGGGGAGTCTGTGACAGGTGTATCACTGAGATAACATGAAGTTACCCTCTGTGAATGTAATTTTTCACAGAGAGTAATTTGGAAGCAGTTAAATGGATGCCGCAGCAGTTTGTGTTAGATAGCCATTATTCCGTGAAGTTGGTGCTTTGTTACGTTGAAATTGAATAATCAGGCGATCTAAATCATTTAAACGATCAGCCAGGTCATTAATGCCAGTCATGGTTTTATGGCTGCTGTTGGTTGATTCTTCCGCTAAAGATTTAATATTAAACACGTTGTGACTCAATTCTTCTGTCACGCCCGCTTGTTGATGAACGGCTTGAGCTATCTGGGAACCCGCAGCGGCAATTTCTTGCAACATGGCATCGATGTTTTCTAACACTACACCAGTACCTTTCGCTTTGTCTTGGCAAACAGCGGACAACTGTCGCCCGGATTCCATCGCTTGTTCTGCTTTGGTCGCACTCGCTTGTAGTTCGTGGATCATGTTCTGAATTTCATTGGTTGAAGTCTGCGTTTTAATCGCCAGTGAACGGATCTCATCGGCGACTACTGCAAAATCACGGCCATGCTCTCCGGCTCTGGCGGCTTCAATGGCGGCATTTAATGCTAAAAGATTAGTTTGGTTGGCGATGTTATTGATCACATCAAGAATGTGTTCGATAGCTCTGCAATCACCGGCCAAGGCATTGATAACTAATTGAGAACGATTAATTTCATCATGCATACCAACAACTGCCTGAATAGTGCTATCAACACTAGCTCTGCCTTCACTCGATAAAATAGTCGCTTTATCAATGGCCTGTGAAGTGTGTTCTGCACTTTCAGACACTTCGATAATGGAATTACTCATTTCTGTTACTGCGGTGGCCACCATTTCAGTTTCGGCTCGCTGCTGCTCCAGATTGCGGCTAATTGACATTACATTTTTTACGTCCTCATTTGCCGCAGCCAAGATGTTATGACTGGTTTCACCAGTTCTGGCAACTACCGCACGTAATTCCGCTTCATTCATTAGCATCGATAACTCAATCGCTGAAAGCGATCCTACTTTGCCGGTATAAATCAATTGCATTAATGGGTTATCAAATCGTTCTTGTGCTCTTTGGCTTAATTTGCGAATACGAGATGACTGTCTATTATTTAATAACAATGCAGTCAATATGGTGAATGCACACAAGGACATAAGAATAGGGTTAAAGCCTGATATTGCCATCCAGCTAAGTAGTAATGCATTAATAGTGAGAACGCATTGAATCAGGAACGATGATGAATAATGAGGTAAGCGAAGTTGCCACGGCGTTTGGTTGTTTTTGAGCTGAGCATAAATTTTTTCCGCGCGTCTTTTTTCTTCATCACTTGGTGATACACGAACAGATTGATATTCAATGATGTTTCCATTGTTGTCTCTGATCGGTGTAACAAAAGCATTGACCCAGTAGTGATCACCATTTTTACAGCGATTTTTAACTAAACCCATCCAGCTTTGGCCTTGGCGTATGTGTTTCCACATGTCTGCAAATGCCTGCGGGGGCATATCGGGGTGGCGTACGACGTGATGAGGTTTGTTGCGTAATTCATCGAGAGTAAACCCGGCTATTTCACAGAAGCTGGCATTGGCATCGGTAATGTTACTTTGCAGATCAGTGGTAGAAATAAGGTTTAGATCTTGAGAATAGGTTCTTTCTTTTTGAGTAACGGGTTGGTTAATTTTCACTTGGCGCCTCCAGAACAAACTATGTAGCAGTCGGGCTTACATCAAATTCAATACTCTCAAACATTGATCTAAGTCAATTTTAGAAAGCAAATAACAGGCCAATTGAAAATAGTTACCAATATCACAGAATATAGGGCCTCTTTCGAGGCTTTAGTGCAAAACGCAACTAATACAGGCATTTGCAATTGCAAAATTCATTGCTGTATCGAATCAGCAAGGGTTAGATCAATAAAATTCAACGTATTATGACACTGATCACACATGTGTAATGTAACACGTTACATATTTTTAACTGTTACAAATTCACAACATGGATCACATAAGGAGAACCACTTTATAGGCATATTTAGCACCACTGAAACGGTTTAGCTGCACTTTTTGTTACATTTTTTGTTACATTAATGAGGTGTCTAGACCTGAAAAACACAGTGTTCCACTGTATTTGTAAGCAAGAAACCAAAACAAAGGATGATCGAATGAACATGAAGACCATGAGCTACTCTGTTCTTGCCACATTGATTGCTGCTGCATCTGCACAAGCGATGGCTGCGCCAGCTGAAATTAAAGTTTGGCGTCACGATACCAATGAAAAAGAGATCGCCGCCTCTAAAGCTGCAGTGGAACGTTTCAATAAGAGCCAGAACGCTTACAAAGTTGTAATGGAAATGATCCCTGAAGGGGCCTATACCGAAACCATTAATGCCGCGGCATTAGCAGGCAAATTGCCATGTGCGCTGGATATGGATCAACCTGTTGTGCCTAACTTCGCTTGGGCTGGCAATTTAGTTGAACTGAATGGTTTGCTGCCAGCAACTCAGCTAGAACAACTCAACAGCGTAGGTAAAGGTACCTATAAAGGGAAAGTTTATTCCGTTGGTCAATATGACGTTTCATTAGCGTTGTTCTCTCGTCAAAGCATTCTGAACAAATATGGCATTCGTAAAGCTACGATTGATAAGCCATGGACAAAAGATGAGTTCAACGAAATTCTGGCAAAACTGAAAAAATCGGGTGAATTCCGTTATCCATTTGATATCAACACCAGCTGGAGCGGTGAATGGTATTCCTATGGTTTCAGTCCATTCCTGCAAAGTTTTGGCGGTGATGAAATCAACCGAGCTAACTACGTTGAATCTGAAGGCGTGTTAAACGGTGAAAAAGCAGTGGAATGGGGCACTTGGATGCAGTCACTGGTCAAAAACAAATACATCGACCGCAAACCAACCGATGACAAAGGCTTCCTGCAAGGCAAAGTGGCGATCCATTACAACGGTTCATGGGCTGTGGGTGACATGACCAAAGCTTATGGCGATGATTTAGCCATTATGCCGGTGCCTGATTTTGGTAATGGCCCGGTGATCGGGGGTGGTTCATGGCACTGGGGTATCAGCAAAGCCTGTCCGGATAAAGCGGGTGCAGCTAAATGGCTGAGTTTCTTGTTACAACCAGAAGAAATCGCCGCTATGTCTAACGCGACCAGCCTGATTCCAAATACTTCTGCCGCTGCTGCAATGACTGAAAACTATAAGGCCGGTGGAAAATGGCGTGTGTTCTACGATTACTCTAAGAAATACGCCAAAATGCGCCCAGAAACACCCGCTTACCCTGTAATCACCAGCAGCTTCGCAAAAGCGGTGAATGACATCCTTGATGGCACTGACGTTCAGGAATCATTGGATAAAGCAGTTGAAACTATCGAGCGCAATATCCAAGACAACAACGGTTACGGCTTCACCAGTAAATAGTCTGTAGTCCGGCCCGCGCAATGCGGGCCTTATCCGATGTTCAGATAGGACGTAAATGATGACCGATTCAGCATTTATTCAACCTCCGCCTGCAGTACAGGCAAAAAAGAATGACAGCCTGATGCGGCGTCAGCGGTATTACGGCTGGCTAATGGGCAGCCCTGCTTTTCTGGGGCTCATTCTCTTTATTTTTGTTCCCTTCATTATGGCTTTGGTGCTGTCATTTAGTGATCAGCGGTTGTTGTCGCCAAACCCGACTGAAGGTGTGGGTTTCCGTAACTACGATCGTTTGTTGGCGGTAACGCTACTAAAGCAAGATGCGTTGCATGACGATCAACAAAAAATATTACTCGATGAAAAGGGTGCGCCACAATTTGAACGGCTGCGTACCGTGTTGCGAAAAGATCCGTCTTATAAAGGTTATAGCGAATTATCCACGCTGACTTTTAGTGAATCTCGTTTTGTCATATTGGCAAAAGATCCGCTGTTCATTAAGTCATTTGTTAACACCATACAATTCGCGATATTAGTTATTCCACTTCAGTGTGGTGCGGCGTTGTTGTTGGCGTTATTGGTCAATATGGGGCTGAAAGGGACTAACTTCTTCCGAACGGCTTATTTTGCCCCCGTCGTAACATCAATGGTGGTGGTGTCGATTGTCTGGACGTTCCTTTATCACAAAGACGTTGGTCTGATTAATGAGTTCCTGAGTAAGATCTCGTTCGGCATGATTGATAAGATCAATTGGCTGGGTGATCCGAAATGGGCCATGCCTGCGATTGTGATCATGTCGGCTTGGCAGGGGGCCGGTTATCAGATGCTGATCTTCCTGGCTGGTCTGCAAAACATTTCTGAAGATCTGTATGAAGCGGCTTCATTAGACGGTGCCAACAGCTGGCAGAAATTCGTCAACGTCACCTTACCGGGGCTACGCAACACCACTATCTTCGTCATCATTTCCACTACGATTGCTGCGTTTGGTCTATTCACCCAAGTGTCGGTTATGACGGCTGGTGGGCCAGCAGATTCCACGACGACGGTGATGTATCACGCGGTGCGCAAAGGTTTCCGTGAACAAGACATCGGCTACGGTTCGACCATCAGTGTGGTTTATTTCCTAGTGATTCTGGCGATTGCCATGGGTCAGAAATATTACTTCGACAAGCGGGAGAAATAAGCATGAAAAACACTTCTGCTATGGTAGATCCTGGTTTTATCTACAAACGGTTGCTGACTTACGCGGCGTTGTTATTGCTGGCTTATATCTTCCTGTTTCCTTTGGTTTTTATGATCATGTCGTCATTTAAACCGGAACAGCAAATATTCTCTGATCTGTTCTCTATCCGGGCCTTGTTGCCAGTCGGGGATATTTCACTGAAAAACTATGTTTCTGTATTTGAGAAAAGTGCCATTGAGACCATGTTCGTAAACTCCATGTTTATCACTGGTTCTACTGTGTTACTTGGTTTGTTGGTAAATAGTCTGGCGGCATTTTCGTTGTCACGCTTGCGTTGGAAAGGTCAGAACTTTGTACTGGCCGCCATCATCGCACTGTTGATCATTCCATTTGAAGCGATCTCTGTGCCTTTGCTGATGCTGGTAGCGCACCTGCCTTGGATTGGCTGGGAAAATGGTCAGATCATTCTGGAAAACTCGTGGCTGAACAGCCTGCACGTGCAGATTTTACCGATGGTGGCGAACACCTTCTCTATCTTCCTGTTCTATCAATTCTTCCGTGATATTCCGAAAGACTTTGACGAAGCTGCGGCGATTGATGGTGCGACTCCTTGGCAGATCTACTGGAAGGTGATTGTGCCGATGTCCGGCCCTGTGTTTGCGACTGTCGCCATCCTGCAATTCCTCAACATGTGGAACCAATATCTGTGGCCAATCATGGTCGTGCAGGGCGAATCAGTGCGCCCACTGCAACCCGGTATTCAGCAGTTCTTCGGCACCACAACTGAATGGGGCGAAATCATGGCTTACGCCAGTATGGTGACCATTCCTGTGTTGGTGGTGTTCCTGCTGTTCCAGAAGAAATTTGTCAGAAGTATGGCGAGCGCTGGTGTGAAAGGCTGATTTTCAGGCGCACAGACAACGACTTTTAAGAATTGATGAAATAAAGATTTCGAGAAGGATTACCAGAATGGCTGATTTAAAACTGAATAAAGTCATCAAGCGTTTCGGTGAGGTTCAAACCATTCATGGGGTGGATCTGGATATTAAACATGGTGAATTCGTGGTGTTTGTTGGTCCGTCAGGCTGTGGTAAATCGACCCTGTTGCGCATGATTGCCGGGTTGGAAACCATCTCTGATGGGGAAGTGATCATCGATGGTTTGACAGTGAATGATGTGTCACCGTCTGATCGCGGCATTGCCATGGTGTTCCAATCTTATGCGCTTTATCCGCACATGACAGTGAAAGAAAACATGAGTTTTGGTCTGCGCTTGGCGAAACGCCCGAAAGATGAGATCGAACAACGCGTGGGTGAAGCTGCCCGTATTCTGAAACTGGAACCACTGCTTGATCGTTTGCCAAAACAACTTTCTGGTGGTCAGCGTCAGCGTGTAGCGATTGGCCGTACTATCGTGCGTAATCCGAAAGTGTTCTTGTTCGACGAACCGTTGTCGAATCTGGATGCCGAGTTGCGAGTGCAGATGCGTGTGGAAATCTCCAAGCTACACGAACAACTGGGCAACACCATGGTCTATGTTACCCATGATCAGGTCGAAGCGATGACTATGGCCGACAAGATCGTGGTTTTACGCGACGGTCGCGTTGAGCAGGTTGGTGCGCCATTAGAGTTGTATCACAACCCAGTGAACCAGTTCGTGGCCGGTTTTATCGGCTCACCGCGCATGAATTTCCTGAATGCCAAAGTGCTGCAGATGGATGGAACCAAAGCTCAACTGCAACTGTCCGGCGGCGAACAATTCTCCATGACCTTAGATCGTCCGGTGAAAGTGGGTGATGTATTACTGATGGGCATTCGTCCTGAGCATCTGCTGATCGGCGAAACCGGTGATGTAAACATCTCGTTGAATGTCGATGTGGTGGAAGCATTAGGGGGAACAACCTTCGCTTATACCCAATATGCCGGTGAAGATCAGGTCGTTGTGGTCACGGATGGTAGTCATATCATTCCGCGTGGCAAAACCATCGAAGTCAGCTTCAAGCTGGAGCATGTGCATCTGTTTGATACCAGCACTGCGGGCAGTCTGTTACAGCAACAGAAAGCGCCAATTGTTGCCAAAATTTTGTCTGCTGCCTGAGTGAAGAGTGAGGTAATCAATGTCAGTGAATAAGGACAAGTTACTGCATGATGTAGTAAGCCTGCTAAGTAAAAAACATGCTGGTAAAGATTTATCCGAATTTTTGGTGCGCCTCGGCGCCCAATTCGGTGAAGTATTTGCAAAATTCACCCGTTTGTATGGTGAGCGGGCAGACTTCACTAATCGTTTTTCAGAACTGGTATTAGCGCTGGCAGAAATGCATCTGGCGCGGGAACCTGAATTACGCGATCTCGATCGGCAACGTGAAGAAGACAAAGGCTGGATCATGAGCCCGAACTGGGTTGCGACTATGTTGTATGTCGATCGATTCAGTAAAAATCTGAAAGGCTTCATGCAGAAGATCGATTATCTGGAAGAACTCGGTGTCAACTATGTGCACTTGATGCCACTGTTGAAAATGCCGCAAGAAGCCAATGATGGCGGTTATGCGGTCAGTGATTATCGCACGGTCGAAAAACGTTTTGGTTCGATGGCCGATATTCGCAAAATTGCCAAAACCTTCCGCGCCAAAAACATGCTGTTGGAACTGGATCTGGTTTTAAACCATACCTCTAACGAACATGAATGGGCGAAAAAAGCGCTGCAGGGCGAGAAAGAATATCAAGACATGTATTACATGTACGATGATCGCTCGATGCCTGATGCCTTTGAGCAAACACTGCCGGAGATTTTCCCGGAAAATGCACCGGGCAATTTCACCTACTTGCCAACCATCAATAAATGGGTGTTCACGGTCTTTAACACTTATCAGTGGGATCTGAATTATACCAATCCGAAAGTCTTTATTGAGATGATCAAGATCCTGCTCAATTTGGCGAATCAGGGGGTCGATGTTCTGCGTCTTGATGCCGTGGCCTTTATGTGGAAAAAACTGGGCACACAGAGTCAGAACTTAGACGAAGCGCATATCCTGCTGCAGCTGTTTAAGGCATGTACCAAAATTGCTGCACCGGGTGCGATCTTCAAAGCCGAAGCGATTGTGCAGCCGATTGAGATTGTGAAATATCTCGGTGGCGGCACTGTCGATGAGTGTGAAATCGCCTATAACGCCTCTTATATGGTGTATTTATGGGATGCGATGGCAACACAGAACAAACGCATTCTGGAACATGGTCTGCAGAACATTCCACGCTTGCCGAAAGGTACCACGTGGATCAACTACATCCGTTGTCATGATGACATCGGTTTAGGTTACGCCGATCAGGATATTCTGGCCGCTGGTTACAACCCGTTTGACCATAAACAGTTCATGATCTCTTACTACGTGGGCGAGTTTGAAGGCAGTCCGGCAAAAGGCCAGCGGTTCATGTATAACCCGAAAACTCAGGATGCCCGTATAACCGGGGCGACGGCTACTTTGCTGGGGCTGGAAAAAGGGTTGGAAGAGGACAATGCAGAGCTGATCGAACAGGCGATCCGGAAAACCTTGCTGATGCACAGTGGCATTATGTCATTTGGTGGTATTCCGCTGGTTTATTACGGCGATGAATTAGCGTGCACGAATGATTATTCATTCCTGGAAGACTCAAGTAAACAGGATGATAACCGCTGGTTGAACCGTCCGATCATCGACTGGAAGAAAGCCGCAAAACGTAACGATGCGGACACCATCGAACATCGGGTGTTCAGTGCGCTAAAACGCATGATCGCATTGCGCAAATCTATCCCTGAGTTTTACAACGAAAATAACTATCAACTGGTCAAAAATGAAAATCAGCATGTGTTTTCATTCCTGCGTGAACGTGACTGGCACAAAACCTTGGTGCTGATGAATATGTCAGCTCAACAGCAAACGTTGTCGCAAGCTATTCTGGAGCAAACTGGTTTTGGTCATTACGTGTATGACCAATATCAGCAGCAAGATGTCGCGCTGGTAAATGGCGTACTCACTTTGGAACCTTTCCAGTTCCTCTGGCTGAAACAGAAGTAACTCACCCCAAGTGAACTATTGGCCGCCTGTTAAAGGCGGTCTTTTTTATTTAAGGCTTTTACTCAATGGCTAATGCCGGCTTTTGCCAGCCATTGTCCTGCCAGGCTTGTAGCACACTAACTATCAATGCATGGTCATCAAATTCTGGCATGCCAGAAACCGTAATCGAACCGATACAGCCAGAACCTAAAATGCGAAGCGGAAAGCTTCCTCCGTGAGGCGCATAGTCGCGATCCGGTAACCCCATTTTGCGCTGCAGATCGGTGTCATCTCGTTTCAGCCCTAGGCCGATAGCTAACGAGCTGCGTTGTAAGAGTTGTACTACATTCCGTTTTCGGCGCGCCCAATCGGCATTACTTGGTGCGCTACCGGGCATGGCACAGACAAATAATGTCCGGCCAAAGGCTTCAATTTCAATATGTACAGCCGCTTCGTTTAATGCAGCAGCTAATTGCAATGTGCAGCCTAATTCCCACGCTAATGCTTCGTTGAATACAGGCCATTGCAGAGACTCTTCCTGTTGACGGATTTCAATCAACGAATCATTTAATTCCAGCAAGTTCATATTTTATCTCCGGATAATATTGAGCTCATGCATGGCCTGATTTTACCTTTCGTACTTGAAGTGGCAGCATCGTTGATAGCGTTCACTTGTCACCTTGCTGCAACGTCAATTACTTTGGGTATATAAGTATTTTCTTTTCAGGTCTATTCCTGAGCGTATTGCTCTAATTTTTTGTTTAGTGATTCCGCTAATTCTGTTGGTTCTTCCACCAGATTTTCTTCGCTCTGAAGGGGGAATACAGTCACAGAAATACCATCTTGGGTCAGACCATCAGTCCAACGTTCCAACCAGATTTTCAAGGTAATTGCTTGTGGCTGATAGCGTTCCAGATCGCCAACAGCCCATAGTTTGGCATAGTCTGCATGAGGCCATACTGGCAGGCATGTTTCATCATCGTCAGAGTTGAGAAACAACAGGCCGTTATCATCTTTTAATGCCCACAATTCACCGCTGCGGGCTACTTTGCTGATGAAATGCTCATAGCGATAATCAGCATTCAGTCTCAGTGCGGCATTGCGTTCCAGATCTGTCAGTTCGTAGCTCATAAATTGTCTCAAAAAATAAATAGATAAGTTGCTATGATCCCATCTGTTGGTCTGCTTGTCCAAAACAGAATACAGTTGCTTATTAAGTGGCGATTACAACCTGATCTCGTCCTTGATTTTTAGCCTGATAAAGTGCGTTATCGGCTTGAGAATAAAGCTGCTGGTTAGTTTGATCTGCGACCCAGGTTGCTAATCCTGCGCTGGAAGTGATTCGGATTTCGATTTGTTTCCAACTAAAACGGTGATGCCGTAGCACTGATAAAATGCGTTCTAATACAAACTTGGCCTGTTGCTGATCGGTGTTACCCATGATCAGGAAGAATTCTTCGCCACCAATACGGCCCAAACAATCCAGTTTTCTGATCTGTTGCTGGCATAACAACGCAAACTCTTTTAACACCAGATCGCCAGCGGCATGTCCCCATGTGTCATTCACATGTTTGAAGTGGTCGAGATCGAGTACGGCTACAGATAAAGGTGATGATTGCCGGTTGGCGCGAACTATCTCGATATCCAGACATTCCATTACTTTGCGGCGGTTAAATAATCCTGTCAGCGGATCGCGCTCTGCGAGGAAACGCAGGTTTTCTTCCTGATTTTTTTGGTCGGTGGTGTCGTAAGTGATGTCGACAATTCCCGTTACATTATGGTGTTGATCAAAGCAGGGGATATAAGCGCCATGGACAAATTTGATCGGGCTGTCTTTACTTGGGCCATGGTCATCAAAGTGCTGAGTTTCACCCTGCAATGCCTTCCGTAATAGGTTCATATGCCGTTCTTTAAGTTCTGATGGCAAAATATCATTCACGTAATAGCCTTCGATGTCTGCACGAGAAATACCAAGATGTCGTTCGTAATATTGATTGGCGATTACAAATTGAAGATTGGTATTCAGCAATGAGACAAAGCAGGGCATTGCGTCAATCATGGTTCGCAACTGGGAATATTGCTGCGCCGATAATTGTTCTTGTCTGACTTTGCGGGTGATGTTGTAAATGCAGTGAACAAAACCACCGGATGGTAAAGGCTGGTGTTTAAATTCTAGCGTATCACCATCATGTTTGAGCTGTGTGTAGTATAGCTGGTGCTCTGCAATTGCTTTATTAAGCTCAATTGTTGATTTGCGCTTAAAACTGACCCACTTTTTGCGTTGAATTTTGACCCACCCTAATTCACTATTTTACGGGTTTGGGTTGTGGATAAACCGGTGTCTTTTTCTCCTTTTTCCCCTTGGTTGAACTTTCTTTAAAACGATAGCTGTCATTCCCAGTTTCAACAATATGGCAATGGTGTGTCACCCGATCTAACAGGGCTGTTGTCATCTTCGCATCACCAAATACATTCGACCATTCCGCAAAATTCAGATTGGTCGTGATGATCATGCTGGTACATTCGTATAGTTTACTCATCAAGTGAAAGAGTAAGGCGCCACCCGTTTGACTAAAGGGTAAGTAACCCATTTCATCCAGTACAACTAAGTCGGTGTGCATCAATCTGGCCGCGATTTGTCCTGCTTTGCCTTGCTGTTTTTCTTTCTCCAGCGCATTCACCAATTCAATGGTCGAAAAGAATCGAACGCGTCGGTGAAACTGTTCAATGGCCTGTATCCCGATGGCGGTAGCAAGATGGGTTTTACCGGTTCCCGGGCCGCCCACTAAAACCACATTTTGTGCATTATCCATAAAGTCACCTTGGCATAGTTGCCGGATAAGCGCCTCATTAGCCATGCTCTCAGTAAAGTTAAAACCATTCACATCTCGATAGGCAGGAAACTTAGCGGCTTTTAATTGATAGGCCACCGAGCGAACTTCTCGCTCTGCCAGTTCTGCTTTCAATAAATGATCTAATACCGTGATGCTGGCCTGAAATGCCGGTGAGTCTTGTTCCGCAAGATCTGCCAGCGCGTGAGCCATGCCATATAACTTCAGTGATTTAAGTACGGGGAGCATGGCATTAGTGAGCATGATGATCTCCTTGCAGTCTCAGATTGTCATAGCGGGTCACGTTAGCCAACGGCTCGATCTTCAGTGTCAGCTCGGGTGGGACATCTATCGGTGCCAGCGGTGTTTTATCCAGTAATCGACTCAAAATATTGAGGACAATTTGCTTCGAGGGTGCGCCCGTCTCCAACGCTAATTCAACTGCCGTCAATACATCCTGTTCATCGTGCAGCAATACCAGCGCTAAAATGTCCACCATCTCCCGATCACCTCCTATGCGCTTGAGTAGAATGGATTGCAATGTCCGGAAGGCTTGAGGCAATTCGACAAACGGCGCACCGTTACGCAATGCCCCCGGCTTTCGCTGTAATACAGAGAGATAATGTCGCCAGTCGTAGATGATGAGTGGGTGTTCATGTTTGCGATTAAACAACCGTTGATGGACCGCGATAATGCCGCCTTCTGCAATCACCTCGAGACGGTCATGATAAATGTGCAAACTCACCGGGCGGTTGGCAAATGACGAGGGCACGCTGTAACGCGTGCGTTCAAAGGTCAGCAAACTCGTGGGAGAGATCCGCTTTGTTTGCTCGACGAATCCATCAAAAGGCTGGCCAACTGGCATCAGGAAGGGACGTTCATCATCCAGTGCGGCCTGGATTGTTCTGGCTTCAGTAGGATGGGTTGATTCATGCCAGAGCGCGACACAACGTGCAGCCAACCAATCGTTCAATGCCGTCAGTGACGGCATCTCAGGCACTTTTTGCCACAATCGTCGCCGGGCATCCTGTACATTCTTCTCGATCTGACCCTTTTCCCAACCGGCGGCTGGATTACAAAACTCAGCCTCAAACAAATAGTGACTAACCATGGCCGCAAACCGGGCATTCACATCGCGCTGCTTACCCTGTTTTACCTTATCTACGGCGGTCTTCATATTGTCGTAGATGCCCCGTTGTGGAATACCACCCCATGCCGTAAAGGCATGGTAATGCGCATCAAACAGCATCTCATGGGTTTGCAGCGGATAAGCGCGAACGAAGAAAGCACGGCTGTAACTCAATTTACAATGAGCAACTTGCAGCTTGACGCGTTCACCCGCAATTACCGCCCAATCCTCGCTCCAATCAAATTGAAATGCTTCGCCGGGCGAAAACTGCAAAGGGATATAGGTGTGCTTGCTAGCACCGTGAGTGGATTCTAATTGCCGACGACGCCACTCGCGGGCAAATACCGCTACGCGATCATAGGAGCCATCAAAACCGAGGGTACATAAATCAGCGTGCATCTGTTTGACGGAGCGGCGTTGTTTACGAGAGGTTCTGGCTGCATCGGTTAACCACTGCGTCAGTTTATCGGTAAAAGCATCGAGTTTACTGGGTGTTTGCCGTTGAGGATAAAGGGGTTCAGCAATCTCAGTTCTGAGATAACGGCGAACTGTATTGCGGGAAAATCCGGTACGGCGGGCGATCTCCCGGATCGAGAGTTTATCGCGGAAATACCAACGTCTGATCTTGCTCAAAATGGCCACGTTAATCACTCCTAACTCCCGCTCATAAAATAAGCAGGATAGTCTGTTTACGTGGGTCAAATTTCGACGCAAATATGTGGGTTTAGTGGGTCAGTTTTAAACGCAAATCAACAGCTCAATAAACCAAAGTCGTGATAACCCTTGCAAATCGCTCCATGCTGACAGTAGCTCGATGTAATTGACTGGCTGTAGGCTTGGGTATTCTATGGAAAACAGTTTTTGACAGAAGGTGTTGTAGTAACCGAGCATTCCCTGCGCATCAACAAATAACACGCCATGATCCACAATGTTAAGATATTCTTCGGCATTAAAATCAAGAGGTGGTAGCTGTGGAGATGGCGAGTTAGGTGTCGTCATTACTGATCCCTATGAATCAACCTGAAATTTTTCCTCTTAACGTAAAGAATAGAACGCTTATTTAGATAAGATCAGGATTTCAGAGTCAATTTTGATCGAATGGTTTATTTATTCGCCACATAGAATCTAAGTGTCAAAAAAGGCTTGCTTGTTTCGAGCTCTCTGACTAATATCCGCCCCACTGACGCGGGATGGAGCAGCTCGGTAGCTCGTCGGGCTCATAACCCGAAGGTCGTAGGTTCAAATCCTGCTCCCGCAACCAAATCAGGAAAGGCCGCTTTTAGAAGCGGCCTTTTTTATTTCGGTTAATTTAGATACGTGTATCATTATGTTAACCAAATGAATATGCGTTCGGTTTTAGCAAGCTGATTACACTGCTGTTTGATGAAACAGATAGCTGATTGATTTGTTATCATTAAATGGATTGTAATAAAAACCTTGCTAATTCAATAATTTCAGTTTATTATTCTCTCACTGACGCGGGATGGAGCAGCTCGGTAGCTCGTCGGGCTCATAACCCGAAGGTCGTAGGTTCAAATCCTGCTCCCGCAACCAAATCAGAAAAGGCCGCTTTTAAAGCGGCCTTTTTTATTGCTCAAATTTCCTCTGATTGTCTCAATCGCAGCTCTTATCTTGAGGCTCTGTTGTTTGTAATTCAGATTCTTCCAGCCATTCCTGCCACACAGCTATTAATATCGCCAATATGACTGGCCCAAGAAATAACCCCACTAGACCGAATGCGGCTAATCCACCGAGTACGCCAAACATGACCAGTAAAAAAGGAATTCGGGTTGCATTACTGATCACCATAGGTCGAACCAAATTATCTACGGAGCTGACAGCTAAGGTTCCCCATAAAAACAGAATAATGCCATCAAGATAATTTCCTTCTGCTAATAAAAGTACCGATACAGTCACCCAAACAAAGGGGGCGCCGAATGGAATTAATGCAGCCAGCGCTGTTAATGCGCCCAGCAGCATTGGGGCGGGAATTCCAGTCCACCAGTATCCGATACCCGCGACAAAACCTTGTGCCAATGCGGTGGCGATTAGCCCCCAAACGACGGCTTTCGTCATTCCACCGACGGCTGTCAGATAGTTGTCGATCCGTGCACCAAGGAAACGAAATAACACCCGATGAACTTGCATCAAGACATGGTCGCCATCTCGAAACAAGAAAAAGAGTGTGATCAGCGCAAACCCCATCTTGGCAGCATTACGCCCCACGTCGCCTAAAACTGTTATTAGTTGATTTGAGCCTTCGCTAATCCATGTTGAGATTTTAGCCTGAAAAGCTGCCGGGTTAGCGGTCATTTGGGTAAACAGATCGTTTAGCCAATTCCCCAACCAAGGCAATGTACGAATATATTTAGGCAGTTCAGGCGGGGCTTGTGTCAATCGGGCACTTAGCTCAACAAACACCAAACTCACTTCGTTTTTTAGTAATGAAAGCATCCACAATGTTGGTAAAACGAATGCTGCCGTGAGCAAGAGCGTCATGAGTAGTGCACTCAGTGTTTTACCCTGATGAATATATTTGCGTATTAGCAAAAAGAGCGGCCAGGTGGCATAGGCAATGATCATGGCCCAAGCAACGGGAACAATAAAAGGCTGCAATACGATATAACCGAGGATGAGTAAACCGCCTAACAATAAGCCAACAATCGTACGGCGAATAAAACGAGCGGTGACCTGATCAAGCATGATGATTCCCTGCTAAGTCATGAATCGTAGAAAACAATTTTTACATCAACATAATTATAGTGACGGATGTTTTTGCATGATGCTTATTCTCCGAGCTATCGTTTGAATGGAATAAACTGTTGTCATAAAAATGTAATAAATGAAGTTGGTGCTATAGTCTAAAATCAGATTTTAGTTACAAATCCAGAGGGTCATAGTTTCCTATGTCTATTAATCGTTCATTACGTAGTCAATTGCTCACGTTGCAAGGAGCTAGCGTCTTCCTCGTCATTCTTATTGCTTTATTTTGTTTCCGATATTTGTCACAGGCGGTTACCGCGTATAGCGATCTGATGTCTGGAACGCTTAAGTCCTCTCAAATGGTAGATACCGCAAATCTGGAATTTAAAATTCAGGTACAGGAATGGAAAAATGTTCTGTTACGGGGGAAAAAGCCGGAGAGTCTGGATAAGTACTGGAAGCAGTTTGAGTCTCAGGAGTCGAAAGTTAATGCTCAATTGACAGCATTACAAACATTGGCAACAAATCAAAACGATCCGGCACTAGTTTCTCAAATAAAAGAACTGCTTGATGAACATACACAATTAGGCGTTGCATATCGTAAAGGCAAAGATGTTTTTTTAGCGGCTGGCGCTGATCCGACTGTAGGAGACAAAGCGGTAACGGGTATTGACCGTGGCGCGAGTGAAAAAATGTCTGCGTTGGTTAAGTTGTTACATGAAAAAGCCGAAAAAGAATCATTACTTATTCGTGAGCATGCTAATCGCGCCGTTTTGATTGGTATCGTTACTATTATTGCATCGAGTGTCTTGGTGATTTTATTTGGTATCTGGCTTATCAATCGTCGAATTATTCATCCTGTCCGTGACGTGATTGGTTATATAACGCAACTCAGTCAGGGTCATTTCGAACGTGGCTTCCAGATCCAACGGCAGGATGAATTAGGTTCATTGGCTAAAGCGGCTAATATCCTGCGCGATTCTTTATTTAGTACATTCACCCAACTGAAACAAAGTATCGATCAGCTCGATCAATCCAGCTCAAAACTGAAAAACACCGCCAGTATTATGGCTGGCAGTGCCCGCGATCAATTAGGACGGACTGATTTAGTTGCGACCGCAATGCATGAAATGTCTGCCACGGCTCAGGATGTAGCGAATAGTGCAGAGACAGCGGCTGTCGCTGCAAATCAAGCTGATCGGGCCGCGCAAGAGGGCGAACTGGTGATGCAGTCAACCATCACCATGATTACCCGAATGAGTGGCGAGATAGAAAATACGGCCGGTGTTATTCAGCAGTTAGATGAAGATAGTCGCCGGATCAGTACGGTATTAGAAGTGATCCGCAATATTGCTGATCAGACTAATTTACTCGCATTAAATGCGGCCATTGAAGCAGCGAGAGCTGGTGAACATGGGCGAGGCTTTGCGGTTGTTGCGGATGAAGTTCGCACATTGGCAAAACGGACGGCAGATTCTACGGCTGAAATTAATACCATCATCACGACCGTACAAAGTGGAACGAAAGATGCGGTACAGGCGATTGCGAGTAGTCGGTTATTGAGTGGTGATAGTGTTGAAAAAGTCACGGAAGCGGGTGATATGTTGCAACAAATTACAACAGCAATCAGTGAAATTCACGATATGACTCAGCAGATAGCAACAGCCGCTGAAGAGCAAACATCGGTCGTTGAAGATATTTCACGCAACTTAATTGAGATTAAAGATATTGCTACTGACAATCAGGATAATGCGAATGTGACTGAAGGAACGAGTCATCAATTACATACTATTTCATCTGAATTACACCAGACTATGCATAAATTGATGAACTAGTTTTTATCTTATTAAACAGAGCTAATTAATCTTAATAGCTCTGTTTTTTATAAACTACTACGGTCGCTTGCTGTTGAGCGTCCAATCAACCACTTCACGGCTCAAGTTATCGCAGGCCAGCCCGAAAGCTTGAATGATCGATTTCGCATCACTATTTTTACTTGTTTGATGAATGTCAAACCGATGACTTGCGATAACTTGCTGGCTTTGTGAGTTGACCAAATGCATATCCAGTATGACCCGTATTTCGGGTTTGCCATTGCGATACTCACTTTGAAAAGCCGACAGTTCACTGGTTAGTTCGACATCCACATTGAAAGTACTGGTGTCGCTGGTGATGGTTTGGATCCGCCCGTCAGTTTGAAATGCATCGAGTAACCGATCTCGTAACAGGATCGGTGCCCGATCACTCCAGCGTATGCCTTTGTAATTGCTGATCAGGTTCCCGTCAGGAATAACGGCAATCCGCACGCTATCAAGTGTCTGGTTGGCATGCGGGGTTATTAACCGCAATGACCAGTTCAGTTTTTCTGCCTGATGATGTGCGGATGTGATGGCCGGTAGACGATAAATCTGTACTTGCTCCGAAGCGGGTAGCAGAGAACAGGCACTGAGTAAGCAGGCCAGTAACAGTGAACTGATGTGAGGGAATCGTTTGACGTGAATGGTCATGGCTGAAACTCCTGCTTTTTCTCTCTATCGAGTAAAAAACCGGACGGATCTTCTTCAAGACGATGACTTAACCGGTTCAATGAACTCAGTGCTGCACGTAATTCCTGCAAGGCGGGGCCAAGATTGTTGAGGCTTTGCATGCCATTTTGGAGCGGCGCCTGATTGTTACTGAGTAGCTGTTCTAATTGGTGGGTAACACGTTTTAAATTAGCCATCGATAGAGCTGCATTGTTCAGTACCTGTCGCCCTTGATCATCAAGCAGCCTGTTGGCATTCGTTGTGAGATGGGATATATCGTTCATAGCGGCGCTGGCTTGTTGACTCAGCGTTCTGACTTGCAGGATTGTTTCAGCCAGATCGTTGCGGTGTGTGGCGAACACACCGGTGACTTGTTCTAAATGAGAGAGTGTTTGGCTGAGGCTAAGTACATTCTCATCAGAAATCACCTTATTAAGATTACTGGCCAGATTGTTGATATTTTCCATCAGATTCTCACCATTCGCCAAAAAACGGCTGATGGGGGATGGATCTGCAACAATTATGGCATTTTTACCATCAACACCTTGTAATATAGGGCTATCAGGTGCGCCGCCAAACAAGCGGATCAAGGCACTCCCAGTGATATTGGCTAAGGCCAAACGAGCATGCGTATCTTGCTTAACCGGTGTTTTTCCTGACAGGCGAATATGTGCCCATACTTTGCGCGGATCTTGCTGGTCGAGTTGCAAACTTTCGACTTCACCCACTTTGATACCGCTGAACTCCACCGGGCTGCCCGCGGTCAGGCCACTAACTTCTTCATTAAACAGTATGTCGTAATAGACCAGTTCCTGTTTAGAACTGGATTTGCCCAACCAGAGTGAAAACAGCAGTATTCCTGCTATGGCTATAACGAGAAACAAACCAATCAATACATGATGAGCACGGGTTTCCATCTCAGAGATTCTCCTGCTGTGTTCCGGCTAGTTGTTTCACTGCCCGCCCGCGGGGGCCGTGGAAATAGTCTTGTATCCAGGGATCCTCCATTGCTGCGACAGCCTCAAGTGTGTCGGCGATCAACACCCGTTTTTGTGCCAGCACAGCCACGCGGTCGCAGATGGTATAGAGCGTATCAAGATCATGAGTCACCAAAAAAACAGTAAACCCCAATGCATCGCGTAAGGTGAGGAGCAGTTGGTCGAATGCAGCCGCACTAATCGGATCTAAACCAGCAGTTGGCTCATCAAGGAACAAAATTTCAGGGTCAAGTGCTAATGCGCGCGCCAATGCGGCACGTTTAATCATGCCACCGGATAATTCATCAGGATATTTCCGATAAGCATCTGGGGTTAAGCCCACCAGCGCCAATTTCATTCTGGCTAAATGTTCCGCATCGGCACGGTTGAGGGTGGTATGTTCAATCAGCGGCAGGGCGGTGTTTTCCAGCACCGTGAGCGAGGTAAATAAGGCGCCTTGCTGAAATAAAATGCCAAAGCGTTGCTCTAACTGTGAACGACTCTCTGCAGAGAGCACATTCAGCTGTTCACCAAAGAGCTGAATATCACCGGCATTGGAATTGTGCAGACCCACAATGCTGCGCAGCAATACCGATTTTCCGGTACCAGAACCACCAACCACACCCAGTATTTCACCACGGGAAACATCCAGATCGAGATTTTCATGCACAATCTGGTTGCCAAAGCGGTTAAGTAACCCGCGAACCTGAATAAGTGGCTGTTCTGTCTGTGTCACCAGCTCATCTCCATAAAGAATAATGCGGCAAGTGCATCTAACAGGATCACCATAAAGATAGATTGTACGACGCTGGATATTGTGTGCTCACCAACAGATTGCGCACTGCCAGCCACTTTAAATCCTTCCAGACAGCCGATCACCGCCACAATGAAGGCAAATAACGGTGCTTTACCGATTCCGACCAGAAAATGATTCAGGCTGATATCGCGCTGTAAAATAGTCAGGAATAGGGTCGGGGAGATATCTAATGTCAGTGAGCAAACAACGGCACCACCCAGCATGCCGCAACACATCGCAATAAAAGTGAGGAGCGGCAAGCTGATCAACATCGCGAATACGCGGGGAAGCACCAGTAGTTCGATAGGGTTTAACCCCAAAGCTCGTATTGCATCGATCTCTTCGTTGGCTTTCATTGAGCCAATTTGTGCGGTAAATGCACTGGCGGTCCGTCCGGCCATCAGTATGGCGGTCAGCAACACGCCAAATTCCCGCAGAAAAGCGAACGCAACCAGATCCACGGTGTAGATGCTGGCACCGAAATCCGTTAATACCGTTGCACCAAGAAATGCGACGACCGCACCGACTAAAAAAGTGAGCAGGGCAATAATCGGGATCGCGTTAAAACCGGTTTGTTCAATATGAGCAATTAATGAGGTTATCCGCCAGCGTCGGGGTCTGAGAACGGTTGTGATAAGAGTTTCAACGGTGAGACCAATAAAACCCAGCAGGTCAATTTGCTGTTTACCTATTTGTTCTGTTGTTTTACCGATGTGGGTTAATAGGTCATTAATGATCGAACTTTTCGGCTCTGTGTCTTTATCTGTCATCGTATCTAACGCACGCGCCACACACAGTAATAATGCTAAGCGTTCGGCAGACAGCGGGGTGTTATTTTCCGTCAACTGTTGCAAACGAGCAGGCCCGATGAGTTCGATGATCAGTGTGGCACCGGCTGTATCCAGTGCACTAAGCGCATCCCAACTGATTTGCACGTTGTCATTGAGTTGGTTGTGATGAAGCGCGATCTGTTTCTGTAACCGTGCATAGTGAAGTAGTGTCCAGTCACCACTAATCTTCAGTAACGAAGAGGGGGTTCCTTGCTGTAAAGACAGTGAGCCGGGTGAGTGAGATAGCATTGAACTTGAGTTTTCTCTCATCATGGCACTAACCGCCCATCAACCAGATGGATCTGCCGATCAGCCACTTTGGCAAATTCTACGTCGTGTGTTACGGCAATAATTGCGCACTGATGATTTTGGGAAAGATCATGCAATATGCTGCGAACATTCACGCTTGATTTGGTGTCTAAAGCGCCCGTTGGTTCATCGGCTAAAATCAGCAACGGATCATTTGCGAGTGCCCGGGCAACGGCGACTCGCTGTCGTTGCCCGCCGGAAAGCTGGCTGGGCAATTTGTGCTGGTGGTCTTGCATGCCCAGATTTTCCAGCAACTGACTTGCCTTCTGTTTTGCTTGTTGTTCAGAAAGCTGACCCAGTTTTCGCATCGGTAACATGACATTTTCCAGCGAAGAGAACTCTGCCAGCAGGAAATGAAACTGAAAGACAAAGCCAATCCGCTGTAGTCGGATCTGGGCGAGTCGATTATCGCTAAACTGGCTGGTTTCTTCTTCATCCAACCATAATTTGCCGGAAGTGGGCGAATCCAGCAGACCAAGCAGATAAAGTAACGATGATTTACCCGAACCGGAAGGGCCCATGATCGCCACGAACTCGCTTTGCCCGATCGTAATATCAATATCCTGAACCAGCGTCACTGGTATTTCATTGGGTAAGATCCGGGTTAGTTTTTCTGTGCGCAGCACATTTTTCATTCGGCACCTCGCAGAATATCGACTGGCCGAACGCGGCCGCCTTTACGTGCGGGTAACCAGGCCGCAAATAAAGCCGATAGCATCGCAAAGGCAATGGCAATCAAGATCTGGTCAGTGCTCCAATCTATGGGTAAGAAGGCGCGAGTCGTATTAAATGGGCTTTTAATGGCAATCCGGCTTAAGCCATACATAAACGACAGGCCGACCAACGAACCAGAAATACTGCCTATCAAACCCAGAATGGCGCCTTCAATCAGAAATATTCGTTCAATATCGCGGGCCTCAAAACCGATCGATTTCAAAATGGCGATATCTTTGGTTTTTTCCAGTACGACGGTAGAGATGACGTTATAAATACCGAACGAAGCAACGAGTAAAATGGCACTGACCACGCTATACATGATCAGATTGCGGATCAGCACCAGATTCATCAGATCCTGACTGGCTTCCTGCCATGACTGGGTTTTATAACCGAGTTCCCGTTCAATTTGATGGGCAACCACCGCGGATTGCTGTGGGTCTTGCAGTTTTAAGATAAACCGATTGGCGACATTCGGGCGTTCCAACAGATTTTGCACCCGGTTTAATAATGCAAAGGTTTGTGATTCATCGTAGTTGGTGGTGCCGGTATTAAATAACCCGACAATCTTCATCAGATGTATCGTCCCGGAAGGTGATGTGATGGAAAGTTTATCACCCATTTTAAGTTGGAATTTATCGGCCAGACCGACGCCAATAATGATGCCGCTGGGGTTCGCCGACAGGCTTTCGAGCGAGCCAGTCACAAAATAATGTTCTATCCGGCTGACATTTTTCATCTGTTCCGGTTTTATACCCGTGATCGAAACCCCGCGCGTCATACCGGCAAATGACGCGATCACCTGTCCTTGTAATACCGCCGCGATCTGTAAATCAGTACGACGGGCAATTAACGCTAATTTCTCTTTATATTGGCGGATACCACGCAGCTCGGTGCGTGGCTTCATACCATGGATATCAGCGATGGCGGAAGGGAAGGCGATTTGGACCGGCTGCTGGCGTGGGTTGCGATATTCATCATACACGGTGACATGCGGTGAGTTATCGACTAACCGTTGCATGAAGTCGTTTTCGGAACCGCGCATCATGGCTGAAATTGCGAGAAAAAATGAGACGCCTAAGGTAATGCCAAGCACAGAGACAATGGTTTGCCGCCGCCGCGATAACAAGTGGCTGATCGCGATTGAAGCGGCAAGGCTCATGACTGTGCTCCTGCTTTTTCCGGTAATTTGGCATTAACGGGTTGGTTTGCTTTTAAAGAGAGTGGCGGGTCAACAATGAGCAGATCCTGCTCAGACAGTCCTTCTGTTATTTCTGTTTTATCGGCATTTTTTGCTCCGATCTTCACGGATTGCTGCACGGCTTTACCTGCTTTGAACAGCCAGACTGAGTTATTGATAAGCGCCGAGTTAGGGATCAATAGTGCATTATCTCGCTGCGCCGTAATGATGTTGGCTTCTGCCGTCATGCCAATTAAAAACGGTACGCTGGCAGGTAAGATGACTCGTACCCGATAACTGCGAGTCACCGCATCCCCTTTCGGCGTGATATCGGAAACGGTGGCATGGAATACCTGCCCTGAAAATGCATCGGTGGTGATCAACACCGGCTGAGCGGGTTTAACGGCAGGAATATCCTCTTCATCAACATCGACCACTAACCGCAGCGGGGTATTGGCTTTGCGAAGATAAAATACGGGCTGATTAACCGGAATGTAATCGCCGACCTCACCATCACGACGAATGATTTCTCCATCAACCGGGCTGATTAACGTCAGTGAATTAACCTGTGCCTGAAAACGTTGGGTAACCGCTCTGGCTGCATCGGCATCGGCTCGCGCCTGTTCCAATAATTCGATACTGGTGGCACCGCGTTGATATAACTTTTCCATACGGGAAACATGTTGTTCAGCATTGCGCTGGCGAATGCGCATTTCCTGCAAGTTGGCTTGTAATTCCGCATCATCAAACCGGGCGAGGGGCTGACCTGTTTTTACAGCGATGCCTTCATCTGCTAACAATGCGATCAAACGGGCGCCCCGTTCAGCCGCAATACGGATCGTAATGCTCGATTCCACGGTGCCTGTGGCATATACCGCCTCTATTGCCTGACCTCGAGTGGGGTGTATAACCATGACAGAGGGTGGTTTTTGAAGATAAAAAATACCTGCTGTTATACAGAGCAACAGTACTAACGAACCCACCACCTTGCGCCAGCTCAACACAGGCTTCCCCTGATTTCATTCAAGTCTGTAATAAGTATAGTTAGTGTTGATTTAAGCGTAGTGAGTGGGTAAGTGTTCATTTAAATTAGGAATGGTTAATTTAAGTAAACTATACTTACGATGACATTCATCTGAATGCGAACAACTCTTTTTCTCTTCGTAAAGTAGAGGAGTTTAAAATGCGATCAAATATGTTTATCAAATCTGCATTGTTCGGTTTGATATTGCTCCCGTGTGTAAGTCTGGCGGCAGAAAAAGCAACACCAGCAGTGCCTGCGACACCAGCTGTTCCTGCTGAAAAAGAGACTATCTTTGGATATCAGTTAATGACCGCTGAAGAGCGAACAGCTTTCCGCTCTCAAATGAGAAATGCCACCACAGAAGAAGAACGTCAGAAAATCCGTCTTGAACATCGGGAACTGATGTTGGAACGTGCTAAAGCCAAAGGCGTGACCTTACCTGATACTCCGATGATGAATGGACAAGGTATTGGGAATGGTAAAGCGACAGGCATGGGAATGGGTGGCGGAATGATGAATAACGGCGGTAAAGGATCTGGAAAAGGTAAGAACTAACAAAATCAAGGCCGAGAGTATAAGAACAATCCGAAGTCAGACCAATGGTCGGCTTCGGATTTTTTATTGATAACTAAAATCAAAAAACCGCTCCTTTCCTGCCTGCGCAATGTTGTATGATGAGATCAAGATCAAATCTGGTCGTTTTTTTCGGCTGGCAGTTTCACTTTATTATTTAGCTATAAAACGCTGAGGTATAAGGACATTATGAAGAAAGTGTACAATTTCTGTGCTGGTCCGGCTATGTTGCCGGTGGAAGTGATGCAGCAAGCACAAAGCGAATTCATTGATTTCGCTGGTTTAGGTGTTTCTGTGATGGAAATCTCCCACCGTGGCAAAGAGTTCATGGCGCTGGCCGCAGAAGCTGAGCAGGATCTGCGCGATCTGCTGAATATACCGGATAACTATAAAGTATTGTTCATGCATGGCGGTGGTCGTGGTCAATTCGCCGCAGTTCCGTTGAATCTGCTGGGTGGCGACAACAAAAAAGCGGATTACCTGATCTCTGGCGTATGGTCGAAAGCGGCACTGACTGAAGCACATAAATATGCGGATGCCGTTGCAGTGGCTGGCGTGCAGAAAGATGAACAAGGCCGTTTTACACTGATCGAAAAACCACAGTTCCGTGCCGATGCTGCTTATGTTCACTACTGTCCGAATGAAACCATTGAAGGTATCGAAATGTTCGATATTCCTGATACTGGTGATATTCCTTTAGTGGCCGATCTTTCTTCTACTATTCTTTCTCGCCCGATCGATGTTTCTAAGTTCGGTATCATCTACGCTGGTGCACAAAAGAATATCGGCCCTTCTGGTCTGTGTATTGCCATTGTTCGTGACGATCTGTTGAATCAAGCTCGCGCTGATGTACCAGCTATTTTTGATTACAAGCTGACTGCTGAAAACGACTCTATGTTCAACACGCCACCAACTTATGCATGGTATCTGGCGGGTTTGGTGTTCAAATGGCTGAAACGTATTGGTGGCTTAGAAGCCATGAATAAGCTGAATCAGGAAAAAGCCGATTATCTGTATAACTACATCGATAACAGCTCTTTCTACAGCAATAACGTTGATCCAAAATGCCGTTCACGCATGAACGTTGCTTTCCATCTTGCCAATCCAGAATTGGACTCAGCATTCCTGACTGAATCGAAAGCGGCTGGTTTGATGGCGCTGAAAGGTCACCGTATCGCTGGTGGTATGCGTGCGAGTATCTACAACGCAATGCCGCTGGAAGGTGTTAAAGCGTTGGTTAGCTTTATGGACGAGTTTGCTAAGAAACACGCTTAAGCAACAAATCAGTCTGAAATCTAATGTGATTTAAGACGGCGTTCCTCCGCGCTGCAGTGTAAAATAAAAGAAGAGGATAACGCCGGATTATCCGGCGTTATTTTTATGCGGAATGCATGAGCGTCGCTCATTGCCCGAACAATAAGAATTTTTCGTTGTAACAGGAATATTATGAAAACCCTGACTCTGGAACCGATTGCGCGCGTTGAAGGGACGGTTAACCTGCCTGGATCCAAGAGCGTTTCCAATCGTGCATTATTGCTGGCGGCACTGGCTCGTGGAACGACCTGCCTGACTAATCTGCTGGATAGCGATGATATTCGCCATATGCTGAACGCCCTGAAAACATTGGGTGTCAAATATGAACTTTCTGCAGATAAAACTGCCTGTACAGTGCATGGTTTAGGGCGTTCGTTCTCTTCAGCTGAACCTGTCAGTTTATTCCTGGGAAATGCCGGCACAGCGATGCGTCCTTTATGTGCCGCTCTTTGCCTGAGTAATGGTGAATTTACGCTGACTGGCGAACCTCGTATGGAAGAGCGCCCAATTGCTCATCTGGTCGATGCATTACGTCAGGCTGGTGCTCATATTCATTACCTGAAAAAAGAAGGTTATCCACCACTCACGATTGAAGGCAAAGGCCTGTGGGGTGGGGAAGTCGTTATTGACGGTTCCGTGTCGAGCCAATTCCTGACCGCATTCCTGATGGCTGCACCACTGGCCTCCGGTGATGTACGCATTCGCATTCGTGGTGAGCTGGTTTCTAAACCATACATTGATATCACGCTGCACATCATGAAACAGTTTGGTGTGACCGTAGAGCACGACAATTATCAGGTGTTCTATGTGCGCGGCAATCAGACTTATATTTCTCCGGGTAAATTTTTGGTGGAAGGCGATGCCTCTTCTGCTTCCTATTTCCTGGCTGCTGGCGCGATTAAAGGCAAAGTACGCGTGACTGGTATCGGTAAAGACAGTATCCAGGGTGATATTCGTTTTGCTGACGTGCTGGAAAAAATGGGTGCAAAAATTACCTGGGGTGATGATTTCATCGAAGCGGAAAATGTGGGTGAACTGCAAGCCGTTGATTTAGATCTGAATCAGATCCCTGATGCAGCGATGACGATTGCGACTGCTGCTTTGTTTGCGAAAGGTAAAACCGCCATTCGTAATATCTATAACTGGCGTGTCAAAGAAACCGATCGTCTGAGTGCTATGGCCACTGAGTTGCGTAAAGTCGGTGCGGAAGTGGTAGAAGGGCACGATTTCATTGAAATTACACCCGCTACCGAATTGAAACATGCGGCGATTGATACCTATAACGATCATCGTATCGCGATGTGTTTCTCGCTGGTGGCATTGAGTGATACAGCGGTGACTATTAATGATCCGGGGTGCACTTCAAAAACCTTCCCTGATTATTTCACTAAGTTTGCATCAGTATCTCAACACTGATAACTGACTTCTGAAATATAAAAAAGGCCACCCATATGTAATTGGATGGCCTTTTTTTATAGTCGTTATATCGCTGATTTTGGTTCATAAAAAAGCCTGACTCAAGTCAGGCTTTTAACAGCTACTGTTAAGGTAGCTAACGGCTAACGGCAAATTAGAACAGAATACGTGCTTTTAATGTGCCATCGATTTCTTTCAGACGTGCCAGTGCGATATCGCTGTGTTCAGTTTCCACTTCAATCACCACGTAACCGATGTTGGCATTGGTTTGCAGGAACTGACCAGCAATATTGATACCTTCATCAGCAAATGCCTGGTTGATCTTATTCAGAACACCTGGCTGATTGCGGTGAATGTGCAGCAGACGGCTGGTTTTACGACCCAGTTCTGGCAGTGATACTTCAGGGAAGTTAACCGCAGACAGTGTTGAACCGTTATCTGAGTATTTGATCAGTTTGCTGGAAACTTCGATCCCGATATTTTCCTGCGCTTCTTCAGTAGAACCACCGATGTGTGGAGTCAGGATCACGTTATCAAATTTCTGCAGTGGAGAAACAAAACGTTCGCCATTGGCTTTTGGTTCAACCGGGAATACGTCGATAGCTGCACCAGCCAGATGACCACTTTCCAGAGCATCAGCCAGATCATCAATTTTCACGACGGTGCCGCGTGCTGCGTTGATGAAAATAGAGTTCTTTTTCATTTTCGCGAACTGTTCTGCACCAAACATATCTTTAGTAGACGCTGTTTCTGGTACATGCAGAGTGATCACATCAGACTGCGCTAACAATTCATCCATGGTAGCTACCTGAATAGCGTTACCCATAGACAGTTTGTTTTCGATGTCGTAGTAAAAAACTTTCAAACCAATGCTTTCTGCGATAACACTCAACTGGCTACCGATATGGCCGTAACCGACGATACCTAATTTTTTGCCACGCGCTTCAACAGAGTTTGTTGCACTCTTATCCCAATCACCACGATGTGCGCCAGCGTTTTTATGCGGAATGCCACGCAGCAGCAACAGAATTTCGCCCAACACCAGTTCAGCAACGCTGCGAGTGTTAGAGAATGGAGCGTTGAATACAGGAATACCGCGTTTTTCTGCTGCGGCCAGATCAACTTGGTTGGTGCCGATACAGAAACAACCGATAGAGACCAGTTTCTGTGCTGCATCAAGAACACGTTCAGTCAGGTGAGTACGAGAGCGGATACCAATGAAGTGTACATCGCGGATTTTTTCGATCAGCGCTTCTTCTTCCAGTGAACCTTTCACATATTCCACATTGGTGTAACCAGCAGATTTGAAATTATCTACTGAGTTTGGATGCACACCTTCCAGCAGTAATACCTTGATCTTGTCCTTATCCAGAGAATATTTGGTCATGTCAGCGCTCCCTTTTACGCAACGTCATTGGATTGCGTAGTAAATTAACAAAAAAGGGGAGGCTGCGCCAAGGAAGAATGCCTTTGCGTAATACAAATTTTCTATAGGTGTAACTCGAATTACCTATATCACGAAAACCATGCAAAACGTGTACCTTAAACACATTCTGAACTAACACGCTGGACTCTGCAGCAGGTTGGTCATATGGTTATCGACAATAAGCGATGAGGATAGTTATGAATATTATTTTTGATATTGGCAACGTGTTGGTGAAATGGGATCCGGTAGCAATTGTGCGCTCAGTGATCACAACGCCCGGCGCGGTAAGAGTGGCAGAACATTTGTTTGCCCATCAGGATTGGCATGAAATCGACCGAGGTTCGCTGACCATTCCTGAAGTCATTCAGCGCGCTGTAGAGCGAACTGATATAGACGAAGATATTGTTGCTGCTATATATCACGCTGTACCTGCCTCACTAACCCCTATTCCTGAAAGCATCCTTCTGTTGAAACAGCTTAAACAAGCGGGACATGGCATTTATGCATTATCCAATATGGGGCACGATAATGCGGCATATTTAGCAGAAACTGCATCATTCTGGGGTGAATTTGACGCGAAAGTGATCTCCGCGGAGGTTAAATTGATTAAGCCTGATCCTGCAATATATGAATATTTGCTTAATCAAAATGGTCTGACCAATTATGATTGTATTTTCATCGATGATTCACTGGCTAATGTTAAAACTGCAGAAAGTTTAGGTATAAAAAGTATCCATTTCCATTCGGCAATCCAAGCCAGAGATGAGCTGAAAAGCTATATATCATGGCCTGAGTAGCTAGGTGTTCAGCGAAAAATGATCTAAATCATCTATCAGCATTAACGGCAATTTAATTCATTGTGAAATAGGTGACTCGTCGGCAGGAATAGGGGAGAATAAGCTGTCAAGTTAGTCATTCATTGGTCTTACCAATTTATTGTGCTAAAGCCGACAGTAACAAAACATCTTGTTGATGTATGTGTGATTTATTGCACTCTTTTATACAAGGAAAAACCCAGATAAGCGTATTTATACTCTGTATTTGTGGGCATTGATGGTGGATATGTTTGTTCTGGTGGATTGGCATAAAAAATGATGCTTGGCGATGAGAGCTGTCGGAACTGCATTATGTAGTTTTGCAGGAATTTCAGGCTGCATCTAAAAGCTGAAACTTATGCTCAGTAAGCACGAACATAATGAACATAAGTGGTTGAGCCAGTTTTTAGACGTTACCTTTAGCAGGCCATCGCTGAACGATGATGTGTCGTTCGCCCTGACCTTGAACCGCTTTGACGCTACGCGTCTGAAAGCAATGCGAGGAAAGAATGGAAGCAACAATCAATCCAACCGTTCTGGTTGTTAACTGTGGTAGTTCATCTCTGAAGTTTGCCATTGTCGATCCTGTAACCGGTAATCAATATCTTACTGGTTTAGCGGAAGCACTGGGTTTGCCTGAAGCGCAAATCAGCTGGCGTTTCGGTGAAGACGACAAGAAAAAAGCAGCTTTGCCAGCCGGTGCAAACCATACTGTGGCGTTAACTTATCTTGAAGAGCAAATTCTTGAAGGTAAACCTGAGCTGATTAAATCTTTTATCGCTGTTGGTCACCGTGTCGTTTCTGGTGGTGAATTATTTACCCACCCAACATTGATCACCGATGAAGTGGTTAAAGGCATTGAGCAATGCATTCCTCTGGCACCACTGCACAATCCAGCGCACTTGCTCGGTATCGCTGCTGCTCGTCGTCTCTTCTCTGCGCTGCCTCACGTCGCTATTTTTGATACTGCTTTCCACCAGACTATGCCGCCGAAAGCGTTCATGTATCCGCTCCCTAATGAGCTTTACAAAGAACACGCGATTCGTCGTTATGGCGCCCACGGTACCAGCCACTACTATGTCACTACTGAAGCGGCGAAGCTGTTGGGTAAACCAATGTCTGAGACCAATATCATTACTGCACATTTGGGTAATGGTGGTTCGGTTAGTGCTATCAAAAATGGTAAATGTGTTGATACCAGTATGGGTCTGACCCCACTGGAAGGTATCGTAATGGGTACCCGTTGTGGTGATATCGATCCATCTATCGTGTTCTTCCTGATCGATACCTTGGGTTACACCGTAGAAGATGTTCGTGACACGCTGAATAAAAAATCAGGTCTGCTGGGTCTGTCTGGTAAAACCAGCGATTTCCGTGGTGTCATTGAAGGCGTTGAGCAAGGCGACGAACAGTGCAAACTGGCGTTTGATATTTTCTGCTATCGCCTGGCGAAATACATTGCTTCTTACTATGTTGCCGTTGGTAAAGTTGATGCGCTGATCTTCACTGGCGGTATCGGTGAAAACTCAATGCCAATGCGCAGCGCTGTGCTGAAATTACTGGAAGGTTTCGGTTTTGTTGAAGACGCGGCTGCAAATGCGGCTGCTCGTTTCGGTAACTCAGGCTTGATCACTGCGGCAGATAGTACTAAAGCGTTCGTTATTCCAACTAACGAAGAGCTGGTTATTGCCCAAGGTGCTGCTGAATTCGCTAAATAAGTTTAGTGTATAGCAACAATAAAAACGGCCCATAACGGGCCGTTTTGCTATTTAGCGTTCGTGCGTTTTAACTGAGTTGTTGTGCTACTGTTTCTGTGGCGGCTGCACGGCGTTGAGCTGGTGATTTGCTCAACAGTTCCTTCCATTTCCGCATGGCTGAGATCAGTATGATGATACCCAGCACCAGCATGATGATAGAGATACAACCGTTAAAAATGTTGTAACCTTTAGCTACTGGGTTGAAGTACACATTTTTTATCATCCAGTAACCGGCATATTGTACGGTTACAAACAGATAAGATAATGGAATCAAACAGGTCAGCGCATAACGACGTTTAGTGGATAACCGCAGGATGATGGTAGTGCCAATTATCAGGCCTACGGATGCCATCAGCTGATTAGAAACCCCGAACAGTGCCCATACTGAACCAATATCGCCAGACATCAGCAGATAACCCCACATCAGACAAGCTAGTATGCTCGCGCCAATAGCACCGGGCATCCAATCAATGCGTTTTAATGGCGCATAAAATTCACCGAAGAAATCTTGAATCAAATAGCGGGATACACGAGTGCCTGAGTCAACGGCAGTCAGAATGAATACCGCTTCAAACATAACGACGAACTGGAAGAAATAAGAAGACAGTGAGCTGAACCAGCTGATTTTGGTGAAGATGTAAGACATACCAACAGCCAGTGTTACGGCACCACCAGTACGACCATACAGATCTAAACCAATTTCTTTCGACAGTTGTGGCAAATCAACCACGTTCATACCCAGATTAGCAAAAGCAGCAGGTGATGAGTTGATCGCGAAATAATCAGCAGGGTGTAAGGCGGTTGCGGCAATCAGTGCCATTACACCAACCACACATTCCGCCAACATGGCACCAAAGGCAACCGGCAGAATATCGCTCCATTTATCGACCAATTTAGGGGTGGTGCCTGAACCAATAAAGGCATGGAAACCAGAGATCGCGCCACAAGCAATGGTGATAGAGATGAACGGCCATACCGGGCCGCCCAGAACCGGGCCACCACCATGAATAAATTGAGTCAGCGCAGGGAATTGGATTTCAGGGTTGATAAACACCACGCCGATAATCAACGCACCAAACACGCCAATCTTCATGAAGGAAGAGATGTAACCGCGCGGAGTTAACAGCAACCAAACTGGCAGTGCAGTTGCGAAGAACGCATAGATTGGTAACGCTAAACTGATGGTGGTTTCGTGCAGGGTTAACCAGTCGCCGAATACGGTGCCCTGAATGTAAGGGCCGAAAAATACGCAGGCCAATACTGCAATAAAACCAACAATCGAGGAGTTCTTCAGATCACCGGTCGCTTTATGATACAAACCCACCAGCATGGAAATCGGGATGGTCATGAAGACGGCAAACGTACCCCAGGCATTGCGTTCCAAGGCATGAACCACCACCATCGATAAACCCGCCATGGTAATGGTGATGATGAACAGCATCGCTAAACCAGTACACCAGCCTGCCACTGGGCCCAGTTCCGCTTTTGCTACTTCCGACAGTGACTTACCCTGATATTTCATGGAAGCAAACAGCACGACAGTGTCGTGTACCGCACCACCAATTACGCAACCAATGAGTAACCAGAGGAAGCTCGGAAGATAGCCATATTGTGCCGCCAGCACGGGGCCAACCAGTGGGCCTGCAGCCGCAATCGCAGCAAAATGCTGACCGAAGTTAACCCAACGATTCGTTGGAACATAATTTTTGCCATCAGCTAACGCATGAGAGGGCGTTACCTGACTGTCATCGGCTTGCAGCACTTTACGAACAAAGAAAATGCCGTAAAACCGATAACAGATGGCAAGAATACACAGTGCGCTGATGACAAATGTAATCGCATGCGTCATGAGTGTTACTCCTGAGTGTAAGTTGATACTGCACCAGATCCTTTCTGGTGTGACAGATTCACCTTAGAACAGTGTTTTCAGGAATAACATTTCAAATCCAGTGAGTGGTTGTATGGCGCAATAAGCGGTCATTATCGGTGATAAAGCGGTTTTAGGATTTAGGGAATATTCAGGCTCTGCTTGAGTGGTTTCAGATAACGGCGGCTGACCGGTATGTGTTGTTGGGCTCGGGTGATCACTTCCGCACTGCCATTTTCCAGCAACTGAATTTCTGCAACCTGGTCGGGGTTGATCATATATTGGCGGTGGCAACGCAAAAATGGTGTTTTTTCTTCCAGTGTGCGCATGGTCAGTTGTGTAACACCAGCTTGTTTGGCACTGAACACATGCACGCCAGCCAAATCACTGTGGATGTATTCCACCTCAGTCAGTGGCACTAAAAAAATACGGTTGTGGCCACAACAGGGAATAGAGCGTAATGGCGCCAACTCGGCTAATGGTTGGTATGATGGCGGCGTTAACTCTTTGCGTAAGCGGCCTAATGTCTTTTCCAGACGAGCGGGTTCTATGGGTTTGAGCAAATAATCAAACGCATTTTCTTCAAACGCTTTCAACGCAAATTCATCGTAAGCGGTAACAAAAACAATCGCAGGTAAATGTTCGGGGTCAAGCATGCTGACCATTTCCAGCCCACTGATGCGGGGCATCTGAATATCTAAAAACACCACATCCGGACGGAGTTTATGGATTGCCGGAATTGCTTCCAGTGCATTGCTGCATTCACCGATGATCTCCAGTTCAGCCTCATTTTTCCGCGAATAACTTTCCAGAATACTGCGTAATTCTTCTCTGGCTGGTAATTCATCATCGACAATGATCACTCGCAACATGGTTCAACCTCAGAAAACGGCAAATTAATAATGACCTGAGTGACAATATCGGGCTGACACTGCACTTGAACTCCGAACTGATCGCCGTAATGGGCCTTGATACGGCGATCAACCAGATTCATGCCCAAACCATTACTACTTTCATCTTTATCGGGCGCTGCGGGAGCATCAAATAAACCGGCATCATCGGCAACGACTAACTGCCACCCGTCATTATTTCGCTGACCAGAAATGGTTACAGTGCCACCATTTATCGTTTGAGAAATGCCATGCTTTATCGCATTTTCCACAATGGGTTGCAGTGAGAAGGCGGGCAATTTCTGATTTAGCAATGAATCTTCCACCTGAAACAAGACTTTTAACCGATCAGGGAAGCGAGCCAACTCGATCTGTAAATAACTGTTTACGTGTTCTAATTCCTCTTTCAGGGTAACCTCTTCGGTTCCCCGGCGTAAATTCTTCCTGAAGAACAATGAAAGATGCTGAACGAGTTGCCGTGCATGCTCTGGGTCTCGACGTATCACCGAACCCAGCGTGTTTAAGGCGTTAAACAGAAAATGCGGGTTTACTTGCGCGTGGAGTAATTTGATTTCCGATTGTGCCAACAGCTCGCTTTGGGCGGAATATTTCCCTGCCAGAATTTGTGTGGAAAGTAATCTTGCCATGCCTTCACCCAACGTGCGGTTGAGGGAAGAGAAGAGCTTTCTTTTCGGTTCATAAAGTTTAATGGTGCCGATCACCCGATTGTCCTCACCGCGCAGCGGTATGACGAGTGTAGAACCCAGCTTGCAGTGCGGATCTAACGTACAGTGATAGCGGATCAGATTGCCATCAGCATACACTACTTCATTATTCGCGATAGCGCGTAAGGTGTGAGACGAAGTGATGGCGGTGCCGGGAAGATGGTGGTCTTCGCCAATGCCAATAAAGGCGAGCAACTTTTCCCGATCGGTGAGAGCTACGGCGCCGACATTGGTTTCTTCCAATAAGATCCGTGCAAGTTGCGCGCAATTTTCCTGATTAAAGCCTTTGTTCAATATACCCATGGAACGCTCTGCTATTTTTAAAGCGCGGGCAGAGAAGGCGACCGAATATTTTTCATACATCGCACGGCGATCGAGCAGCATTCGCATCAAAATAGCAGCCCCAAAGCTATTCGCCAGCATCATCGGTAATGCAATGTTTTGCACCAGATGCCAGGCCTGATCAAAAGGGCGTGCCAATAACAAGATAATACCCATCTGCATACATTCGGCGATGACGGCGACTGAAAAAACGATCCAGGGGTTAAACAGTTGATCGGGTCGCCGACGTTGCAGGAAATAGCGATGCACTAAACCACCTAACAAACCTTCAGCAATGGTCGAAATCATGCATGCAAAAGAGGTAAAACCACCAAGGCTGTAACGATGAACACCACCGGTTAAGCCGACTAGAAATCCGACTACAGGTCCGCCGACAATTCCCCCTAATACTGCACCGGTAGCGCGGGTATTGGCGATCGAATTATCGATTTTCAGGCCAAAATAGGTGCCCATAATGCAAAAAGCGGAAAAGGTTAAGTAGCAGAGAATTTTATTTGGCAGACTAATGGTAACTTGAGTGAGCGGCTGAAAAAGTGGCGTCTTACTCAACAGATAGACGATAACCACATAGACACACATCTGCTGCAATAACGAGACGATAAGCGTGATTTGTTGAAGGCTCATAATGGTGAGAGGTTCATTTGGTGTGCCCCATTGTAGGTAGAGTTAAAGTAGTTAACTTTGTAGTAGCTCATTTTTTTACAATAAAGCGCTGGAACAGCAAGTTTTAAGGTAAAAAACTTGACCAAAACTCTGTACTTCATAGACTTATATATTGTGCCCGAATCGGGCTCAGGCCGATTAACCTGGAAGGATAAGAAGATGAATAAGATTCTGAAAATGGCAGCTGTAGCAACGTTTACTCTGACTGCTTTAAGCGCTCACGCTAAAGCAGCAGAACCAGCTGTTATTTATGATACAGCAGGTAAATTTGATAAATCGTTCAACGAAGCCGTTTTCCGTGGTGGTGTTGAAGAATATAAGAAAGCTAAAAAAATCACCGTTAAAGAATTTGAACCACAAAATGAAGCGCAACGTGAACAAGGTTTGCGTCGTTTAGCCAGCCGTGGTTACAGCCCGATCGTGGCGGTAGGTTTTAACTTCTCATCTTCTGTAGAAAAAGTCGCTGCTGAATTCCCAAAAATTCAATTCACTATCATTGATTCAGTCGTTGATAAACCAAACGTGCAATCAGTGGTATTTAAAGAACACGAAGGTTCTTTCCTGGTTGGCGCGTTAGCCGCGCAAGCATCTAAAACTGGTAAAGTCGGTTTCGTAGGCGGTATGGATATTCCGCTGATCCGTAAATTCGAATGTGGTTATGAGCAGGGCGCTAAATACATCAACCCGAAAGCTGAAGTATTCCAGAACATGACGGGCTCTACCCCTGCTGCGTTTGCTGACCCGGCTAAAGGTGCGGAACTGGCTAAAACCCAATTCTCGAAAGGTGCGGATGTTGTTTATGCTGCTGCTGGTGGCACTGGTCTGGGCGTTTATCAAGCTGCGAAAGATGCGGGCAAGCTGGCAATCGGTGTTGATTCCAACCAAAACCATCTGCATCCAGGCACTATGCTGACCTCCATGGTGAAAAGTGTTGGTTTGGCGGCATTCCAGAGCTGGGATGAATCTGCGCAAGGTAAATGGACTGGCGGTGTGAAAGCGCTGGGTCTGGCTGAAGGTGGTGTCGATTGGGCGCAAGATGAAAATAACGCCAAGCTGATCACGCCAGAAATGAAAACCAAAATGGACAGCATCAAGAAAGATATCATCGCGGGTAAAATCAAAATCCACGATTATATGGCTGATAACACCTGTAAATATTGATCCACATTTTTTAGCTAATCCGGAACCGGCCATCAGGGCCGGTTTCGTGTATTTATTAACCCGTGTTCTGGAAATCATACTGTGGCGCAATTAGACTCATATGCGTTAGAACTGAGTGGTATCGATAAGCGATTTGGCGAAGTTCACGCCAACAAGCATATTGATCTGCAAGTTCGTAAAGGCTCGATCCATGGCATCGTCGGAGAAAACGGTGCTGGGAAATCGACATTAATGAGCATCATCTACGGTTTTTATCACGCCGATAGTGGCGAGATGAAAGTCAAAGGTGCTCCTTATAAGCCTGGGGGATCGCAGGATGCGATTGCCGCCGGTATCGGCATGGTGCATCAGCATTTTATGTTGGTGAACACCTTCACAGTATTAGAAAACATCATTCTGGGTGTGGAACAAGGTTTTACGCTGGCGCCAAGTCTGGCGGCGGCGAAAAAGAAACTGAAAGAGCTGGCTGCACAATATGGCTTGGATGTACCGCTGGATGCAGTAGTTGAAGACTTGCCAGTGGGTCTACAACAGCGCGTAGAAATTCTGAAAGCGCTCTATCGCGGCGCCGAAATTCTGATCCTGGATGAACCAACGGGTGTGTTGACCCCGCAGGAAGCTGAACATCTGTTCGCTATTCTGGCGAAACTAAAAGATCAGGGCACGACGGTTATTTTGATTACACACAAACTGCGTGAAATCATGGCAATCACCGATCAGATTTCTGTCATGCGTCGTGGTGAAATGGTCGCGCATGTTGCGACGGTGAATACTTCGCGTGAAGATCTGGCTGAGTTAATGGTCGGACGTAAAGTTCGCCTGACGGTCGATAAAGAAGACACGCAAGCGGGTGATGTACTGCTAAAAGCCGATAAATTGCGTTATGTCGATGCTACAGGTGTTGAACGAATTAAATCGGTCTCCTTCAACGTGCGCGCCGGTGAAGTGGTTGGCATTGCCGGTGTATCAGGAAATGGTCAGTCGGAATTGCTGGAACTACTCAGTGGCATTATCAAACCAGCCAGTGGTTCATTTTCTATTGGTTCCCATCAAATTGACGCCAATAACCCTGCCGATGCGGGTGAGATCCGTGACTATGGTCTGGGGCATGTGCCGGAAGATCGGCATAAAATGGGTCTGATCAATAAGTTTTCCGCGCAAGAAGCCTTCATCATGGGTTATCACAACCACGCGATGTATAACCGCGGTCTCTTACAAGATAAGAACGCGATTCTGCGCGATTGTCAGGAAAAAATGGATAAGTGGGATGTGCGCCCAGCGAATCCGCAATTAAAAACGGCTAATTTCTCCGGTGGGAATCAGCAGAAACTGGTCATTGCCCGTGAAGTGGAAAAGAACCCCGATGTGTTGCTGATTGGTCAGCCAACACGTGGGGTCGACATTGGTGCGATCGAGTTTATTCACAAACAAGTGATTGCCATGCGCGATGCGGGGAAAGCCGTGTTGTTGGTATCTGTTGAGTTGGATGAAATTCTTTCACTGTCTGATCGCATTCTGGTGATGTTTGACGGAGCGATTGTCGGCGAAGTCTCTGCGGCTCAGGCCGATGAAAAAACACTGGGCTTAATGATGGCCAATATCATTCCTGAACATTTGCAGGCGCAACAAGGGGTTCAAGCATGAGTCAACAACGGATCCCGCTTTGGATCAACGTCGGCGTTATTCCGCTGGTTAACCTGTTAATGGCATTCGCTGTTTCAGGTTTATTATTTTATTACATCGATATTAATCCACTCGATGCGGTCAAGGTGATGTGGGAAGGCTCTTTCGGTAATGCCGAAGGCATCGGCTTCACCCTCTATTATGCGACAGGTTTTATCTTTACCGGGTTAGCAGTAGCCGTTGCTTATCATGCTGGGTTATTCAATATCGGCGGTGAAGGGCAAGCTTATGTGGGCGGATTAGGCGTTGGTTTAGTCTGTTTGTGGTTCGGCGATAAATTACCGTTGGTATTGTTATTACCATTAGCTGCTATTGCGGGTGGTTTGTTTGGCGCGGCATGGGCGTTTATACCTGCTTATCTGCAAGCCAAGCGTGGTAGTCATATCGTTATCACAACTATTATGTTCAATTTTATAGCCTCGTCGTTGATGGCCTATCTGTTGGTTGACGTGCTAAAACCGGCCAGCACTATGGCACCGGAAAGTGCCGTGTTTGCTGAGGCCAGTTGGTTACCGAAGATCCATTCAGTATTGGGTCTGATTGGTATTGATATGCCAGAAAGCCCAGTGAATGTCAGCTTGCTGTGGGCATTACTGTGTGCGGTGTTTGTGTGGGTTTTCCTTTGGTATACCCGTTGGGGTTATCAGATCCGCTCTGTCGGTGCGAACGTGCAGGCTGCTGGTTATGCCGGTATCTCTTATTCCAAAGTAACCATCATGGCGATGGCATTATCTGGCATGCTAGCCGGTTTTTTTGCGCTGAATGTCATTCAGGGTGAATTACACCAGATCAAACTGAACTATGTTGAAGGTTTTGGTTTTACTGGTATCGCTGTTGCGTTGATGGGACGTAATCACCCAATTGGCGTCATATTAGCCAGTGTGCTATTTGGTTTTCTCTATCAGGGCGGGGCAGAGCTCAGCTTTGAGTATGGTGTTGATCGCAATATCGTTGTGGTGTTGCAAGGGTTGGTGATCTTGTTCTCCGGCGCATTGGAACACATGTTTAAACCGAAGTTGGAAGCTTTATATCTGAAACTCACTAGTAAGCAGGAGGCCGCATAATGTTTGATACATTGATATTAATGCTGGACTCAACCATCCGTGTTGCTACTCCATTGATATTCGCAGCGTTAGCAGGTTTATTCTGTGAGCGCTCTGGTGTGGTAAATATCGGGTTGGAAGGTAACTTACTGGTTTCCGCCTTTGCTGGGGCAGCAACAGCTTCGGTGACCGGCTCGGCTTGGGAAGGTGTTGCGGCCGGGGTTTTGGTTTCCATTGCCATGTCACTGTTGCATGGTTTCGCCACTATCACTCACCGTGGTGATCAGGTAGTCAGTGGTATGGCGGTTAACATTCTGGCGGCTGGGTTAACGGTAACATTGGGTCGTTACTGGTTCGACCAAGGTGGTCAGACGCCGGCTTTAGATGGTGCAGCACGTTTTGCTCCAATCCATTTTCCATTTGAAAAAGAACTTTATGACGTACCGGTGATCGGTCAACTGTATTCCGAATTACTGAGCGGACACACTGTTCTGGAATATATCGCATTGTTGGCGGTACCTGCCGCATGGTGGATTTTATATCGCACCCGTTTCGGTTTGCGGTTACGTGCGGTTGGTGAGGCGCCGGCCGCGGTTGATACGGCAGGGATTTCAGTTATCCGGCTGCGTTACAGTGCGATCCTGATCTGTGGTTTTCTGGCCGGTCTGGGGGGTGCTTACCTTTCTCTTGCTCAAACAGCCCAGTTTATTCCAAATATGAGTGCGGGTAAGGGCTACATGGCATTGGCTGCATTGGTGTTTGGGAAATGGCGCCCGTGGACAGCAATGAGTGCCTGTTTGTTGTTTGGTTTCCTGGATGCACTGGCAATTCGTCTGCAGGGTGTTGAAATTGCAGGCCATGCGATTCCTGTGCAAATCATCGAAGCCATGCCTTATCTGCTGACGGTGTTCCTGCTGGCTGGATTTATTGGCAAAGCAGTGGCACCTAAAGCCTTAGGTACTGCATATGTAAAAGAACGGGAATAAAATGTTTCCGATATCGGTAAATATAAAGAGCAGTCTTCGGACTGCTCTTTTTTTAGGGCTTGCAAAACTGGCTGATACTGGTATTTTGTCGTTGGAGCTAGTGCTAATTCAGAATTATGTCAATACATGATTAAAATTCAAGATGCGGTATTGGTGTAAAGATTAGTTTACAGTGTGGTGCTATCATGCAGAAAGATTCGCTGAATAATGTTCATATCCAATCAGAAAAAGTATTACTGACCCCTGAAGAACTGAAAGCCAAAGTGCCGGTTTCTGAAGATACATTGTCCTTTATCGCCGATGCCCGTCGTCAGATCGCCGATATCGTACATCATCAGGATCACCGTCTGCTGGTTATCTGTGGTCCTTGTTCAATCCATGATATGGATGCAGCTAAAGACTATGCGACACGTCTGAAAGCGCTGCATGATAAATATTCTGACACTCTGTATATCGTGATGCGTGTTTATTTTGAAAAACCACGCACCACTGTTGGCTGGAAAGGGTTCATTAATGACCCGAATCTGGATGGTACTTTCGATATCGAACTGGGTCTGCAGAAAGCGCGTGAACTGCTGAGTTGGTTGGGTGAGCTGCGTCTGCCATTGGCAACCGAAGCATTAGATCCAATCAGCCCACAATATCTGGCCGATCTGTTCAGCTGGTCAGCCATTGGTGCGCGTACTACTGAATCGCAGACTCACCGTGAAATGGCATCTGGTTTATCAATGCCGGTTGGTTTTAAAAATGGTACTGACGGTAATCTGGATACTGCTATCAATGCACTGAAAGCGGCCTCGTCTTCTCATACTTTCATGGGCATCAACCAGCAGGGTCAGGTGGCATTATTACAGACCCAAGGTAACCCGGATGGTCATGTGATTTTACGTGGCGGTAAACAGCCAAATTATGATTCAGTTAATGTTGCTGTTGCTGAACAAGAATTGGCCAAAGCTAAATTACCAGCGAGTCTGGTGGTAGATTGCAGCCATGGTAATTCGAATAAAAACCATCGCTTACAGCCACTGGTTGCGGAAAACGTCATCCGCCAGATCCAGGATGGTAACAAATCCATTATCGGTATCATGCTGGAATCCAATATCGGTGAAGGTGCGCAATCCAGCGAACAGCCAAAATGTGATATGACATACGGTGTATCGATTACAGATGCTTGTATCGACTGGCACGCGACTGAAAAATTGCTGGCAGGTTGCTATGAAGAGCTGAAAGAGCCGTTGAAAGATCGACTCTGAACCTGAACACAATGCATAATGTACTCCGGCCTCATGGCCGGAGTTTTTTTAATGGAAGCACACGGATGAATGAAGAGCTGAATGCGTTGCGTGATCAAATCGATCATGTTGATAAGCAACTGGTTGATCTTCTGGCACAACGTCTGAAATTGGTTGCCGGAGTAGGGGAAGTTAAAAGCCGATACGGTATACCTGTTTATGCCCCCGATCGTGAAGCTGCTATGCTGGCCAGCCGCCGGGCAGAAGCTGAATCAGTTGGTATTCCCGCTGATCTGATTGAAGATGTTTTGCGTCGTGTCATGCGTGAATCATACAGCAGTGAAAACGATTCTGGTTTCAAATGTGTAAAACCAGATTTACGCCGTATTGTTGTGGTCGGTGGTAACGGCCAGTTGGGCCGGCTGTTTGTTCAGATGTTCCGTCTTTCCGGTTATCAGGTTGATGTACTGGAAAAAACTGACTGGGAACGTGCAGATAGCTTGTTGGCTGATGCCAGCCTAGTGTTAGTGGCTGTACCAATCGATATTTCCTGCCAGATCATTGATAAACTGAATAATTTGCCGGCTGATTGCCTGCTCGTTGATATTACCAGTATCAAGCAAAAACCATTAGAGCATATGCTAGCTGCGCATGCTGGCCCGGTGCTTGGTTTGCATCCAATGTTTGGCCCTGATATCACCAGTCTGGCGAAACAGGTCATTGTTTGTTGCGATGGTCGGGGTGCCGAGCAATATCAGTGGTTACTGGAACAGATGCAGATCTGGGGGGCCCGACTGCACAGCGTAACGGCGAAAGAGCATGACGATGCAATGAGCTTTATTCAGGCATTACGTCATTTCACCACCTATGCCTATGGGTATCATCTGTTTGAAGAAAAAGCAGATATCAAATGTCTGTTGGCGTTAAGTTCCCCAATCTATCGTTTGGAATTGGCCATGGTTGGGCGTCTGTTTGCTCAGGATCCGGCATTGTATGCAGATATCATTCTGTCTTCTGAGCAAAATCTGGTGTTGATCCGCCGTTATCATCAACGAATGGGCGAGGCGATCCAGCGTTTAGAAAAAGGTGATCGACAAGCCTTTATTTCTCATTTTGAGGAAGTATCAGCCTATTTCGGTGATTACGCGCAACAATTCCTGAAAGAGAGTAAGCAATTGCTGGCACAGGCAAGTGACCGTCGTCATCACGATTGATATCAAAACACGATATAAAAAGATAAGGCCAGCTAATTTAGCTGGCCTTATCTTTAATGCAATTGATTCAACAATCACATCATTACACTAAAAATGCTTACATTTTAATATTATGTTCGCGGTAATAACGTGCTGCACCTGGGTGTAGTGGTACAGTTAAACCGACATGAGTCATGTTTTCAGGTTTTAACCCTTTAAGTGCCGGATGACTTCTCTCCAGCTGCTCCAGATTTTCCATCGCCGCTTTAACAACCTGATAGGCAGTTTCATCGTCAAGCTTATCGGTGGTTAACAAGGTAGCAGTAACACCGATAGTTGCAGTGTCTGTGTCGTTATCACGGTATAAACCACCAGGAATAGTGGCAGCATTATACTCAGGATGAGCTTTTAATATGCTGGCAATTTGTTCTGAAGGAAGTGACAGCAACTTGGCATCACAGCTATTTGTGGCTTCTCTGATAGCGCCGTTAGGATGTCCTGCAACATAAACAAACGCATCAATTTGGTTGTCACACAATGCTTGAGCTCGTTCATCTGCGTGTAAACCAGAGATTTGTGAGAAATCTGTTTGTTTCCAGTTTAGTTGTTGCATGAGTAGTTCCATCGTGGCTCGTTCACCAGAACCAGGATTTCCGATATCAATGCGTTTGTTGAGCAGGTCTGAAAGCTGAGAAATATGACTATCTTCTCGAACAACTAAAGTGAATGCTTCGGAATAAAGGCTAAATAACGCTCTTAACTGAGGCATCGCACCACTTTGCTCAAACTCTGTGGTCCCAGTGAATGCATGTTGCTCAATATCTGATTGAACGATAGCTAAAGGTACTTCGTTATTACGAAGTTTTTGAATATTAGCAATGGAACCTTCACTGGTCGTCACTGAACAACGTAACTGATGTTGTTTCTGACTCTTATTCAGCAATCTGCAGATCGCTCCGCCTGCAGGATAGTAAACACCAGAAACACTTCCGGTTGAAATCGTAAGATTAACCGGAGCAGCAGCGAAAGCACTGCTGCTGATTCCTAATGTCAGACACATCCATGTCAGTGCGTTTGTCAAACGTACGCTAAAGAAACGCATGCAAGACATAGTTTTTCCTATAGTTGTGTATAGTGTGCAAGGGTGGATTATCCCTGTTTTACTGCTGAACTACCAGCCGTGCCGATTGAATCGCTTTTACCATTCGATCCAACGCCTTTTGTAGCAGTTCGCGGCTGCAGCCAAAATTTAAGCGAACAAATCGTTTGTCACCAAACTGAGCACCCGGGGATAAACCAACACCGGCTGCTTCAAAAGTGGCAATAGGATCATCAAGTTGCAGACCGGAAACATCAATCCATGCTAAATATGTTGCTTCAAGCTTAGCGATTTTGATCCCAGGCAATTGACCCAAAGTGCTGGCAACTAAGTCTCGGTTTCCGCGCAGATACTCCAGTTGTGCTTGTAACCACTCTTCACCATGTTCATAAGCCGCTTCTGCAGCGACCAGACCGATCAAGTTATTATCAGCCATTAATCCACGCATGGCTTGTTGCAGTTTAAAGCGCAAACGGTTATCTGGAATGATCGCAAAAGAGCTGCATAAACCAGCGATATTAAATGTTTTGCTCGGAGCCATTAACACGGCGCTACGTGCCGCAGCTTCGGGTGATAATGAAGCAAAAGGAATATGCTTCACATTTGGTTCCAGAAGTAAGTCGCAATGAATTTCATCTGAAATCACCACGAGGTCATTTCGAATAGCAATATCTGCAATTCGCTCTAATTCTTCGCGGGTAAATACTGTGCCGCCAGGGTTATGTGGGTTACACAACAGCAACACGTCAGCCGTTTTAGCTTGTTGTTCAAACGTGTCAAAATCTGGTAACCAGCGATCATTAACCAGTTGCATAGGCAGAAGGCTGACCGGGCGATCGTTATATTCTGGCGCATGCAAAAACGGGTAATAGACCGGATTGGGTGTGATAACATGCTGTTCAGGACGGCACCATGCTTTGATACCAAAATTCAAGCCAGGTACAACACCGGGCATGAACAGCAGCCATTCCGGCTCGATTTTCCAGCCATAGCGTTGCTGCATCCGTTCGATAATCAGTTCAATGAGGCGAGGGGATGGGCGACTATAGCCAAATACGCCGTGAGCAATGCGCTGCTGCAAAGCATCAATGACACCTTGTGGTGCCATAAAGTCAGTGTCGGCGACCCATAATGGGATAACATCCTGGTCTTTATATTTATTCCATTTCAGACTGTTTGTGCCGCGGCGATCAATCTGCTTATCGAAATCAAACATGCTGCATCCCTGTGATTTGCTATCGAATTCAAAGAATGGTCACTCTAGGGGGAATCAATAAGTGGTGCAAGAGGAAATGAAAAGCGAATGAAACGGTTATTACCTTCTTTTTTACAAAACGCCGTTGAACTGAGTTTTATGGGCGTAACCTTCCTTACTGGATTAGCTGTTGCATTTTTGGTTCCTGTCCTGAGTCTGTTTTTGAGTGATGAATTGCATGTGCGTCCATTATTGGTTGGCGCATTTTTTACTACTAATGCGGTTATGGGGATCATAATCGGGCAATTATTAGCGAATTACTCAGATAAAATGAGCAGCCGTAAGCCGTTGATTACTGTCTGTGGTATAGCGGGAGTTATTGGTAGTTTGCTCTATGCTTTTGATCGTCATTATGCCGTATTAGCCAGTTTGGGCATTGTGCTGATGAGTTTTTGTGGTTCGATCACGCCTCAACTGTATGCATTAGCGCGTGAATATACCGACGCTAAAAATAAACAAGCAGTAACCTTTAGTACCGTTATGCGCGCGCAGTTTTCATTAGCATGGGTTATTGGCCCGCCGCTCGCATTTTTCATTGTTGCTCATTTTGATTTCACGCGGCTGTTTTGCGGTGTGGCTGTTTTGTATTTGTTGTGTGTCTGGGTTATTGCGCGTTATTTACCCGTAATCCCGCGTAAACATACTCCCATTGATCCACTCTCTGGCAGTATCTGGCAAAATTCACGTCTATGTTTGTTGTTTCTGAGTTCATTCTTACTGTGGACATGTAACAGTATGTATTTGATTACTATGCCGCTTTATATCGGGAAGGCATTACATTGGTCGCAGGGACTAGCAGGGTGGCTGATGGGGTTGGCGGCTGGCTTGGAGATCCCGGTGATGTTGCTTGCCGGACGCTATAGTGCGCGCCTTGGTAATCGCAAGTTATTGTTGATTTCGGCGATATCAGCAGTCGCTTTTTATCTGCTGTTATTGCTATCACAACAGCAATTATGGTTGTTTCTGGCGCAGATACTGAACGCACTGTTTATAGGTATATTAGCGGGCATCGGCATGACTTGTTTTCAGGATCTGTTACCCGGTCATCCGGGACAGGCTTCAACCTTATTCAGTAACAGCATCCGTTGTGGTGGCATTGTTGCCGGTATGTTGGCCGGAACCATTACTGAATGGTTCCATTTCCAAGGTGTGTTTATCTGCGCGTTTATTTTGTCAATTTTTGCCATGCTGTCTGTATGGCGGATCAGCGCGTTGTAGACATTAAATCGACGGTGAACTGATCTCGATCGCGGTCGATTTTTTATTATTTTGCCAGTAAGCTGCCGTCAGTGGGTGTGACAAACGCAGACACTCCAGCAAACAATTTGCACTAGGGCCCAGACGTTCGGGAGCAGGAATAACCAGGTGTGTGAATATTTTTCGTTCATTTCCTTCACGCAATGGCAGCCGATGTAATTGCTGACGCTGGATAAAACCCTCGACGAGATGTAACGGCAACCAGGCAAACCCCATTCCCGCCAGCAGGATTTCTATGGCTTCGTGCATGCTGGTTACGGTCCAACGTTGTTCGGCTTTCAGCCATCCCGTCATTTCTTTCGGATTTTTTGCCGTATCCCGAATAACGATTTGCAGTTGTTGGGTCAACTCATCGGCACTGAGCATCCGGGCTTCTAACGCTAACGGGTGCTGAGGATGACAAACGGCGACAAATGTCACTTCCGCTAATGGTTCTGCCAAAAAACCTTTGGGTACATGACCACAAATCACGATATCGGCTTTCTGCTCACGAATAATCTCTTCAGTACCGCTCAACACACTGTCAAACATCTGTAAATGAGTGCCCCGAGATACCGGGTAGTAGTTCTGCAAGGCTCGATTGAGTGGCCGCCGCGGATGGGCTATTTCGACCGCAAAGCGAATTTCCGCTTCCCAGCCTTGATGAATGTTGTGGGCCAGCAGTTCTAATTCCTGCATTTGCTGATTCATGAGTTTGGCCCGACGCAAAAACATATCACCCGCGTCAGTCAGATAGGCTTTACGTCCTCTGACTTCCAGTAAAGCAACACCCAGCGTTTGCTGTAATTTGGCAATAGCATGATTAAGAGAAGACTGGCTTTTATTCAGTTTCTCTGCCGCTTGGGCATAACCGCCATGTTCAACTACTGCCTGAAAGATACGCCATTGCTCGAGTGTGCTTTTTGGACGAAACATTCCATCGTCTCCAATAATTATCGCTATTTCTAAGCCAATCATGCGGAAGTAGTGATTTTGTCTGCTGGTCTAACCGCGTAGAATGCAGCAGTTTTACATTTTCAGGAGAGCATGAATGGCATTTATTTATGATTATGGTTTATTTGCTGTAAAGAGTATCACACTTGTTCTGGTCATTGTCTTGGGTGTGATCGCTATCGTATCTGCAATTGCTCGACACAAAACGCGCCGCGGCGAATTAGATATCACAGACCTTTCTGCGGATCATCAGCAGAACAAAGTGCATTTAACTGAAGCATTACTCAATAAAGAACAACGTAAAGAGTATGCCAAGCAGCAGAAGAAAGAACTTAAAGCGAAGAAAAAAAATGCGCAGGATACCAATAAACCACGTCTGTTCCTGATCGATTTTAAAGGTGGAATGGATGCGAAGGAAGTGTCTTCACTGCGTGAAGAAATCACTGCTGTATTAACCATGGCGAAAAGCGAAGACGAAGTGCTGGTTCGGGTGGAATCAGGTGGTGGTGTGGTGCACGGTTATGGTTTGGGTGCTTCGCAGTTACAACGTATCCGCGATAGGGGCTTGTTTTTAACCGTAGCAATCGACAAAGTGGCTGCCAGTGGTGGTTATATGATGGCGTGTGTGGCACAAAAAATTATCGCGGCCCCTTTTGCGATTGTTGGCTCTATTGGTGTTGTTGCACAAATGCCGAACTTTAACCGCTTGTTGAAAAAACACGATGTGGATATTGAATTACACACAGCAGGCCAGTTCAAACGCACCTTAACTATTTTTGGTGAGAACGACGACAAGGCTCGCGAAAAATTCCGTGAAGAGCTGGAAACTGTACATCAGCAATTTAAACAGTTTGTCAGTGAACATCGCCCTCGTATGGATATTGACCAGATTGCGACCGGTGAACATTGGCTGGCAGCAGAAGCGAAAAAGTTAGGTGTAGTTGATGAGCTGCGCACCAGTGACGATTATTTGCTGTCTCAGTTCGAGCAAAAGCAGGTGATTAAAGTGACTTATCAGACGAAAAAAGGTCTTGCCGATCGTTTTTCGAACGCAGCTTCATTAGCTGTCGAAAAAGCCGTTTATCGTATCATTGAGACCTGTAAGATCCCTTTTTAGTGTTCAAGAATGAGAATTTTGCCGTTTAAATGTAAATAAAAGTTGATTATCACTGAAGCTCCAACCATTTTATAAAAAGAAGAGACTTCGCCTGATTCAGGCGAAGCTATAAACATTGCTTAATTTTTGCGTGCTAATAAGGAAACCGTCGGTCATATGGGCAAAGCACTGGTCATTGTAGAGTCCCCGGCAAAAGCCAAAACTATCAACAAATATCTGGGTAAAGACTTCGTCGTCAAATCCAGTGTTGGTCATGTGCGCGATCTGCCAACAAGTGGCAGCGCATCAACTGCAGCTGATAAAAAGGAAGGCGCAAAAAAAGGCGTTCGTCTTGATGCCGCGGATAAAGCGAAAAAAGAGTACTCCTCGCTGGTTTCCCGTATGGGGATCGATCCGGAACATGGCTGGAAAGCCCGTTACGAAATACTTCCCGGCAAAGAAAAAGTTGTTGCTGAACTGCGCGCATTAGCGGCACAAGCTGACACCATCTATCTCGCAACCGACTTGGATAGAGAAGGGGAAGCGATTGCCTGGCATCTGCGAGAACTGATCGGTGGCGATGAGTCTCGCTTTAAGCGCGTGGTGTTTAACGAAATTACCAAAACAGCGATCCAGGAAGCCTTCTCTCATCCTGGCCTGTTAAATATTGAACGCGTTAATGCGCAGCAAGCACGTCGTTTCCTCGACCGCGTGGTGGGGTATATGGTTTCCCCATTACTGTGGAAGAAAATTGCCCGTGGCCTTTCTGCGGGTCGGGTGCAATCGGTAGCATTGCGTTTGATTGTTGAAAAAGAGCGTGAAATTAAAGCCTTTGTGCCGGAAGAGTACTGGGATATTCATGCCGATACACAAACCCCTGCTCGTGAAGCTCTGCGTCTGCAGGTTACCTCGCAGCAGGGCAAATCGTTCGATCCAAAGAACGAACAGCAAGCCATGGCCGCTGTACAGGCATTAAAAAATGCTGCCTATACCGTACGTGATCGCGAAGATAAACCGACCAGTAGTAAACCTTCTGCACCATTCATTACTTCCACCTTACAGCAAGCGGCCAGCACACGGCTGAGTTTTGGTGTGAAGAAGACCATGATGATGGCGCAGCGCTTGTACGAAGCGGGTCACATTACCTACATGCGTACTGACTCGACTAACTTGAGTCAGGAAGCGGTGGTCGCGGTTCGTGACTATATCGAACAGCAATTCGGTAAAAAATATTTACCGAAAGATCCGCTAACGTATGGTTCTAAAGCCAATGCACAGGAAGCACACGAAGCGATCCGTCCATCCAACGTTGAAGTGAAAGCCGACGCGTTAAAAGATATGGAAGCGGATGCCGTTCGTTTGTACGACCTGATCTGGCGTCAATTTGTGGCGTGCCAGATGACGCCAGCTCAATATGACACCAGCACGCTGACCGTGACTGCCGCCGATTTTGAGCTGAAAGCCAAAGGCCGTATTTTACGTTTTGCCGGTTGGACCAAAGCGTTACCACCAATGGGCCGCAAAGGTGACGATATTGAGTTGCCTAATGTGTCGGCTGGCGATGTATTGCAACTGGTTAAACTTGATCCTAAACAGCATTTCACTAAGCCGCCAGCACGCTTCACGGAAGCTGCGTTGGTTAAAGAGTTGGAAAAGCGTGGCATCGGTCGTCCGTCAACCTACGCCTCTATCATTTCTACGATCCAGGATCGTGGTTATGTAAAAGTCGAAGCCCGTCGTTTTTATGCTGAAAAAATGGGTGAAATTGTCACCGATCGTTTGGTGGAAAGTTTCACTGATCTGATGAGTTATGACTTCACGGCGCAAATGGAAAGCTCGCTGGATAATATTGCTCAGGGCAATTTAGACTGGCACAAACAGCTGGATAGTTTCTATTCCGAATTTAAAGCCGATCTGCAAAAGGCAGAAGGTGATATGGGCGGAATGCGGAGCAATCAGGTTGTCCTGACGGATATCGATTGCCCGACCTGTGGTCGCAAAATGGGTATCCGTACCGCATCAACCGGTGTGTTCCTCGGCTGTTCCGGTTATGCCTTACCGCCCAAAGAGCGTTGCAAACAAACCATCAATCTGGTGCCGGGCGATGAATTTATTGCTGCAGACTCCGAAGATGGTGAAGTCAACGCACTGCGCGCCATGCACCGTTGTAAAAAATGCGGTACAGCGATGGATTCTTATGTGCTGGATGGCACACGTAAAATTCATATTTGCGGTAATAACCCTGATTGCGATGGTTATGAGATCGAGGTGGGTCAGTTCCGTCTGAAAGGCTATGAAGGCCCGGTAGTGGAATGTGATCGTTGTGGTTCAGACATGCAGCTGAAAACCGGTCGTTTTGGTAAGTTTATGGCCTGTACCAATGCTGAATGTAAGAACACGCGCAAGATCCTGAAAAACGGCGATGTGGCACCACCGAAAGAAGATCCGGTGTTCCTGCCTGAGCTGAAGTGCAGTAAATCCGATGCGCATTTTGTGTTGCGTGATGGGGCGGCAGGTTTGTTTATGGCGGCCAGCACATTCCCTAAGTCACGTGAAACACGGGCACCTCTGGTTGCTGAATTACTTCGGTTTAAAGATCGCTTGGCACCTAAACATCAGTATCTGGCGGAAGCACCAGTTGCTGATCCTGATGGTAATCCAACTATTGTGCGTTTCAGCCGTAAAACGAAAGAGCAATATGTTGCTTCGGAAGTAGACGGTAAAGCGACCGGTTGGGCTGCCTACTATGTTGGTGGCCGCTGGCAGGCTGCGGCAGGGAAAACGAAGTAAAAAGCTTAAGTAACCCGCCGTTATACCCAAAGTAATTGGAGTTGCAGCAAGGCGACAAGTGACGAATCCCCATGAGCATAGTTAAGTTATGTGATAGATAAGCTATGTGATTGGGGTGAGTAAACGACGTTAACGACGCAGCAACTTCAACTACGAAGGGTATAAGAGTGAAGTGCGGAAATATCAGGCAGTCAGCATCCACTGACGCAAAAAGTGTTTTGCCTTCACTCTTCATCTACGTATAATGCGCGCCGTTGCTAAGGCAACATCTCATTGAAGCGGGAATAGCTCAGTTGGTAGAGCATAACCTTGCCAAGGTTAGGGTCGCGAGTTCGAGTCTCGTTTCCCGCTCCAATTTAAGGCGTGTTAACAAAGCGGTTATGTAGCGGATTGCAAATCCGTCTAGCCCGGTTCGACTCCGGGACACGCCTCCAATAACCTCTTAATATCCGTTGAAATGCCTTCCTTTAAAGCTGATTGCTTCAACCAAACTGTTTTGCCAACTGATAAAGAATTCTCGCCGTCGCACCCCAGATAAACCAGCCATCAACTGTTAACCCGATAATTTTATGCGTCGTGCCATTTCGTGTGGTGATCAGTGGTTGGTAAGTATTGAGATCCAGTAACGTCTCCAGCGGCAATTCAAATACGGCAGACACTTCATCTTTGGCTGGTATGATCTTAAATGGTGGTTGAATTAAGGCGAGATAGGGGTGGATCTGATACCCCGTGAAGGTGTGCCCAGAGGATAATTGCCCCAGCACCCTTATTTGTTTTTCGGTGATACCAAGTTCTTCTTCCATTTCGCGAATGGCGGTCATCTGCAAAGAGCTATCTGTGTTGTCTTTTCTGCCACCCGGAAAACAAACCTGCCCTGGGTGATGGCGCAGCTGCCAGCTTCGTTGCGTGAACAATACTGTCCAGCCATCAGAGCGCAGAATAATCGGTATTAACACGGCTGCATCGTGTGTTCCCGGATGAATATCAACTGGCGTCAACGGGGCATTTTGTAATAAGAAACGATTCAGAAAGTGTTCAGTTCGGCTCATGATATGACTGTTCCAGAATCGGTAATATCTTCGCTAATTTATCAAAGGTTTCCTGATATTCCGCATCTGCATCAGAATCAGCCACTATACCGCCACCAGCCCAGACATAAAGTTGTTGTTGCCATGCGATCAAGGTGCGAATGGTGATACTGGAATCCATGCGCCCATGTCGGCTGATATAAAACATGCTGCCACAATAGGCCGAACGGCGGTGTGGTTCGAGCTCTTCAATAATTTCCAGCGCCCGAACTTTGGGTGCACCAGTGATCGAACCACCGGGAAAACAGGCTTCGAGCAGTTCAACTGCGCTGTATTGCTCGGCTAATGAACTTGTCACGGTTGAAACCAGATGGTGTACGGCCTTGAATGATTCAATATCAAACAGCTTGGATACACGCACTGTGCCAGGTTTCGACACCCGGCCAATATCGTTACGTAACAGGTCAACAATCATCAGATTTTCCGCCCGATCTTTCGGCGAATGTTGTAGTTCAGTGATGCTGGCTTGATCTGCTTGTGGATCAACAAAACGAGGGCGCGTTCCCTTAATCGGTTTAGTTTCAATTTCGCGATTATTGAGTGCCAAAAAACGTTCTGGCGACAAGCTGAGAATCGCAGCTTCTGGCAGACGCATGAATGCTGAAAATGGCGCTTGATTTACCTGTGCCAACTGGCAATAAGCCTGCCATTCATCACCGGAATAATGAGCGTGAAAGCGCTGGGTCAGATTGATTTGATAACAATCGCCAGCACGTAGATAACGTTGAATAGCGTTAAAGCGTTCAGTATAGGCAGCTTGAGAAAGGTTAGATTGCCAACCTGATGTAAGGCTGAATGGTTTTGGTTTCATGGCCACTTGCTGCTGCCACCAAGCCCACCGTGTTTCCATTTGTTCTTCAGAACCGCAAACTAAGAAATGCATCTGTTGGGTTTGATGATCAACGATCCATGCCCAGTCATAAATACCGACGGCCAGTTCAGGTAAATGGATATCACGTTCAGCTTGTACCGGGATTTTTTCAATACGACGACCTAAGTCATATCCTAATAGGCCGATAGCGCCGCCGATAAATGGTAATTCCCCATGATAAGTAACATCTGGTCCAAAATGACGACGTTGAATTTCTTTCAATAATTGTAACGGTGCGGCTTTGGAATATTCAGTATGCTCACCTTCCGTGATCGTGGTGATATCGCCCGTTGTTTGCAGCGTAGCTATCGGTTCAGCCGAAAAAACATCAAACCGGCTGTCGATATGATCTGGGCTGGCAGATTCTAATAACACCGCCCATGGCAGATGAGCTACCTTGGCAAACATCTGTTGCGTGGTAGATTGAATCGGAAATGTTTTAAGCTGAAATAGTGATGACATGCGATAGAAAACACGATGTTACATGGCAGGGTTGATTGGCAAAGCGTATCATAAGAGCGCTTTTGTAACGAATAAATCTAATCATTTGTAGCTGGTGTCTGATGTGAGGAAACATCCGGTCTGTTGGAGATAGAGACCATATCAGCTTGAAGTTAAATCTGAATGCTAAACTGGTAAACAGAGCACTAAAACAAAGAGAATAACAATGTCGAGTCCACTGGTTTATTTGGTAGAAGACAGTGAAATGCTGTCCATGCTCTATCAAGATTATTTACGTGCTGAACCCTACCAAATCAAGGCCTTTCGTCTCGGTCAGGATGGGTTGGATGCGTTGAAAGAGCAACCACCGCAGGTACTGTTGCTTGATCTGGAATTACCCGACATGGATGGTATGGCGCTGCTGCGCTACGTGAGTGAACAAGGATTGCCAACCAGTGTCGTGGTGATAACGGCACATGGTTCCGTTGATATTGCTGTGGAAGCGATGCGACACAGTGCGTTTGATTTTTTGACTAAACCGTTTGATGGCAAGCGCTTGTGTACGACGGTGCGTAATGCTGCGAAACACCAGCAATTAGCCTCGCTGGTGGATACTTACCGTGCCAATTATGACCACTCAGGTTTTGGTGGTTTTATCGGTAGTTCATTGTCGATGCAAGCGGTTTACCGCATATTAGAAAGTGCCGCACCGAGTAAAGCAACCGTCTTTATTACTGGGGAAAGTGGTACCGGAAAAGAAGTTTGCGCAGAAACATTACACAAAATCAGCCCGCGTAAAGATCAACCACTGGTTGTTTTAAATTGTGCTGCCATTCCTCGCGATTTGATCGAAAGTGAGATTTTCGGTCATGTTAAAGGTGCTTTTACTGGTGCGCAAAGTGATCGGGAAGGGGCTGCGTCCCGTGCTAATGGTGGCACATTGTTCCTTGATGAAATCTGCGAAATGGAGCTGGATTTACAATCCAAATTATTACGCTTTATTCAAACCGGCACGTTCCAGCGGGTCGGTGGCAGCAAACTGGAAAGCGTAGATGTTCGCTTTGTTTGTGCGACAAATCGTGACCCTATTGCCGAAGTGCAAGCGGGGCGTTTCCGCGAAGATCTCTATTACCGTTTACATGTTATACCGGTAGCGTTACCACCATTGCGTGAGCGGGGGGATGATGTGCTGGCGATCGCCCGAAATTTCTTGCGGCAATTTGCGACTGAAGAGAATAAACATTTTTCTGATTTCAGCCCTGAATCAGCACAGATGATGTTGAATTACGAATGGCCTGGCAACGTGCGGCAATTGCAGAATGTGATCCGTAATGTGGTTGTTTTGCATGATGGTGATCGTGTGTTACCGACTATGTTCCCCCCACCACTGAACTCTGTGCCGGTAGCTGTGATTCCACAAAAAACAGCCGCAGTCGCACCACTTGTGGTTGCGAACAGTATGGAAGCCATTCGCCCCATGTGGTTGGTCGAAAAAGAAACTATAGAGAATGCAATTGCAGCATGTGATGGCAACATTCCTCAGGCGGCAACTTTACTGGAATTAAGCCCTTCAACTATCTATCGCAAACGACTGGCGTGGCAATCAACGTGAAAGTCATAGTGAATATTGATAGTACAGGGGTCTGAATATGAAGAGTGTGTTGGTATCAGATGGGATGCCTCAGCTGCAACTTGAATTGCAGCACATGAACGATGATCCTGAAATCAAGTTCATCATGATGTTGCTGGCGTCACAAACCGAGATTGCACATGATGAGATCAACAATCTCTTGGTTATTAATCCCAAACCCGTCATCGGCGGTATTTTTCCCTATGTTTTATATGATAAATCGTTGTTAACTGCGGGTGCGGTGTTAATTGGGTTTAGTTGTTCGTTCAGCATGGCGGTTATTCCTGCATTAAGTAAAACGGTTGAAATAGAAACCGAGTTACAAAAACAACTGCCTTGGCAAAATATGGAACGGGGAACGTTGTTTACCTTTGTGCATGGGATGAGTTCTGGCGTTCAGCGATTAGTTGATGGCCTATTTAATCAATATGGTCTTGAGATTAACTATATCGGCGGTGGTTGTGGCTCCTTGCAGAAATTGGATCAGCCTTGCGTATTAACGCCACAAGGTATTTTGCAAGACGCGGCGCTGTTATTAATGGCGGACATTACCAGCGGTATTGGTGTTGCACATGGCTGGCAATCTATTTCTCGGGCTTTTAAAGTCACCGAAGTCGAGGGTAATGAAATCATCTCGATTGACTGGCGTCCGGCAGCTGATGTGTATCGTAATGTCGTTGAAGATCATTCAGGCCTGCGGTTTTGCGAAATACCATTTTCAGAAATTGCCCGCGCATATCCTTTTGGTATTGCCAAACTGGCTGATGAGCTGGTGATCCGAGATCCAATCTCACTTAAAGGTCAGCGTATCGTTTGTGTTGGTGAAGTGCGGCGTGGCTCATATGTGCATGTGATGCATGGCAAACCAGATTATGTTTCGGCTGCTGCGGGGCGGGCGCGTCAGCGCGCTATGGAGAATCTGAAAGGGCGCACACCACACCTGATGTTATTTATGGATTGTATTTCGCGCGTTTTATTTCTGGGAGAATTATTTGCCCGGGAAATCACACATGTGTCGATGAATGATGTTCCACTTGCCGGGGCCCTGACGTTAGGGGAGATAGCTAATAGCGGCTATGATTACCTGGAACTCTATAACAAAACTTCTGTAGTAGGATTGCTGGCCAGTGATACGTCAGGGATTAATTGAACAAGAAGTATTACATGAAATCGCCATGTCGATTGGTGAAAGCATTGAGCTGGAAAAAATGCTGGCTGAATGCATCCCGGTTTTCTTGCGAGGCTTAGGCTGTGCTTCGGCAGTTGTTTTGTTGCGTGACGAACAAGACGATTTTTATACCCCCACCTACATCTTGCCACGCGCGGCAGTTCGTAATCACTATTTACATCAGGCGATTAACCGCTCTTTAGAATGCCTGACGAATCATGATGTTTTACCCACTCCACTTTGTTATTTTGAGTCAGTCGGGCTGTTTTATTATGCCTGGCCGATCCAAGATTATGGTGCGTTATTGTTAGGCCGAAGCTCACCGTTTCGTGAAGCTTTGTTTCGTGAAATTGTACCGCTGGTCAATAAACTGGCGTTAGCCCTGAATAGTTGCCGCCAATATCAGCGCTTAAAACTGGCACAACAGAGCATGATCCAAGCAAGAGATGATGCTCAGGCTGCGAATAAAGCTAAAAGCCACTTTTTGGCTACCATGAGTCACGAAATTCGCACACCACTGAACGCAGTTATCAACCTCTCTGAGTTACTGCTGGAAACGCATTTAGATGAGCGTCAGCGTAAATTGACGCAGGGGGTTTGTGAAGGTGGCCGGTCATTATTGCAACTAGTTAACGATGTATTGGATTTTTCCCGTATCGAAGCGGGTCGATTGGAATTAGTTGCCACATCATTCAAGCTGCATGATTTATTGGATGGATTAGCCGCTTTGTTTGAAAAAGAAGCGCTGATAAAAAAACTGCATTTCGGTTTGAGTATCGGGGATAACATTCCTGAGGTTGTTTCTGCCGATCCATCACGGCTGCGTCAGATACTGCAAAATCTATTGGCTAATGCGATTAAATTCACCGAAACCGGCAGCGTCAACATCTCTGTGCGTATGTTACCTGAAGATCAGCATAAGTTAGATTCTGTGCCGATGATGGTGTTTCATATCAGTGATACGGGCATCGGTATCTCCAGACAAGATCAACTCCGTCTGTTTCAAGAGTTTTCACAAGTAGACACTAATCTCGATCGTCGTTTTGGTGGCTCCGGGCTTGGGCTGGCTATCACGGCTCGATTGGTCATGCTGATGGGTGGCAAAATCGGTTGTCATTCGGTTGCCGGCGTTGGCAGTACTTTCTGGTTTACTTTGCCGGTGAAAACCAGTGGTGTTGTGCATGAAAAAAGTACGGCAGGAGAGATGGAGTTATTACCTATCACCGCATTGTTGGTCGAGGATAGTCTGACAAATCAAATGGTCGCTACCGCGATGCTGGAAAAAGTTGGCTGCCAGATCATTATTGCCAATAATGGCTATGAGGCGATTGAACAGGTGCAAAAGGCCGCGTTTGATGTGGTGCTGATGGATGTGTCAATGCCAGGTATGGATGGTTTGGAAGCATCACGCCGCATCCGGGCTTTAGGCGGGCATTATCAAACATTACCGATATTAGCGATGACAGCTCATGCCTTTGCCCACGATCGAGATGCGTGCCTAGAAGCGGGCATGAATGATTATTTGAGTAAACCACTGCAACGGGAGCAGCTCTATGCCATGTTAAAGCGCTGGGCATTGCATAAAGAGAGTGAAGTTGAAAACAGCGAAGAACCAGTACTTGCGCCTGTCGCTATGGTCGGAACCACTAAACCGATACTTGATGAAACAATTATTCAAACCTTGATCAGTGACACCAGCCCTGATTTATTTAAACAACTGGTCGCTATTTTCCTGCAAGAGAGTAAAGCGCATTTTGATGCATTGCCGGCGTTGTTCAAACAAGGTGATATTGCTGCGTGTGCGAAACATGCCCATGCCCTGAAAAGCACCGCCGGCGCACTTGGTGCTGTTGCTTTACAGGATATGTGTGGTCAGTTAGAAGTGGCCTGCCGGGAATCAAAACCGAACATAGTTGCGCTATTGCAGGCAACAACAAATGTGGCTGAGGCCTCATGGCAGGCGCTGTACAGCAGATTAAACTAAGTATAGCCGGTTGAACTAAATCAACCGGCTATCAGTTTTATTCTACTTCGTTATCAGTGTCTCTTTCGACATACGCAACTTCGGTCGGTGCTTTCTTGCGTACAGGTGCGAAGCCGTCAATATCACCCACATTTTGTGTCGCATTGCGTGCAGGCCGGTTTTTCGACTCTTTACGAACAGGACCTTTCGCGGCATTTTTATTGAAAGGTCGTTTACCTTGAGCTGCCGCGGCTTTTGCTTCTGCCAGTGGATGCGCATCTTTGCCTGAGAATTTGGTCTTTTTCGGGGCCAGTACGCCTTTGAATTTGCCTTCCAAACCGGGAATTGTCGTGAAAGTCACTTCGCGACGTTGCAATGCGAGTAACCCTTGGAAAGAAGCCCAATCTTTTGGACTTAGGAGCGAAACCGCGTTGCCTTGGTTGCCGGCACGCCCAGTACGGCCGATTCGGTGGATATACTCTTCCGGTTGTTTTGGCATATCAAAGTTTACTACCAATGATACGTGCGACAAATCTAATCCGCGTGCCGCCACATCCGTCGTAAACAGCACCTTGGCATGGCCACGAGAGAACTGATCGATCACCTGGTTACGTTGCGCCTGTTTCATGTCGCCGGATAATGCCAGTGCTGGAATATTCCATTCGCTGTATTGTTTCGCCAGACGTTCGGTATCTTCACGTGTCGCCAGAAAAACGATGGCTTGTTGATAATCCGGTTGCGACAGCAGATGTTTTAGCAATGCCTGTTTATGATCGAGATGGTCACATAAATGGAAGACTTCATTGATATCGGCATGAACTGCGTGCATTTCACCAATCGAGATCGTCTGCGGTGCTTTCAGAATGTAACCCGACAGCATTTCCACCGACTGATGATTTAGTGTTGCCGAGAACAGCCAGGTTTGACGTAAACGGTGTGATGCGGCGGAGTGGATCGCCTTTAACGCATCAGCAAAACCCAGATCGAGCATGCGATCTGCTTCATCGAGCACCAGAATTTCCACACCATCAAACAAGAAACTGCGCGCTTTTAAATGGTTGAGTAGACGACCGGGCGTCGCAACCAGAATTTCAGGTGTTTTACGCAGCGATTTAATCTGTTCGTTAAAGTTTTCACCGCCCAGCACCAAACTACAGTGCACTTGCGTTCCTGCTACCAGAAAACGAAGTTGGGCATAAACCTGTTTGGCCAGTTCACGAGTTGGCGCCAAAATCAGTGCCCGAGGGCCACGAGTAGACAGCGCTCTGGAGGTCAACAGTCGATGCATCAACGGGATCAGATAGGCCAGTGTTTTACCGGAACCTGTCTTAGAAGCCACAGCCAGATCGCGCCCGATCAGCGCGTAAGGGATAGTCTGAGCCTGCACTTCGGTCATCTCGGTGTAGTCGAGATGAGCCATGGCCTCTTTTAAGCGTTTATGCATAGTCAGTTCAGCAAAGCGCAATGTAAATCTCCTGATTGAATTTGGTCGATACCTTTTCCGGTATTATACCCTGTGCGGCTCACATGGGCGAACAAAGTCACAATATGATTGACGCGACGGTGCAATCTAACTAGATTAATTCGCCACAAACGGGCAAACCGGAATTGCCTGTAACCAGAAATTGCACAGAGGTCATGATGTATCAGACAGACGATGTAAGGATCAAAGAAATTAAAGAATTATTACCGCCAATCGCATTGTTGGAGCGGTATCCTGCCACTGAAACTGCTACTCAAACGGCATTTGAAAGTCGCCAGGCTATTCACAATATTCTCAATGATCAGGATGAGCGTCTGCTGGTAGTGATCGGCCCATGTTCTATTCATGATCCTGAAGTAGCTATTGAATATGGCAAACGCTTGCTGGCGATGCGTGAAGAGCTGAAAGATCAGCTGGAAATCGTCATGCGTGTGTATTTTGAAAAACCACGTACTACCGTTGGCTGGAAAGGTCTGATCAACGACCCTTACTTAGATAACACCTATAAGATCAACGATGGTTTACGCATTGGCCGTAAACTGCTGCTGGATCTGAACAACATGGGTATGCCAACCGCAACTGAATTCCTAGATATGATCACGCCACAATATATGGCTGATCTGATGAGCTGGGGCGCAATTGGCGCGCGTACTACCGAATCTCAGGTTCATCGTGAACTGGCGTCTGGTCTATCTTGCCCTGTTGGTTTCAAAAATGGCACTGACGGTACGACTAAAGTGGCAATCGATGCGATCAGTGCTGCCGGCGCTTCCCATAATTTCTTATCTGTGACCAAATTTGGCCATTCAGCAATCGTAACCACTGAAGGTAACAAAGACTGTCATATCATTCTGCGTGGCGGTAAAGAGCCAAACTACAGCGCTAAACATGTCGCTGCGGTAGTGAAAGATCTGGAAAAATCAGGTCTGCCAACCAAAATGATGATCGATTTCAGCCATGCTAACAGCTCTAAGCAATTCAAAAAGCAGATGGAAGTTTGTACCGACGTTTGTGGTCAGATCGCTGGCGGTAATCACCACATCATGGGTGTCATGGTTGAAAGCCACATGGTTGAAGGTCGTCAGGATCTGGTGGAAGGTCAGGAACTGATCTGTGGTCAGAGTATCACTGATGCCTGTATCGGTTGGGATGATACTGCCGTATTGTTACGTCAGTTAGCTACCGCTGTGAAAGCTCGTCGCGGTTAATACTTTCCGCTTGATGCTAAAAGAAAGCCCGCTTAATTAGCGGGCTTTTTGTTTTTCTATTTTGGGTTTTCTATACCAAATGTTCAACCGTGAGTTCGCTTAGGCTGGATAAGCGAATATCAGCAATGGAAAAATGTGGGTTGGTGGCCTGAATTGCTTCCGGTATCACAATGGTTTTCATGGTGGCTGCTTTAGCGGCCAGTAATCCGTTAAAACTATCTTCGATGGCAACACACTCTTTAGGATGAAAACCCATTTGTACGGCGGTTTGTAAATAAACCGCAGGGTGTGGTTTACCGTATTCTTCAAATTCGGCGGAATGGCAAATAGAGAAATAATGACCGATTTCCAGACGAGCTAAAACTGCATTAACCAATGCCATAGGGGAGGAGGTTGCCAAACCGATGGCTAATCCCTGATCAGCAATGATTTTCAATGCATCAAGAACGCCTTCTTTCGCGACACCTGACAACATAACATGGCTTGCTACGCGACCGACAATGGTGCTGGCGGTTTCTTCAATGCCTGGGCCTTCCCAGCGGTGTTTGGCATACCAATGCGCAACCAGCGCATCAATTCGTAGTCCCATCGTTTGTTCGCACTCTTCGACAGTAATTTCGACTCCCAGCTCTTTCAGCACATCGATTTGTGCTTGTTGCCAGAATGGCTCGGAGTCGATCAATACACCATCCATATCGAAAATAACCGCTTTTTTCTGCATTTAATGCTCTCGAAAAATAGGAAAAAATTCTTTCCGAACGTTAGGGTGATTGATTCTTACTGTAAAGATGAAACCGGTTTCTATGTGGCGAATGGTGATATAAGTCCCATTTCCATTCGCCATTTTGACTATACGGGATGTTGTTGCAGTGTTTTACGTAAGGTTTTTCTTAATCGGAGCGCCAGCATACTAGCCGCGGTTGTCAGACCCAAAATAATGCCTAACCAAAAACCTTGTGGCCCCATTCGTGGTGTGACCCAATCAGTCAATCCAAGAATGGTGCCAACCGGTATACCAATCATCCAATAAGAAATCAGTGTGATCACAAAAATGACACGAGTGTCTTTCAAGCCGCGTAGTGCGCCGGAAGAGATCGCTTGGATGGTGTCTGAAAATTGATAAATAGCGGCAAAAATAATCAAATGAGCCGCTAATGTAATGACCGTTGGGTCATCTGTATATTGAGTCGCAATCCAAGTTCGTAACAAGATAGTTGAGCTTGCCGTCATCACTGTGATCGTTAATCCAACCAATAGACCGCAGATGACAGCCACCTTGGCCTGTTTGGGTTGTAATTCGCCCAATGAATGACCTACGCGGATCGTGACTGCATACCCTAAAGAGAGTGGTAGCATAAAAATCAGTGATGAGTAATTCAACGCGACTTGATGACTGGCAACAATTTCAGGGCCCAACGGTGCCAGAAGCAGCGCGACTACAGTAAACAAGGTGACTTCACAAAATAAAGCTAAGGCGATGGGGGCACCGAGTTTGAAAATGCGTCGGATGCTGTCCCACTGCCAACCAATATAATGCTGGAACAGACGACATTGCTGATAAGACGGTGATTTAAGCACATACATTGTCATGGCGATGGCCATAAACCACATGGCCCCCGCAGAGGCGAAACCACAGCCAACACCGCCTAATTCTGGAAAACCCCAAACGCCATAGATCAGCAAATAATTCAGCGGGATATTCAGCAGCAGCCCGGCAAAACCAATGCACATACCGGGAACAGTATGCGATAAACCTTCGGCGTAATTTCGTAATACCTGATAAAAAAGATAGGCAGGTAATCCTAATAACATCGCATGCAGATAGTTGGTGGTTTTCTCTGCCATAACGACAGAAACATCCATCCAATGCAGCAGCATCGGGCTGTAATAAAGCAGGAGTCCGGCCGGAATAAATACCAGCAGTGTTAACCACAACCCTTGGGCTACCGTTGTAGGGATCTGTGCCTGTTTTTGTGCACCATTCAGCTGCGCGACGATAGGCGTCAGCGCCATGATGATGCCCTGACTGGTCAACACGATCGGCAACCAGAAACTACTGGCAACGGAAATTGCAGCCAGATCGATGGCGCTGTAACGGCCTGCCATAATGGTATCTACCAGCGTCATTGCTGTTTGTGCGACCTGTGCCAAAAGAATAGGCAACGCCAGCCGAACAAGACGGCGGATTTCCTGCTGATATTGAATCACGGTATGACCTTTATACTATTTGAGAAAAAACGCCTGATCTTCAGGCGTCTTCAGAGTAATCGCTGATAAGTAAATTGGCAGCAGCAAAAGCAGCGTTATTTCGGATGTCTTCAGGCAAATCAGGATTACTGGCGATTTTATCCAATGTAGTTAAAACAACACGGATTGCATCAGGCATATAGCCTTGGTCGCCACTTCCGATTTGGCTGTAAACCTCCCTGATTTTGTCGCAATAGGCGAGGTGTTTCATCGGTTGTTCTCTAGTTAACTATAAACGCCGACACTATAGCTATAAGCCATCCAACCTGCCAGTTTATCGCTGTTAGATGGCTAAAATTAGCGCAATATGATGGTGAACCCGCGTTTCCAGCGCAGGATCCTGATGTAATTGCACTAATAATGGATATAACGCATAGATAACCTGTCGAGTCTCATATCCTTGCGGTAGCGGCCACGTTTCGGTATATCCCTGCATAAAATCATCATAGTTCGGACAGAATGTTGTTAACCAAGCGAGATCTAATTCCCGATCACCACAATAACAAGCGTTATCGGGTAGAAAAAGTCCGTTACTGGTCACTAATATATTATCCAGCAGCAATTGCCCATGCAGTAAGCAAGGTTCTGGGTGATGGTGATGCAGCAAGCGATGTATCACACTGGTGATATCTGAGATATTAAAAAGATGTTTCCCTTTTTCCTGATGTAACTGCAACTGCCAGCCAATACGTTGCTCAGAATAAAAAGAGGCCCAGTTTTTTTGCCAGCGATTCGGCTGAATTTGCTGATAAATAAACGTGTCTTCATCCCAGCCATACATACCTTGCTGACTTTCATGGTGCATTTTGGCAAAGCGTTTACCTAGTGCATGCCATTCATTCGGTAGCGGGGGGCTTTCCTCGACATCAAAGGTTTCAAAGACTACAAAACACTGATCAGCGGTAGAACCATATAAAATGATTTTTGGTGATATCAGCCAGTCTGCCATCAAAGACAAATTGCGTGTCACCATGTCGAATTTAGTCGCCATGGACTTAGGTGTAATGCGAACTATGTATGACACCCCAAGTTTTTGATCACTGATCTGATAGTAATTTGAATCTTGGGTGTGCAGCAGTAATTGCCGTTTATCAATATTAAACGGTGCATCCATACAATCTGTGATCTGTTTTGTTATGGATTGCCACATACAAACCTCCGACCTCAGTTGACACGCTATCCAAAGTATAGAGCAGGTTATTGAAATACGGATGTATCTTTGGTCACAGTTGTTGTCTTTACATTTTTATCTATATATTTCTGGTGGATGACTTAAATAAACGGCCAAAATGCACCAGAATAAATAACAGTGAAGTAATTTAAGGAGAAAAGCATGTCTGCTGCTGATGGAACCATGGAATTCGAGGATATGCTGATCAAGCTGGCCACTGAAAATGGTTCAGACTTATATCTGGCAACCGGCGCCGTGCCCAGTATCAAATTTAATGGTGTATTAACACCAATCCAGGAACGTCCGATGGAATTAGGCCAGGTTGCCGAAATTGCCAATCGGATCATGGATGAAGAACAGCGCATTATTTTTGATAAAGAATTGGAAATGAACCTAGCGCTTTCGTTATCTAAAGTAGGGCGTTTCCGTGTCAATATTTTCCGCCAACGGAATGAAATCTCCATCGTTGCCCGTAATATCAAATTAGATATTCCGACGTTTGAAGAACTGAAGCTGCCGCCAATCCTGTTGGATGTAATCATGGAGAAACGAGGGTTGGTATTGTTTGTTGGTGCGACAGGTTCTGGTAAGTCCACAACATTGGCGGCATTGATAGATCATCGAAATACTAATACCAGTGGGCATATCATTACCATTGAAGACCCTATCGAATATGTTCATCCGCATAAAAAGAGCATCATCAACCAACGTGAAGTAGGGGTGGACACTCGCAGTTTCCATGCGGCCTTGAAAAATACCTTGCGTCAGGCACCGGATGTTATTTTGATTGGGGAAATTCGTGACCGCGAAACGATGGAACACGCATTAGCGTTTGCGGAAACCGGCCATTTAGCTATTTCAACCTTGCATGCGAATAATGCAAATCAGGCGTTGGATCGTATTATCAATTTCTTCCCAGAAGAGCGTCGGCCACAATTGATGAACGATTTAGGGAATAACCTGAAAGCGTTTGTATCGCAACGATTAGTTAAAACAAAAGATGGGAAACGACGCGCCGCCATTGAGGTATTGCTGGGTACCGCAACGATTCAGGATATGATCCGCCGAGGTGATTTCGGTAATATTAAAGAAATCATGGAAAAATCAGTTAACTTGGGCATGAAAACATTCGACCAATGTTTGTTTGAACTGTTCTGCGAAGGCGCTATTGATGAAGAAGAAGCGCTTCGGAATGCCGACTCTGTTAACAACTTAAAACTGAAAATTAAACTCCATACCGAAAATGGTGCGCTCAAAATGTCAGGTCAGGTGTTAAGCTGGGAGCTGGACCCAATCAAGCATGATGAACCCGATCCTTTCTTCTGATTGATTTCCGTTTTTTGTAATGACAAGCCGGCTTTTGCCGGTTTGTTGTATTGGTATTTGAGGTTTTTATGTCTTTAGAGTGGCTGGCATTGGTGTCGGCTTTTTTGTGGGCTTGCGCTAGCTTATTGTCGGTCACCCCAGCTCGTCATTTAGGTACTTTTGCTTTTAGCCGCTGGCGTATGGCTTGTGTCAGTTTGATGTTGGGCTTAATGAGTCTGATCAGCGGTGGTTTTCATACACTGTCATTATCACAAATTGGCATGATGGCCACGTCAGGGTTAATCGGTATCTTCATCGGTGATACCTGTTTATATGCTTGCATGAATCGGGTTGGGCCGCGTCGGGCCAGTTTATTGTTCGCAACACATGCTGCATTTTCCGCATTATTTGGGATCTGGCTATTTAAAGAGCATTTGTCTTTGCAAGGCTGGGCAGGTGCTGCATTAGTGTTAGCCGGCGTTATGGTTGCTGTTGCATTCAGTGGTAATAAGCCGCAAAAACTGGAATATAGCCATGGTGCTTTGTGGTTGAGTCTGGCATTGGGGTTAATGGCTGCGCTGTGTCAATCGCTAGGAACCATTATTGCGAAACCGGTTATGTCTGCAGGGGCCGATCCGATTGCAGCATCGTGTGTGCGGATGTTGGTTGCATTTGCTGCACACTCAGGGTTACGTCTAGCGCAGGTACCTTTCAGTCGTGCTGTATCGCCGATCACCTGGCGTGTATTAGGCATCATTTGCCTGAACGGGTTATTGGCGATGGTCTTAGGTATGACTATATTTTTGTTCGCATTACGTCATGGCAATGTAACACTGGTGGCGATCATGTCATCAACATCGCCAGTCATGCTTTTACCTATTCTCTGGTTTTTTACTCGACAGCGCCCCAGCCTGGGTGCTTGGCTGGGGGCTATATTAGTTGTTTGCGGAACGGCACTGGTATTAGCCCGATAAGGTTAAAACAGGCTAATCTCTTTTGCTGTCAGCGCCCGGAAGTCACCTTCCGGCAGGTTAGCATCTAAAACTAAAGCGCCAATCTGCTCGCGATGTAATCGCTCAACATGGTTGCCTACTGCAGCAAACATCCGTTTGACCTGATGATACTTACCTTCGTGAATGGTGAGTAATACTTCACGTGGTGTGACAATTTCCAACTGTGCCGGGCGTGTTGGTTGTGTCTCACTGCGTAACAGAATTCCCTTTGCGAACTGTTTGCTCGTGTCATCAGAGATTGGCTCTGCCAACCAGACACGGTAAATCTTTTCACACTGTTTTCGAGGGGAGGTTACGCGATGTGACCACTGTCCGTCATTAGTGACTAACACTAGCCCTGTGGTATCAACATCTAATCGCCCGGCCGCATGCAATTCATCGGCACGTGGCAAATCGAATAATTGGGTAATGCTGGGATGATTAGCATCCGCATTAGCACACACATAACCTTGCGGTTTATGCAGCATAAAATAATAAAGATTTTCCCCGGGTGCTTGCAGGTTATTGTCATCCAGCAGAATAACATCCTGTTCATTAACATGCAGAGAACCACTTTTGGCTATAGTGCCATTTACAGTGATACGACCTGCTCGTAAAAGCAACGAAGCTTGTGAGCGAGAAATACCAAGACATTGGTGAAGGTGTTTATCTAAGCGCATTATTTTTCTATTTTGTGAAACTATTAGTTTATTGTGCTCTAGTGTATTGCTTTTATGACTGTAAGGGTATTTTAATGTAAAGAGTAAATAAGTTACTGCTTTATTCAGGATCGTGAATGTCGGTTTTACAATTATCTACAGAAAACTATCAGAACGTAGCTATCCGCGACATCAAGTTAGGCATGTTCGTGGTTGCTGTTACAAAACAGAAAGGCGATATTCATTTTAAACCTGGAATGGTTTCCAGTGAGGCTACATGCCGGTCATTACAATCCATGGGTGTTCTAGAGGTTAAAATTGACCTTTCTCGTAGTAAACACCAGCAAGAAACTCTCCTTGAAAACCCCGAATCAAACCTTGCGCCTGAAGAGCAAGAACAAGAGATTCTGACTACTACCGAAAAAACTGAATTGCGTAAACGTGCACAAAAACTTTATGCTGAAGCAAAAGTTTTGCAGACCAAGTTGCTGAATGCATTAAAGAACGGCGAAGTTGTTGATATTGCGCCAATAGAAGCAATGGCCGATGAAATGGTCGATTCCATTTTTAAGAATCCAGATGCCATGGTATTTCTATCTCGTATCAGAGAAAAAGATACTTATTTAATGGAGCATTCCTTGAACGTTGGAATGCTGTTGGCGAATTTTGGTCGTTTTCTGAAACTGTCTCGACAAACGATTAAAGAACTGTTGGTTGGTGGTTTGTTGCATGATACTGGCAAAATTATGGTGCCTGATGAAATCTTGCATAAACCGGGTAGATTGACGGTCGATGAATTCGCCATCATGAAAAAGCATGTCGAATTCAGTGTGCAATTTCTGGATAAATCGGAAGGCATTAGTAAGATTGTCCGCACAGTGGCAGCCAACCATCATGAACGACTTGATGGTTTGGGTTACCCGCGCGGGTTAAAAGGCTTAGAGCTGTGCCTGATTTCACGCATTAGCACTATCGTCGATGTATTTGACGCATTGACTGCAGATCGTTGTTACAAAAAAGGCATGCAGGCAACGCAGGCATTCCGTATTTTGTTACAAGGTGGCGGTACGCAATTTGATGAAACACTAGTGAAAAAATTCATCAAATGTATGGGGATACATCCAACGGGTAGTTTGGTGAAACTTAAAACAGGCAAACTCGCCTTAGTTGTAGAAAGTAATGACAGTGCGCCGTTACAGCCGGTGGTAAAAATTATCTACAGTACGACCGGTAAGCATTATCTGGATGTCAAAGTCATCGATTTGGCGAAAACACCTACAGAAGAGATTGAAAGTGCCGTTGATCCCAAAGAATATGGCATCGATATTCAAAAGTTTTATTAGTTGAACTGCGGAATAATTCTTTTACTGGGCAAACCCAAAGCTGCTTCATAACGAAGCGGCTTTTTTGTATCAAATAGACTGAGATTTGATTTATTTTGGAATAAAAAAAAGCCACCTGATTAGGTGGCTTTTAAATTTGGTTGCGGGAGCAGGATTTGAACCTACGACCTTCGGGTTATGAGCCCGACGAGCTACCGAGCTGCTCCATCCCGCGTCAATGGAGCGCATAATAGTGAGCTGACTCACATTTGGCAAGGAGTATTTTCAGCTTATTTTACCGTTGCTCAATAAGTTAGCAATTCGCTGATAAATGCAACAATCAGTATCTTCCCGTCAATTCATATCTGTTTTAGCAATTCACAGCTATAATGCGCGTTTATTTGTACCGATGAATTAGAGACGAATGGCTGACTTTTTTGCAACATGCCCGAAAGGGTTAGAATCTATACTGGCTGCTGAACTATCAGGGCTTGGCGCATCCGATATCAAAGAAACAGTCGCGGGTGTCGCATTTAGCGGTGAGCTTGAAGTGGCATACCGGGCATGTTTGTGGAGTCGTTATGCGTCCCGTATTGCATTAGAATTAACTTCTTTTTATGCCGATACCGATCTGGATCTTTATCTCGGTTGCTTTAACGTGCAGTGGGAAAACCATTTCTCAGTAGACCAATCATTTGCCGTCGATTTCTCCGGCTCTTCAAAAGCCATCAATAATACTCAATACGGTGCGTTAAAAGTTAAAGATGCGATTGTTGATCGCTTCACTAAACGCAGTGGCATTCGTCCCTCAGTCGATAAAAAAATTCCTGACGCCCGTGTATTAGTGCACTGGAAAAAAGATACCGTTACCGTTTCTCTCGACTTATCTGGCCCGGCATTACATCAGCGTGGTTACCGCGATGAAACAGGTGAAGCACCGTTAAAAGAAAATCTGGCTGCAGCGGTGTTAGCCCGTAGTGGCTGGCAAAATGAGCCGTTGCTCGATCCGATGTGCGGTTCTGGTACGCTGTTAATTGAAGCAGCCATGCAGGCTTGTGATATGGCGCCGGGCTTATTACGTCGTCGTTTTGGCTTTGAAGGCTGGTTAAAGCATCAGCCGGATATTTGGTTGCCCATTATGGCTGAAGCCTCTGTTCGTGCGAAACGCGGACATAAAGAGGCGCTGTTACAAGCAGATCGTTTTGTTGGGTTTGATATTGATACCCGAGTATTGCAACGCGCTAAAGCGAATGCGAATCGTGCCGGTGTCGGTGACCTGATCCGTTTTGAATCCGCCGATGTGATGCAATTGCATAACCCTTGGCCAAACAGCAAAGGTTTCTTAGTCAGTAACCCGCCGTATGGTGAACGTCTGGGCGAATTCCCTGAACTGTTAAAGTTATATCAAAGTTTAGGTAGCGCACTACGTACTGAGTTTCAGGGCTGGCGCGTGACAATTTTGTCTGCATCGCCGGAACTGCTGAGCTGTCTGCGTCTGCGTGCAGACAAACAATACCGTCTGTTTAATGGTGCGTTGGAATGTCAGTTACGTAATTACCAAATTGCGGATAACTCTGTCGCATCACAGAAAATGGTGGCGGAAGATTTTGCCAACCGTTTGCGTAAGAATATCAAAACGTTGGATAAATGGGCTCAGCAAGAAGGCATCGATGCTTATCGTATCTACGATGCTGATTTGCCGGATTATAACGTGGCGATCGACCGTTACACGAACCATCTGGTTATTCAGGAATATGCACCGCCGAAAACTATTCCAGAGCATGTTGCGCGTCAGCGTATTCTCGATTTGATGCAGGCGGCTATCGAAGTCACCGGTGTGCCGGGTAAAAACGTGATCCTGAAAGTGCGTGAACGCCAGAAGGGGGAGTCGCAATACCAGAAACTGAATACCGAAGGGCAGTTGCTCGAAGTCAAAGAGTACAACGCGAAATTTTTGGTCAACCTGCGTGATTATCTGGATACCGGTCTGTTCTTGGATCACCGCTATACCCGCCGTATGTTAGGGCAAATGGCGAAAGGAAAAGACTTCTTAAACCTGTTCTCTTATACCGGTACTGCCACAGTGCATGCAGCACTCGGCGGCGCGCGGACTACCACGACTGTGGATATGTCCCGCACTTATCTGAACTGGGCGCGCGATAACATGCGCCACAATGGCTTAACGAGCTGGCAGCATAAATTTGAACAAGCCGATTGTTTAGATTGGTTACGTCATTGCGAGCAGACGTTTGACCTGATCTTCATTGATCCGCCAACCTTCTCGAACTCTAAACGTATGGACGATACGTTTGATGTGCAGCGCGATCATATCGATGTGATGGCGATGCTGAAGAAAATTCTGAACCCGGATGGCCTGATTGTTTTCTCAAACAACAAACGTCAGTTCAAAATGGATTTTAATGGTCTCGCTGAACTGGGTTTAGTTGCTGAAAATATCAGTGCGAAAACCTTACCCAAAGATTTCGCGCGTAATCCACATATCCATAACAGCTGGTTGATCCGTCATGCTCCAAAGACTGACGTATCGCAGGAGCAAGCTTAAACATCATGGCTATTTATTCTATTCAGCAAGGGTATCTCTCATACAGTGCGGCGCCGTTATTAGATCATGTGGAATTGCACATTGAGTCTGGTGAACGCCTGTGTTTGGTTGGTCGCAATGGCGCAGGTAAATCCACCCTGATGAAAGTGATCAGTGGTGAAGTTTTACTGGATGATGGTGCAATCACGCATTTGCAGGATCTAAAAATTGCCCGTCTGGAGCAAGACCCGCCACAAACAGAATCAGCTACTGTCTATGATTATGTCGCGGATGGTGTGGCTGAACTGGGTAAGATCTTAGCCGATTATCACCACCAACTTACGCTATTAGCAGATCACCATGATGACGACCGTGTCATGCGTCGCCTAAGTGAGTTGCAAGAGCAGCTTGATCAGCAACAAGGCTGGCAGTTCGACACCCGGATCAGCCAGATCCTCAGTCTGTTATCACTGACTGCGGATACCTCGCTTTCTGATTTATCCGGTGGCTGGCTGCGTAAGGTCGCATTAGCTCGTGCACTGGTTAATGAGCCTGATCTACTGCTGCTTGATGAGCCAACCAACCATCTGGATATTGATTCGATCGCTTGGTTGGAAGATTTTTTGCGCCAATACAAAGGTGCCATTGTCTTTATCAGTCATGACCGTGAATTCATCCAACGCATGGCAACCCGTATCGTTGATCTGGACCGTGGCGTATTAACGTCATGGCCGGGTAACTACGATGCCTATCTGGCCGGTAAAGAAGAGTGGTTACGGGTTGAAGAGCTGAAAAATGCCCAGTTTGATAAAAAACTGGCGCAGGAAGAAGTTTGGATCCGACAAGGCGTAAAAGCGCGTCGTACCCGTAATGAAGGCCGTGTTCGTGCACTGAAAGCATTACGCATGGAACGTGGCGATCGCCGTGAAAAAGTCGGCACCTCTAAAATTCAGCTGGATGAAGCGGTTCGTTCCGGAAAAATCATCTTTGAAGGCGAGGGTGTTAATTACAGTATCGATGGGAAATCGCTGATCCGTAATTTTGATTTCCGTGTCATGCGCGGCGATAAAATCGCCCTGATTGGTCCGAATGGCTGCGGTAAAACAACACTGATTAAATTATTGCTGGGTGATCTGCAGCCGGATAGTGGTTCTTTGTATTGTGGTACCAAATTAGAAGTCGCTTATTTTGACCAGTATCGTCAACAACTCGATCTGGAAAAAACAGTGATGGATAACGTGGCGGACGGTCGTCAGGAAGTCGATTTTGCTGGTCGTCGTCGTCACATTCTCGGTTATTTGCAGGATTTCCTGTTCGAGCCAAAACGGGCGATGACACCGGTTAAAGCACTTTCTGGTGGCGAGAAAAACCGCTTATTACTGGCGAAGCTATTCCTGAAGCCATGTAACCTGCTGATCCTCGATGAACCAACCAACGATCTGGATATTGAAACGCTTGAATTGTTGGAAGAGTTACTGGCGGAATACCAAGGTACATTATTGTTAGTCAGCCATGATCGACGCTTCATTGATAACACAGTAACGCATAGCTGGTTGTTTGAAGGCGATGGTCGGATCACGCCTTATGTTGGTGGTTTTGCCGATGTAATGGCTACTCGTCAACAGCAGACTGCAAAAGTAGTTACGTCTGCACCAGTGGTAAAAAACACCTCTGATGCACGTGATAAAGAAGATAAAACCGCAATACCGAAAAAAACTCGTAAACTTTCGTATAAGTTGCAGTCAGAGCTGGACGGATTACCACTTCAACTGGAACAATTAGAAGCGAAAATTGACTCAATACAATCTCAGATCAATCAACCTGACTTTTTCAGTTTGCCAGTAGAGCGCACCAAAGAAATATTAGATGCCTTACAACAAGCTGAATTGAATTTGGAACAGGCTTTCGCCCGCTGGGAAGAGCTGGAAGCGATGAAGAACGAGGAATAGTGTCTAATGAAAATGACAAAAATTGCAGCCATATTGCCATTATTGATGGTAGGTGCTGTATCTGCTGCAGCTCAGGATCCGTTTTACTCAATCTCAGAGGTTGTTTCTGCCGCAAACATAGGAAGTGCTAACTATGGCCCATGGGCATTAAGCATTTCTGGTGATGGAGCTGAAATTGCTAGCGTAGCGGTGAAAAGCGATTGGTATCATTATTTTCATATGTCGCCAAGTGGAATGGATCTGGCGCATCGTTTTCATTATGAAAATGGTTGTACTGCTCTTCTATCTAGCACTACTTGTAAAAATTATTTGGAAACATCTAATTGGACTGCGACTTGGTTCTCTGACCTAAGCTCAAATGTCGATCAGACTTTTAATGTAACTTCATCGACTGTCACTGCTGAATCTGCAGGGATTATAACTAAGTATGGCTCCGATACCTCAGCTATCACATCAGTAGGTTATATGAGTCTTGCTTCACACAATCGTGAGGCTGTCGCTACGTTACCATCTGCAACAGCTTATCTGAATACAGTGAATGGTACTGGTTATGCTTTCGCTTCAGCTTATGACATTGTACCGGCTGGTTCGAATTATCTGGTAGTTGGTACTGCTGGAGCACAAAAAGCTACAGCATATAATAATTGCTATAACGGCAATTCAGAAATTCAAACTTATAGCCCTTATTGCCCTGGTTATGAAACTCAAGCTGCATTTTGGTTGGTGAATGCGTCAGGAACGCCAAGTTCCTCATTGCTGGCAACGTCACATAACACATCTACGTCAACAAACTATCCTTACACAGCTAGTGCTATGGGTGTTGCGAAAGTTGGTTCTGAATATATCGCAGTTGGGTATTCAGCAACAGTTGGTTATGGCATCGGATCAACAAGCAGCTTACCAAAAAATGTGGCTGCATTCTGGAAATTAGGCGACGGTTCATTAAGCACAACACCAACAACTTCTTTAGTATTTGCAAACGATAGTGATAATCCTGGAACTAATAGTGATTACACAATCGATAATAGCTGGGCGGTTGGTGTTAATTCTAATGGTTACATAGTTGGTAACCGATCATATCGCGCCAAAGAGAGCCGAAATTATCCAACGAAGATGTTTATCGCTAAATATTCATCCTCTTCAGATGCTATTTCTAGTACCACAACCCCAATCACCACTTCTAGCGTTAACTCAGAAGCTGCAGCTGTAAATAATGCTGACCAAGTTGTTGGCTGGACAGATGAACGTGGTGTCACCAGTCAGCCTGTATTTGGCTCAGTTTCTCGCTTACAAGAAGCGTTTATTTACAATATTAATACGGGTAATCGTTACGCACTTAACGATCTAATTTGTAGCTTGGATAGTGCGGGTGCTAAATCATGTGTGCAGAACGGTAAGTATTACTACATTGAGTATGCAAATGGTATTACTGATGATGGGACAATAGTTGCTTCTGCTCGTCGTTTTGATAGTTATACTGATTGGTCGACGTTGAGCAATGGAACAAATGTTGTAGTAAAACTATCTGTATCTTCATCTACTGCATTTGATAGTAACCACGATATTCCAGCCGGTTATGTAGTTGCCAATCAGCTACCGGTATTTGATTACGGTGCTAGTGATAGCAGTGGCGGTGGTAGCTTCGGCATCTTTGGTTTACTGGCTATGGCTGGTGCGGCAGCTGTAGGTCAGTATCGCCGTTTTGTAAAGAAAGGTTCATAAGGTTGTCATGGTGACATGATTAAAATGGAGTTCAGCACGAAAAATAGGTGAACTCTTATTGATCTTTATCCTCAGATCCGATATCAATAAAGACGACAGAGCATCAGTACTGTCGTCTTTTTTCATTGTGGAAAAGAGGAACATTTAGTATGAAGAGACAGAAAAGAGATCGTTTAGAAAGAGCGCGTACCAAAGGTTATCAAGCCGGTTTAGCCGGGCGTTCTAAAGAGGTCTGTCCTTATCAATGTATAGATGCACGAGGTTACTGGTTAGGTGGTTGGCGTGATGCGTTCGATGAGCGGTCACAGGGATACATGGTTAACTAACTCGAATTCATATAAAAAGGCTCACTTAGGAAGTGAGCCTTTTTAGTTTTTGCGTTCTAAATAATTAGAACGCAGAAGTATCTTGGAATAGACCTACTTTCAGGTCGGTCGCTGAATAGATTGGACGGCCATCAACTTCAACCACACCATCAGCAATACCCATGATCAATTTACGCATGATGACGCGTTTCATCTGAATTTTATAAGTGACTTTCTTCGCAGTCGGCAGGATCTGACCAGTGAATTTCACTTCGCCAACACCCAATGCACGTCCTTTACCTGGGCCGCCTTTCCAGCCAAGGAAGAAACCAACCAACTGCCACATGGCATCCAGACCTAAACAGCCAGGCATAACTGGGTCACCAGGGAAATGGCAATCGAAGAACCATAAATTAGATGCGATATCCAGTTCAGCAATGATTTCGCCTTTTTCGAATGCACCGTCAGTGTCAGTGATTTTGACAATGCGATCCATCATCAGCATGTTAGGTGCTGGTAATTGGCTGTTGCCCTCACCAAATAGTTCACCACGGCTACACGCCAGCAGGTCTTCTTTAGTGAAACTGGTACGACCCTGATCGCACAGGGATACTTTAGGAGTATTGGTCATTTCTGCTGACACGCTTATCAAATCCTTATAGTCAATTTTGAACTGGAGAATCTACCCAACATACGGCGACTAAGCAAGTCCAACCAGTACCCGCAACCTGCGGAAAAGTGTGCTTAATAGCCCATTTCTGCCTGATGGGCCGTTTAAGTCATCTAATCGCTGTCTGATCCGGCCAAACAGGGTTCTTTCATCATCACTCGACCCGGCAGGGCAGCCCATCAATAATTCGACGGCTTCTTCAACATGACCGACCGGATAAATGTGAAATTGGCCATTTTTAACCGCCTCAACTACTTCATCAGATAAAATCAGTTGCAGATAATTTGACTCTGGGATGACGACACCTTGTTTTCCGTTCAGCCCCTGAATCGAACAAACGCGGAAGAAACCTTCGATTTTTTCATTTAGTCCACCGACCGGCTGTACATTACCAAATTGGTCTACGGCACCGGTTACGGCTAGATGTTGGTAGATCGGTTGTTGTGCCAAAGCAGAGAGCAGGGCACAAAGACCGGTAAGTGCAGCACTGTCGCCATCTATTTCACTGTACGATTGTTCGAACACCAGATTGGCTGACAAAGGCGAGGGGTTTTCAGCACCAAATAACGTAGAGAGATAACCATGGATGATCATCATGGCTTTTGCATGAATATGACCTGCTAACTCAGCTTTACGTTCAATGTCGGAAACATCACCGTCGCCCATATGAACAGTAGCAGTTAATCGCACCGGCTCGCCAAAGTCATAAGGGTGGCCCATGATCTGAATGACTGAAAGCCCGTTAATCTGACCAACGACTTCACCTTCGGTTTGTAACAGGATCTGCTGGTCCACGATGCCTTGGTCAGATTGTTCGACGATGTAGTTCAGTCGATATTCCTGCTCAGACAACGCCGCTTTAATATGTAGCGAAGAGATCAGCTCTGCACCTTGTTCGGAGGCAATACTGTGTGCCAGTTGCATCAATGCGACCAGCTGCGTTTCGGCAAAAGAGAGAATGCGTTGGTGTTCACATAAACGACAGGAAAAACGCATCAGCTCTTTGATTGCCGATGAGTCGAAATCCAGTAATTCCCAATGATGACGAATATGGCACAACAACCCGGTAAATTGGGCTACAGAATCTTCGTCATACGGGAATTCGGTGATGAGATCGGTTCGCAGAAAAATCTTCTCTGAAAACTCATTATCCAACAGATTGAATTCTGCAATAGAGATACGATCACCGACCAGAATCAGTTTGATATCTAATGGCGTAGCTTCTGGCTGGAAAAACGGTGTTTGTGGCGGCGTATCTTCCGGCGCAGACCAATCGAGATAACCAGTAGCCAGTGCATTATGCAGTTTGAACCACAATTGTGGTTTCATCAGCAATTCATCCACTGGGATGATCAAATAACCGCCATTGGCTTCACGTAATAAACCGGCTTCCAGTAAATGGTGGTTACTGTAAACGCTACCTTGTTCTGTCACATAATTAATAGAACCAAACAGGGAACGCCAGGTTAAATCTCGGGCGTAAATGACCGGTGGCTGCGGTTGCAGTTGGTGGATCATCAGATTCATCAAGACCGGATGTGTAAACACACCATCTTGTGCCACATGCGCGGACAGTTCCGTCAGGTATTCAGCCAGTTTTTCGTCATTATCCTGTTTCCGCAGGATCTTGTTAACCAGCTCTTCTGCGTCTAGTTTCAGTCGCAGTAATTTGAACAGGTCATCTAATAAATCGCAAAACTCTGGGCCGGTACCTGCTTTCAATTTCAGCCATATTGGGCGGAAAGGGTTTTTCAGATTTTCGGTATAGCAAAGATCAAAACTACGATTAAATGGTTTTGGGCAGTCATCAATCAGATCCATGATGACACGTTCGTAGTTGACGCCAGGGAAACCACTTAACAGTAAAGCCGGACAGCTTTGGCTGGCAGTATTGAGGCGCAAAATAGCTGATGCCGCACGTTCTTGCGTTTCAGCGAAACTAATCGGTTGAACAGAGGATAATTTCTCGCACGACAAATCTGAAAAGTCGGGAAGGAGGGCTTCTGCAGCTAGTTCTGTCACTTAAATTTAATTCCTTTGCTATAGACTAGATGATTATACCTGACAGAATCCGTAAACCTATCTCTTCTCGTTATCTATCAAAAAACGAATTTCGTAATTTGATTACATAAATGAAATTAAAAAAAGATTAAATCACGCCAATAAATGATCTAAAACAATAAAAAACAGATATCTGCTGCTTTGCTGACCAAAAAATTTTGTTATTACGTAAAAAAATTACAAATTGTGCTGGACATTTGTACGATTAGGATCAAGAATTAACACATTGACTCAGCTTCTGCTTTGTCTTCATTGTTTCCTTTGTTGTTGTGTGTTGTTGCCCATCAAGTGGTTGCCGGTGATTCACCCCCACTAAACCAGTTGAAAGGGCATTTCTTTTTACTGATTATTGTCAGTGCCTCGTTTTTTGGGGTAACCGAAAGGTTACCCCTTTTATTTTGGTTTTTTTCTATGAATGCATTCCAACGATTGAGACAACAACGACTGGCGAAAGCAACAAAGCCGTTTAATGCCCGTGGCGGATCGATTGCCCGCTGTGAAGGCTGCGGTTTACCGGTTGTGCAGTGTGCTTGTGCATTAAAACCAGAAGGTATGCCGCAAGCAGCGTTCTGTTTACTGATGTACGACACCGAGCCAATGAAGCCTTCCAACACAGGTCGATTGATTGCCGACATTTTTCCGCATGATACTTACGCTTTTATGTGGTCGCGCACAGAGGTTGATGAAGGCTTACTGGCTTTATTGGCTGATCCGACTTATTCACCGGTTGTGGTGTTTCCGGAAAGCTATGTGCAAGAAGGCGAGCGCGTCGTGATCAGCACCGTAGAGACATTACCAAACCGGCCACTCTATATTTTGCTCGATGGCACATGGAGTGAAGCGCGTAAGATGTTTCGAAAAAGCCCGTATCTCGAGCAATTTCCAGTCGTATCCGTGCAGCCACAAACCTTGTCAGCTTATCGTTTGCGCGTGGCATCTAACGAAAATCAACTTTGTACCGCTGAGGTTGCTTGTTGTTTATTACAACAACAAGGTGATATTGCCGCATCAACCATGCTGTATGACTGGTTTTCGCTGTTCCGCCAACGTTATTTAACGATCAAACCGCACCATCAACGTTTTCTGACCGATAACCTCTCTGCTGATGATGACCTGCGTAGTACGATCAGTTAACCAGAGTTGTAAATTGCTGAACGATGTAATCCCGCACATATTGATGCGCTGGATCATGATCATGCAGCCGATGCCAGACCAGATTGAGCGGTACGTTTACATCCTGATCGGCGAATGGCACTACGTTGAATTCATCAAAGAGTGAATATTGGCTGATCATGAGTCTTGGCAAAATCACCAATACCGGGCACATTGCGATGATTGCCGGAATCGCGGTGATCCCTGATGTTGTTGCCATGATTTTGCGCTTTAGGCCATGCGCCTGAAAGTAATTTTCAATAATACTGCTCGTGTTATGTGCATAGCTGGTGGTGAGTTGCGGCACGGCCGCCAATTCTTCCAGTGTTGGATTATCCGGTAACGTGAGTAATTTAGGGTTATATACATACACAAAATGACTACGAGTCAGTAGTTGCTGTTGATATCCCTCAGACAGGTCAATTTGTGCGCCAGTAATTGCCAGATCAAGACCACCGTTATCTAATTCATCACTGAGTTGAAAAATAGGGACGGCTTTGACATGAATGTGGATCCCTGGAGCATTAGCGCCTAAATATTGTAATAAGTCGGGCAATAACAAGCGTTCTAAATGCTCTGGCATTCCTAAGCGTAATGAGGCTTTGATGGTCATCGGGTCAAATAATTGCGGGCTAAGTTCCGCCTGTAATTGATCCAGCCATTGCGCAACAAAAGGCGCTAATTGGCTTGCGCGTGCGGTCGGTTGCATTTTGGCGCCACGTTTTACAAATAAGGGGTCATCCAACATGTCGCGTAAACGGTTCAAGGCATGACTCAATGCTGACTGACTCAAACCCACTCGCTGCGCTGCGCGAGTTACATTACCTTGTTCGGCATACAACGCTTCCAAAACCACCAACAGGTTAAGATCCCAGTGACGGAATTGCTGGAAAAAGCTCGCCGATCTTGCATTATTCATTTCATTCATAATGACTATTATATATGCTCATTTGATTCATAATATGACTTTCTTACAATATATACCTCTTGCGAGGTATACCCATGTTGTACGCAGCTCCATTTAATCCGCCGATTATCCGGCAACTTCTCCGTATCAATATTGGCCTGATGGTTTGTATTGAATTTATTATGAATGCCATGTTGTCATTTTCATCCTCATACCTGTGTGGTGGTTTAGGGATGACATTGCATACCTACAGTTTGACGACCGCTGTCTATGCAGGAACGGCGATCTTAATGATCGCGCAGCATCATTGGCTGGTTTCTCAGCTTGGTTACCGTCGGTTTATTCGTTACGCACTTGTTTTCTTTACCGTTGGTTCATTGATTTGCGCTAATGCAGATGCCGCGCCGTTGTTTATTTTCGGACGAGTTATTCAGGCGATTGGTGGCTCTGCCTTTTTTACCGCGGCGCGCGTACACGTTAATTTTTTTGCACCAACACCTGCCGGACGCGGGCTGGCGATACGTTACATGGCATATTGCTTAGTGGGCGGAAGTGCGATGGCTGCATTTTTGGCGGCGTTGATTTTGGAGCATTACAGCTGGCGTGCGTTGTTCTTGATTCAACTGCCACAAATAGCCGCTGTCTGGTGGTTAACTGGGAAGACTACCAGTAATGTGCGCAAGCTTCGGCCATCCGGGAAATTACACCCAACGAATATGTTCTGTTTGGTGGCTGGGGTGTTTGTATTGCAGTACATCGTTGAAAATGCGCCGTATGATTATTTTAGCGATGAGTCGTTATTTTGTGGATTATTGCTGCTGGCGATCACAGGGCTTGGCTTGTTTGTTTGGTTTGAACACCAACGTCACCATTCACTGCTTTCTTTCCGTCATTTCTTCTCCAGCCGTTATTTAGCCGGATTGATGATTTATGCGCTTTGTTATCTGGTTATCGCTTCCACCAATTATCTGATCCCGATTTTTCTGCAAAAAGGGCTTTCGTTCCCGGTGCTTAACTGTGGTGCTTTACTGACCACCACATCACTCTGTTCGCTGATATTTGCCTGGCTGCATCTTAAGGTTTCCGCCAAGCATTCAAATCAGAAACACTATCTTTTATTTGCCTTCGCCTGCCTGAGTGTTTTTGGTCTGCTCAGTAGTCATTTAAGTTCTGGTATTCGCCTTTGGGATATGGCAATTCCACTGATTTTTCTCTCTGGTTTTGCTGCGATAGGGCAAGGCACTGCCGCCTTTAATACCTTCAGGGAAACAGATAGCCGGCTATTTTCGCAAGCTTATCAGACTAAAAATATGCTGCGGGAATTAATGAATTCAACCGCGGTTTCACTGACGAATGTGTTTTTGCAAACCAGAGAAGCCGAACACTACACGCGGCTTGCTGAGAATGTGAATGAACAAACTATTGCGCACTATAGTGTTTCAATGTCACAGCTATATAACTTGGCGACGCAGCAGTCCGTGGTGATGTCGTGTCTCGATGCATTTTGGGGTATTGGTGTTGCGGGCGGTTTGTTTTTTATCTTTAGCTGGTGGCAGAAAAAGATCGTCTGAATTCGGTGTTATGGAAAAACATCAGGGTTTAGGCGCGATAAACCCTGATGTTAGCATGGTAAATCGCGTAATTGTTCTGAGAGCTCAGTATTGTCGTTGAGCGAATGACTCTTGCTCATAGCGTTCGGCACTGATTTGAGACCAAACAATCGTTGTTTTTGCTTAATTCAACTGGAAGATAAGCGTACCTTCTACAGATTAAAAACATAGCTGATTATGGGTTTAACTTAGCCCAGATTTCTTTTTCAGTGGGTACTAAATCTTTATTTCTCAATGGCAGTTTTCCGCCTGAGCTTATCGTTTTAGCCCATGTCACAATGCTTTCTACCGGTTTGGGTTGCCAGTTATTAGAGAGCAACCACTGTTCAATTTCAGCAGGGTTTACCGGAACTTTATTCTTATGTATGGCCCGAAATGTGACTTTTATCCGGTCTTCATCCACTGCCTGTAATGATGATTTATTGCATGTGTTTGACAGTGAAGTCAGTGCTTTTAACAGAAGACTATTCATATATTTCCAATTTGATTGCTTTACGCTTGGGTTGGTTTTTTTGCTGCTAAGGCTAATGTTATACCAAGCGCAATAAACAGAGAGCCAATCCTCTTATTCAACCAAAAACTAACGGTGCGACTGACTTTGAGGCGTTTACTGGCTAAATAGTCGCTGCATTTTCAGCAACTGGTAGATCAAGTACCAGCGTGGATTCAGGTTTTCCACAGCACGTCAGCACTTCGCCGGCAGGAATAAAAGCCAGTGGCAGGGTAGGATAACTTACTTCCCCCGACACCAGCTTACAGCGGCAAGCACCACAATACCCATTGCGACATTGATATTCGATCTGATGACCGGTACGCAATAAGCCATCCAGCAGACTTTCGTCGCTGGACAGCTTAAACGTTGCATGTGGGGTTATTATGGTAACTTTTTTCCGTTTCATCGCTTCTGATTTGTTTTTATCGCTTCATGCTATATGCAAGATTACAGCAGGAAATCACCGAGATCATCCGGGTTAACTTCCGAATCGATCTGACCTACCAGATAAGAGCTGATTTCGACTTCTTGCGGTGCAACTTGCACGTTATCTGAGTTCAGCCAAGTATTGATCCATGGTAGCGGATTTTGACGATCAGCATCAAAGGCTAATGGTAAACCGACACCTTGCATCCGCACGTTAGTAATAAACTCGACGTACTGGCACAGAATATCTTTGTTCAAACCGAGCATTGAGCCATCTTTAAACAAATAGGCTGCCCACTCTTTTTCTTGTTCTGCGGCTTTTTTGAACAGTTCAAAACATTCGCTATGCAATTCACGAGCGATTTCAGCCATTTCAGGATCATCATTGCCTTCGCGCAAGATATTCAGCATGTGCTGCGTGCCGGTTAAATGTAAGGCTTCGTCACGCGCTATCATCTTGATGATCTTGGCATTCCCTTCCATCAGTTCACGTTCAGCAAAGGCAAACGAGCAGGCGAAGCTGACGTAAAAACGGATCGCTTCCAGTGCATTCACGCTCATTAAGCACAGATAAAGTTTCTTTTTCAGCTCGCGGCGCGAAACCACCACGGTTTTGCCATTGATCAGATGCGAACCTTCACCCAGCAACTGCCAGTATTGGGTCAGCTCAATCAGTTCATCGTAATAACCGGCGATATCTTCCGCACGTTTGATGATCTGTTCGTTCACAACGATATCATCGAAAACTACTGCCGGATCATTCACGATATTACGGATGATGTGGGTGTAGGAGCGGGAATGAATAGTTTCAGAAAATGCCCAGGTTTCGATCCAGGTTTCCAGTTCTGGCAGAGAAACCAACGGTAACAATGCCACGTTGGGGCTGCGACCTTGGATGGAATCCAACAGGGTTTGATATTTCAGGTTGGAAATAAAAATGTGCTGTTCATGCGGCGGCAGCGCTTGATAGTCGATACGATCGTGCGAAACATCGACTTCTTCCGGGCGCCAGAAAAATGAAAGTTGCTTCTCGATCAGGCGCTCGAAAACTTCATATTTTTGTTGGTCATAACGCGCCACGTTAACGGTCTGGCCGAAAAACATCGGCTCTTTGCGGGCATCGTTAGGTTGTTTGGAGAAAGTGCTATACGCCATTATTCTATTCCTGCTTATACCCTTCGTATTTAAGCATCAACGCCAATTACTTTGGGTATATTAGTATTAAGGCCTCTCCGTGAGAGGCCATACCTGCTTAAATCTTACATGCACCGCCGGCGCAATCATCCGCTTGGGCTACCTGCAATTGTGCATCATCCGCACCGTCACGGGTGTTATGGTAATACAGCGTTTTCAGACCGTATTTGTAGGCAGTTAACAGATCTTTAAGCAGTTGTTTCATCGGCACTTTGTGGCCTTCAAACCGGCTAGGGTCATAGCTGGTGTTAGCAGAAATCGCTTGATCGACGAATTTTTGCATCACACCGACTAATTGCAGATAACCGTCATTGTTTGGCTGGCTCCACAGTAACTCGTAGTTATCTTTCAGTTCCGTGTAATCAGGCACAACCTGACGCAAAATACCGTCTTTCGATGCTTTCACGCTGATCAAACCACGTGGTGGTTCAATACCGTTGGTGGCATTGGCAATCTGACTGGACGTTTCAGATGGCATCAGCGCTGTCAGTGTTGAGTTACGCAGACCGTGTTGTTTGATTTCGCTGCGCAGTGTTTCCCAATCCAGATGTAACGGTTCCTGGCACAGGTCATCCAGATCGCGTTTATAAGTATCGATCGGCAGAATACCTTGTGCATACATGGTTTCATTGAAACGCGGGCAGGCGCCAGATTCTTTGGCCAGTTTTACCGATGCTTTCAACAGGTAATATTGGATCGCTTCGAAAGTACGATGCGTCAGACCCAGCGCGGAACCATCGGAGTAACGCACGCCGTTTTTCGCCAGATAATAGGCGTAGTTGATGACACCAATACCTAACGGACGACGCCACATTGCGCCATTATTAGCCGCTGGAATTGGGTAATCTTGGTAATCCAACAACGCGTCTAACGCACGCACAGCCAGTTCAGCCAGTGGTTCCAATTCATCCAGTGATTCGATAGCACCTAAGTTAAACGCCGACAGCGTACACAGAGCGATTTCACCTTTCTCATCCAGATAATGATCCAGTGCTTTGGTTGGCAGCGCGATTTCCAAGCACAAATTGCTTTGGCGGATCGGCGCGACGGCTGGGTCAAACGGACTGTGTGTGTTGCAATGATCGACGTTCTGAATATAGATACGGCCGGTGCCGGCACGTTCCTGCATCAGCAGTGAAAACAGTTCAACGGCTTTGATCTGACGTTTACGGATCGCCGGGTCTTGCTCATATTGCAGATACAGACGTTCGAATTCGGTCTGATCCGCAAAGAACGCATCGTATAAACCCGGTGCATCGGATGGCGAGAACAGCGTGATGTTACCGCCTTGGATCAGACGCTGATACATCAAACGGTTGATCTGCACACCGTAGTCCATGTGACGAACACGGTTTTCTTCCACGCCACGGTTATTTTTCAATACCAGCAGTGATTCGACTTCCAGATGCCATAGTGGGTAGAACACAGTCGCCGCACCACCACGAACGCCGCCCTGAGAACAACATTTCACCGCAGTCTGGAAGTATTTGTAGAATGGGATACAACCCGTGTGGAAGGCTTCGCCACCACGGATTTCACTACCCAGCGCACGAATACGACCAGCGTTGATACCAATACCGGCACGCTGAGAAACGTAACGCACGATAGAAGAGGCAGTTGCGTTGATAGAATCTAAGCTGTCACCACACTCGATCAAGACACAAGAGCTGAATTGACGGGTAGGGGTGCGCACGCCAGACATAATTGGTGTCGGCAGCGAAATTTTGAAGGTAGAAACCGCATCGTAAAAACGTTTGATGTAATCCAGACGCGAGGTTCTTGGATAATTAGCAAACAAACACGCCGCCACCAGCATATACAGGAACTGCGGGCTTTCGTAGATTTCACCGGTCACACGGTTTTGCAGCAGGTATTTACCTTCCAGCTGTTTTACCGCCGCGTAAGCAAAATGCATATCGCGTTCATGCACCAGATAGCTATCCAGCAGATCGAACTCTTCTTGGCTGTAATCAGTCAGTAACTGCTGGTCGTAACGACCGGCTTCCACTTGCGTTTTTACCTGTTCAAACAAAGATGGTGGTGTGAAACCGCCATAAGCTTTTTTGCGCAGATGGAACATCGCCAGGCGAGCAGCCAGATATTGGTAATCAGGTGCTTGTTCGGAAATCAGATCAGCCGCCGATTTGATCAAGGTCTCATGGATGTCGGATGTGCGAATTCCATCATAAAACTGGATATGAGCACTTAACTCAACCTGCGAGACAGAAACACCCTGTAAGCCTTCTGCAGCCCATGTTACAACGCGGTGGATCTTATCCAGATTAAGTGGCTCGGTAACGTTATCCCGTTTCGTGACCATCAAGCTGACTGTCATGGTAACTCCCGTATTTGTTGTTTAAGAAAACACTATATGTAGTGCTTATGATGCATATAAAATACAACATAAAGAATAAAAGCGATAGCTTGACAAAAACTGGTTGTTGAAAAATGTAGCAGTAAATCACAGGAATGGAGAAAATAAATGGCTCTTAAAAAGAGCCAGCGGTGTTATCTGAGGGGTTAACAGAAGCCTGATTATTCGCGAGATAACCATGCTAATAAGCTGTGTGGATCAGCCATTTCAACGTCTGCCAACCAGTCGGTCAGGCGTTCATTTTCCGCAATATAGCCCCATGCTGCAATAGCTGTCGTCATTCCAGCATTCCGTCCGGCTTCGATATCGCGAATATGATCGCCAACATAGAGACACTCTTTTGCCGTCACTCCGATTTGCTCACAGGCATGCCATAACGGCTCAGGATGTGGTTTTCGCAACTGCAGGGTATCGGCACTGACTGCGACTGCACAGTTAGGTAATTCTGTGACTAAAGCTAGCAGCGGCTCCGTTAAAAAAGCCGGTTTATTGGTAACGACACCCCATGGAATAGCGCGGCTATTCAGCCAGGTAATCAGCTCAACCATGCCGTCATACGGGCGGGTACCGACATATAAATGTTGTGCGTAATGGTCTAACAATTGTTGCCGTAAAATAGTTAAGTCGTGTTCGGCTTGCTCAGTTTCAGAAAGCCCGGCCTTAATTAAAGCGAGTGCGCCGTCAGAAGCCGTTTGCCGGATCACGAAATCCGAGAGCGGTGCTTTACCTATTTGCGCTAACACGTGGTTGGCGGCCGCACCGAGATCGGGTGCGGTATCCAGCAATGTGCCATCTAAATCAAATAAGACCGCAGAAAAACGAGAATGATGCATTATGGTTTTTCACAGAAAATTTGATAATTAACTGAAACATCGTCAGACAATTTAAAATGCTCAGTCAGCGGGTTATAACGCACGCCTTTGACTTGTTTAGTCAGCAAATCAGCGCTGTCACAACAACGAATAAGTTCAGCCGGGCGAATAAATTTCGCGTGGTCGTGCGTTCCTTTCGGCACGATCTTCAAAACTTGTTCTGCTGCTAAAATCATCAATAACCAGGATTGCCTTGTACGGTTAATGGTTGAGAAGAAAAGTTTTCCGCCCGGTTTAGCTAATTTGGCACAAGCACGCACGATAGAGGCGGGATCAGGCACATGCTCCAGCATCTCCATGCAGGTGACGACATCGAATGAGGCAGGGCGCTGTTCGGCCAACTCTTCGACGGTAATGCGTTGATAATCGAGTTTTACGTTTTGTTCCAATGCATGCAGGCGAGCCACTTGTAACGGTTCATGGCCCATATCAACGCCTAAAACCTGTGCGCCTTGTTTCGCCATGCTTTCACTTAAAATGCCGCCGCCACAGCCGACATCCAGCACTTGTTTGCCAAATAAACCTTCGCAATGGTCAGAAATCCACTCTAAACGCAGCGGGTTCATCAGGTGTAATGGCTTGAAATCACCATGAGGATCCCACCAGTGACTGGCAATGGCTTCAAATTTAGCGATTTCCTGCGAATCAACATTCATTTATTGCTGTCCTTTGTGACAGTTTAGGGTTGGCATCTGCGCATTATATCCAACGAGTTAGCTTAAAACAGAGTATCTGTCAGCGATTGGGGAAATCCATCATTTGTGATAGAATTCGCGACCATTGCTTTCAAGTAGCTTGAAGTAGGAACCTATAATTATATGAGCGATCTAGCCAAAGAGATCATCCCGATAAATATCGAAGACGAGTTACGTAACTCTTATCTCGATTATGCAATGAGTGTTATCGTCGGGCGTGCACTGCCAGACGTGCGGGATGGTTTAAAACCAGTGCATCGTCGCGTTTTATTCGCGATGCACGAGTTGAGTAACGACTGGAATAAACCTTATAAGAAATCTGCTCGTGTCGTCGGTGACGTGATCGGTAAATATCACCCACACGGTGACTCTGCGGTGTACGACACCATTGTTCGTATGGCGCAAGATTTCTCCATGCGTTACACGCTGGTTGATGGTCAGGGTAACTTCGGTTCCGTCGACGGCGACTCCGCTGCGGCGATGCGTTATACCGAAATTCGTATGGACCGCATTGCTCACGAGCTGCTGGCTGATCTGGAAAAAGAAACCGTAGATTGGGTTCCTAACTACGACGGTACAGAACTGATCCCAGCAGTTATGCCAACCAAAGTACCTAACCTGCTGGTTAATGGTTCATCGGGTATCGCGGTCGGTATGGCGACCAATATTCCGCCACATAACCTGACTGAAGTCGTCGATGGCTGTCTGGCGTTGATGGAAAACTCAGAGTTAACAATCGATGAGTTGATCCAGCTGATCCCAGGCCCAGACTTCCCAACGGGCGGTATTATCAATGGTCGTTCCGGTATTCTGGATGCGTACCGTACTGGTCGCGGTAAAATTTACGTGCGTGCGCGCACCGAAATTGAAACTGACGAAAAGAATGGTAAAGAGTCCATTATCGTTACTGAGTTGCCATACACCGTCAACAAAGCCCGTTTGGTCGAAAAAATTGCCGAACTGGTAAAAGATAAAAAAATCGAAGGTATCACTGCACTACGCGACGAGTCTGATAAAGACGGTATGCGCGTAGTGATTGAATTGCGTCGTGGTGAATTGACCGAGGTTATGCTGAATAATCTCTACACGCACACACAGATGCAAAACGTGTTCGGTATCAACATGGTGGCGCTGGTTAATGGCCAACCAAAAACACTGAATCTGAAAGAAATTTTAGCTGCCTTCATCGACCATCGTCGTGAAGTAGTTACCCGCCGCACCGTATTTGAATTACGTAAAGCGCGTGAACGTGCCCATATTCTGGAAGGTCTGGCGATCGCGCTGGCGAATATCGACCCGGTTATTGAGTTGATCAAAAACTCATCCAGCCCGGCAGAAGCGAAACAAGGCTTGGTTGCGCGTGGTTGGGCTCTGGGCGCTGTTTCTGAAATGCTCGAACGTGCTGGTGATGATGCTGCGCGTCCTGAATGGCTGGAACCAGAATTTGGTATTCGCGATGGTCTGTATTTCTTAACTGAACAACAAGCGCAAGCGATTCTGGATCTGCGTCTGCACAAGCTGACTGGTCTGGAACATGAAAAGATTCTCGATGAATATCGTGAACTGCTGACTGAAATTGCCGCTTTGCTGTTCATTTTGGCAAGCCCAGAACGTTTGATGGAAGTGATCCGCGAAGAGCTGGAATTTGTTAAATCGCAGTTTGGTGATAAGCGTCGCACGGAAATTCAGGCCGCTAGCATCGAAATCAACATGGAAGATCTGATCACACCAGAAGACGTCGTGGTAACACTGTCGCACGAAGGTTATGTGAAATATCAGCCATTGTCTGATTACGAAGCGCAGCGTCGTGGTGGTCGTGGTAAAGCGGCTGCCAAAGTAAAAGATGAAGATTTCGTTGAACAGCTGCTGGTGGCGAATACACACGATACCATTCTGTGCTTCTCGACCATGGGTCAAGTTTACTGGCTGAAAGTGTATCAACTGCCAGAGGCCAGCCGTACTGCGCGCGGTCGTCCAATTATCAACTTGTTGCCGTTGGATGAAAACGAACGTATTACTGCGATCCTGCCAGTGAAATCTTACGATGATGACAAATATGTCTTCTTCGCAACTGCTAATGGCACCGTGAAGAAAACAGCCTTGTCTGCATTCTCTCGCCCATTGAGTTCCGGTATTCGTGCGATCACCTTGAAAGAAGGTGATGAGCTGATTGGTGTTGATATCACCGACGGCAGCAACGAAATCATGTTGTTCTCTGATGCTGGTAAAGTGGTACGTTTCGCGGAAGGTAATAACCGTGGCACAGAGTCTGACAATGATTCAGATGATGATGCAACCGACGAAGTAGAAACCGAAAACACGGAAAATGCAGAAGTTAGCACGTCTGGTAAGGGTATCCGCCCAATGGGCCGTACTGCTGCCGGTGTGCGTGGTATCAAACTGGCGGAAGGTGATCGTGTTGTTTCGCTGATCATTCCTCGCAGTGAAGGCGCGATTCTGACTGCCACAGAAAATGGCTACGGTAAACGTACTGCGTTGTCTGAATATCCTGTGAAGAGCCGTGCGACCTTGGGTGTTATCTCTATTCAGGTTTCTGAGCGAAATGGCCGCGTAGTGGGTGCTATTCAGGTTGATGAAGCAGATGAAATCATGCTGATCACCAACGGCGGCACACTGGTGCGAACTCGTGTTTCTGAAGTCGGTCTGATTGGTCGTAATACTGCGGGTGTTCGTTTGATCCGTACGTCGGAAGATGAAAAACTGGTTAGCCTGGAACGTGTTGCGGAGCCAGAAGGTGACGAGTCTGATGTTTCAGAGATCAATATCGAAGTCGATACTGGTTCATCTGAAGAATCATCAGCTGAATAAGCCAGAGCGAGGACGTAGTACATGAACGCTTGGAAATTCTGTTTGGCAGCGATACTGTTTAGTGGGATCCAGACTGTATCTGTGGCTTCAACGGACTCAGGTGAAAAAAATGCACCTACTAAACCGTCCATGGTGACACCGGAAGTGATGGCAAAATATGCCATCACGAAACAAACGCTGGATAAAAAGCCGAACTGTAACGACGTTACAGTTCCACTTTTACAAGCGTATTGTGAACGGCCGATCCTGAATACTTTGGACGGTCAAATCCGTAAGCTGATGGTTGAACTCGCCACTAAGCAGTCGTCATATCATGTCGATTTGCAAAAAGATCAGCAATCTTGGTTGTCACGACATGATGCATGTATGAAAGATAAAGACTTGAAAATGTGTCTTGAACTTTCTTACATGGAACGCTTATCTCAGCTACAGGCACAGTTTGAATTGGTTCCTAAAGAGGGGCCGATTCATTATCAGTGCGGTACTGATAAACAAGATGCCTGGCTGACTTTCTACGCAACACCGCTGCCAGCTGTGTTTGTTAAATATCATGATCAAGTTCGGGAAGCCTTTATGGGGCCGCTCAGCCGGGGTGTAAAATACGCTTCGCATGAGTTAACCGTCATTGAACGTAAAAAGGCAGCGACAATCTCCTGGGATGATAAAACACTGGATTGCCAGCAATTATCGAACTAAGAAACAGATTGAATTGGATCTAAAAGGGCAGACTTCGGTTTGCCCTTTCTTTTTATGACTACACTTACATCAATGTTCATGCATAACATGAAGAAAAATGTGGGGTGTGTGTATGCAGACGAAAAATGGGCATTGCCGGCAACTTGGCGCAACCATTGAATCGGGGGGCGTCAATTTTTCTTTATGGGCTCGTTTAGCCAGTGCGGTTGAGTTGCTGCTTTTCTCCTCGCCAGATGATGTTACGCCTACCATTATTAAATTAAATCCGAAAGTAAACCGCACGGCCTATTACTGGCATATCTGGGTCGAGGGCATTGGTGATGGTCAGTTGTATGGCTTTCGTATTAATGGGCCATGGCGTCCGTATGAAGGCACGCGTTTTGACCCGCAAAAAATTCTGCTTGATCCCTATGGCGTCTTAGTTAATGTCCCCCAGAATTATGACCGTATGGCGGCTGCAAGGGTCGGTTCAAATATTCATTGCTGCGCAAAAAGCGTGGTGGTCGATATTCATAATTATGACTGGGAAGGCGATATCATGCCTTGCCATCCTTTATCCCGCTCCGTGGTTTATGAATTACATGTCGGTGGTTTTACTAAACATCCATCTTCCGCGTTACCAGAAAATCTCAGAGGCACTTATGCCGGGCTGATCGAAAAAATACCTTATCTCAAATCATTAGGTATTACCGCCATCGAATTATTGCCCGTTTTTCAATTTGATCCGCAGGATGCCCCCCCGGGTAAAAGTAATTACTGGGGATATTCGCCGATGTCATTTTTTGCCCCGCATCATCAGTATTCCAGCGACCAAAGCCGAACCGGGCCGATTAATGAGTTCCGAAAAATGGTCAAAGCGCTGCACCGTGAGGGTTTAGAGGTCATTTTGGACGTGGTTTATAACCATACAGCGGAAGGCGCCGAAAATGGCCCGTTATTTTGTTTCCGCGGTACCGACCATGAGGCGTATTACATTCTTGATCCTATTACCCGAACTGATACCAATTATTCCGGATGCGGCAATACCCTTAATGGCTCACATCCGGTCACGAAACGGATGATCGTAGATAGCTTGCGTTTTTGGCGGGAATTCATGCATGTGGATGGATTCCGTTTTGATTTGGCGTCGATACTTTCACGAGATGAAGATGGCAATCCGTTGGTTAACCCTCCCACTTTGCTCGCTATTGACACGGATCCGGTGTTGTCTAATTGCAAAATGATCGCGGAAGCGTGGGATGCCGGCGGGTTATATCAGGTTGGTTCTCTGGCTGGGTCTCGCTGGCGCGAATGGAATGGGCAATTTCGTGATGATGTCAGAAGTTTCATCAAAGGTGAGGATGGCACCACCAGGCGATTTGCTGATCGCATGATGGGAAGCCCGGATATCTATCAATATCATCATTCTGATCCAGAAAAGAGCATTAATTTTGTCACCTGCCACGATGGTTTTACGTTATGGGATCTGGTCAGTTACGACGGAAAACATAATGAAGCTAATGGTGAGCATAACCGTGATGGTTCAGACAACAATCATAGCTGGAACCATGGGGTCGAGGGGGAAACGGATGATCCGGCTATTAATTCATTACGTGTTCGGCAAGCAAAGAACTTAATGACTGCCAATTTACTGTCTATTGGTACGCCAATGCTGTTAATGGGGGATGAGTTATTGAGAACACAGCATGGTAATAATAATGCTTACTGCCAAGATAATGCGATCAGCTGGATGCAATGGGAAACCGGTCCGCGTGGACATGATATGTCCCGATTTGTGCGAGAATTACTGAAATACCGTCGTTATTTATTCAGCCGGGAACGGGAAGATGGCAGCATGTTGTCGCTGGCTGAAATGTTACGGCGGGCGGATATTTGCTGGCATGGGGTGCACTCTTATTCACCGGATTGGGGCGAAAAATCCCACGCACTGGCATTTTCTGCCATTTCACTCGATGTCGATATGGCGATTTACATCATCTTTAATGCTTTTTGGGACGAATTATCGTTCATTTTGCCATTACCGCCGCATGATATTGAAGGCTGCTGGCATCGAGTATTAGACACGTCGTTGCCTTCACCGTATGACATCATTCCGATGGGGGAACAGCTTCCACAAATTGAAACCAGTTATTTGGCTAAACCACGTTCCGCCAGTTTATTTGCTTGCGGAAATTTTGCCGGGATCGAGCATCGTTTTCGTTAATACTGCTGGAGTGTCGGGTATAGATCAGTAGAATGGCGGCCTGTAATATTGAGGTCGCCATGCCATTAGATTCCTTATCAATCACTGCGCCACAAGGCCGCATTATTCTTGCACCAATGGAAGGTGTACTTGATTCTTTACTGCGTGAAATTTTAACGGCAGTGAATCACTACGACCTGTGTGTCACCGAGTTTGTGCGTGTTGTTGATCAACTACTGACTAAAAAAACACTCTATCGGCTGTGTCCGGAATTGCTGCAAGGCGGTAAAACTACCAGCGGTACGCCTGTGCGTGTGCAGTTATTGGGGCAACATCCGCAGTGGTTAGCGGAAAATGCAGTGCTGGCAACCGAATTAGGTTCTCCCGGTATCGATATCAACTTTGGTTGCCCAGCTAAACGGGTCAATAACTCCTGTGGTGGCGCCGCTTTACTGAAAGAGCCAGAAAGTATCTACCGCATCTTACGCACCGTGCGCGACGCATTACCTGCCGAGCAACTGTTATCGGCTAAAGTCAGACTTGGCTGGAGTTCGCCGGATGAGTGTCATGAAATCATTGATGCGGTGTTACAAGGCGGTGCCGGAGAGCTGGCGATCCATGCCCGCACTAAAGAAGATGGTTATAAAGCGGATGCGATAAAGTGGGAATGGATTGATATCCTGCGGCCAAAAATCACTATTCCGTTGATCGCCAATGGTGAGATCTGGAATGCTGAAGATGCCGCTAATTGTCGCCAGATCACCGGATGTCAGGACGTGATGGTTGGGCGAGGGGCCTTACAGCTACCTAATTTAGGCGCGGTTATCGCGAAAAATCAGCAAGCCATGGTATGGACAGACGTACTTGATTTGTTGATCCAATATGCGGATGCAGCCTTGCAGCTGCCAAGATCGGATTATGTACCCAGCCGTTTGAAGCAATGGCTGGTGTATTTGAAACATCAATATTCGCAGGCGGCTGAATTATTCATGTCGATCCGTACCGAACATGACACGACCAAATTTATTGAACGATTAAGAACCGCAAAAACAGAGCGGGCCTGAGCCCGCTCGATATCCAGAGCTACATTGTTACTCGGTATCGGCCAATGGCCAGCCACCCAGCGATTTCCATTTATTAACGATATGGCAAAACAGCTCCGCTGTTCGTTCTGTATCGTATAAAGCAGAATGTGCTTCACTATTATCAAACGGAATTGCAGCTGTCTGACATGCTTTAGCCAGCACGGTCTGACCTAATGCCAGACCCGCCAGAGTTGCCGTGTCGAAAGTAGCAAACGGATGAAATGGATTGCGTTTCAGAGATGCGCGCTCAGACGCTGCCATCAGAAAGTTATGATCAAACGCCGCATTATGTGCAACCACAATAGCGCGATTGCAGCCCGCCGCTTTCATTCCTTTACGGATAGCTTTAAATATCTCATGCAACGCATCATATTCACTGACTGCACCGCGTAACGGGTTAAATGGATCAATGCCATTAAAATCAATGGCGGCTTTTTCAATGTTAGCCCCTTCAAAAGGCTCAACATGGAAATGAACGGTCTGGTCGAGAGTCAACCAGCCATCTTGATCCATCTGTAATGTTGTCGCGGCAATTTCCAACAATGCATCCGTTTTCGGGTTAAACCCGGCAGTTTCTACATCGATCACAACCGGGTAATAACCACGAAAGCGTTCTTTCAAGCACATAAACAGATACCAACTCAGAATTAATTATAATTTTTACGGTTCGATGATGTCTTGGGTGCTCATCAGACCCAATTTTTCAAACAAACCAAACAGCAGGCTCACTACGATGGCCAGCAATGTGGCTAATGCCATCCCTTTCAGAGAGACAGTACCTACTTCAACGTGCGCGCCAGATAAACCAACGGTCAACACGATAGAGGTCAGGATCAGGTTTTTCGGTTTGCTGTAGTCGACTTTAGATTCCACCAGCATACGGACACCGGATGCAGCAATTACCCCGAACAACAGTAAAGACACACCGCCCATGACTGGTACAGGAATACTGCCGATAACTGCAGTAAATTTGCCCATGAATGCCATCGCAATCGAGATAATAGCCGCGCCGCCGATAACCCAAACACTGTAGACGCGGGTGATCGCCATGACGCCGATGTTCTCACCGTAAGTGGTGGTTGGTACAGAACCAAAGAAACCAGACAGGGTAGTTGATACACCATCACCCATCAGAGAGCGGTGCATGCCGGGGTCTTTTCTCAGGTTTTTACCGATAATTTTTTCAGTCACAATAAAGTGGCCAATATGCTCAGCAATAACCACAAAAGCGGCTGGAATAACGGTAATGATGGCGCCCCAGTTTAATTCTGGTGCGTAAAATGTCGGCATAGAAAATACAGCTGCCGTATTAACCGCATCAAATTTAACCATTCCCATCGACAGTGCCAGCAAATAACCCGCCACGATCGCGATCAGAATTGGAATAACGCCCAGAAAACCACGGAATAAAACAGAACCAAAAACCACCACGCCAAAAGTAAACATAGAGACGGTAACAGTATTCGCATCTAAAGTTTTGGCTGTTAAACCAGCCATATCGGCGGCGACAGGAGCGAGTTCCAGACCAATGATTGCAACAATCGCGCCCATGGCAGCTGGTGGGAATACCACCTCAATCCAGCGGTGACCAAATGCTTTAATGATCAAGGCGACAGTAATGAAAATCAGGCCGGAAGCGATGAATCCACCTAACGCTGCGTTATAGCTGGCGCTGCTCATCACGGCAAAAACAGGTGATAAAAACGCGAAACTGGAACCTAAATAAGCAGGAACTTTACCCTGACATAACGCCAGATAAATCAGAGTACCAATACCGTTAAATAACAGCACAGTGCCCGGATCGATTTTGAACAACATCGGAACCAGCACAGATGCACCAAACATGGCGAATAAATGCTGCAGACTTAACGGGATCGCTTGTAGTAGCGGCGGACGTTCATCAACCTGAATAATCTGTGTGCGCACAGACGCCTCCTTTCATTGAGAGATGCAATAATTAAATCCAAAAAATCGGAGTATTATCGCAAAAACAGGCTTTCATTTATATGGGATTCAGCAGAAATAGCTGAGCTAATAATAGTTCTAAAGATTGGAGGAATATGGCCGATAGAGGGATAAGGCAGAGGAGGTGGTACAGTGAAATACTGGATTGGAATTTTGGGATCTTTGTTTATCCCAATCAGTCAGGCGGGTGTGCTGGAATATGGCGCATCACTCGATCAGTCTGTCTGGAAAATGACCGCAGCCACACCTCTGGAATGTCGGTTGGAACACATCATTCCCGGTTGGGGAAAAGGGGCTTTTGTTAGCCATGCCGGTAAAAATACCAATATGGACTTTGAGTTAAAACCGTTGCGGCCTCAAGCTCGTATTCAAACAGTGACTGTACGTTCAATGCCTCCATCATGGCGCCCTGGCGTGGCGGAAAGTGGTATTTCCCGAGTAAAGTTTTATAAACAATTTGACGGTTTAGTGAATGGTCAAGCGGCATGGACCATGCTGGACGAACTGGAGGGCGGATATACACCTTCATTTTTGTTCAGAGATTGGTATCACCAAAACCAGCCAATCACTGTATCTGTTTCTGCTGTTGGATTTCGCAGCACGTATCAGAATTTTCTGGGTTGCATGCAATCATTACTGCCTTACACCTTTGAGGATATTGCATTCACTATTCTCAATTACGAAAAAAACAGTGATGAATTAACACCATATTCGAAACGTCGCTTGGCTATGATCAGTGATTACCTGAAGGCTGATCCGCAAATTGATCTGGCGTTAGTGGATGCCTATACCGACAGTATGGGAGCTAAATGGCCAAATCAACAGTTATCGGAAAAACGAGCCAACAGCGTGAAGAAATTTTTTACTGGGCTTGGGGTTGATGAAAAACGTGTAAAGATAGAAGGGCATGGTGAAAAACAACATGTTGCCACAAATGAAACAGAACGTGGTCGAGAAGTTAACCGACGCGTGGTGATCTCCATGCAACGTTGGACACCACCAGAATTTATGGAAAAAACGGCCTCACGATGAGGCCGTTTTTATATGATTCAGTTACCTAAACCCTTACCGGCATCTTTTTTACTGATCAGTTCAATTTTGTAACCATCCGGATCTTCAACAAAGGCAATCACCGTTGTGCCACCTTTCACTGGGCCTGGTTCGCGTGTAATTTTTGCACCTGCTGCACGTAGAGCTTCACAGGTGGCGTAAATATCTTCCGCTTCCAAAGCCAGGTGACCAAACGCGGTGCCTAACTCATAACTTTCTACACCCCAGTTATAAGTCAGCTCAATCACAGCTTGTTCACTTTCTTCACCGTAACCGACGAAAGCCAAAGAATATTTGTATTCTGTGTTATCACTTTGACGCAGCAATTTCATACCCAATACATTGGTATAAAATTCGATGGAACGTTGTAAATTACCTACGCGTAACATGGTGTGTAAAAGGCGCATAACTTATCCCTATCAATCTTCAGTTTTAGAAGTATATTCGCATAAATCTTCGATCAGACAAGAGCCGCAACGTGGCTTGCGTGCGATGCAAGTGTAACGACCATGTAAGATCAGCCAGTGATGAACATCCAGCTTAAACTCAGCCGGGACATGTTTGAGGAGTTTTTCTTCCACCTCATTCACATCTTTACCTGGCGCAAAACCGGTACGGTTGGCCACACGAAAAATATGTGTATCAACGGCAATCGTTGGCCAGCCAAAAGCCGTATTCAGCACGACATTCGCCGTTTTTCGACCCACACCGGGCAGCGCTTCTAATGCAGCTCTGTCTTCAGGTACTTCGCCGTTATGTTTTTCCAGCAGCATACCGCAGGTCTTAATGATGTTCTCTGCCTTGGCATTATATAGGCCGATGGTTTTTATATAGTCTTTCAAGCCATCAACACCCAAGTTCAAAATGGCTTGGGGCGTATTTGCCACCGGATACAACTTAGCCATGGCTTTATTGACACTGACATCGGTTGCCTGAGCCGACAAAATCACGGAAATAAGCAGTTCAAAGGGCGAGGAATATTCCAGCTCCGTCGTTGGGTGCGGGTTAGCATCCCGCAAGCGTTCCAGTATCTGTCGGCGTTTATCTTTATTCATATCATCAGAATGTAGTTACACGAACACGTTCGATCTGAACTTTGGCCACGACTTTTTTACGGGCAAAACGGGCATTAATTACATTTTTCAATGCAATGATCAAACCTAAAACTAAAAATGCACCTGGCGGTAAAATAGCCAACAGGAACGGGCTATCGCTATTATAAATATTAATTTTTAAGACAGATGCCCACGAGCCGAACAGAATGTCTGCCCCGGCAAATAACGTACCTTGGCCAAGGATCTCTCTGATGCTACCCAGCACAAAGAGAACAAGCGCAAACCCCATTCCCATCATAAAACCATCAAATGCCGATTTTAGCGGGCTATTTTTGCTCGCAAACGCTTCGGCCCGTCCAGCAACAATACAATTTGTCACAATTAATGCGATAAAAATACCCAACGACTCATACAACGCATGCGCGTAGGCATTCATGACCAATTGCAAGCATGTGACAATGGCGGCGATTAGTAGGACATAAACCGGGATGCGAATTTCATTTGGGATCCAGCGGCGAAAAATAGAAATACCCAAATTAGACAGCATCAGCACCAACATCGTTGATATTCCCATACCTAACGCATTGGCTGCCGATGTGGTAACTGCCAATGTAGGGCATAACCCCAGTACTTGGATCAGGATCGGGTTGTTTTTCCAGAGACCCTGTTTTGCAATGGAAAAGAAGCTGTCTCCATTCTCAACATTTTTTGGCGACAGATCGTGACAACCTTTCGGTGACTGTTCCATTATTCCACCTTACAGGCTGGTGCCTGTTCAATCAATTCAGGATGTTGTACCAGTAACAGAACGTTTTTTAATTGTTTAACAACGGCTCTTGGCGTAATGGTTGCGCCAGTAAAACTGTCAAATTGGCCGCCATCTTTTTTAACTGCCCAGCTGCTGTCAGTTTCATTTTGCAGATGTTTATGTGTAAAACTGTCCAGCCAATTGCCTTTGTTGCGATCGACTTTATCGCCTAAACCGGGTGTTTCATGATGTTCTAAGACTTCCACGCGTTGCACTTCACCACTGACACTGACGCCAGTCAGCAAACGAATCGAACCGCTGTAACCATCTGGGGCGACAGATTCGACGATATAGCCACTTACGGTGTTGCCTTTACGAGCAACATAAACGGGATATGACTTTGTATTACCTAAATACGCGTTAGTCAGCATGTGGCAATCTGTTGCTAATGCATTGTCATAACTATCAGCAGGTAACATTTTCCCCAATATCTGCTGTTGCATCGATTGCTGTTGAGCCACGATAGCATCATGCGTGCTGTAATCGGTAGCCACGATCAATCCGGTACATGCTAAAGCAAACATACTGAGGCGAAGACCATTTTTCTGCATAGATTTCAGCATGGGTTAGTGTCCATATACGCGGGATTGGCTGTATTTATCGATTAGTGGCACCAGTATGTTGCATAACAACACGGAAAACGCCACACCATCAGGATAACCACCAAAATGCCGGATCAGGAAAACGAGCCCGCCGACAAGTGCGCCGAAGATCAAGCGCCCACGAGACGTGGTGCTGCTCGTTACTGGGTCGGTCACAATAAAGAATGCACCCAACATGGTGGCACCACTAAGTAACTCGATTTCAGGCACCACAAAGTGCGCCGGAGACAAATAATGAGCGATAGCACTACAGGCGGCCAGAGTGCCCAGCATTGCGAATGGGGTTTGCCATGGGATCAAGCGGAAAGCAAACAGCATTACGCCACCGGCCAGAAAACTTAAGTTGATCCAGTGCCAGCCATCATGGCTGATAGCAGAAAAGTGTGGCAGTGCGATCGCTGACTCAACAGAATGACCACGCTGGGTTTCTGTTTTCATGTGATCCAACGGCGTAGCCATGGTTGTGCCATCAACCAGCGTTTTTAATTGATAGCTGTTCAAACCTTCGTTGGTTTTGCCTTTAAAAATAACCGCCGCAGTATCAGCCACCGTTAATTGTTGTGCGGATACGGCTTGTGGCGCTAACCAAGTCGTCATCGGCACGGGGAAGGAAACCAATAACATCACGTAACCCACCATTGCTGGGTTAAATGGATTTTGGCCCAAACCACCATACAGTTGCTTGGCAATGACGATCGCAAATGCCGTTGCCAGCACGGTCATCCACCAAGGAAGCAATGGTGGGATCGCAACCGCAATTAATGCCGCTGTCAGCAGGGCGCTGCTATCGCGCAAGGAAGGTAAAAGGGCATAACCGCGTAGGCGTAAAACAGCGGCTTCAGCAGTGAGCGCGGTAACACAGGTTATTGCAAGTTGAAGTAAGACTCCCCAGCCAAACAAATACCATTGGGCACCAATCGCCGGCACTAACGCCAGCAATGTCAGCCGCATCACGCTACTGGTACTTTTCTGGCTATGGCCATGGGGTGAGATAGCAATGGCAAACGACATGATGATTATCCCTGTTTTTCAGTGTTACTGGCGGAGTCAGCCTCAGCCTGTGCTTTCTTGGCCTTCGCCCGTGCAATCGCTGCGGCTACAGCGGCCTTTCTGGTGGCATCGGGATCGACTGCTTCGGTGGCTTGTTCCATGTCTACGACAGGAGCGACAGACTGCTCAGTCTGCGCTTTTTTGGCTTTCGCTCTGGCAATTGCAGCAGCAACAGCCGCTTTTCTGGCTACATCAGGGTCAACCGCTTCGGTGGCTTGTTCCTCGTCTATGACAGGAACCGCAGGTTGTTCAGTCTGGGCTTTTTTAGCCTTCGCTCTGGCTACTGCAGCAGCGACAGCTGCTTTTCTGACAGCATCAGGATCAGTTGATGCCGCAGGCTCTTGTTCTGCGTTTATCATTGAACTATCTGATGTATTGCCGACTAATTCCGCTTTGCGTGCTTTAGCTCTTGCCAGTGCCGCCGCGACAGCAGCTTTACGGGCATCGTCGCTGCTTGCAACTGCTGGGTCAGTATTTCTTCCGCTGGCAGCTTGCTGTGCTTTTTCTGCCTGATGCTGACGAGCTTGTTCTTTGCGAGCTTCGCGTTCAGCCTGAATGTCTATGTTGCTAGCTGCAGCTTTATTTTGCTGCGCTTTAATCCGTAAAATAGCTGCGGCTACTGGATCACTGCCGCCCGCAACCGTAGGGCGAGCAGGTGCAGGCGCTCGGACTTCGCGAGCCAATCGCTCTTCTTCCAAACGCTGTTTTTTCGCTTCAAAACGCAATTTTGCGCGTTCGGCTTGTGCTGCTTCTTCGCGCAGATGTTCGATTTCTGCTTTTTCCTGACGATAGTAATGCACCAGTGGAATGTTGCTCGGGCAGACCCACGCACAGGCACCGCATTCAATACAATCTGACAGATTATATTTCTCAGCGTTCTCGTGATCACCAGCCCGGCTATACCAATAGAGCTGCTGTGGCAGTAATTTGACTGGACACACATCGGCACATTTCGCGCAGCGAATGCAATTTACTTCGTCATCGCGCGGCGGTAACTCAGACACACTGGGCGCTAAAAGACAGTTGGTAATTTTTACTACCGGTACATCGGCATGGGGTAGGGTAAAGCCCATCATGGAACCGCCCATGATGACACGCTGGCGTGGTTCCGGAACCAATGAGAATTGTGTCAGTAACCAGCGAACAGAGGAACCTAACCGTACCCAGGCATTGCCTGCTTTCTTAAATTGTGAACCTGTGAGTGTCACGACACGGCGGATCAACGGTTCATCTTCGATAATGGCCTGCCGGATGGCGTAAGTCGTACCGACGTTCACCATGACAACACCCATCGACAATGAGCGTCCACCGGCTGGAACCTGTTTGCCAGTCAGGATCTCGATCAGCTGACGTGCACTGCCAGACGGATATTTGGTCGGGATAACTCGTACAATCACATCGTCAGGCAACGGGTGTAATGAAAAAGCGGCGATAGCTTCCGGTTTGTTATCTTCAATCGCGACGATAGTAATAGTCGGGCGCAAGATATGTTTGATGATCTCAACGCCTTCAAGGATCTCCCGAGCATGCTCACGCATCAGACGATCATCGGCGGTAATGTAAGGTTCGCATTCCGCACCGTTGATGATGACGATCTCAGCTTTTTCACGGGCTACACTTAATTTGGCATAAGTCGGGAAGCCTGCACCGCCTAAACCAGCAATACCAGCCTGACGAATACGATCGAACAGTTGAATCGCATCATAACGGCGAAAATCTGGCCAGGGTTCACGCTCACGCCATTGATCTAAACCATCGGGCTTGATGTGAATACAAGGTTCACTTAAACCGGATGGATGCGCCACCGTATGCAATTCAATCGAGGTGATGACACCCGAGCTACTGGCATGTACCGGCACTTCCATCGGGTGATCGCTGGCGGTTAACTGCTGACCCGTTAAAACATGATCGCCGACTTTTACCAACAAACGTCCGATGCGACCACTGTGTTGTTTGATTGGAATAACCAGAAACGGGGGGATACCGGCGTTAACTAACGGTGCTTCGCTGGATTCGCGCTTATGTTCATCGGGATGTAAACCGCCATGGAAGTCCCAGATCTTTCCTTTACGGATTTTACTGATGATATTCAGAATACTCATTGCACCATTCTCACTGGAATTGTTTCAACATCCCACTTCCAGCGATCCGGCGTGGCAGGTAATTCGATCATTTCAATACAGTCAGTTGGGCAGGGGTCAACACACAGATCACAACCGGTACATTCGCTGCGCAAGATGGTATGCATCTGTTTTGGCGCACCAATGATGGCATCTACAGGGCAGGCCTGAATGCATTTAGTACAGCCAATGCACAGATTTTCATGGATAAATGCCACGCGTTTGGGTGGAGTTAATAGCAATTCATCATCATCCGACGGCGGTTCAACCCCCATCAGATCGGCAATTTTTTGGATTGTCTGTGAACCACCTGGCACACACTTATCGATAGTATCGCCATTAGCAATGGCTTCAGCGTATGGGCGGCAACCGGGGTAACCGCATTGCCCGCACTGTGTTTGCGGCAAAATCGCATCGAGTTTTTCGACAATCGGGTCTGATTCGACTTTAAATCGAATCGCAGCATAACCGAGCAGTAACCCGAAAATCAGCGCAAGCAAGGTGAAAATGATGATGATGAATAAGATCTGATTCATGATATTAGAGCTTTATTAAGCCAGTGAAACCGAGAAAAGCCAGAGACATCAACCCTGCGGTCACCATGCCAATGGCTATACCTTGAAACGGTACGGGTACATCGCCCGCCGCGATGCGTTCGCGCAGAGAGGCAAATAGCACTAATACCAACATGAACCCCATGCCACCACCAAAGCCATACACCACACTTTGCATAAAGTTGTGCTGCAGATTGATGTTCAGCAGAGCCAAACCCAGCACGATACAGTTAGTGGTGATCAACGGCAGATAGATACCCAGCACGCGATAAAGGTCAGGCGCACTTTTCTTAATGACCATCTCAGTAAATTGCACGACAACGGCGATGACTAATATGAATGCCAATGTGCTGAGTGATGTAGCATTCAACGGCGTCAATATGTAATGGTCAACCAGATAACAGAAAGCCGATGTCAGCGTTAATACAAATGCAGTAGCGACACCCATGCCAATGGCGGGTTCAATTTTTTTCGACACGCCCATAAAAGGACAAAGGCCGAGAAACTTAACTAATACGAAGTTATTGACCAGTACAGTACTGACCAGAAGTAACAGGTATTCGGACATAATTCATACCTCAGCTTGCAAGCGGGCACATTATCTTAGTATGCCAGATGCTTAACAACCCTTAATCCTAAGGGTTTCTGGCTATTGGTACGCTGAATGGCTAGACTTTGCTCTCTTTGGCCCCATTTTCAGGAGGTAATTTTGGGTGGCTTATCGATGCTGGCACTTACTCTTGCCATGCTGCTTTGGTCCAGTGCATTCATCTCATTGAAATATCTGCTGGATTACTTTCATCCGACACAGATTGTATTCATCCGTATGTTGATTGCCAGCGGCTGTTTTTTGCTTTTTGGTAAGAAGCTTTTACGGTTTCGTTATGAAGCCGGCGACTGGCGCTGGCTGCTGGTAATGGGGATTGCGGAACCCTGTTTATATTTCTTATTTGAAACATCGGCGTTGCAATACACTACAGCTGGACAAGCGGGCGTGATCACCGCGACATTGCCGTTACTGGCGTCTGTGGCTGCATTCCTGATCTTAAAAGAGCGTATTGGAAAACCGCAAATTGTCGGTTTTATTATCGCGATTCTTGGCTGTTCAGGGTTAAGTATGGCAGCTCAAAATGGCGAACAAGCCAGCAACCCGCTATTGGGAAATATGCTGGAGTTTCTGGCGATGTTATGCGGTGCGGTTTACTCAATATCGATCCGGAAATTATCAACGCGCTATTCAGCACTGGTGCTGACTTCATTTCAGGCCTTTGTCGGTGCTATTTTCTTTGGCCCGTTAGCTTTGCAACATGATATGCCAGCTAATATTCCGCTATTTCAGTGGGGTAATTTCATCTATTTGGCAACGATTGTTACCATCGGCGCCTATTGGTTGTACAACTGGGCTATCAGCCGAGTGCCGGTGTCACTAGGCACCGCATATATTAATTTGATCCCCGTTTTTACCCTGTTATTGGCATTCTGGTTATTGAATGAACGGCTGAATTTCTGGCAATGTCTGGCTTGTGCAGTAGTATTCGTTGGTGTGTTAATTAGTCAGTTACCGGAAAAAGAAGTGATAACAGCAGAAGAACAAGCATCCGTTAATGGCTAAGCGTTAAGTCTATGGTTTAAGGGGAAGCGTGTTCTTCCCCTTAAATCTTGAGCGTTTACTCGAAATGAGACAGTACGCGCGCGAAATCCAGAATATCCATTTCCACACCACTCAGGGTTTCATCCCACTCCACACCGATCAATACACCATCAGCATGTAGGTCATTAACCCATTCATCGAAGAATTCGTCCAATGGAATGGCGGCGGGTTGATAT